>JAAYDY010000094.1 GCA_012729015.1 Phycisphaerae bacterium | reverse complement strand
GCCTTGCGACCCTCGGCATAGCGGCCGCGCGTGTCCATGGGCAGGTTGAGCACGATATGCAGCGGATCGAGCTGAACCAGTTCGGCCACCTTTTCCAGCCGCTCGACGGCCTCGCCCACGTCCTTGTGCAGCCGCGTGACCACGCCGTCGGCCGGAGCCACAATCTGGCGCTGGGCGAGCCGCGCCTGGTCCCGTTGGTACTGGAGGGCCACGGCTTTCATGTTGGCCTCGGCGATCTGCACGTTGATGACGGCGATCTTGAGCTCCAACTCGCGTTGCTCCAGCTCGGTGCCGGTGATGCCGCCCTTGTCGAGGAGCGTCCGAGCCCGTTCGACCTCAACGACCTTCTGCTTCTGCACGAGCTGCGCCGCCTCCAGGGCCTTGTCGGTCTCGGCCCGCAGGCGCGACAGCTCCAGCTCCAGTTTCTCGACCGTGGAGTCCAGTCGCACCAACACCTGGCCCTTGACGACCGCCTGGCCTTCCTTGACGAGCACCTCCTCGACGAGGCCCTCGGTGCGGCTGGCGACGGTGATCTCCAGGCTGGGCCGTGTGAAACTGCGGTAGCTGTCGGCGGCGATGGCGGAATCGCCGGCGGTCTGGCCGACGGCAAGAGCGGCGCCAAGCACCGCGACGACGGTCATCGCAGCGACGCCGACGGCGAATGCGACCCTGTTCATGACTGGCCTCCCGGGAAACGTGTCCACAGGTCTGTATCGGCCGACGGCGGGCCCCGTCTTGACGGTACGCCGAGATCGCCGCCTTGACGGGCGGCCCCGGCCGCGTGACAATGGCTGCACCGTCGCAGCGGAGAATACCGAACGTGAGCAAACGCAGGAAACGTGTCCTCTGGGGCCTGGTCGCCATTGTGGCGGCGCTGGTGGCGGCCGCACCGTCGCTGCTGTCCACCTCCCTGGGCTGCCGCGCCGCCGAGGCGTATCTGAGGGCCAAGGTGCGACGCCCCGTCACCGTCGAGCGATTGAGCGTCGGGTATTTCCACGGCACCCGCCTGGAAGGGCTCCGGATCGCCGAGCGGTCGGGATTCGGTGAGCAGCCGTTCGTCCAGTTCGCAACGCTCACCTGCAAGACGACGCTCCTGGAGGCCATCCTCGGCCGCCCGCTCGACACGGTGCGCATCGAGGGTCTGAACGTGTCCATCGTACGGCTGGCCGACGGCCGGTTGTCGGTGGAGGATCTGGCGCCGAAGCACGACGGCAGCGCCGCCCCCCCTGTGAAAGCCGCGGGGCTGCTCGGGGCGGCGAGCGCCTCGTCCGGCAAGCCCAAAAAGCCCAAGAAGCCGCCGCAGGTCACCATGCCCATCGTGGCCGACGGCGGACAGGTGCGCTACCGCGACGAGCAGTTGCGGACGGACGTGCTGCTGGATGATCTGACCCTGGACATGCACTACGACCGCGGCAAGGTCCGCATCCGCCGCCTGGCGGGCACGCTGAACGAAGGCCGGCTGGAACTGACGGCCTCGGCGGACCTGAGCGTGCGTCCGCAGCCGTTCGAAGTCGCCGTGACGGTCTCATGCTGCAAGGCCTCAAGCGACCTCTCGGCCCTGGGGCTCCAGGCGCCGCTACTCTACAATCCCTTCGGCCGCACGAGCGGCACCGTCGGCATCGATCTGGGGCTGACGGGCCTCGGCTTCGAGAAGGCCGACCTGGCGGCCAACCTCAAAGGCCACAGCCTGCTGGAGGTGCGCGATCTGCGGCTGGAAGGATCGCCGATGCTGGCGTCGGTGCTTGAGCCGCTGAAGCTCGGTAACGCTCTGACGTTCGATCTGCTGCGCGCCCGGAGCGTCATCGCCGACGGCCGCGTGACCAGCGCGCCGCCCGACGGCGACATCCGGGCCGAGCATGGCGAGGACGTGTGGCTCACGATGACGGGCTGGACCGCCATGGACGGGCGAATGGATTACCGTCTGTCGTTCGGCGGCAAGAAGGTCGAGGCGTCGGGCATCGGAGTCCTGGCCCGGCAGTGGGTGGAGCCGCGATTGACGGGCACGCTCTCGGAACCGCAGGTCGGCGTAGGCCTGCCCGGATCGCAGGAAAGCCTCAATCTGGACGACCTGAAGAAGTTGAAGGATTTGAAGGATCTCAAGATGCTGAAAGACCTGTTCTGACCCCGGCGCGCTAACCGGACGCGGCCTCACCAACCTGGCTTCACAGCGCCACCTGCGCCCCCACCGTGCCAACCGTAGGGGCGGCTCGCTGAAAATCGCGAGCCATGTCGAGGGACGAACCGCCCCTCATGGCCACGCGATGTGCGGCGCCACCCACCCCTCTCCCTGCTTGCAGGGAGAGGTGCCCCGAGCTTTCAGCGAGGGGCGGTGAGGGTCAAACTCCAGAGTCCGCGTGGGTCCAGGGGACCCACCCTACGGGACCATCGGGGACAGCATAGACCAGCCATTGGGGACAAGCCATTGGGGACAGTATACCATTTTCTCCTCCTGTGGTATGCCCCCCGGGACCACGCGGGATTAGGCTCGCTCGTCGGGCGGCGTCCACTCGATCCCCGCGGGCAACTCCCAGGCGACCCGGTCCGACAGTCGAAGACCGCAACCATGAGGGAGCCCCCCACCGACGCCATAGCCCGGCAATCGCGCGTCATGGGCCTGCAGGACATCTCCGCACCCGGCCGGGCAACCGCAACGTCCCGCGTGGGTCCGGGGGACCCACCCTATCCATGAAAGGCTGCCTCCGGTCAAGGGGAATTCCTCGCCGCGGAGGGCCGTTTTGTCTGCTGGGCGCCGTCGGTCGGGGCAGAGCCTCTCCGCCGAGCT
>JAAYDY010000093.1 GCA_012729015.1 Phycisphaerae bacterium | reverse complement strand
GCGGCGAGTCAGAGCTGGGTGC
Organism: Phycisphaerae bacterium; assembly: GCA_012729015.1. Taxonomy (GTDB): domain Bacteria; phylum Planctomycetota; class Phycisphaerae; order FEN-1346; family JAACEH01; genus JAAYDY01. The sequence continues at coordinate 55,199 of JAAYDY010000093.1, read as the reverse complement.
CATGCCTGCCCCGTCAGGCATGGGCAAGTTTCCTTGCCTTTCCGCGTGGCTGCAAGCAGCCACCCTACGCCCGAGAGGTCGTAATGCCATGCCCCACAACGTGTTACGCGTGGCACATTGTCGGATAGCCTCGACGGAGCAGGCATGGCACCCCGCGGCGCGCTGAGGGGTAGCGAACCCCTCCCCCCTGGAGGAGGAGGGTGGCCCGAAGGGCCGGGTGAGGGGGGCGAGTTGAGAAACCGTTACGATTTCGAAGCGACTTCTCTGTTCGACCCTCACCGCCCCTCGGCTACGCTCGGGGCACCTCTCCCTGCACGCAGGGAGGGGTTGGGGGTGAGCGGCTGTGCGTGGTAGACCAACCGACCGCGTGGGTCCGGGGGACCCACCCTACCGGCTACGCTCGGGGCACCTCTCCCTGCGTGCAGGGAGAGGGGTTGCGCGCGGCTTAGTCCTGGAACAGTAACGACAGGACGTGCTGGGGAATCTGCTGGGCCATGGACATGGCGGCGCGGGTGGCGTCGGCCAGGACCTGTTGTCGGACCATGGCGGAGGTTTCCTCGGCGTAGTCGGTGTCGAGGATCTGGCTTCGTGCGGCGGAGATGTTCTCCAGGGTCTGCTTGAGGCTGTTGGAGGCCATCTTCAGGGTGTTGTTCTGGAAAGACCCGATGCGGGACCGCATGGAAGCGACCTGGGTGGAGGCCGTCTCGACGATGGCCTGGAAGTCGGACAGGTTGCCGGTGATGAGGCTCTTGGACCCGCCGGAGACCACGTCGCTGAGGAAGCCGACGGACGGCCAGCCGAGATTCGAAGCGTCCATGTTGACGATGCCGAAGGAGACCTGCTGATCGCCGCCGATCTGGGGGCCGATCTGGAACATGGCGCCGCCGGAGGCGATGACGAAGTCGGTCTGGGCCGGGATCGACGACTGGTTGAAGTCGTCGGTGATTTCCATCTCGAAGTTCATCGAGGCGGTGGCGTAGCGGAGCATCTTGCCGCGGCCGACCACCTGGTGACCGTTGACGGACGCTTTGGCGTCGATGCCCTCGGCGGTGATGGCGCGGTTGCCCAGGGCGTCTTCGAAGACGATGCCGTCGGGGTCGCCGCCGGTGACGGCGACGGTGATCCGGGCCCTGGTTCCGTACTCGACGGTGGTGACACGGATGCCCTGCGTCGGGTCGGCGGGGTCCACGAGATCGGCCCTGAGGCCGGATTCCTCGGTGGTCCGGTTGATCTCGAGGGCGACCTCCGGGGCGGTCATGCCGGCGGTGAACTGGAACGTCTTGGCGCCGCCGGGTCCGGTGAGGGTCATGGAGACGTCGCCGGCGACGAGGTAGTCGGGCATGATGAGCTGGGCCTGCTCGGCGCCGCGCTCGAGGGTGACGTTGACGACGAGCTCGCCGCTGGTGGAACCGACGGGGGCGCTGTAGACGGTCAGGCCGAGGATGTCCTCGGGGTCCACGTCCTGGGTGACGTAGCCGAGGGAGCCGTCGATGAGGCTCTGGCCGCAGAAGCTGGTGGACCGGACGATCTGGTTGATGGCGCCGACGAGGTTGTCCACCTGGAGCTGCTTGGCGTCGATTTCGTCCTGTGTCAGTGCGCCGCCGTTGGCGGCCTCGTAGACGACGGCCTGAAGGTCCAGGAGCAGGTCGCTGATGTTGGCGATGGCGCCTTCGGCGGTGGCCATGAGGTTGTCGGCGCGTTCGGTGTTGGTGACGGCGTCCTTGATGCCGGTCAGTTCGCCGCGGAGGACGTCGGTGGTGATGATGCCGGAGGGGTCGTCCTTGGCGGAGTTGATGCGGACGCCGCTGGCCATGCGTTCCAGCGCGGTGTTGAGGGCGGCCATGTTGCGGTTCATGTACATGGCGGCCACCATGCTGGGCAGGTTGGTGTTGATGCGTGTCATGGGGCGATCCTCCTGGGTCGCTGTGCGTATCGGTTCTGTGTGCTACTGAAGCCGCCCTGCGCCGGAAGCCTGAGGGCTCGGCCGCTCGTCAGCCGCGGGCGCCGGCTTCGCTGCCTCGTCGGAGCCGGGCCGGCGGACGATCTGCTCCAGCGCGGCCACGTCGCCCAGGGGCACACCGGCGGCCTGGCGGTTCTCGGCCCGGATGGCTTCGTAGACTTCCTTGCGGTGAACGGGGATCGACACGGGGGCGGTGATGCCCAGCCGCACCTTGTCACCGCGGATATCGACAATCGAGATCTCGATCAGGTCCCCGATCATGATCGTCTGGTTCTTCTGTCTGGACAATACGAGCATGGCTCTTCCTCCGTGAGTCGCCTGAATCGTGTGGGCCGGTTGCGGCCGTCGGGGGGCGCTGCCCCCGAGGTCGGCGCACGCGCGCCGCCAGGGGTCCCGTCAGACGGCAGCGGCCGTCAGGCAGGCTTCCTTGCCCAGCTTGCACAGTTCGTGCCGCGTGGTCAGGTGCCGGTCGCACAGGACCACCTGCCGCGCGCGGCGCGTCGCCGCGTTGAACACGAGCGGCCCCTGGAGGTTGACCGTCACCGCGTCGCTCACGCGATTGCAGATGACGAAGACCTCGCCGGCGTCGGAGTCGTCGAGGCCGATGGCCTTGAGTTCCTCGTCCTGGGCCCGCACGCGGTAGTCCTTGAAGAACAGGTGCGGCTGGACCAGGATGAAGGCCAGGTCGGGCGCGTCGGCCGACTGGAGCCAGAAGAACACGCTCTCGGGCGACGCCTGGAGCAGGATCCATCGCTTGAACTCGGGGAACCCGAGGATCCCCAGAGGAAAGTCGATGACCTGGCGGTCGTCGATGTCCAGTTCGCCGAATCGTGTCGTGACTACTTTCATGATCGTCTCCCACAGAACTCCGCTGTGTCTCCCCCCTGCACCGTACGGCCGCCGCAGCCGGCGACCGGTTCTCTGCTACAGGAAATCCATCAACGTCATCGGCAGCACGTTGGCGGCCGTTTGAAGGCTCGCCTGGAACGTCGTCTGCAAGGTCCGGAACCGCGAGACGGCCTCGGCGTAGTCCAGGTCGCGCACCTCGGACAACAAGCCCTCGATCTGGAGCAACTCGTCCTCGATGCGGGCGCCGGTGGTCTCCAGGAGTTGCATCCGCGCGCCCACGACGCCGCGGATGCGTGCGACGCGGCTGATTTCGCCCTGCAGCGCCGACCCGGCTTCGGAGATGGCGGCGTCGTCGTTCGACAGCAGCGCGTCGCGCAACGCGAACAGGCTCTGGAAGACGCCCTCCTCCTGAACCGGGGCCACGTCCGTGCCGGTGATGACAGCCGTGGGGTTGGCCACGGTCTGCTCGATTCCGAGGTCCATCGCGGCGAAGCTGCCGCTGACGCGGCGCACCTGGAAATCGCCGGCGCCGCCGGTCGTATCCGTCAGGCGCAGGCCGTTGCCGACCGACGCCAGCGAGGCCACCACGCGTCCGCCATTGGCCGCATCGGCGTTGATCGCCGTGATCAGATCGCCGACCGTCGAGACTCCCGTGCAGTCGATGCCGATGACGCTGCCGTCGCTGCACACGACCTGGAAGTCGTCGCCGACCACCGTGCGAACGCCGTCGCCGGCGTTCAGGTCCGACAGCAGGGTGCCGGCGTGCATCGTTCGCACGCCCAGATCGGTCGCACACGTGCCGCCGTTTTCGCCGATCGACATCGGGTCGCTCGACACGGTGTTGGCGACGACGAGGTTGCGGCCGTCGGGGTCGATCCACGCCCGCACGCTCAGGCCGCAGTAGTTGATCGTGTTGAGCAGATCCTGGACGGTCTGTGCGGCCGAGAGGTCGATGACGGCGGTGTCGCCGCCGACGCTGATGCGGAACCCGTTGACGGTGTCGATGCCGGCGCCCTGGCGCAGGGCGCTCAGTTCGGTCGTCAGCGAAAGCACCCGGTCGAGGTCGGCGCCGACGATGGGCGTGTCGGCCGGCAGGGCCGCCGTCTGAAGGATGCCGAGGTCGCGGGCCGTAAACCCGCCGGGCAGGTCGTTGCAGCTGATGGTTGTGCCAGCGCCGCCGGTCAGTTGGAGGCCGTTGCCCGCGGCATTGATCGACGCCGTGATGCTCACGACGCCGTTGGCGTTGATCGCGGCGACCACGTCGGCCACCGTGTCGCACGACGAGAGGTCCACCTGGGTGCTGTCCGTGCCGTCGCTGAGGCTGATCGTGCCGAGGCGGACGCCCGTGCCGCGGTTGAGCTCCGACAGGCGCGAGGTCATCGTGACGTTCGGGTCCAGGTCGTTCAGCGTGGTGACTCGGCCGCTGAGGGTGCCGAAGGCTTCCTCGGCGGTCACGTTGTAGGCGACCGAGGAGGAGCTGTCGAGGGTCGTGAGAATCTGGTTGATGTCGCCGACGAACTGGACCATGGTGTCGGCGAGGTCGAACGGCGCGGTGGTGGTGGCCTGGCCGCCGAAGAGGTAGCGGCCCTGGTACTGGCGATTGCCGAGCTGCGAGAGCTGGTCGATGAGGCTGCTGACGAAGGCGGCGGCGTTCTGGCGCGTGTCGTCGTCGCTGCCGGCGCCGATGTTGGTGGAGGCGACGCTCGAAGCCTCGTTGAGGATGTCCTGGAGGTCGGCCAGGGCGTTGTCCGTGGCGGCCAGGAACGCCGTGCTCTGGGTGATGTTCGTGCCGGTCTGCTCGCGGCGTTCGATGAGCCCCTGGAACGACATGGCCACGGCCGAGCCGCTCGGGTCCACGCTCGGCTTGTACAGCCGCAGGCCCGTGGCCAGCTGGTACTGCAACGTCAGCAACTCGTGCATGTTCGAGTTGATGTTGCGGATCGACAGCTGCGCCAGCAGCGAATTGGAGACGCGTGTTCCCGCGGAACCGATGCCCATGCCGTATGCTCCTGGCGGCCCGCCCGGGGCCGCCGTCCGGTCAGATGATCTCCATGATCTCGTCGAGCAGCTCCGACAGCGTGCTCATGTACCGTGCCGCGGCGGCGTACGCCTTCTGGTAGCGGATCAGGCTGACGGCCTCCTCGTCGAGGCTGACGCCGCTGATGGCTTCGCGTTCGTCGTTCATCGTGGAGAGAAACGCCTGAACCGCCTCGTTGGAGGACCTCGCCGCGGCGGTGTTGACCGCCAGCCGCGTGGCCGCCTGGGTATGGTAATCCAGCAACGAGGTGTTGCCGAGCGATGCCAGGGGCGTGTCGGCCAGCCCCGCCAGTCGCAGGGCGTTGCCGTTGTCGCCGGCCTGGCTGGTCAATCCCGCAGCCAGCAGGCGCGGGTCCGCCTGGACGGCGTCCGACATGCCGATGGTCACCGAGTCGTAGCCGGTGAACAGGCTGTTGACGCCGAGGCACGCGAGCACCTGGCTGGAGTCTTCGGTGAAGCTCAGGCGGATTTCGCTCGTGCTGCCTTCGATCACGAGGTGCCCCGTGGCGTCGACGTAGCTGGTCACGTTGTCCAGCGCATCGAGCTTGGCGGCCAGGGAGTTCAGCGAGTCGTCGGCGCCCAGCCCGTCCAGATCGACCGTCACGACCGACGTCTCGGTCATACCCGACACGGCGTTGGTCACGTGGATGAGGAACGAGCCGTGCCGCGGGGTGTTGAACAGGCCCGCATCGGCGCCATTGAGAACGGCCGCCGCGTCCATGACGAAGTTCTCGCTACGGACGGTCCGCTGCTCGATCAGGCCGATGCCTTCGGCGTGCAGCAGGTTGGTCTCGAACACCAGCGCCTGGGCCAACTGGTCGAGGGAGTCCACCTGCTCGCCGGCCCACGAATCGCGGCTGGCCACGTGGCCCTGCAACGCGCCGCCGGTCAGGGCGACCTGTTCGTCGTTGTCGGCGAACCGCACCTCGTACACGCCGAGGTTCCGGTCCTCGACGATCTTGGTCGTCAGCTCGCGATAGTACCGCCCGTCCACGAGCACCTGGTTGCCGACGATGATGTTGGTCTGCCCGTTGTCCAGTTCGACGGCGCGGACCTCGATGAGCTCGGCCAGTTCGCGGATCTTCGCGTCGCGCTGGTCGCGCAGGTTCGGCGCGCTGCCGACCTGGCCCTCTTCGGCCGAAAGCACCTGCACGTTGAGGTCGGCGATTTCGCGCGACAGGCGGTTGATCTCGGTGGCCGTCACGCGAACCGAGTAGTCGGCCTCCTGCCGCAGGACGTCCAGCCCGTCGCGCATCGACTTGATCAGGTCGGCCAGCTGGCGGCAGTTCTCGACCACGATGGTGCGGACGCCGAGGTTCTGCGGATCGTTGGCAAGTTCGCTGAACGAGTTGAAGAACGTCGTCAGGGCGGTGGAGAGGTCCGTGTCGGTCGTTTCGCTGTAGAGGGCCTCGATGCGGTCGAGCATCTGCTGCTGCACCTGGGTGCTCTGACCGTTGCTGATCGCGTCGCGCAGACGCGACTCGACGGCCGTGTCGTACACGCGGCGGATGGCCTCGAGGCGGACGCCCGTGCCCAGGTGCATTCCCGTGTTCAGCGACGGGCCGGGCACCATGATGGGCACCTGGCGGCTGTAGTTCGGCGTCGAGGCGTTGGCAATGTTGTTGCCGATCACCTCCAGGGCCGCCTGGTTCGCCACCAGGGCCGTGCGACCGATGCTGAACGCCGAGTAGATGCCCATGACTTACCTCACGCCTGCATGTCCAGAACGCTCATGCACGGGGCCGAGCCGCGCGTCGCGCGGCCGCCGGCCGTGTACGAGACCCCGGCCGGTCCGCCGGCCAGCAGGATTTCCAGCAGTTCGCTGAAGTGCGGCAACATCTGCTGCGCCAGCAGCGTCGCCGCGTGATTGCGGCGGCGAATCCGGTCCACCACGGTCCGCAGGCTTTCGCTCATCTCGGCCAACCGCGGTCGCAGCGGCGCGTCCACCCACGCGACCAGCTCCGACAGCTTGACGGCGTCGGCGTGCTCGACGGGCCGGCCGAGGCTGCGCGCCAGGTGGATGACGGCCTGCCGGCGCGCCCGTTCCTGGTCGAAGACCGCCTGGGCGACCTTGCGTTCCTCGGCCATGATCGTTTCCAGGCGGGCCGTGTCGCGCGACGCCATGGCCGCGTAGCGCTGCTCGGCGAACGACAGCAACTGGTCGTTCAGCCGCACCAGGTTCTCCACGTGACGTACCACGGCCATGGCGTGCGGGTTCATGCGGTGGCCCTCACTCTGGCCGACGCGGCCGCGGGCGTCGCCAGCTCGGGCGACACCAGCGGACTGTACGGCGTGTTGATGTAGAGCTTCTCGAAGGCCGCCTCGGCCAGCTCGAAGTTCGGCGACGACGCCAGCTTGCCGACCAGCGCCTGGTCGAGCAGCGGCTGAAGGGCTTCCTCGCCGCGGCCGCCGAAGAGCACATGCTCGTTGCTCGTCGTCTTGCGCATCTCGCTCAGGACCATGCCGAACAGCGACGCGCCGACGAACTCGGTGAGCTTCTGCCGGGCCTGCGCCGCCTGGCGGTCGGAGGCGGCGCTGCCGGTGGTCGCCGGCGCCATCTGCGGCGCGCGCGGACGGTGGGCCGCAAACAGCGCCGCGTCGCTCGAGGGTCCTTGAAGTCCGGTCATCTGTTTCTCCAGGTCTTCGCCGTCAGTCGGCGAAGACGACCTCCGCGTGAATCCGCCCGGCCTTGGCCAGCAGCTTGATGATCGCGATGCGGTCTTCCACGGGCACCTTCAGCACGTTCAGCGCGGTCTCCAGGTCGCGGAGCTGCACGCCGCCTTCGTGCCGCGGATCGATGCCGAAGAAGTGGCCCTCGTCGGGGACATACGTCGCCGTAGTCGCCGCGGCCGTCACGGCCGACGACGACGAGGCCGGCGCCGCCCCAGCCGGCGCCTCCGTCGTCACCAGAAGCTGCTTGTGGCTCACCACCGCCGGGCTGATCTCCACGTTCCCCGTGATCACGATCGTGCCGCTCTTCTCGTTGATCTCGACCCTCGCGCGGCTGTAGGGCAGAATCAGGTCCAGCCGCTGCATGCGGCTGATGAACGACGTGACCTGCTGCCGGTACGCTTCCGGAATCGTCACCTCGATGGTCTTGGCGTCCAGGGCCCGCGCGATGGCCGTGCCCACCTCGTACTCCGTGTGCTGGTTGATCGTGTCGGCGATGGTCGTCGCCCACGAGAACTCGCTGTTGGCCTCGTTCAGCACCAGGCGGAACCGGTTCTCCTTCACGAAGTCGGTCACGACGGGCTCTTCGACGACCGCCCCGCCGTCCACGACGCCGCTGGTCGGCGTCTGCGGGTCCTCGAGCCGAATCGCCCCCTCGGCCAGCGCATACACCACCGAGTTCCGCTGCGGGCCCTGGAGCGGCGTGATGAACAGCCGCCCGCCCTTCAGGCTCTTGCAACTGCCGATGCTCTGCACCTGGACGTCGAGCCGGTCGCCCTCGCGGGCGCCGCTCTTGGGCACCGTGCACGTGACCGTCACGACCGCGACGTTCCGCGTCTCCTCCAATTCCTCGACGTTCAGCACCGGATCGCTCAGCTTCGACAGCAGCGCCATCAGCGGCCGGATCGTCGGCATGTACTCGCCGCTGTCGCCCGTGCCGCGCAGACCCACCACCAGGCCCAGGCCGTGCAGCTTGTTGATCCGCTGGCCTTCGACCTCGGTCACGTCGCCCACGGTCACGCCGCACGCACGGTCGCCCGCGGCCGCCATCGCCGCCATCGTCGCCAGAACCAGGATTCCCAGTCGCATCGCATTGCCGCTCATCGTGCAAGCTCCTTGCCTGTCGTGGCCGCTCAGAACGGGTTAATCGCCTGGACCAGCCGGATCAGCCACCCCTGCTTCGCCGCGTTCCGTGCCACGCCCTCGGTCTTCTTCGTCACGACCAGGTCGGCCACACTCGTCGAGTTCACCGTGTTGATGATGCTGATGTCGTCCGGCCGCACCATGCCCGTCAGGGTCATCGTGATCTTCTCGTCGTCCATCTGGATGAACCGCCGCGCCTCGATCACGAGCGTGCCGTTGGGCTTCACGTCGATGACCGTGGCCGAGATCTTCGTGAGGAACGAGTCCTTGCGGTTGACCTCGCCTTCGCCCTCGTACTTGGTCTGCCCGCTGGCGTCGATCGACGGCGTCCGGGCCGCAATGCCCGGATCGGTCAGCAGCTTCCGCGACTTGCCGTCACCCTCGACCTTGAATTGGATCCAGTCCTTCAGTTCGGTGTTGATGCTCGCCTTCTTCTCGGCCGACGAATCCGCCGAGGTCTTCGACGTGGACTCCTCGCGGACGATGATCGTGAGGATGTCGTGGATGTTGAACTTGCGCGTCTCGGGCTTGCCGACGGCGATCAGGCTCACCGTGGAGACCGTCGGCGACGAACGGACGGCCACTTCCTGTCCCTTCTCGTCCACCACCGACGCGGGCGCCGTCTTGCCTTCCTTCAGGAGCGACTCGGACTGCGCGGCGGACGTTGCGAGCACGGCCAGCACCACGGCCAGAACGATTCGGATAGCCATCAGCTTTCTCCTTTGCGGACGCCTTCGGCCGTATCGGGCGACGCCGGCTGCGCCTCGGCCCGTCGTGCCGGCGCGTCGGCCAGACGAAGCTCGGCCGTGCGCGCATCAATGACGCGAGCATAGAACTTGCCGCGGCCGTCCATGCCTTCCAGGGCGATCGTCGCGTCGCGTTCGCCCGTCTCCAACGCGCGGCACCGCGTCTTCAGCGTGAAGCCGCGACCGTACACGTACACCGTCACCACGTCGCCGCGGCGCACCAGCAACGTCCGCGTCACGTCGTTGTCGCAGAGCGTCTGGCCGGCCACCAGGGCCGACCGGGCTGTCGAGCCCACCACGTCCTCCAGGTGCCGCAGGCCGTCCACGCGCTCGTCGCGGAACTCGCGCCGCTCCAGACGCACGTCCTCGCGGCCCAGCACCTCGCCCTGGCGAATGTCTCGCGCGGCCACGACCACCGCCGCCAACTGCACCACGCGATAGCGGATGTAGAGGGTACGAGGCGTGCGATCCTGACCCTGGACGCTCGTGACCTCGATCCGGGACGCCGCCGCACCGAACACCTTTTCGCCGGCGCCGAGCTCCACGCGGAACGACTGCTCCCGGTCGGTCATCGCCAGGGTCGCCGCGTCGCGCGGGTCGAATTCGATCCGGTACCGATCCTGCGGCAGGTCGATGCGGCGCTGAATCGCTTCGCGGAGCACCTGCTCGAGGCGCTGCCCGGCGCCCGCCGGCGCCGAGGCCACCGGAGTCCGCACGGTGTCCGGCTGCGCTTCGGCGCGGCTGACGGTGCAGGCGTCGGCCCCGGCCAGCTCCACGTCGGCCGCGCCTGCGACCGCCAGCAGCCGACGGCGAATCTTCTGCCGGTCGAGCGACACGCTGCTGCCGGCCAGCGGCGACGGGCACACGACCAGCGCCTTCAGGTCGTCGGCGCGGTCGCCCTCGACCAGCGCCACGTCGCCCAGGCGAATCGTCGTACCCTGAACCGTCGCCTCGCGCTGAAGGTGAACATTCGTAGCGGCGCAGACCGTCCCGGCCCACAGAACGCTCGCCGCCATCGCCACCACCGTTGCTCGTATCATCTCAGGCCTCCGCTGTCACACCGGCCGACTCCGTCGGGCGGACCCGGCCGGACGGTTACGCCTTCAGGTTGTTCACCACCTGGAGCATCTCGTCCGAGGTCTCGATGACGCGGCTGTTGAGCTCGAACGCCCGCTGCGCCTCGATCAGGCTGGTCAGCTCGCGTACCGCGTCCACGTTGCTCTTCTCGAGGTACTGCTGGACCAGCGTCCCCGCGCCTTCGCTGCCAGGGTCGCTGATGGTCGGGTCGCCGCTGCTGGCGCTGCGCACGTACATGTTGCTGCCCACCTTGATCAGACCCTCGGGGTTCGTGAAGTTCGCCAACTGGATCACCCCGGAGGTGGTCGGCGTCACGCTGCCCGGCGTCGTCACGTTCACCTGCCCGTCGGGCGTGATGTCGATCGTCAGGTAATCCGTCGGCACGGTGACCTGCGGCTCCAGAAGGAAGCCGTCCGGGCCGCCCAGCACCATGTCGCCGTTGGCGTTGATGAAGAAGCTGCCGTCGCGGGTGTAGCCGACGCCCTCGCCCAGGTCGTCGTAGATCTTGACCGAGAAGAACCCGCGTCCGCGGATGGCCACGTCGAGGTCGCGGCTGCTGGGCTCGAAGTCGCCCTGCTCGAACACGTCCATCGTGCTGGCCGCCTGGACACCCAGGCCGATCTGCACGCCGGACGGGTTCGTGTTGCCCATGCCGTTGGTGGTGCCGGGCTGGCGGAGCTGCTGGTAGAACAGGTCCTGGAACAGGGCCCGGCCGCGCTTGAAGCCCGTCGTGTTGATGTTCGCCAGGTTGTTGGCGATCACGTCCACCTGGAGCGTCATCGCCTTCATGCCGGTTGCCGCCGTCGCCATCGAACGCATTCATCCGCTCCTTGCCAGAAGTCGTCAGACGTTGCGGGCCAGGTCGTTGACCACGCGGCCCAGCGTTTCGTTCTGAACCGTCACCATGCGGGCGTTGGCTTCGTATGCCCGCTGGGCCTCGATCATCGACACCAGTTCGCGCACCGGGTCCGAGCCGCTGCGCTCCAGCGCCCCGGCCAGCACCTGCGGCGAGCGCATCCGCTCCGGCTCGGCGCCGGAGTGCTCGTACAGGTTCGCCCCGACCTTGCGCAGGGCCCGCACGTTCTCGAAATCCACCACGTGCAGGCGGCCCGCGGCCTGGCCGTCCTGGTTGATCATGCCGTCGCTGCTGATCGTCACGTCGCGCGACGGGTCCACCTGGATCGGCTGCCCCGTGGCCCCCAGCACCATGCACGCCCCGTCCAGCGTCGTCAGCCGCCCTGTACCGCGCTCCAGCGCGAAGCGCCCGTCCCGCGTATAGAACGTCTTGCCCTGGGCGTCCCGCACCGTGAAGAACCCCGGCCCCCGCAGGCACACGTCCAGGGCCCGGTCGGTCTTTTCGATCTCGCCCTGGGCGAATTCCGTGTAGGTGGGGTTGACGAACGTGCCGCCGCCGAGGCGATCCAGCAGCGGCTCGCGGTAGGCCATGCCCGAGGCGCTCGATTGCGACTCCGGCGCACGCAGGCGGAACGTCGCCACGTCGCGCTTGAACGCCGTCGTGTTGACGTTGGCCATGTTGTTGGCGATGACTTCGTGCTGGTGCCGCTGCACGATCATGCCCGTCGCCGAAAGGTAAAGCCCGTAAAGCACGCCGCGTCTCCTAGGGCCGCCGTCAGTTCCGCCGCGCCGGACTCGGCGCCAGGTGCGCCGTCGCCGGCTGCTCCATCCGCGCCCGGACCATTTCCTCGGCCAGCAGACATATCCGCTGCACGCCCACGCGCCGGAACCGGCTCAGCACCTGGTCCAGCATTTCGGGCAACCGGTCCTCGATCGTCCCACGCTCGGATGGAACCGCTTCCTGGAACAGCTTCGTCATGAATCATCCCCTCTGTGCCGCCGGTGCCGACTGCCATGGACAAACCGTCTCCAACAGGTGTTTTGGCAAAGCCCGTGCCAACGGCGTGCGGCCCCGGTGCGGACGGGGGGCCGGCAGATGCCCCGAGGCGATCTCAACCCATTGTGGTACAAGGTGTTAGAAATGCGTTGGCCGTCGTCGGATTCTCCGGCAACGGCCCGTGACGAGACCCAGCGTGCTATGGGCTTCAGGAAGTTTCATCGTCCCGAGGCGCAATTCTTGCCGCCGCGGAGAGGACGTGACGAGTTCGGGGCGGCTTGCCCCTGGACGAGGCTCGGAACGCGCAGCGACGCGCCCCCTACGGTGAACGCAGCGAGAGGATGGCGGCGGTCAGGCCCGACGGCGCCACAGCAGCGCCAGGCCGCCAAGCACGAGCATCGACAGCGTCGCCGGCTCGGGCACCGTCGATGCGTCGAACGTGCCGCCGCCGGTCACGTGGCCGCCCCCATACAGGTTGCCCACCACCAGCATGCCGTCGACGTTCCCTTGCAGGAACTCCGTCGTGGCCCACGGCGCGAGGATGTTGACCGCGTTCGTCTGGCTGAGGGTGAGGTTCACGGCATGGGGCATGTTCAGCAGGACCGATTGCCGCTCGATGCCGCCCTGGAGCACCCAGGTCGTGTTATCCAGCGACACCGTCGTGTCCAGCACGTTGATGAGCACCACGGAATCCTCCGGAGCGATGATCGTGAAGCCCCAGGCGTTGCGCAGCGTCTGCTGGTCGATCTCGACGACGTTGAGCCCGCTCTGGCCCGTGAAGATCAGGTTGCCGTAGTAGTTGTTCACGGACCCGGTGGAGGACAGACCGCCGATATAGCTGGACGTGTCCCGGAAACAGGCGGACACGACCTGGTGGTCCACGTGGGACTCGTACGGCGCCCCGGCATGCGTGCCCTGCACGCTGACGCGGTTGGAGAACGTGACGGTCCCGGCGGCATAGGCCGAGCCCTGAATGGTCGCCCCGCCCCAGCCGAAGTCGCTGATGCTGCCGCCGGCATGGAGGTCGCCCCGAACGATCACGCCGTTCATGCCGATCTGCCCACCGGCTTCCGTGAGGCCGCCGAACGTGGTCGAGTACTGGGCGCTCAGGTCGCCGCCGACGTGCAGGGCGTATCCGGCGGTCGAGGCGGGCAGGATGCTGGACGAACTCAGGTGGACGTTCCCGGCGGCGCCGGCCGTGCCGGAGAAGGTGGCCTGGAACCGCCTGCCCGATGTGCCGATGTCGCCCAGGGAGTAAACGCTGAAGTAATCGAACGGGTCGATCGCGTCGGCCAGCGCCGGTTGGGACAGGAGCAATACCATCACGAGGACGACTGCACGGACAGCAGTTTTCACGATTCGGACTCCCCAGTTCACACAATGGCGGCTTCATGCCGCCGTGTCAGCTACAGCAGACCGGGGGATGAACCGCCCCCGGAATGCACCGATCGCCGCCCCACAAGTCAACGGCGCCGTGGCCATCGCAGCCTTGAGGCCCTGGCCTGGGAAGATCATCCATGCGGATCGCACGCAGGCAAGCGCGACGGGCGGCGACACTGGCCGGGGCAACTCTAACACATTGCCCTCTCTGTCCTTACGTTTTCTCTGAATGACGGCGAAACCCAGACGTTCGCGCGGACACGAGCGCAGGAACGCGCGTTTTTTCGCGGTTCAGTTCCCCTGGTACGCCGGCATCTGCGGCCCGAAGGGCCGACGAGAGTTAGGCCGGGGGCGGAGGCAAAAGCCTTGCCTTGGCCGCCCTGCCACCCCATAATCTCGGGCGGCGCGGCCCGCGACAATACCGGACGGGCCGCCGAGGAGGCACTGCATGAGCGATTTGCGCGTGGACGTTCTGGCTATTGGAACGCTCGCCAAGAACAGGTTCTGGAACGAGACGGGCAACGTGCGCGACGAGGTGGCCACGTGTACGCTGGTGCGCAGCGGCCAGACCACGCTGGTGGTCGATCCGGGGTGGCCCGACGCGGTGCTGCGGGCGGTTCTGTTCTACCGGACGGGGCTGAAGCCCGAAGACGTCACGGACGTGTTCCTGACGCACCTGGACCCGGCGCACGTCGGCGGCGTCGAGACGTTCCCGAAGGCCCGCTGGCTGGCCTTTGCCGAGGAAATCGCTTACGGCAAGGCCGAGCTCAAGGGCGACAAGACGATGGCCGCCGTGCTCAAGCGGCTCAAGCCGGCCCCCGACAGCATCGCGCCGGGGGTGGACATCTTCCCCACGGCCGGCCACTCGCCGGGGCACTGTTCGCTCATGGTCAACACGCCGACCGAGACGACGTTTGTCGCCGGCGACGCCCTGCTGACGCGCGATTACCTGGAGCACGGCGACCTGGGGCCGACCCTCTGGGACCGCAACAAGGCGGCCGAATCGTTCGCCGAGGTGCTCCAGATCGGCGACTTCGTCATCCCCGGCCACGACAACATCGTCTGGCTCCGCTCCCAGGGCGACCTGCTGTGAGAGCCAGATGCCGCCCGAACAACAACCCCGTGGAAATCCTGCCCGTGGGGCGGTAAGATGGCTTTTATCATGAACCGCCGTGATGATCTCCACAGGCGTTTGCTCCGGGCGTCGGCTTGCGCCGCGACCGGTCCCCTTGGGCTGCGCGCCGCGGAAACGCTCGCGGAGGTTCGCCATGGTTGAGTGGCTGAGCGAGCACGCGTTGCGGCTCGTGGCCATGGCGTGCCTTCTGGCCCTCAGCGCCTTTTTCTCCGGCAGCGAGACCGCCCTGTTCAGCCTCTCGCGCGACCGCCTGCGCCGGTTCCGCTCGGGACCGCATCGGACCGAACGGCTGGCCGCCGCGCTGGTCGCCCAGCCCCGATCTCTCCTGGTCACGCTCCTGCTGGGCAACATGATCGTCAACGTCACGTTCTACGCGGTCTCCAGCACCATCGTCTGGAGCATCGGCTCGCGCAGCCACGTGGCCGGGGTGGCGACGGGCCTGGCCATGCTTCTGGCGGTGGTCGTCTGCGGCGAGGTCGCCCCGAAGACCATTGCCGCCACGGCGCCGGAGGGCATGGCGCGGCTGGCGGGCGTGCCGCTGTGGGGACTGCGGTGGCTCCTGAGGCCGGTCGTCGTGGTGCTGGATCGCGGCGTCGTCGAACCGCTGACGCGGCTCGTGACCGGCCGCCGTTCCCGCGGCGCCCACTTGCTCGTCACCACGGAAGAGCTTCAGGCCATCGTCGATCTGGCCGGCGACGAGGGGGCCGTGGACCGCAACGAGGGCGACATGATCAACGAGGTGCTCCAGCTGCACGAGATCCGGCTCCGCGAGGTCATGGTGCCGCGCGTGGACGTTGTGGCCTTCGACCTCACGGCGCCGACCGAGCGTCTGCTCGACGAGTTCCGCCGCACGCGGATGAAGCGCATGGTCGTCTACCGCGGGTCGATCGACGACGTGGTCGGCCTGGTGACGTCGCGTCGGGCGTTTCTGGAGCCGCACAAGCCGGTGCGCGAGCTGGTGGAGCCGGTCCGGTTCGTTCCGGAGCTGGCGTCGGTGGAGGCGGTGCTGAGCCTGTTCCGTCGGGAGCAGATTCAGTTGGCCGTGGTGGTGGACGAGTACGGGGGCACGGCGGGGCTGGTGACGATGGAGGACTGCCTGGAGCAGATCGTCGGCGACATCCAGGACGAGTACGATCATATCGAGGCGCGCGTCGAGCGGCTGAGCGACCGGGAGTTTCTCCTGGACGCCAATCTGGGGATGCGGGCCTGGCGCGAGTACGCCACGGCCGAGCTTGACACGGATATGGACGTGGTGACGCTGGGCGGCTTCGTCACGGGGCTGCTCGGCCGCTTGCCGCGCGAGGGCGACCAGTGCACCTGGGGCAACCTGCGGATGACGGTCCGGTCGCTCGGTCGCCACCGCGGCGGCGCGCACGGGTGGCCGAAGAAGATCCTGGTGGAGATTCTGGACGAGGCGCCGCCGACCGCGGAACAGTCGACAGGAGGCGGAACATGATCTGGCACGACCTTCTGGCATTGCTGCCGTGCCTCGGCATCACGGCCGGGGTGCTTGCCGCCGGATTCTTCAACGGGGCCGAGACCGGTCTGTACCGGCTCAACCGGGTGCGGCTCCACCTGGCCGAGCGCCAGGGGCGACCCGAGGCCAGGCTCCTGGTTCGAATGCTCGCCGACATGCCCGGTCAGATTTGCGTCATGCTCATCGGCAGCAACGTGGCCGTCTACCTGGCCACCTTGCTCATGACGCGGATGCTGGAGGCCCGCCATCCGGAGGCCGATCCGCTCTACGCCGAGTTTCTCGCCACGGCGATTCTGACGCCGACGCTCTTCATCGCCGCCGACCTCGTGCCCAAGAACGTCTTCAACGCCCACGCCGATCGGCTCATGGTGCACTGGGCCCAGCCGCTGTGGGCCGTCGGCGCCTTCTTCCGGTCCCTCGGCCTCGTGGCCGCTTTGAAGGGCATCAGCTCCGTGTGGACCGCGATCGTGCGACCGAAAGGGGCCGCCGATCCGTTTCCGGCCAAGGCCCGTCTCCGGGCTATTCTGCGCGACAGCGCCGCCGAGGGGGTCGTCACGCCGTACCAGAACGAGCTGGTCGAGAAGATCATGGACCTGCGCGGCGTTCGTGTCGCCCAGGCCATGGTCCCGGCCGGGCGCGTGGTCACGGTCCGCCGCGGCACGGGCAATCCCGAGTTCCGCCGCCTCGTCGCCGGGTGCCCCTACAGCCGTCTGCCGGTCACGGACAACACGGGCCGCAACGTCCTCGGCGTGGTCCGCGTGCACGACATCCTGGAGCACGTCGGACCGGGCGACGACCTGGACCTCGATACGTTCACCACGGCCACGCTCGACCTCGATCCGGCCATGGGCGTCACGCAGGCCATCTTCGCCATGCAGCGCACGCGTACCGCGATGGCGATTGTCCGAAATGCCCGCGGCCAGTTCATCGGCATTATCACGCTGAAGGACCTGGTGGAAGAGATCGTGGGCGAGCTGGAAGCGTGGTGAGGGCGGAGCCGTCATGGCCGTCGGGCGTCATGGCAGCCAGCGGCCACGCCACCCCGCGCATGCCGCCGGCGCGTTGCCTTGACTTGGGATGGGTCGGCGGCTATAGTCTCGACGCCATGAAGACCACACCAGACAAGCGAAAGCCGTCCATTCTCAGCGGCATCCAGCCCACGGGCCGCCTGACCATCGGCAACTACCTCGGCGCGCTGCGTAACTGGGTCGCGCTCCAGGACCAGTACGAGTGCTATTACGTGCTCGTCGATCTGCACGCGATCACGGTCCGCCAGGAGCCCAAGGTGCTGCGGCGACGCTGCTACGAGTTCCTGGCGCTCTACATGGCCTGCGGCCTCGATCCGGCCACGAGCACCCTGTTCGTCCAGTCGCACGTGCCGACGCACGCGCAGTTGTCGTGGATCCTGAACTGCTTCACGTACATGGGCGAGGCCCAGCGCATGACGCAGTTCAAGGAGAAGTCGTCGCGCCACAGCGAGAACATCAACATCGGCCTCTTCGACTACCCGGTGCTGATGGCCGCCGACATTCTGCTCTACAGCGCCGACCTGGTGCCTGTCGGCGAAGACCAGAAGCAGCACCTGGAACTGACGCGAAACCTCGCCGAACGGTTCAACGGCATCTACGGCAACGTGTTCACCGTGCCCGAGCCGTTCATTCCCAAGGTGGGGGCGCGGATCATGAGCCTGAAGGATCCCACGAGCAAGATGTCCAAGACGGACGAGGACGACGCGACCTACGTGGCGCTGCTGGACGAACCGGAGGCCGTGCGCCGCAAGATCAAGCGCGCCGTCACGGACGCGGGGCGCGAGGTGGTGTACGACGAATCGCGCCCGGGGCTGGCGAACCTGCTGACGATCTTCGCGGCGACGGCCGGCGAGCCGATCGAAACGATCGTCGGACGGTACGAGGGCAAAGGCTACGGCGACCTCAAGAAGGAGCTGGCCGAGGCCATCGTGGAGTTCCTGCGGCCAGTCCAGCAGCGGTACCGCGACATCATCGCCGACGAACCGGGGTTGGCCCGCGTCCTGGCCGACGGCGCCGCGCGGGCGCTGGCCCGCACGCGTCCGTTGCTGGCGCGCGTGCACGAGGCCCTGGGCTTCATTCCGGAATGAGCGCCCGCGGGCGTTCGACGTCCGGCGTATCCTTGAAGAAATCCCACCCCTGCCCTGTTGCTCCGCAACCGAGACCCCTGTATAGTCCAGATTGAGAAGAGTCCCATCGCGAGTGTTCGCATCGCATGATGTCCGGTCAGGCAGATGTCCCAGTCACCGCATCGGTTGGGGGACTGGCCTATGCAGAACGGTCACGGCGCCGGCCGCCACCTGGGCCGCGAGGCGCTCGCCTTCGCGCCTTACATGGTCGAGGATCTGGCCGAGATGGTTTTCCTGGCCGATGCCGACCTCCGGGTCTTCTACGCCAATCCCACCGCTTCCACGGGGTCCGGGTACCAGGCTGACGAACTGGTCGGCCTGGCCGTCGGACGACTTCTCGATGCCGACGAGGAACTGGCTTCCGACGCCCGGCAGTGCATGCAGGGCAACGTCTCCGTCCACTTCGAGACATTCATGCGCCGCAAGGACGAGTCCCGGTTCCCGGTGCGCGTCACGCTGTCGCCCCTCAGGGTGAACGGCGGCGTCGAGGGGATGATTCTTCTGGTGATCGACGAGACGAGCCGCCTTCGGGCCGAGGAGGCCGTACAGCTCAGCGAGGCCACGCTGCACAGCATCGACGTGGCCGCGCCGATCGGCATCGGATTCGTTCGCAACCGCCTGTTCCTCGAAGCCAACGACCGCTTCTGCCAGATGGTCGGCTACGACCGGACGGAACTCGTCGGACACCCGGTCCGCGCGCTCTATCCAACGGGCGCCGAATACGACCGCGTCGGCAGAGAGCTCTACAGCGAGATCGCCAAGGTCGGCTTCGGCGTGGTGGAGACGCAGTGGGTCCGCAAGGACGGCTCGCGGCTCGACGTACTCCTGAGCGCCGGCGTGCGCGACGCCGGGGACCTGCGCAGCGGCATCACCGTCACGGCCATGGACATCACCGAAAGCAAACGGGCCGAGCGGGCGATCCGCCGCAGCGAGGCCGCGCTGCGCAGCATCTTCCTGGCCGCGCCGATCGGCATCGGCGTGGTCGTCAGCCGCGTCATCCAGGCCGTCAACGACCGCATGTGCGACATGGTCGGCCGCTCTCGAAACGAACTGGTCGGCCACAGTGCTCGCGTGGTCTATCCGTCGCAGGAGGAGTACGATCGCGTCGGCCGCATCAAGTACGCCGAACTCGCCGAGCACGGCACGGGCGCCGTCGAGACCCAGTGGCAGCACAAGGACGGACGCATCATCGACGTGCTGCTCAGTTCGACCATGCTGGATCCCGATGATCTCGACGCCGGGGTGACGTTCACGGCCCTGGACATCACGGAGCACAAGCGCGCCGAGCGGGCCCTGCGCGAGAGCGAGGAGCGATTCCGCAGCATCGTCATGCGGTCGCCCCTGGGGATGCTTCTGTACGATGTCCGCCCCGACGGGGGGCTGACCCTGGTCGACGCAAACCCCTCCGCCGACCGCCTCTTCGGCGTGGATTGCCGGCAGTTCCTCGGATGTCCCGCCGAGGAAGTGTTCCCCGACCTGATCGGGGACGAGACCGTCGCGATTCTGCACCGCGCCGCCCGGGAAGGCGCGTCCTGGGGCCCGGCCGAGCGGCCCTACGAGCGCGGCGGCGAGAAGGCCGTGTTCGAGGTCCACGTGCTTCAGACGTCGCCCAGCAGCGTGCTGATCGTAGTCCGCGACGTCACCATTCACAAGCACATCGAGGACCAGCTCCGCCAGGCCCAGAAGATGGAAGCCGTCGGGCGGCTCGCCGGCGGCGTGGCTCACGACTTCAACAACCAGTTGACCGTCATCAAGGGCTACTGCGACCTGCTGCTGTACGACGCCGCGATCCACGGAGCCACGCGCGAGGCCCTGACGGAGATTCGCCAGGCCGCGGCCCGCGCCGCGGGACTGACCGGCCAGTTGCTCGCCTTCAGCCGGCGCCAGGTGCTGCGACCGGTGGTGCTGAACCTGAACGACGTGATTGCCGAGATGGAGAATCCGCTGCGGCGGATGATCGGCGAGGACATTCACCTGCGCTTCGTGCCGGCGCCCGACCTGGGCAACGTGCGCGCCGATCGGGGCCTCGTCGAGCAGGCCGTGATGAACCTCGTGGTCAACGCCCGCGACGCAATGCCCCAGGGCGGACGCGTCACGATCGAGACGGCGAACCTCGCAGCCGAGAACCGCCAGACCCTGGCGCCCGACGCCCCCGCCGGCGAGTGCGTCCTCCTGGCCGTCACCGACACCGGCACCGGCATGGACGAGGCCACGCGGCAGCGCATCTTCGAGCCCTTCTTCACCACCAAGCCCGTCGGCAAGGGAACCGGCCTCGGGCTCTCCATGGTCTACGGCTTCGTCCGCCAAAGCGGCGGCGCCGTCAGCGCCTACAGCGAGCCCGACCTCGGGTCCACCTTCCGCATCGTCCTGCCGCGCGTCGGCGGCAAGGCCGAGACGTTCCCCGTCGTCGCCGATGCCGACGCCCGGCTCGGCGGCACCGAGACGATCCTCGTCGTCGAGGACGACCCGACGGTTCGCCATCTGATCGTCGAAGTCCTGCGGCGAAGCGGTTACTCGGTCCTCGAGGCCGGCTGCGCCGACGAGGCCCTGCCGCTCGGGAACCACTACCAGCACGACATCCACCTGCTGGTCTCCGATGTGGTCATGCCGGGCTTGCAGGGCCCCGACCTCGCGCGGCGGCTTCGGGCCGTGCGGCCCGCCATGCGGATCCTGTTCGTCACGGGGTACGCCGAGAACGCCGCCATCGCCGACAGGAACCTGCCGACCGACGCCGCGCTGCTGACCAAGCCCTTCGGACCCGCCGAGGTGCTGCGCGCCGTCCGCCGCCTCCTCGACCGCAAGCCCGCCCGCTGAACGGCTGTCAGGCGGGAGGCTTCGGCGCCGGACCGATGCTCTCGGTCACGCTGAGTTGCAGCGGAATCCGGATGCTCGGCGGACGAATCTCCCCGCCCAGCATCCGGTCAATCATCTCCATCGTGCACTCGGCCATGCGCGTCATGTCCAGCGTCAACGACGTCAGCGACGGGCGCCACGGCTGCGGCGGAATGTCCTCGGCCGAGTCCACCATCGCCACGCTCACCACCTCCGGAATCGGGACGCGCGACAGGTATCCCTCGGTCATGGCCCGATGCCCGCCGCGAAACGCCAGGACCAGGCCGGTCGGCGGATTGCGGCACTCGAGCAATGCCTGGATGCAATCGTAGTGGCCGTACACTACGTGCACCGGCGTCGGACTGGTCGCCGCCAGGCCCGACTCGCGCAGGAACGTGCTCCAGCCCTCGACCATGCCGTGGCCGCCCAGCAGCCGTTCGCGCTCCGCCGCGTAGTCGTTCGTCACCAGGCACACGTTCCGGTGCCCTTGCGCCGCAAGCAACTGCCCGATCCGCTGCATCGCCGCGAAGTCGTCGCGAATCAGCGACGGCACGTTCAGCCACGACACGCGACGGTTGTGCAGCAGCACCGGAAACTGCCGCCGCGCCATCTCGCGCAGCGACAGGAGCCGGTTCTCCGGCGTCGCCAGCGCCACCGCCGCCCCGAAGCCCCTCGTGCTCAGTTGCTCGGCGAACGTCAGTTGCTCCATGTACGGCCACGAGACCGCCTCGGCGCGGATGTCCCTGCGGGCCGCCTCTCGCGTCACCGCATGGACCACCTGGTGCCAGTACTCTCCGGGACTCAGCGGGAAACGATGGTCCGGCACCAGCAGCGCCACGCGCCGAGCCACGGGCCGCGCCGCCCGCTGCGCCAGCAACGCACGGGCCCGCTCCGCCGCATCCGACGCGATCTGCGTCGGACGACGCTCCGACACGGCGATCAGGCCCAGGCGACTCGCCTCCGCCAGCGCCTCCTGCATCGGACGCTGCGACACGCCGAACGTCTCGCACAACTGGCGACGTGGCGGCAGCACCGACCCGGGCGGCCACGTCCCTCCGACCAGCTCCCGCAGCAGCCGGTCCAGCACCCGATCCGCCAACCGTGACTCCGACATCCCTGCCTCCATCGGCGACACTCACCGCTCGCCCGCGGCCCCGTCGCCCGCCTCGCCCGCGACCGCCTCGTCGCCGTCCAGGATCCCATCCTCCTCGACCGGACCCAGCAGGCCCGCCGACTCGTCCGCCGGCAGTTCCTCCACCTTGCGCAGCTTCCGCTCGATCGTCCGCGTCTTGCGCGCCGCCGTGTCGATCGAGCGGCTCGCCGTCTCCAGTTGCTTGTGAACCCGATCCAACACCTCGCCGAACTTCCCGAACTCGCCCTTGACCGCCCCCAGCAGTTTCCATACTTCGCTCGACCGCTGCTCGATCGCCAGCGTCCGGAATCCCATTTGAAGGCTGTTCAGCAACGCCGCCAGCGTCGTCGGCCCCGAGACCACCACGCGGCACTCCCGCTGAAGCGTCTCCAGCAGCCCCGGCCGCCGCACCACCTCGGCGTACAGCCCTTCCGTCGGCAGGAACATGACCGCGAAATCCGTCGTGTGCGGCGGCGCGACGTACTTGTCCCGGATGTCGCGGGCGGACTTCTCGATCCGCGCCTGAAGCTGCCTGCCCGCCGCCTCCGCCGCAACCGCGTCGGCCGCCTCCTGCGCCTCGATCAGACGCTGATAGTCCTCCGTCGGGAACTTCGCGTCGATCGGCAGCCACACCGTCTCGTCCCGGTGCTCGTCGCGCCCGGGCAGCCGGATCGCGTACTCCACCCGGTCGTTGCTCCCCGGACGCGTCGCCACGTTCGACGCGTACTGCTCCGCCGTCAGCACCTGCTCCAGAAGGTTCCCCAGCTGCACTTCGCCCCACGTGCCGCGCGTCTTGACGTTCGTCAGCACCTTCTTCAGGTCGCCCACGCCGCCGGCCAGGGCCTGCATCTCGCCGAGTCCCTTGTGCACCTGCTCCAGCCGCTCGCTCACCTGTCGGAACGACTGCCCGAGCCGCGCCTCGAGCGTCGTCTGAAGTTTCTCTTCCACCACGGCCCGCATCTGGTCCAGTTTCTTGCTGTTGTCGTCCTGGAGCCTGCCCAGCCGCTCCTCGTTCGATTTCTGCAATCGCTCGAACCGTTCCTCCAGCGCCCGTGTGGTTCGCTGAAGCGTCTCGGCCGACTCCTTGCGACCCTGGGCCAGGTTCGTCGCCAGAGCGTCCTTCAACTCGGCCGACGAACGGCCGATGCGGTCCTGCATGTCCACTGAACTGGCCCGCAGCGACTCGGCGAACTGGCCCGCCAGCCGCTCCACGCGGTCGCGCAGCTCCGCGGCCGCACCGTCCGACGACCGGCGACGCAGCAGCGCCACCGCGTAGCCGCCCACGGCCAGCACCAGCACCACCGTCGCCGCCTGCAACACAACGATCAACACATCCATGGTTCCACACTCCGCAAGAGACCCGTGCGGCGACCGCCGGGCGTGGCTGTATCGCGCCACGGGCATCCCACCCGTGAGTTCCAGGGCCGCCTTCCCCCGGCCGCCGTTGAACCCCTCTCCCTGCTTGCAGAGAGAGGTGCCCCGAGCACCGTCGAGGGCGGTGAGGGTCGAATGCCAGAGTCCGCGTGGGTCCGGGGGACCCACCCTACGGGCGCGCTCACTGTAGGGACGGCTCGCTGCAAGCCCCGAGCCTCGTCGAGGGGCGAGCCACCCTTCATGGCCACGCCAGCGTGGCCATGCCACCCGACACGCCAGCGAGGCGCTATGGCTTCCGCGCAAAGAGCATCCGGACGTAGCTGTCGGTGATGCGAGGCAGCGGCCCAAGGCCCAGCCGCTCGAACGTCGTCTCGACCGTCGCCTCGTCGGGCGCCTCGACTTCCACGAACTGC
Source organism: Phycisphaerae bacterium (assembly GCA_012729015.1). Lineage (GTDB taxonomy): Bacteria > Planctomycetota > Phycisphaerae > FEN-1346 > JAACEH01 > JAAYDY01. The sequence goes on along the minus strand of JAAYDY010000093.1, from coordinate 30,967 downwards.
CCGAGCTCCGGCACGTCGTCCACGGTGATCTCCACCGCCCCCAACCGCCAGAGGCGGCGCTGCTTCTCGTAGCTGAACGTCTCGATGTAGTCCAGCGTCCCGAGGATCCGCGTCATCGCGTCCGGATCGGTCACCTCGACTTCGTACTCCGACCGCACCTTGGCCCGGCCCACCTGTCGCGGCCCCTTGTACGTCAGCAACGCCGGCGCGCGGAGCTGCCGCGCCGCCGCGTCCAGCGGCTCGCTCACCCGCATCCGCAGCGCGCTGTCGCTTTCCAGCAGACGCCGGTCCGGATGATCGAAGAACCGGTCCAGTTGGCGCCACGCGCCGCCGTAGACGGCCCCCAGCTCGCCGCACCGCCGCTCGACCGCCGCGGCATCCTCGATCCGAACCTTCGCTTCGATTTCTGTGGCCATAGCCCCATCCTATCCCGCCGGCAGCACCGCGCAAGGTGCCGCCATGCTTCAGAGTCCGCGTGGGTCCGGGGGACCCACCCTACGGGTCTCTACTCACCGGCATCGCCCGGCGCCGGCGCGGGCATCACCGGAACGGAGAAATCGCATGGCGGTTCCGGCACCCCGTCCAACTGCCGCCGAATGCTGTCGGCCAGCCACTGACGTTCCTCGATCCGCCGGTCGAGAACACCTTGTTGCCTCCGAAGTTCCTCCACCCGGTCGAGACGTTCGAACGCGTGACGCGGGTTCATCGCCTCCAGGGCCGCTTCGGTTTCCTTGAGCTGCGCGGCCGCCTGTGCGTGCCGCACCTTCGCAGCATTGATCTCATTCTGCATGTTCCCAATCCGCGAGGCATCCCCCAATTGGTTCTCCAGCATCGCGAGCCACGACTGTTCGTGATCCAGCTTCGCACGGAGCCCGTTGATCTCGTTGGCGTCCGCCGGTGGGTCCGCATTCAGCATCGCCGCCAGGGCGTTGCGCTGCCGTTCGAGCGAACGCTTCGTGGCGCCGAACAGCGTATCGGCGTCCAGCCGGCGCTGCGCCTCGGCACGCGCCTCGGCCAGCACCTGGGTCCGAGCTTCCACGTCGGCGGCTCGCGTCGCCATCTCCATGCGAGCCCTGGAAACCGCATGCCGCAGATCCCTGATCTGCGACAGCAGGAAGTCGGCCCCCTGGTCCGTCCCGATCGGCTCGCCGTCGAGGCTCACGTCGCGCAGTTCGTCGCTGAGCTTCCGCCGGGCGGCCCGGAGGTCCTCCATCGCCGTTTCCGTTGCCTGAAGCCGGCGTGCCAGGGCAGCGCGCCGTGCCTGGTGCACGACCAGCAGGCCTTTGCACAGGCTCACCACGCGGTTGTGGACCTCGTCGCTGTTGCTGACCAGCATGAGGCCCGGCGACGCGAAATCGATCGTCGCGCGACCACCCATGGACTCCCACGGTTCCCCGCCCATGGTGGTTCGTTCGATCAGGCAGCGCAGTCGCTCCTGGGCGTTTTCGGCGGGCTCGGGCGCGGCGAACATGCCCCCGCCGGCCGGCGCCGCGGCGGCAGGGACCGTCAGCACCGAGAGCACCTCGCCAACGTCGTAGATCTTCAGCGTCAGATCATGCGGCAGGAAGTTCTTTGGGCCCAGAAGCACTGTGCCGTCCTCATGCACCTCGAAGTCCATCTCGGGCGGCAGAATCAGACCCAGCGCCTGGCTCAGCGACAGGCCCTTGGCCTGCGCCGTCACGGGCCAGTCCATATTGAGCGACGCATCACGCATGTCCTGCACGTCCCAGACGAGCGTCACCCCGCGGGGCGTTGCAGCGGCAATCTCCTTCAGATGCTCCATGGCCTTCACCAGCGGCGTTTCGCTCAGGTCCAGGTCGATGGACCAGTTCTGTCCATCTACCGTCCCGCTACGATCCATCTTCTCGCGCGTGATTGTCCTCGGCGTAACGATCCTGTACTGTAGGGACGGCGTGTCGTCCGCCGTGATGCGAATGACCTCCTGCCCCCGGACGCCGCCGACCATCGCCAGAACCAGCACCGCCCCCACCGCAATTCGCGCACCCGTGGTCATGATGGTTCCCTCCCGTGATGAGTCCCGCCGTACCGTCGGCCGCCGCACAACGCTCGCGACAGCCCATGCGGACGGATCCCGCACGACGTCCGCCCGCCAATGTGGTGCGTCAGACCGATTCCACATCAGGCGCCCGCTGGGTCACACGTTGGAGGCCGCGACGACGTCGGGGACCAACGTGTGCGCCGTGTTCAGCCCGGCACACTTTGGCACCGGCTGCGCCCCTCGACTGTGCTCGGGCCAAGCCGCCGCACCAAAGTGTGGCATCCGCGCGCGTGAACCATTTTCACGCGGCGCGTGGTCGGCCTCACTCTTCGTCGCCGGCCAGCTCGCGCGCGCGGGCCACCACGGCGTCTTCGCCCAGCCCCACCTGCCGCAACACCTCGTCCGGCTCGCGGGCCGATTTCGGCGTCTCGGCGACGCTCATCGTCACGACCCGGGCCCCGCGCCACGCCGCCGCCACCTCGGCCAGCTCGCTGCCGACCGATCCCACGTAGCTGTCGTCCAGCACGAGCATTTTCTCGTTCGGGTCGCGGGCCATCGCCAGCAGCCCATCGTCGGCCACCGGCAACCCGTAGCAGTCGACCACGCGACAGCCCACGCCCTCGCTGGCCAGGCGTTCGGCCACGGCCAGCGCCGTGTGAACCGTGTATCCCGAGCCCACGAGCGTCAGGTCGCGACCGTCGCGCAGCACTTTCGCGCCGCCCAGGGCGAACGTCTCGCCCGCGTCGTACAGGATCGGCATCTCGGGCCGCAGCGTGCGGATGTAGACCATGCCGCGGTGCCGCGCGGCCAGCTCGACGCAGCGGTACGCGCACACCGCGTCCGACGGCATCAGCATCTGGAGCATCGGCCGCCCGTCGGCCAGGCGCACGTGGCTCATCGAACGAATGAGCGGCACGTCCGTCAGTGCCATCTGGCTCGGCCCGTCGGCGGCCAGGGTCACGCCGCTGTGGCTCCCGGCCAGCTTCAGATTCAGGCCGCCGATGGCCGCCATCTCGATCTGGTCGTAGGCCCGCGCGAAGAACTTGCCGAACGTGTTGGCGAACGGCAGCAGCCCACCGGCGGCGAATCCGCCCGCGGCGCTGACCATGTTCTGCTCGGCGATCTTGCACTCGACGAACCGGTCGGGGAACTCCTTGCGGAAGTAGTTCGAGAACGTCGAGCCCTGCACGTCGGCGTCGAGGACCACGATGTGCGGGTTCTTGCGTCCCAGGTCGCGCAGGCCGAGGCCGTAGGCCTTGCGCGTGGCCAGCTTGCCGCCCTTGGCCACGTCCGCGAAGTCCGGCGGATCGAGCGGCGCCAGCGCCGGCGCGGGCTTGACCTTGCGCCCCGTGGGAGCCGGCGGCACGAGGTCGGCCAGGTCCGACGGCTTCGGCGGCAGCTTGAGTTCCTCGACGGCCGCCGCCGTCTGCTCGCGCGACAGGGCCTTGCCGTGGGCGTCCACGGCGTGCAGCGACTGGACGCCCCAACCCTTGACGGTGCGGGCCAGCACGGCCAGGGGTTTGCCCCGGGGAATGCGCCCCAGGGCGGCCTCCAGCGCGCCGACATCGTGGCCGTCCACCTCGCGGACCGCCCAGCCGGCGGCCTTGAACTTCTTCGAGAGCACCTCCAGCGACTGCTGCCCGCTGACATAGTCGCTCTGCCCCTGGTTGTTGCAGTTGACCACGGCCACCAGGTTGCCCGGATTGTGGTCCTTCAGGAAATCCATCGCCTCGGCCACCTGGCCTTCGCGCATCTCGCCGTCGCCGCAGAGGACGAAGACCCGCCGCTTCGAGCCGCTCATCCGCGCCGCCATGGCCAGCCCGGCCCCGGCGCTGAGGCCCTGCCCCAGCGACCCCGTGGCCGCGTCGAAGAACGGCATCCCCACCGCCGGATTCGGGTGCCCGTCCAGTACGCTCTCGGCCCTGCGCAGGTCGCCCACTTCGGCAAGCGACAACGCGCGGGCGTGCTCCGCATCGCGGCCCACCACCGCCCCCAGATCCAGCAGCGCGGCGTACACAACCGGCACCGCGTGCCCTTCCGACAGCACCAGCCGGTCGCTTCGCAGGTCCCACGGATTCTTCGGGTCCCAGCGCATCACGCGATACATCAGCACCGCCGTCACGTGAGCCAGCGACAGGCACGTGCTCGGGTGGCCCGACCCGGCCTCGCCGGTCATCCGGACCGCCAGGCGACCGAGCTCCAGGGCTTTGTACTCGAGGGCTTCGCGACAACTCATTTCACGTCTCCTTACATAAATCCGCCGGACGGCCCCGATGGGTTCGAAAGCCGCCGGACCCGCACAGTGTCCCGGCCGTGCCGATACAACGGTCACCGGTTCATCACACTCCTGAACGTCAGGTACACCTGCCCCGCCAGCCACAGGTACGCCAGAATCCGCGCGACCCAGACCAGCCCCTGCCGCTGCGTGCGGCGGACGGCGTACCATGTGATCCCGATCGGGATCAGCGGCAGCGGCAGCGTGACCAGCAGCGCGTTCCACGGCACGAGCAGCCTGCCGCCGCCGGCAAAATACGTCAGCAGCGCCGCCCCGGTGAGCACCAGCCCCAGGACGGCAAACCCGGCCGCGGCCAGCAGCACCGTGTCGCCGCGGCCGGCCGCGCTGGCGGCGATGCCCGCCTCGCCGTCGAACAGCGGCGCGCGGAACATGCCCTGGCACCGCGGGCATCGCGACGGACGACCGCGGCGCGATTCGTCCAGTTCGATACGCTTGCGGCAATGGGGACAATCGAGCGACAGCATGGCGTCTCACTCTCCTTGTGGTGTCGCAGCCGCCGGCGACGGCACCTCGGACGGCGGCGGGGCGGATTCCCCACCCCCCGACCGGTGCGTCCGGCGGTTGCCCTCGACGCGGCCGATGATCCGGCGCTGCTCGTTGATGCGCTCGAGCACCTGCACATACGGCACATAACCCACCACCTGCCCCTGGGCGTCGGGCCTGAGACGCAACGCATAGCAGAACGGCATCGGCTTGCCCGTCTGCGGGTCGGCGATGTCGTCGCTGCGATGCACCGTCGCATCAATCAGGATGACCGTCTCGTCCGGGAAGGTGTCTCCCTCGGTCCGCAGGTCGATCCGCGAACTGTAGCTCTCGGGAATGTACGTCGGGTCGCCCTCGCGCACGCGACCGTGCTTCGGGCACGTCAGCTTCGAGGCCTTCAGGTACCCCAGCTCGACGAGGGTTTCCGGCCGCGGCGGCAGGCGGCCCTCGTTCTGCGACGCGTACTGCATCATCGCCTGGTAGACCGACTCGAGCCGCGCGCGACACCCGGAGTGGTCCGCCACCGCGTAGCTGATCAGCCCGAGCGACAGATAGGCCGCCGCCAGCGCCAGGCCGCCAGCCAATGTGATCATTCCCAGCCGACGACCGCTCTTGCGACCGTGGCTGCGGCGAATGTTGCTGAACCCCGGCACGACCAGCAGCATGCCGAATCCGGCCACGGCCGTGGCGATCAGCCCTGCCCACAGCCACGGCGAGTAGGTCCGCAGCGTCAGTCCGATCACCGCCAGCACCGGCACACTCACGCCGATAACCGCCGCCGCGGCGATCATCATGCCCTCGATCTGCGGCCGCACCTGGTACACCCGACCGTCCAGCGACACGATGCTTCCGGTGCTCGACGCGTCCAGCGGCAGCGCCGCACTGCGGGCATCCGTCCGATCCGTCGCGGGGGGCGGCACGCGCAGCTTGCGACCGCACGTGGGGCACTGGGCCACCCGACCCGCGTAGTGGTCCGGCACCTCGATCTCCGCCTTGCAGTTGCTGCAACGAAACGTAATCAACCGTTCACGCCCCTATCGGCCACATACCGGATCCACATGCCGTGCCAGCACCCCGGCGCGTGGGTCGGGGTCAACAGACCCGACAACCTCCGCCAATCCCGCTCACGGCCCCCCGTTCCACGGGTGCCCCAGCCGCGCCGCCTGGTCCGCCATCTCTTTCTGAAACGCCTCTTCCGCCACGAACTCCACCGTGCCGTTCATGCGATATACGTTGCGCCCGTCGGGCCGCGTCTCCAGCCATGTCGCATACCCGTGGGTCGCCTCGCTGTCGTACAGGAGGATCGTCGATGCGGTCGAATCGTAGGTCAGGCCGCCGACGTATCCGTGCCTCTGGTCCGTCGCCGGACACCGGTCGCCGTAGTAGTACCCGTAGTGCCCCGTCGTCGGCAGCGTCGCCGGCAACGTGACTTTGCCGGAGGCCGCGCCGCCGGAGCTGGACGTGGCTTGCGAGATGAGCTCGCTGCCGCGGTAATACAGCGACTGGCGACACTCCTCGGCCTGTCCCTGGACGATACCGATGTGGACCGCCGCGACAAACGCCGCGATCCCCAGCACCACCTGGGCCACGGTCCAGACCGCGGCGAGCATCGTGGCGACCATGGCGAGCCGCCGCCCGCGCGCCTGACGCGCCTTGGCGGCACGCGACCAACTGATCGCCCCGAAGATGACCCCCAGCACGCTCAGGCACGGCACGACCGCCAGCACCAGGGCCAGCCGGGGCGTCGCGACGCCGCTCTCCGAGCCGCTCCCGGCGACAGCGCCCGTCCCCGCGGCCGCCTGCGACGCCTCCGGGTCCACGCTCAGCACCGACTCGGGCACCGACATGCGACGCGGGCCGTGAATCACCGGCGCCTCGAACGCCGCCGCTCCGGCGCCGGGCCCGGGAATCTCGATCACCCGGCCGCACTCCGGACACTGCCCCTTGCGCCCGGCGAAGCGGTCTTCCACCTCCACGCCTTCGCCGCAATGCGGACACCGGAATTCGATCATGCGGTCGTCTCCGCGGTCCTACTCGTTCATCAGCACCGAATGCTCGTAGCCGCGACGGAACTGGAGCCACGCCGCCAGCAGCAACACCAGCGACAACACCGGCTCGATCAGGAAGCGGCCCCAGTGGTAGTAGAGCCCCTTGTCCGTCCAGGTCGGGGCGTCGCCGCTGCGAACCAGCATCACCAGCGACTCCCGGAAATCGTCCAGCTTGAACAGCGACCCGATGATGTCGCCGCTGGGAAGCAGCGGCTCCCAACTGACCACCGTGGCCGCCAGCAGCAGCAACAGGAAGAACGCCACCGTCAGCGACTGCACCCCCGCCAGCCGGCCGAGCAGCGATATCTCCAGATACAGGAACATCGTCACCAGCAGCAGCACCGCGGCCATCAGCCCGATCACGCGGAACGTGGCGAGCAATTGCCGCACATAACGGAACGCCTCCTCCGACCGCTGGAGGGTCCACCAGCCGTCCTCGGCGGACTCGTCCGGGGCGGCCGCTTCCGCCGCCGACGCCTCTGCCCCTGTGCCCTCTGGGGCCGAGACCGATGGCTCTGACAGGCCCAGCGGCCCGTCGAACGCGCCCGCCTGGAACGCCACAAACGCCGACACGTGCAGCAGCAGCGCCGCCAGTACCAGCCAGAAGAACACGATCGCGAAGAAGTGAACCACCTTCAGCGACGCGATGAACCCTTCCGCTGTCGGGTTTGCCAGCCGCACCGGCGGCAGGTCGCGAGAGGAACTCTCTTTGCTCATGGCTCTTGCTCCTGAAATGCGGATCGCACTACGCCGCGGATAGCTCCTTCAGCGACTCATCAGCGGCAACCAACGTCGCCGCAATGTCCTCGTCCTCGTGCGCCGTCCCGACAAACATCGCCTCGAACTGGCTCGGCGCCAGGTACACCCCGCGACGCAACATGCCCTGGAAATAGCGGCCGTACCGCGCCGTGTCGCTCGCCGACGCCGTCACGTCGTCCCGCACCGGCCCCTCCGCGAAAAACGCGCACAGCATCGAGCCCGCCTGGTGCACCTGCGACGCCACGCCGTGCCGAGACGCGGCCTCCCGAAGCCCCTCCGCCAGCCGCCGCCCAGACGCCTCCAGACGTTCGTACGCTCCCGGCGCGGACAGCACCTCCAGCGTCGCCAGGCCGCACGCCATCGCCAGCGGATTGCCCGACAGCGTACCGGCCTGGTACACAGGCCCGTCCGGGCTCACCTGCTCCATGATCTCGCGACGCCCGCCGTACGCCCCCACCGGCATCCCGCCGCCGATCACCTTGCCCAGCGTCGTCAGGTCGGGTCGCACCCCGTACCGGCCCTGGGCGCCGCCCCAGCCGACCCGGAATCCCGTCATCACCTCGTCGAAGACCAGCAGCGACCCCGCCTCGTCGCACAGCCGCCGCAACGCCGGCAGAAAACCCGCCTCCGGCGGCACCACGCCCATGTTCCCCGCCACCGGCTCGACAATCACGGCCGCCACCCGACGCCCGTGCTCGGCCATCAACGCCTCGATGCCCGGCACGTCATTATAACGTGCCACCAGCGTGTCCGCTGTCACCGATGCCGGCACGCCCGGGCTCGATGGCCGACCGAATGTCATCGCCCCGCTGCCCGCCTGCACCAGCAACGCGTCCACGTGTCCGTGGTAGCACCCGGCGAACTTGACAATCCTGTCGCGACCCGTGAACGCCCGAGCCAGACGGATCGCCGACAGTGTGGCCTCCGTCCCGCTGTTGACGAACCGCAACCGCTCGATCGACGGCATCGCCTCGCGAATCCGCGCGGCCACGTGCGTCTCGCGCTCCGTGGGAGCCCCGAAACTCGTCCCGTCGCGCAACGCCCGCGACACCGCCTCAACCACCGCCGGATGAGCGTGACCCAGGATCAGCGGCCCCCACGACGCCACGTAGTCGATGTACCGGTTGCCGTCCAGGTCGATCACGCACGGCCCCTGGCCGCGCGCGATGAACACCGGCTGCCCGCCCACCGCCTTGAAGGCGCGGACAGGGCTGTTGACCCCGCCGGCAATCACGCCCCGGGCCGCCTCGAACGCCCTCTGCGACCGCGTCAATGCCATCTCACGCCTCGGTTCCGTCCCCGTCCGCCGGAGCCCTCCACGCCCGCCGGGCCGCCCGTCATGCACGCCCCGGGGGGTCGCTCGGCGCAGAGCCTCCGCGTCCTTTCAGTGTAGACGCCGCACCAGAACCGGTCAACGCTTTTCGCTATCCCCCGCTGCCGGCGGGGCGTGCCCAAAGGTTCCGGCATGTGCGGCGGTCGTTCGCCAGAGCACGCGCGACGGTCGTTCGTCGGAGTGGACGGTCCTGGGCCTCAGGCTATCGGGGTGAGCCCCCTGGACGGCTCCGGGCCTCAGGCTGTCGGAGTGAGCCCCCTGGTACGCCCGCACCTGAGGCCCGAAGGGCCGACAGTTAATAGCCGGCGGTGTGAGCCGCCGGAACGTGCCCCGCGCCGCGAAGCGAGCCCCCAACGGGGGCGACAGTCCGTCTGCCTGCGCCGCGCACTGCCGCCCCTGACCGGGGCTCGTGTCTCCGGAGACGCCGGCTTCCGGCGGCTTACGCCGCCGGCTACTGACTACCGCCCTTTCAGGGCTTGGTACTGCACCGCTACGAGGCCTTTTCACCGTGGCACGGGCATCCTGCCGTGCGTCGCAGGGCCATCCTGGCCCTGCAAGGCGTGGTTCGCCCACGGGCAGGATGCCCGTGGGACGCATGGGCAGGATGCCCATGCCACGGTACGGCCCCCAAAACCCTTGACGCTACCCGCCGACCGCGCACCGTTGTTTTTCCCCGAGCGTATGCTATACTGTCGGCCCACACTGGAGAGATGCCGGAGCGGCCGAACGGGCACGCTTGGAAAGCGTGTGTACTCGTAAGGGTACCCGGGGTTCGAATCCCCGTCTCTCCGCCAGAAGACCACGGGCGGCATCGACACGCGTCGAGGCCGCCCGTTTTGTCCGTTGCTGCCGCCTGCCGCGAAGCGTCTGCCGGGCGGCGATGCCTCTACGTCCAGCCCATGGCCTCGGCCATCTCGGCCATCAGGGCGAAGTAGGCCATCGTGTGGCACGTGCTGCTCATGGGAAGAATCCGGACACCGTAGCCCGGCACGTCCACGGACGCATCGGCCGGCCGCCACGGCAGGTCGAGCCAGAGAAGGTTCTTGTGGTCGGTCAACGTCGCGGGGCGACCGTACGGCGACGTGTGGACCAGTCGCACGCCGCGCTTCAGCAGCCGCTCAATCACGGGAACGTTGACCGGCGCGTAGCCCATGTGGACGGCAACGTCGCCGTCGGCAAGGTCGCGCGGAATCGCCTTGCGCAGGTCGCTGAACGAGTAGCCCCACTCGACCGGGTAGTCGCCCTTGTCGGGGATTTCGAGGATCTTCGGGTAGCTGTGGCCCACGGCGACGACCCAGACGCGGCGGCCGTTGCGGCGAGCCTCGGCCATCCATCGGCCGGCCTTGGCCAGCAGCGGCACCTGTCCCTGGAGGGTGCCCAGGTGCCCCTCGGCGATGTCGAGGAACGATCCGCCGCAATACCCCGGCGCCAGCGGCGGAATGTAGACGTCGCGGTGCAGGAACGGAGCGGTCCACGGTTCGCTGAGGTTGTGGTGCTCGACGAGGCTGGCGTTGCGTGCCAGGGCCCCTTCGAGCCAGACGCTCATGTAAATGGCTGGCATGCGGCCGTGCCGGGTGCAGGCGCCGATCATCTCGCCCAGGGCCATCCAGCCGCGGACGTACTGGTCGAACGGCCGCAGCTCGGCCAGCGGCCGCCGCGACTCGGTGCCGTACAGGCCCGCGTCGGCCGGCGCGCCGCCAGTGAACCCCGCCACCCGGCACGACGGCCCCATGGCCTCCAGTTCCTCGGGCCGGCCGTTGACGAACACCTGGGCCTTGCTGCGCATCAGCCGCATCAGCGCCGCGTCCTCCCGCGGGTTCCACGCGCCGGGCCGCGGCAGGGCGATGTAGGCCACGTCGTTCTTCTTCGAAGGCTTCTGGTGCGGATCGTGGTTCATGCCCATGAATCCGCCGGCGCGGCCGCTGATTTCGCTCGGCCAGAACTTCGCGATGGCCGGAACAAAGAACCGGCCTCCCGCGAGCATGGGCGCCGCCATGGCCTCGCCCATCGCCGTCAACTGCGGCAGGTCCGCGCGAATCGCCCGGATGCGAGCCGACACCAGGTCCAGATACCGACCGGCAGGCCCCGTGGCCGCCGTCACAGCACGCTTCGTCTTCACGTTCGTCCCATCCTGTCCACTCAAGGACATCCCATCCCCCCATGTTCCCAGACAACGCTTCTGCCGTGCCGCGGGCGCCGGGCGAACTGGCGTTCGCCCCGCCGACGCCGCCGGGGCAGAACGATCACAGATCCTTCACCCGGTGCCGGTACCGCTCGATGAGCTGCGCGTTGAACTCGTCGCCGCCCGGCAGGTTCGCGCTGCGGAAGATCGGCGGCTCCAGGCCGCGCGCCACCATCTCCGCCACCGCCTCGATCACCATGCGGTGCGCGATGTACGCGTCCACCTGCGTCGAGGTCGGCCCGACCGGCACGTCGAATCCCTCGACCCGGAAGTCCGCGTCGCCGTACGGGTTCTCGTCGTCGATGCACAGGTCCGCGTAATCGAAGACGTGCTTCTTGTTCGGATGCCGGATGTGGTGGTCCTTCGGCAACTTCGTTCGCCAGTCGTTCGACGATATCGCGATGAGCTTGGCGCCGCGACGCTTCGCCTCGTCCGCCGCGTCGATCGTCGTCGGGTTCATCCCGATGTTGTGGAACAGGATCAGCAGGTCGCCCTCCGACACGCCGTAGTACCGGATCAGGCAGTTGGCGTAGCCCGGCGTCCGCTCCACCTCCAGGTACTTCAGCGCCTGGCAGAACGGGCTGATGTCGTGGCCCATGATCGGGTTGACGTTGGCCAGCCCGCCGGCCCGGAAGAACATCTCGCAGATCATCAGGCACGTGTGCCCGCCGCCGGCGTACACGTGGATCAGCCGATCCTCGGCGTAGGCGTCGGCGATCATCGCGCCGGCCTTGCGGAAGTTCTCGGCCTGGTGCTTCTCCACCGAGGCCACCTTCGCCTGCACGTTCGCCAGATACGACTGTCCTCGCTCCTGCGTTCCCATCCTGCGGCATCCTTTCTGTCAGTGTTCCCTCGTGCCTCGGGTGCGCTAACGTTTTGGGGGGCCGTCCCGTGGCACGGGCATCTTGCCCGTGAGTGGCAGGGGCAGGAAAGCCCCTGCTTTCCCCGAAACGTTAATGCACCCCGTGCCTCAGCGACCGACCTTCCGCGACACCTCGCCGGCCAGGCCGTAGAGGTCCAGCGACCGCTTCTGCCAGTCCGACGAGCCGGCGTACCACTGGTGCCCCGTCACCCCGGGCGACCATCGCCAGCCGAGGCCGTTCTGCCACCCGGGGCCCGTCAACTGGTGGCTGCTCAGGCTGTTCCAGAGCACCATCATCCGCTCGTCGAGCGTCTCGCGGCATCGCTTGGCCAGCGGCGCGCCCAGCCGCGCCGACGCCTTCGGGTCCACCAGGGCCCGCTCGATCGCGATCCGCGCCTCGCACTCCTGGACGCCCTCGCGGAACGCTTCCAGCCGCGTCGTCGCCACCGGCCCGTCGGGGCCGGGCGCCAGCAACGCGTTGCAGATGTTCAGGTTCATCCAGCGGCTCTCGGGAAAGCGGTCCCAGACGCGCCCGCGCCGGCGGCCACGATTGTCTTTCACCACCGGCCAGAAGTCCGCGCCGATGCGGCCCATACCGCGCTGGCCCCCCGTGATGTTCGATTCACCCATCTGTCGCCACCGCGTCAGCGGATAGCTGTCCAGGTCCGTGTTCCGCTCGTACGCCACCCGAAGCTGCCCGTACTGCCACCCGTACATCGGCACGTCGCCCCAGGTTTTCCCGTGCGTCAGAATCTGGTCGGCGAACTGCGTGAACCACACGCACGCCTGGTACCCCACCGGCGAGACGCCGTGCAGTAACTGGTTCGCCTCGAAGCCGCCGTGACCGTGCGACACCCACGGCAGGCCGCCCGACAACTCCTTCAGCAGCGTCACTTCCTCCTTCGACGGGTAGGCGTCCGTCACCATGCCCAGCATCATCGCGTCCTCGAGCCCGCGCCGCTTCATCCGTTGCCGCAGCGCCGCAAACAGCGGCTGCCAGATCCCCTTGGCCGCCGGCTCGAAGAACGTCGGCAGGTACGCGCTGTCGGTCTTGCCGCCCTTGGCGTCCACCACCGTCACGAGCGGCCCCGTGCCCATCTTCGCCGCCTGCTCGGCGTCGAAGCTCCCGACCATCCGCCGGTGGCCGCCGCCCTGGCCCGCCGTCGGGTTCTTCTTCGGGATCATGTACACGTCCCACACGTTGAACACGACGATCTTCGGCTTCCCGAGGTGCTTCTCGGCCAGGTCCAGGTACTTGTCCATCACCGTGAAGTCGTGCTCGAACCGGTTGTTGCCCTTCTCGATCCACCGCACCATCGACTCGTCGTTGCCCAGGTTCGTATGCGCCAGCAACGGCACGTACAGCACGCGGCTGCCCGTGGCGCTCATTTCCCGGAAGCTCCGGGCGATCAGCTCCCAGTGACGCTCCGACCACAGCGGCACATCGTACTCCAGCGCCAGCGTGTCCGGCGACTGCATCAGCTCGACCCACGTCCGCCACTGCTCGACGTCCGGCAGCGACCAGTCGGCCACGGTCAGCTCCACCGGCACGGCCACGGGCTTCTCGCCGGTCGCCGTCACGGTCACGGTCCCCTTGTAGAGGCCGGCCTTGGCCGCCTTCGGCACGTTCACGGTCACCCACACCGGCACCACGGCCGCCCCCTCCGGCGCCGCCTCCAGCAGCATGTCCATCAGCGTCACGCGCGACCGGTAGGGCGGCGTCTGCTGGAAGTACGTGCTGTCGGTCAGGTGCTCGTCGCCCCACGCGGCGGCGTAGCGCAGTCGCACCGCCTCGGCCGGAATCGAGCCGCCCGGCCCCGTCAGGGCCGTCGCCTTGGCCGCCAGGCCGGCCAGCGGCTTCGTCGATCCGACCACCACCTTGCCGCTATAGGAGCCGTTGGCCGCACCGGCCAGCGCGATCGGCCGCAGCGGCTCCGCCGGATTCGCGAAATCCACGTCGAAGTCGCCCGCCAGCGGGTTGCTGTTGTGGACGTGCATCCCTTCCGGTCGCACCGACGACGTCACCGCATCGCCGCCGACAGCCGACAGCCGCACGTCCAGCAGCCGACAGGTGTACCACGCGAACTCGTGCGGGAAGTCGCCGGCCGAGGCCTTCACCTTGCGGAAATCGTACGGCGCGCGGATCAGCTCGATCGCCAGGACGTTTTCGCCGCGACGAAGCATCGACGCCGGAATCGCCACATCCGCCATCTCGCGACGCCACTGCTTCATGCGTTCCTGGGCGTCGGCGTCGGGCTTGTAGCCCGGCTTGCCCCCCAGGTACGCATTGGCCGGCGCCAAGTACCCGCCCTCGCGCGTCACGAACGCCGTCTCCGGGTACTCCTTGGCCGTCCTGGCCGCCCCGGGCGCCACGTCGCCACGCTTCAGCTCCTTGCCGTTGACATAGACGATCGCGCCGCCATGGTAGGCCACCGACAGCTTCAGGCCGCCGGCGCGGGCCGGATCGGCCACCACGAACCGTCCGCGCAGACACAGCCGCGCCACGCGCGGCGACGCCCCGCCGCGCGACGCAGGGCCACGCAGCCACGAGCCGTCGTCGAAGTCCGCCTGGGCCCAGTCGGCCGGCGGCTCCGGCGATTCCCACATCATCCACCGCTGCGGCATCGCCAGCGGCTTCACCCCGGCGCCCTCGCGCACCAGCGGCGGCTTCAGCGACGTGTGCAGCCGCCACGGCGACGCCAGATCCAGCACGGTCTTGTCCCCGCCCTGCGACGACGCCCCCGACGCGGGCGCCTCCCGCCGACGCGACTGCCCCTGAGCTCCCACCGCAATAAGAACCAACGACAACGCGACCGCGCCACCCGTGATCAGACATTTTCGGCTCAACATGACGTCTCCTCGTGCTGCACAATTCAGCATCGGACCACGATTCCCGTAATCGTTCCATTAAACGCATCCGCCACGCCTCGGGGGCTGCCAAAACTCATGCCCCCCGGGCACACTCTGGCCTCCCGGCGGGCAGACATCCTACAGAACTCCCGCAACCAGGCAAAGAGCCTTTGGTTCCCCGGCGTGTTCATACGGTCGGCGGCGAATCCCGGGAACCCATGCTCGCCGCAAGCGTCTGAGTATGGCGTGAAGCAGTGCCGGCGCGCGGCCCGGCGGGGCTCGAACGCGGTACAATCCCGGACACACACTTCTTCTCTTGGAGGCGACGGCGATGAACGGCAACAGGAAATCGGTCCGTACAGCTCTGGCGGCCACGGTCGCGGCGACGGTCGGCCTGGCCGCCCTGGCGATGCTTCTGGTCGGCGGGCTGCCGTATGTGGTGGCTGCCAATGGAGATAGCCGTGGCGGCGCACCGGCGGCCACCGAGGCCGAAGCCGAGGCCAAACGCGCCGAGCAACTCGCCACCGACGTCACCCAGGGCGCCCTGCGCGTCGTCAAGCCGGACGGCGAGGTCGTCGAGTGCCCCCTCAAGCACACCGACGTCAAGGCCGAGGTCTCCGGCTTCATCGCCCGCGTCAAGGTCACGCAGACCTTCTTCAATCCCCTGGACGAGAAGATCGAGGCGGTGTACGTCTTTCCGTTGCCGCACCAGGCGGCCGTGGACGACATGACCATGGTCTACAGCAGCGGTCGGCGGATTGTCGGCATCATCAAGCGCCGCGACGAGGCCCGGGCCATCTACGAGCAAGCCATCGCCGAGGGCGCCACGGCGGCGCTGCTGGAACAGGAGCGGCCCAACATCTTCACCCAGACCGTCGGTAACATCAAGCCCAAGGAAGAGATACGCATCGAGATCGCGTACGTGGACGTCCTGAGCTACGACCGCGGCACGTACGAATTCCACTTCCCCATGGTCGTCGGCCCGCGGTACATTCCCGGCGCGGCCACCTCCGACGTGCCGCCCGTGCCGCCGGAACTCAAGGACAAGGTCGGCGAGATCAAGGATAAGCTCAAGGATTTGAGGGAGATTATACAGCCGGCACCCGGCGACGGGCAGCCCAAGGCCGATCCCAAGGGCACCGGCTGGGCCCCCGACACCGACCGCGTGCCGGACGCCTCGCGCATCACGCCGCCGGTCCTCAAGCCCGGTTTCCGCAACGGGCACGACATTTCCCTGTCGGTCACGGTGGATGCCGGCGTACCGATCCGCGACCTCAAGGTCATCAACCACGCCGCCCAGCCGCAGCAGACCGGCCCCTCGACGGCGACGGTCGCGCTGGGCGAGGCCGACAGCATTCCGAACAAGGATTTCGTGTTGCGCTACGGCGTCGTCGGCGAGAAACCCGAGATGGCCCTCCTGACGCACACCGACGGCCGCGGCGCAGGGTACTTCATGCTGATGATTCAGCCGAAGCTCGACGAGCGGCTGAAGCAGGCCCCGCCGCGCGAGATTGTGTTCCTGATCGACGTGTCCGGCTCCATGAGCGGCGAACCGACGGACCAGGTGCGTCAGACGATGGCCCAGTTGCTCAGAAAGTGCAATCCCGGCGACACCGTCCAGGTGGTGACGTTCGCCAGCGAGTCGCAGAAGCTGTTCGAGGCCCCGGTGCCGGTGACGGAAGCCAACATCAAGAAGGCCCTGGCGTTCACCGATGAGCTTCGCGGCTCCGGCGGCACCGAGATGCTCAAGGGCGTGAAGATGGCCCTGGACGAGCCGGCCGATCCCCAGCGCGTTCGGATCGTGCTGATGCTGACCGACGGGTTCATCGGCAACGAGGCCGAGATCATCGCCGAGGTCGGCCGCCGCGCGGGCGACCGCGTGCGGTTCTGGTGCCTGGGCATCGGCGAGTCGGTCAACCGGTTCCTCGTTGACGGTGTGGCCCGCCAGGGCGGCGGCATGGGCAAAGTGCTCTCGCTCAGGGAGAACCCCGCCGAGACCGTCGAAGAGATCATGATGCGCATTCACCGGGCGCAGCTGTCGAAGATCGCCATCGACTGGGGCGGCGTCCAGGTGACCGAGACCTATCCGGCCCGCATTCCCGAACTGTGGGCCGAGCGGCCGGTGATCCTCTTCGGCCGCTACGTCAACCCGTTCTCTCGCACCCTCACCACGCTGACCGTCAGCGGCAACGTGGAAGGCCAGCCCGCCCAGTGGCCGCTGGCGGCCACCTTCCCGCCGTCGTCGCCGCGGCACGAGGTGCTGGCGAAGGTCTGGGCTCGGCAGAAGATCGAGGACCTCATGCAGCAGACCTACTACGCCGGGTCGCCCGAAGTGGAGCAGGAAGTCACGCAGATCGCGCTGGACTATCGGCTGATGAGCCAGTACACGAGCTTCGTGGCCGTGGACGAGGCGGAGCTGAACCGCTACGGTGAGCCCGCCCGCCCGCCGCGGCGGATGCTCGTGCCGGTGCCGATTCCCGAGGGCACGCGCTACGAAGGTTTCTTCGGCGAAGAGCGAGAGCTGGAACTGGCGGAGGTCCAGGACGGCATCTTTGGCGCCGGCGGAGGCGGCGGGGCGCTCTTCTCCGCCGCGCCGGCGGCCACTGCCCCCGCGCCCGCCGAGCGGCCTCGCGGCGTGTTTACCCTCAAGTCGGCCGACTCGGCGGGCCGCGTGCCGCAGCGCCGCCATGCCGGGTTCGGCCCCGGCGCGCCGACCTCGGGCCGCACGACCGAGGCATCGCCCGACTTCGGCCGCATCGTTCCGCAGATGAACCTGAGCGGGGGGTTGAGCTTCAGCAATAACAAGTCCCTGCGAGGCGCCTATGCCTTGAGCGACGGCGACGAACTGAACGACCTGTCGTTCGCCGGCGACGTGTACAACACGTGGTTCCCCGAGCAGCAAGCAGCCGTGGTGGTGCTGGCCGTCGAAAAGCTCGCCAAGGCCGAGGCCCTGGCCAAGGACGACGCGCAACTGGCGTCCGCGCGGCAGACGGCCGCCTATGCGTACCTGCTCAGCGCAGCCCTCGGCAGCGACGAAACGGCCGCGAAGGCCACCGAGACCATCGCGTCCATCGACGAGCGGCTGCTGAAGCAGTGGACCGCCGCCGCCCCGGCCCTCGACAAGAAGCTCGACCTGGTGATTCGCGACAAGTCCGTCGGCGAGGCACTGGCCGAACTCGCCACCGCGTCGGGCCTCACGATCCGTGTCACCGGCGGCAGCGAGCGCGACGCCGCAGCGATGCTGGCCGCGTCCGATGCCCGCGTCACGTGGCTTGACCTGCGCCGCGCGACCGTCGCCCAGGCGCTGGACTGGACGCTGCAACCCTTGCGGCTCCAGTGGCAACTGCGCGACGGCGGCATCGTTGTCGCCTCCGCCCGCCGCGCCGCCGAATGCGCCGCCCCGTGGGTCTACGACGTGTCGCTCCTGGCCGGCCCGTCCGCCAAGGAACTCGAGAAGATCAAGGACCACGAAAAGAAGATGGCCGCGGTGCGCAAGGATCTGGCCGCGTTCATCACAGCCGTCCGCGCGAAGCTCGGCCTCGGCGACGAGACGATCGTCTGGTACGGGCCGTCGCAGGTGCTCGTCTTCGCCGACGCCGCCAAGCACGCCGAGGCGGCCAGGCTGTTGGCCGACCTGGCCGATCCGGCGGCGAAGTTCGACGGCGACCTGGCGAAACTGCACGCCGTGACCAGCCAGCGCGCCACCGAGCGGCAGGCCGCTGTCGCGAAGTCGCTGACCGTAGCCGAGCAGCAGCGCGTGGCGGACGCCTTGGAGGCGTACTCGTGGCGGCTCCTGGCCGACGCCGCCGCGGGCCGGACCGACGACGAAGCCATGACCGAACTGGCCATCGCGTGGCGGAGCCCGCAGGTGCCGGAGTTGCTCAAGAACGAGCGGGCCGCCGCCCTGATGCTGCGGTCGTTGTGGATCCTGACCGAAAGCTCCAAGGCGCTGCCCGAGAACAAGCCCCTGGCCGCTATGGCGTTGCATGCCCGCGACCTGTGTCGAGCCGCGGCTGCCGAGGCCGTCCAGGCCGACGTCGAGAAACTGTCGCAGGACTACACAGCGTTGCTGCGACTGGTCTATGCGGCGCTCGCGCTGCGCGACGACGGCGCCACCGTGGTGAAGGCCGGCGAGACGCTGGGCAGCCTGACAAGCAAGGAGATGCCGTTCGGCGACCTGGCCCGCGCGGGCCTGGCGCTCGTGGGCCCGGCCGAGGAGATCGACGTCCAGGCGCTGGCCGCGATGGCCTCGCGGCAATTGCCGGGCGAAGACCTCGTCGTCCTGTCGGCGATGGCCTGCCGCCGCGCCGGCGGCGCGGCCTGGACACAGTTCCGCGCCGAGTCGAGGACGATCCTCGGCGACCAGGAGTTGCCCGGCGGCGTGGTGGTGCTGGTCAATCGCCTCGCCGAGCCGCACCTGCCGCTTGTGGCGGCGAAGTGAGGCGGCCCGGCGCTGGGTGCGTTGGCGTCTTGGGGGCCGCACCATAGCATGGGCATGTTGCCGATGAGTTCGCCCGCGTGTGGTTGCAGGGGAGGCTCGCCCCTCAACATGGCGCGGGACTTGCAGCGAGCCGCCCCTGCGGTGGATCGCAGCGGGAGGGTTGCCTCATTCGATCCTCACCCCAACTGGGCCTCTCCAGCGAGGGATTTGGCGACCTCGCCCGCAGTCGGGCCGATCAGCCATACGGTTCCGGAGGACATTGCCAGAGGACTTACGAGAACCGACAGCAGCATGCCCACGACGCCCCCCCCAGGGCGACGCGTGCCGCACGCCCGGGGCCCTCACGTGTTGCGAATTTCGTTGCCGACAGGCACGCTATTGGCGTATAATACTCCATAAGCTGCGGTGAACAATGGTCTTAACCGAGAGGGAACCCACCATGACGCGACTCCGAGAGCTTGTCTGGGTGCTGACGTGTGCCGTGGTGTATGGGGTGGCAGGTCCTGCGGCGGTCCGTGCCGACGATCCCGCGCCGCTGCCTGCGATCCAGGCGGTCGAGATCGGCGCTCAGGGACAGTTCATCGTCAACGGCGAGCCGTTTCTGCCGATCATGTCGTGGCTCCAGCACCCCAATAACAAATGGAACAGTTTTGCCCACCTGCGGAGCCTGGGCTTCAACACGTTCATGGGCAACCAGGTCACACCGCTGGAACAGGCTGAGGCGGCCGAGGCGGCCGGTGGATACTGCGTGGTCCAGTCCAGCAGCGCCGCCCAGGTGGCAGCCGCGGCGGGGCACGATTACATTCTCGGCTGGCACCTCTCCGACGAGCCCGACATGCCGCAAGACTCCGGGGCGGGCTGGGAGCCGAAGGTGCCGCCGGCCGAAGTGGTCTCGCAATACCAATGGTTGCAGGACCAAGGCGTCGGACGCCCCGTCTTCACGACATACACATCGCACTTCATGGCCGAGTTCCGCAGCCGCTACTCCGCCGCGCGACAGGCTGAACTCTATCCCCAGTATGTCGCCGGCGCCGACGTGGTGGGCTATGACCTCTATCCGATCTACGGCTACGGGTGCCCTGCGTGGCTGAACCGGACGGCGTCGGGAGTGGCTCAACTGGTCCAGTTGGCCGAAGGCCGACCGGTCTATGTCTGGATCGAGACGAGCAAGGGCAGCCAATGGATCACCTACGAGCAGCAACCCGACGTCCTGCCGGTCCACACGCGGTACCAGGTCTGGGGCGCGCTGATCCAGGGAGCCACCGCAGTCGGCTATTTCACCCACGCCTGGCAACCCACGTTTGACGAGTTTGCGCCAACACCCGAGATGGAAACCGAACTCCATCGCCTTAACAGCCAGTTGACGCAGCTGGCCCCCGCGCTGCTCGCCTCACCCAGCGAGACGCCCGTCAGCATCACGATGGTGGACCTTCTCGGCGGCATACCCTTGACGAGCCACTTCAAGGCCACGGACTACGATGGCCGGCTCTGGATCTTCGCTCAGAACACCGACCTTGGACCGGACGCCGCGCAGCTCGGTCAGTTCGATCCTATCACCCCGCGAGCCGCCTTGGCGACGGTCTACGTCGAGGGCCTGACCGCCGGCACCGAGGTCATCCGTCTCGGCGACGACCAGCACACGGTCCTGTTCGCCGGCGACGGTTACTTCCAGGACACCTTCGAAGCCCTCGGCGAGCGAGTCTACTCCATTGCGGTGGTGCCCGAGCCCGCCACGATGAGCCTGCTGGCCCTCGGTGCCGCTGCCCTCCTGGCCCGCCGCCGGCGCCGCGCCTGACCCGTCACGACCGACCCGTCGGCAGATTGCGGGAACCGCCGTTCAATGCGAGCGTCTCAGGAAGGTGTGCGTCCTTGCCGAGGCTGCGAGCATGTGACGAACTCGGGGCGGCTCGCCCCTCGACATGGCTCGGGACTTGCAGCGAGCCGCCCCTACGGTTGGCGCGGCCAAGAGTTCTTCCCGTTCGACCCTCACCGCCCCTCGCTGAAGGCTCGGGGCACCTCTCCCTGCACGCAGGGAGAGGGGTTCACTGCCTGGAAGGGGGAGGGGTTGTTAACCCCTCTCCCTTGAGGGGAGAGGGTGGCCCGCAGGGCCGGGTGAGGGTGACGCGCGGAGAAGGCGGTTGTCGGACAAACCTTTCCTTGGAGGCGATCAACAATGAGACGGACGACACGATGGCGGTGTGCGGCGGTGCTGTGCGGGACGATCATCGCGGTGGCGTGGTGGACCGGGCCGGCGCGGGCGGCGGGAACCGAACCGCTGGAGGCCCTGGCCCAGATGCCCATCCGCGAGGTCACGATCTTCAAAGACGGTCACGCCTTCGTCCGCCACGAGGGCAAGCTGCCGACCGCGCCCGGCGGCCACGTCCTCATGGATTACCTGCCGACGCCCGTCCTGGGCACGTTCTGGCCCTACTCGGCCGACCCCGCCGTCAAGCTCACCTCCGTGGTGGCCGGGCAACGCAAGATCCTCGTCCAGCGCACCGCCCTGAACCTCCGCGAACTGATCGAGGGCAATGTCGGCGCGGCCGTGGTGGTCACGGAACTGCCGGTCGGGCGCGAGCAGCAGTCGCGGTCGTACCCGGCGACGATCCTGTCGGTGCCGCAGCGCAGCGGCGAGGAGCTCGAAGCCGCCGCGCCGCCCAACTCGGGCGAGAAGCTGCCGGTCAAGGGCGAGGTGGTCCTGCTGAAGACGTCCGAGGGCGTCAAGGCGATGCCGCTGGCCCGCATCCAGGACATCACCTTCACCGGCGGCGACGGTGCGAAACCCTCGACCGCCGACGAAGAGATGCGGAACCTGTTGACGCTGAAGCTTGACTACAAGGGTGCCGCGCCGCCGGCGGAGGCTGCGGTCGGCATGGTCTACCTCCAGCGCGGCCTGCGGTGGATTCCGAGCTACAAGGTGACCATTGACGGCAAGGGCCGCGCGCACGTCGAGTTGCAGGCCACGATCATCAACGAGTTGGCCGACCTCCAGGACGCGACCGCCCGGCTCGTGATCGGAGTGCCGACATTCGATTTCAAGGACCAGGTGGACCCGATCGCGCTCCAGCAGACGCTGGCCGACCTGTCGGGCTTCTTCCGCGGCCGGGGCGACGGGAGAGACTACCTGAGCAACGCCATCATGAGCCAGACCACATTGGGCAGCAGGAGTTCGAGACTCGAGGCCCGAGAGGCGGCCGCTGCGCCGATGGACCTCGGGCCCGAGGTGACGGGGTCGGAGCAGGCCGAGGACCTGTTCGTTTTCACGGTCGAGCACGTGACGCTGAAGAAAGGCCAGCGGATGGTGGTCCCTGTGACGACGATGGAGCTGGCGTACCGCGACGTGTACACGCTGGAGCTGCCGTTCGCGCCGCCGCCGGAGGTGCGTGCGTCGCTGAACTCGTCGCAGACCGAGCAACTGGCCAAGGCACTTCAGCGGCCGCAGGTGGTGCATGTGCTGCGGCTGGAGAACAAGGGCGACTATCCGCTGACGACGGCCCCGGCGCTGATCCTGAGCGACCGCGGCGTCCTGGCCCAGGGGCTGATGACCTACACGTCGGTTGGCGGGGAGTGCGACTTGCCGGTGACGGCCGCCGTGAACGTCAAGGTGGACAAGCGCGACCGCGAGACGCAGCGCACACCGAACGCCGTCTCGTGGCAGGGCGACAGTTACGGCCGCGTGGACCTGGCCGGAACGATCACCCTGACGAACTTCACCCGGGAGGCGGTGCAGGTGGAGGTGCGGCGGCACGTGCTGGGCAACGTCACGGAGGCCTCGGGCGAGCACACGATCGAGATGGTGAACGTCTTCGAGGACGACTCCTACGCCGGCGGCGGCACGCTGCCGTGGTGGTGGGGCTGGTATCGGTGGCCGCACTGGTGGTACCACTTCAACGGCGCGGGGCGCATCCAGTGGAACGTCGCGATCGAGCCCGGCGCGAAGGTCGAGTTGACCTACCAGTGGCACTACTACTGGCGCTGAGCACGGTCACGGAGCCGGTATGGAGCGGGAGGCGCTCGGCACGGTGCCGCAACGCCTCCCTGACTCCACACCGACGACATCCCATCGTGCCCGTGCGCGACAGCGCAGCGCGGGCACTTACTTGTACTGGTGCGTGCTCTCGGTCTCGTTCACGGGGCTGGTCATCTGGTCGCTGACCATCTCGACGGCGAAGCGAACGTCACCGGCCGCGTTGGCCTTCACGGTCACGTTGAACACGGCCACGGCCTTCGGCGCCAGGCTCGCCAGCGGCGCGAACGTCAGCGTCTTGCCCGTCGCGGCCCCCTGGGTGGGGCCGGTGCTGGTCACGTAATCCTGCTCGGCCGGCAACGTGCACGTCACTCGGATGTTCGTGCCCACGGCCGTGCCCTGGTTGGTCACTTCGATCCGGTAGGTCTCGTTCTTGCCCACTTCGATGGGGTCCTCGACGTCCACGACTTCGAGCAGAATCGCGGGAATGCCTTCGATGGCCGTGGTTGCCTCGGCGGTCGCCGACGTGCACTGGGCCGTCGCCGACACGGTGTTCTTCACCGTGCCGATGCGGTCCGCGCGGCACACCATCGACACGGTCCGCGAGGCGCCCGCGTCGAGCGTCCCGAGGCTCCAGGTCACCTGGTTGCGACTCGGCGCCGCCCCCTCGCTGGCGCTCGTGAGCGTGAGCCCGTCCGGCAGCGTGTCGGTCACCACGAGGTTGCGGGCCGGGCCGTCGCCGACGTTGCGCACCTCGACCGAGTACTCCACGGTGCGACCCAGGTACCGCATGGCAGGGGCGGTCTTGACCAGTTGCAGCACCGGCTCGCGCACCGCCACCTGGTGCGTCGCCTGGGCCGTGGCCCCTTCGGCGCTGGTCGCCTGGACCGTGTTCACGAACGCCCCGCGACGCGACGCCTTCACCCGGTAGCTCGCCTGCTTGGCCTCGCCCGGCTGAAGCGTCCCGGCATTGAACGACTGCACCGCTCGGCCGTCCTCGGGCACCAGGCCCTCCGGCAGCGGATCGCTCACGCGGACGTCCGTCGCCGGACCGTCGCCCACGTTACGCACCACCACGGTGTACGTGATCGGCTCGCAGATGAGCACCTCCGCCGGGCCCGTCTTGGCCAGCTCGAGCTTCGGCTGCACGGCCCGGATCGCGGCACACGCCTGCGGCAGCCGGCACGTGGCGTACGCGCACGGACGCATCACGCCCAGGCCGGTCGCCGACCCGGTCACGGTGATCGTCCGTGACTGCCCGGGCTCCAACTGCCCGATCTTCCACGAAAGGGTGTCGCCGGCGACGGCCGCCGCCGGATCGGTACCCTTCAGCGAGAACCCCTCCGGGGCCTTCTCGAACACTTCCACGTCGGCCAGGATCTGGCCCGTCACGTTCGTCACGATCAGCTTGTAGGTGAACTCCCGGCCGACAAGCACCTGGTCCGGGGCCACCCACGTGACGACCGCGCCCGACGAAGTCTGCGCCGATGCCGCCGAGGGCAAGGCCACCGCCAGGGCGGCTGCGACGGCCACGGCCGCCGCCAGAGAAAGCATGCGCTGAGTCATGGGGAAGCTCCTTTCGTTGGGGGACCGTCTCGCCGCAGCCTGGCCGGCCCGTGCGGCACGCGCCCCGAGGATTGAGTGACGTGCTCTCCAGGCTCGCCGCCCGTAGAGAGCACACGGGGCGCCCGACGGAATGTCGAGCGCCCCGCGTTGGACATCCGCTCATCACGGCGGCTACTTGTACTGGTGCGTGCTCTCCGTCTCGTTCACCGGGCTGGTCATCTGGTCGCTGACCATCTCGACGGCAAACCGCACGTCACCGGCCGCGTTGGCCTTCGCCGTCACGCGGAACACCGCCTGGGCCTTCGGGGCCAGGCTCGCCAACGGGGCGAACGTCACGGTCTTGCCCGCGGCGGTCGCCTGCGTCGGACCCTGTCCGGCCACGTAGTCCTGCTCGGCCGGCAACACGCACGACACGCGGATGTTCGTGCCCACGGCCGAACCCTGGTTCGTCACCGTGATCACGTACACCTCGTTCTGGCCGACCTCGATCGGGTCTTCCACGTCCACCACTTCCAGCAGGATGGCCGGGATGCCCTCGATCGTGGTCGTGACCTCAGCCTGGGCGTCGGTGCACGTGGCCGTAGCGACCACCGTGTTCCGCTGCGCGCCCATGGCCGTGGCGCGAACCGTCATCGACATCGTCTTCGACGCGCCGGCAGCCAACGTGCCGACGTTCCACACCACCTTGCCGCCCGTCATCTGGCCGCCCTCGGTCGCGCTGACGAACGTCAGGCCGGCCGGAAGCGTGTCCGTCACGACGGTGTTGCGAGCCTCGCCGTCACCCTTGTTGCTGACGGTGATCTCGTAGGTGGCCTCGCGGTTGATGAACCGCGTTTCCGGGCCGCTCTTGGTCAGCGCCAGCACCGGCTGACGGACCGTCACCTTGTGCGTCGCCTCGGCCTTGGCGCCTTCGGCGCTGGCCGCCACCGCCGTGTTGCTGAACGTCCCGGGGTGCGACGCCTTCACGGTGTACGACGCCTGCTTGGCCTCACCGGGCTGCAACGTGCCGGCATCGAACGCCGCCGACTTCCGCCCGTCGCTGGTCGTCAGGCCGTCCGGCAGCTCGTCCGTCACGCGGACGTTGGTCGCCGGGCCGTCGCCCGTGTTGCGCACCACGATCCGATACGTGATCGGTTCGCAGATCAGCACTTCGGCCGGGCCGGTCTTCTCGACCGCCAGCTTCGGCGCCGTCACGACCGTGCTCGCGCAGTCCCGGGCCGTCAGCCCGTGATCGCCCGTCACTTCGGCGCAGTTCTGGAATGTCCCGGTCCGTGTCGTCTTGGCCACGACCGACAGCGTCTGGCTTCCGCCGGCCGCCAGGGTGCCCAGGTTCCACGTCAGCGTCTGGCCCGACACGGTCGCCTCAGGCCGCGAGCTCACGTACTGAATCCCGTCGGGCATCGTGTCCACCACGCGCACGTTGGTCGCGTCGGCCTGCCCCGGGTTCGTCACGACGATGCCGTACTGAATCTGGTCGCCGACGCCGGCAGCCGCCGGAGCCGTCTTGTCGATCCCGATCCGCGGGCCGACCCACGTCTTGACCATCTTGCCGGTCGCGATGCGCGCCGCCGGCTTGCAGCCGCACGTGTTGTCCTCGGGCCGCACGATCTCCATCTCGACCGTGTTGGCGCCTTCCACCGGGCGGACCTGCTTCAACTGCACGCGGGCCACGCCGTCGTCGCCGGTCTTCACCGACACGGTCGGCTGGTCGCCGGGGGCGAACACGGCGTCCGGGCCGTCGGCCACCTTGAACGTCACGATCCAGCCCTTGTGCGGCGAGCCGTCGGAGGCCTTCGCCACCTTCACGGCCATCGTGTGCGGCGTGCCGATCGGGTTCACGGCGTCCGGCGGGAACTCCCACTGGGCGTCGTTCCAGTGCTTGATCACGAACACCTTGTGCTTGTTCCAGTCGTGAATCGCCGGCGCGTACGCCACGACGTGCGTGTCGCCCTCGACCGGCGACGTGATGACGCACCAGGTCTGGCCTTTGCCGATCTGAATGTCATCCGACGGATCGTCGTTGCCGCGGGTCAGGACGTGGTTGCCGCGGTTGGTGTGGCTCACGGCGTACTTGTTGTCCACCTTGTAGCCGCGCTGCTTGTACCAGCCGCTCTCGTCCACCTCGACAATGTCGCCGACGGACCCTTCCGAGATGATCCACTCCACCCGGCGGCACTCCAGCGGCTTGCCGTCGGCGTCCTTCACCGTCGCGATCAGGATATGCTGCGTCTTGACCGGGTTGGTGTCCTCGACCGGCGTGACCTCCAGGGTGTCGGCCTTCGGGTCGAAGTCCATGTAGTAGCCGCCTTCCATGGGCTTGCCGTGTTCCCGCGCGATCTTCCCGCCCGGAATGATTGGGAATTTCGTCGGGTACGAACTGCACCCGCCCGCTACGATCATGCCAAGCAGCAGCACGACCGCAGTACAAACTAATTGCCGTCGGTGTTTCATGGTCTTCTCCTTTTCGCGCATGACTGAGAATGATGTCCGGACCTGATCCCCTGGCAATCAGGCTGCCTGCTCGGGCGACACGCGCCACGACATGTCACATGGACGAAACCTGCCGCCTCGCCGCGCGAAATTGAGGACGACAGTGCCCACGGCGAAGCCTCACTAAAACCAATGCTAACTCATGCACGGAACGGGGGCAATACACCATAGTCACGAAATCTTAACAAAATCGCTTGCATGGGATTTGTGCCGTTCAGCCACACCGAGCCCCTGCCAACACAGTCTCCCCCGTGCTCCAGCCCCTGCGACCGTCGCCCGTAACCCGCGCCAAACACAATGCTTGTGGCAGTAGTACGGCCCGCGCGATCAGTAGTGCAACACCACGTCGCCCCCCAGGCCGAACGGCACCAGGTTGTAATCTTCCCGGTAATCCGGATTGTCGATCAGGTGGCCGCGATGGAATCGCTTGCGGCCGACGAACTGATTCGGGCCCGCCATGTAGAGTTCCCCGCCGCGATGGTGGTGCGGGCCCATTGCGTTCCGCAGGCTCCCGGTCAGACGGATCGTCACCTCGTTCTTGCCCTTGACCAGGTGCGGGCCCACCTCCACGCGGAACGGCCGCTGCCAGAGCGGCTCGCATTCGCGACCGTTGACGATCACCTGGGCCACGATCGCATCCGGCGGCGCCATCTCCAGATACGCCCCGGCCCCCGGCAACGACGCCAGCACCAGCGTCTGCGACAGCTCCACCGTGCCCGAGTAGAACGGCAATCCGCCGCGGATCAGGTCCTGCCCCGCGCCTGCTTCCGCCTCCGCCGTCAACGTCGGCTGGCCGCTCACCCACACGCTCCGCCCCGGAGGCAGGCGGTCCCACGGTTTCACGTCGCGACCGCTGAAGAACGTGCCGCCCGAGAGGTAGCTCCCGCTGAACTCCACCGCGAAGTCGCCCACCAGGTACAGCGGCTCCAGCTCCACCTGCGGGTAGATCCAGTTGTTGAACGTGTGGTTGCCGGCCGGATCCGTCAGCCCGATCAGCCGCCGCCGATGGTCGTCCCGCTGGTAGAACGGGCGACGCACCGTGATGACGTTCTCCCCACGGTTCACCAGCCGCGATATGTCCAGCAACCGCAGCGACGGATCGACCCACGCCCCCTCGTCGCGCAGCGGCACGCGAAGGCCGTTCAGGTGAATCTCGAACTCCTGCGGCCGCTCGATGGCCAACTGGAGCCGACGGCTCCGCTTGGTATCGAGCTTGCTCGCGAACGCGAACGTCATCTGCACCACGGTGTCGTGACCGTCGGCCAGCAGGAGCTTCTGAATGTCCGCCACAGGCATGGGCTCGCCCGCGGGCTGCTCGCCGAACGCCGGCCGCGCCACGTCCAGCAGCAGCGCGTTGGGGTCCAGCCGCTTGTACTGCCACCGCCGCGCGAGCACTTTCTTGTGTCGCACGCGCGCCGCGGGGACGGCCGGCGCCTTGGCCGGCTTGCGTCCCTTGTGCACCACGAGGATCGTCGAGGCCATCTCCGCCAACTGGAGCCGCACGCTCTGCTTGCCGCGCACGGTCCGCGACGCCACCGGCGTCACCCGGCCCGTGGCCGCGTCGAGTTGCTCCACCAGGCCCTGCACCGGAAGACCGACGGACACCTCGTGCGCCTTGGCCGGATCCAGGTTCACCAGCAACAGCATGTGCTTCTGTCCGTCCTGGCGCCACATGGCCGCCACGTCGCGCGCGTCGGCTGCGCCGCGCGCCGCCGTGATCTGCAGCGCCGGCTTCAGCAGCTTCTTCAGCGCCGCCGCCCCTTTCGCCGTCGCCGCGTCCACCTGCTTCTGCCGCGCTACAAACTGCTCCAGCGACTTCGACGGCTGGCCGTCCACCAGGCTCGGCAACCGGCCCGCGAACACCAGCGGTATCCGCCCGCGCACCACACGCTTCAACAGCTCAAACGTCCCCGACTTCAGGTTCACGCACGACGGCACGATCACACGGCTGTACTTGCGCTTCCCGACAACCACCCGGCCGCCGGCCACCCGACCGTGACGCTCCAGGATCGTCTCGTCGCCGAACTCGAAGTCGCAATGCATCGCCGCCAGTTCCGTGGTCAGACGCGCCAGGTCGTCGTCGATCCGGTCCAGCTCCTCGCGCGCCGACGGGTCCCCGTACAGCACCCACGCCGACGTGGCCGGATGAATCACCAGGCAGTCGGCCACCAGCTCGCCCGTCGCCGCCACGGCCGCCGTCCGCGACAGCGTGTCGCTGAGGCGCTTGAAGTGCGACCAGTACGGCTGCTGGAAGAACAGGTTCGGCGGGTAATCGCGTTTGCGGCACCCGCGCATCGAGTACAACGACAGGTGCGGGCACAGGAAGTTCACGCCGAAGGCCATCTGCCAGTCGGCCATCCACCGCAACTGCTCGAACGACACGTTGTGGCCGCTGGCGCCCCAGATTTCGCTCAGGACGCGGCTGCGCCCGAACTGGTTCGCCACGCTGGAGGCCTGCTTCGGCCCCACCGGCGACGTGATCCACCGACGCAGGTGGTCCACCCCCGGCATGTGCATGTACTCGTAGTGCGGCATCACCGCCGCGGCGTACTGCACCTGCGACAGGCACGAGTCCTCGCCCATGAAGTGACCCGTCAGCATCAGCTTGTTCCGGCCGCACCACTGATACAGCGGCAGCGTGAACGCCAGCAGGAACAGGCGGAGCAGCGCCTGGTGATAGTCGAACCGGACCTTCTGTCCGCCCGGCACGGAGAAGAACAGCGCCGGCAGGTGGTCCAGCAGATCGTACCCGGCGCTGCGTCGGAAGAACTCCGGCAGCTCGAGCGACCACGCCGCCCCCGGCCGCGTGTTCATCACCAGGGGCTCGTCGGTGAACATCCCCGGGACCGTCGTGCCGAAGAACCGGCCCGCCGCCCGACGGTACTCCTCGTGCGTCGATTCGATGAACTGGCCCGTGGCCGCGCGGTTCAGCACGTCCACGTACTCGTGCGTGCGATACGCGAAATGGACCATCGCCTCGCCGCTCTTCAGTCGCAGCGACCGCGCCTCCCCCACGTCCGTCACGCGCTGGAACCCCGTGAGCGGCCCGTCGCCCGATTTCTGCCCGACGAACACGGCGACGGTCTGCGGCTCCGGGCGGAAATTCGCCGGACGCACGATCTCGTAGTACAGAACCTTCGCCTGGTGGTCCGGGCGGCCCGTCGTGATTCGCCGGCCGCAGTTGCCGCTCGGCCAGCAATCCTCGTCGTACAGCCACGGCTGCACGTTCGTGTCGCGGGCTTCGATGCACGCCGCGATCACGGACTCCATCCACTCCGTCCCCAGGTACGGCGACGCCAGACCGATCCGAGAGTGCATGAAATGACCGCCGAAGCCCCCGCGGGCCATCTCCCGGATCTGCCGACGCACCTCGTCGACGTTCAGCTCGTCGTTCCACGACCAGAACGGAGCGGGACGAAACACCCGACCGCTGTTGCCCGCCTTCTCGAATCGCTGCACGAAACTCATGGCCTCTTCCTTTGTCGCGACACCGGCTCGTCGTCTCCGGCCAACCTCTCAACACCAAGTCGGGTGCCATGCCTGCCCCGTCAGGCATGGGCAAGCCTCACTGCCCTCGGCCTCCGCCGCCCGTGCCGGCGCCTCCGTGCGGCAACGACCGCGACGCCGGCTCACCCGTGCCGCTGCCCGCCGGCCCCGCCTGACTTGCCGGCGGCCGCTGACGCGATTCCTG
>JAAYDY010000009.1 GCA_012729015.1 Phycisphaerae bacterium | reverse complement strand
GGGCGACGTCGCTACAAGGTGGAAAAAATCTATACAAGGTAGTTTCAATCCACGCCCCCGCGTGGGGGGCGACTCCTACTCGCTCTCGGAGCCGTCAGCGGCGTTGTTTCAATCCACGCCCCCGCGTGGGGGGCGACTTACGCCCCTGGCCGGCAGCACGTCGAGCGTGGAGTTTCAATCCACGCCCCCGCGTGGGGGGCGACTCTTGCCGCCCGCCACGTCCTCCTGCTCGATCCAGGTTTCAATCCACGCCCCCGCGTGGGGGGCGACGTTCACGCCGCTGGCCGGCGGCGTGAGCGAGATCGAGTTTCAATCCACGCCCCCGCGTGGGGGGCGACTGTGCAGCACTTAACCTGTTCCAGGCAATAGCATTACGAGTCGGTTTTCGCGATCCTCGGTTCTCTTCAGTCGGGGCGCCTCACTTGTCAAAGAGCGGACCGTTGCAAACTCTTGTCGCACACCACCTTCTGTCTTCCGCGAACCTCTCGGGGTTCGACCGTGCGCATCGGGTTCGCGGAGCGGTCAGACAATGATAGGGCCTTCCTGGTCGATATCGGTTCCGGTTCCGTGGCACTCCACCCGGCGCCGCCAGTTGGCGCCCAGGAAGTAGAATCTCAGGTTGTCCAGCTCTGCGTCGTACTCGTCCAGGAGATGTCCTCGCAAGGAGGTCCACTGAGCCGGGTCCACCAGGCACTCGAAGACAGATTTCTGGACGCGCTGGCCGTGGTTCTGACAGACCTTGGCCACGCGGCGCAGGCGTCGGCGTCCGGCTGGCGTCTCGGTGTTGACATCGTAGCTGACCACAACCATCATGATTCACCTCCGTGTGCCGACGGCGCAGCAGCAGCCGTTCTGCCGCTACTTCCAGATGAACGGCGGGTAGCCGTCCAGGTCTCCCCGCAGGTGGCGGGCCAGCAGTTGGGCCTGAACCACCGGCAAGAGTCCCACGGGCATCTTCTCGTTGATGAACGGGTGAGTGATTTCCTCCTGCTTACGTTTCTGCCAGGCGACGAGCACTGTTTTCCGCGTGGCGTCGTCCATCAGGACGCCTCCAGATTCGGTGCGGCGAAAGCCGTCGCCGGCCACCTGCCGGCGGTTGACGAGCGACAGGGCGAGGCGGTCGGCAATGACCGGCCGCAACTCTTCCATCAGGTCCAGGGCCAGACTGGGTCGGCCGGGGCGGTCTCGGTGCAGGAAACCGACGCAGGGGTCGAGGCCGACGGTTTCCAGTGCCCAGGTGGCCTCGCGAACCAACAGGGCGTAGAGGAACGAGAGCAGCGCGTTCAGGTTGTCCAGGGGCGGGCGTCGGCTTCGCTCGCGCATGAAGAAGTCCTGCTTCTGCGAGGTGACCAGGTGGTCGAAGACGCCGAAGTAGGCGCGGGCGGCATCGCCTTCGATGCCGCGAACCACGTCGGTCGTCGGGCCTGGTTGCTGGAGACAGCGCAGGGCGTCGGCCATGCGCTCGGCGGCAAGGTGGAGCGGATGGCCGTCGGGCTGGTCGATGTGGTCGCGTCGTGCGCGCAGCAGCACGGTTCGGGCGTTGGCCACCTTGCCAGCCACAACGGCCGCGGCGATGGCTGCGCTGCCACCGTCGTCATCCGCCCAGCGATACTGCTGGCGTCGCAGGAGGACGTTGCCGCGCACCGGTCCCTGCACCGATGCCAGAAACCGGCCGCTGGAGGACATGAAACAGAGTCCCACACCCTTCTCGCCGCAGAAGCCCATCAGTGGCGGGCTGCACGAGACGCGGCCATAGCAGACGATCTGTCCCACGGTGTGAATGGGCAGGCGGAGGCGTGTCTGGTTCTCGACGCGGACGGCAACGCACTGGCCGTCCTTGGCCAGGTAGGCGCCTTCGGTGGTGACGAACAGGGTGTTCAGCAGGTGTCTCATGGGTCGGCCTCCTCGCCGGGCCGCTGGGTCAGGGATTGCTCGATGGCATGGGCGGTGTACCGTAAGGCGGAGCGTCGGCCTGCGGCGAGTTCGGGCAGACATTGATCATAGAGGGAACAGCTCTTGCACTTGGGCTCGCGGGCGGCCTGGGGCGTTTGGCGCGAGGCGACGAGCGAGCGCAGGTCGGCGGCGGCCTGCTCGGTGCGAGCCCGCAGGGCGGCATCGAACAGAACGTCCTTGCGGCGTCTGGTGCGACCGTAGAACAGGGCGCCGGCGGCGATGGCTACGCCGAGCATCTCCTCCAGACAGAGGGCCTGGGCACAGAGCTGCACGCGGTCGAAGTCGCCGGCCTTGGGGCGACCGCGCTTGTACTCGACGGGAAACGGTCGCCAGCGGCCCGGGCGATTCGCCAGAGCCACGGCGTCGGGTGTTTGTCCATCGGCGCAGGCAGAGGCGACGTTGGGTTGCCCCGTGTCGCCGTTGGCTTGATGGAACTCGACGACGTCGGCGATGCCGCTCAGGCCCAGGCGAAGCGACCTGAGCGGCAGGCTCCGAGTGATGAGGACCGCCCCTCGCATTTCGGCGGCGCGGGGTTCGTGCGTCCGCTGATGAAGTTGCCGCCCTTCGGCGGTCAGGCGGTTTTCGCTCCAGAGGCCCTCGATGTGAATCAGGGCGCACTGCCGCGGACAGAACAGCAGATGCTGGAGCGCCGAGATGGGCAACAGGTCGTCCTCGTTGAACATGGCACGCGCCTCTCACAGCAGCTTGAGCACCTTGACTCCGGCAGGCAGGTCCGCTTCGTCGAGTGTGACCTCGTAGTCGGTGAACTTGCGGGCCGGGCGCGTCTCGTCCTTGCGGCTGACGGCAACACGTTCGAAGAGCCGATGGGCCGGAGCGTTGCCGAGCATGCTCTCGTGCTCGAAGGCGATCAGGCGGCACGCACTCATCTCGCCGCGCGTGGCCGACCGGTCGTGCTCGAACATCATCTGAAGGGCCTGCCAGAGAAGGGCCAAGTCGGCCTGGGTGAACCCGGTGTCGGCGGCAAAGTACGGCGAGATGAAGCCGTGGGCGACGTAGAGAGCGTAGGGAACGAGTTCCTTGCGGCCCATGGTGCCGGTAATCTGGCCGTGCTTCTCGATCTGCCCGTCGGCCTCTCGCTGCGTGGTGACGGCCTTGCGAACCAGCGATTGCTCCAACGGAGTGATGGGATCGACGCTGCGGGCAAAGGCCAGCTGCACCGGACCGCGGACCTGACCGCAGTTGACATCGGTGGTCATGACGGCGCCGAAAGCGCGGATGTCGAAGAAGGTCTGGCACATCCAGGCGCGCGCCTTGGAGACCTGCCCGGCCTTCTCGGCTCCCTTGGCGTCGGCCTTGAGGCCCTCGGCGTCGTAGGCCCTCTGGTGTTGAGTGTTGAGGACCGCTCCGTGCTTGACATAGATGTCGTGGCTCGGTGCGGGCCGTCCGTCGGATTCGCGTTTGACCATCGTGACGAAATCGCGAATCTTGCGCTTGAGGCAGACATCGCTGACGAAGCCGTGGCCGGTTTCGGGGTCGATACGCGGGGCGTTGCCTGCATCGGGGTCGCCGTTGGGGTTGCCGTTGGTGACGTCGAACAGAAAGACAAAGTCGTAGCGGCGGTCAAGCAGTTGGCTCTTCTCGGTCATTTTCATTCTCCCATTCTTGGCGTTTCGGTTCGAGATAGCTGGTTCATGCAAGTCCCGGTATTCGGATTACGGTTGGACGGCCAGACGATCGGCCTCAAGTTTCTCTCGATCGTCCTTCTTCATCCACAGCCAATGGCGCTCGTGGTGATAGCCGAGGATGAACAGACCCTGCTGGTCGAGCGGAAGGGCAAGCGGGAAGTCCTTCATGTCGGCCACGACGTCATCGACGACGCCTTCAAGCCATCCGACCGTGCGTCGCGACTTCTCGCTGTCACGGGCCTTCCTGGCATGGTGCCTCAGGTTCTTCATCAGCCGCGGAAACACCACGGCCGGCGTTGCCGAGGCCCCGCTGAAGTAGCGGTCGATGACCGTGGCGTTGACGTCGCCGAGGGCCTCCTGTTGCATGCGCTCGATGACGGCCAGCAGGCGTCCGAGCAGGTAGCCGGGGTTGCGATTGGTCGGGTCCATGTCTCTTGTCACCTCCTTATAGTCTGTGGCTTGTGAATGACGACGTTTGCGCCGGTTGAGCACGGCTTTGATGAGGGCGGCGCGGGCGTCGCGGCGCTGAGCGGCCGCCCAATCGTCCTGTCCGGCCTCGGCCCTGGCCCGCTCGACGGCTCGCTGGAGAATCGAGTACGGGTAGGGTCTGCCGCCCAGGGCGGCACTGAGCAATTCGGCGGCCAGGGGCGACGGAATGCCTTCGCGTTTGCCGAGCGGCGCCAGGCACTCCAGCAGGAACCGCATGGGAATGGCCGGCGACGGCGGTTGGCCCTTGGGCGGCGCCGCGTTGCGGACGATGTCCAGGTCGGCGAAGTGCGCCGCCAGGTGATCGACCACCTCCTGGACGGAACTCTCGAACCAGTCCCTGAGGACGGCCCGGCCCTGGGCGCCGCTCAGGGTCATGGCATAGAACGGCGTGTTCTCGGGAAGCCGGTACGGCCGTCCCTTCCAGATCGACTGGTAGACGGCCTTGACCTCGTCGGGATTGACCTCCGTGAGGGCGGGGAAGGCATCGCACAGTTCCTGCCCGGTGGCTCCTTCCGCCCAGTAGCAGACGACCGTGTCGTCGCTCAGGCGGAGGTTCCGGCGCGACAGCGTGCGGCCGACATGGTTGGGATCCGGCGGGTTCGGATGGAGCAGGCGGTTCAGAGCGGTCGAGACGGCTTCGGCCGCCTCGCGGCTGACGGGGGCGTTCTGGTTGCCCTTCCAGCCATAGCTCTCAAAGGCGCCGGCGTTAAACGAGACCAGCGACACGCCACTCGTCGTGCCGCCGGGAACGAACTTCAGGACCGGATGCTTCTCCACAAGGACGGACCATTCGCCCGAGACCAGGCACTGCGTGGAAACGTCGCCCTGGGAGTCGGCGTCGCGTCGCAGACTCTTCCAGTAGCAGCGCACGGCCGGCCTGTCCGTCACAAGGCAATCCAGATCCGCGGTGCAGACAAAGGCGAACAGGTCGTTTCCGGCCACCTCACTGTCGAGGGCCACCTGCTGTCTTCCCGCAGCCAGATCGTCCAGAAATGTCCGGACAGCGACGACCGCCTCATCGCCGGTCTCTTCGGCGCACTGCCGCACGCGTTGAAGGAAGAGATCGGCCCGCTGACGGAGTTTCGCAGAATCCCGTTTGCCCTCGGGATCCATGCCGAAAACATACTCGGCCTTGTCGAACAGGAAGAAGGCTCGGTCTCCGCTTGTCCGGCCAGACTCCCGCGGAACCGAGAAGACTTTGGCCTGCGGCTTCGGCTTGGTCTTGCGTTTCGCCTCAGCCGCTTCGGGCGGCGTCTCTTTGGTGCTCTCGATGCCCAGCAGCCGCCCGTCGCGGTCCACCCGGACCAGGTACGCCACGGGCTTCATCTCATAGTCCGGATCGGCCATGAGGTGCTCGTCCATGGCCAGTTTGTAGAGCGCCTGGAGAATCATGCGTCACCCCCCTTCGCTCTGACGGCAGGCGACTCGGTGGGAACTTCGAGGATCCCGCGGTCGAGCCGCGCCTCGAAGAATAGCGGCCGGTTGCCGTCGGGGGCGAACTCGATGTCCCAGAGCATGAGGCCCAGGTCGCGTGTTTCGTCGATGGGCGGCGGGGCGCCGTCGGCCGGACGCACGTCGGCCGCGAATTCGCGGCAGCCCAGGTACGGCTGATGGAAATGCTGGCCGCGCTGCAACCGACGTTGGAAGATGTCCACGAACTTGGCGACGTTGTCGCTCGGGCCGGCGCGGTCGGTCATGGTGAAGTGGGCCTCGACGACGTAGTCCACGTCGCACAGTGCGACGGTATTGCGCTGCGCCCGGTCTGCGTCGGCGAAATAGGGGCGCACCTCGCCGCCCGAGGCGATGACGGCGGCCGGCGGCGCGACGGCGCGGCTGTTGACTTCGTTCCGCCGGAAGGACGTGAAGCGGATTCCCTGGAGCACACGAATTCGCTCCACGTGCCAGTGGATGGCCGGTTTCCAGGCAATCGCCTCCAGCAGCCCGCGTGCCGCCGAGGGCGTCATCACCGGATAGGACATCCGCTCGACCTTCAGTTCCGGCCGCGTGAAACACGCCAGCGGGCCGGAAGCACGGAGGGAAAGGGTGGGACTTCTGGCGATGGGCATGACAGGTTCCTCCTTCTGACAGCGGTCAGACAACAGATCGCGACGGATCAGCCAGAGGCAAGCTCCCTGGCTCCAACACAAGCCCGAACTCCCGGTGGTACAGATGATGGAAAGGTTCGGTCAGCACGGCAACGCTCTCGTCGACGATCTCGAGAGCCCTGATACTCTCCAGATTCTCGTAGTCCCTCAGCGGGACGTTAACGAGGAACGGCTGAAGGCCGCGCAGGCTGAGACGGTTCGGCCCTTCCTTGCGGAGGCGCTCCAGGCGGCGGGCGACGCCGGGGTAGGGCACAACCACCGGCCGCGTCCATGCGTCGTCGATCATGCGAAACCGGGCGGCCACCGTGGCGAAGTTGAACCGGCTCTCCTCGGCGGCGATGCCGCGGGCATCCTTCTCGATCTTGTGGTACAGGCTGCGGAAGTACTCTTCGTGAAGGGTCGGATCGGTCAGGTCCAGGTCTCCGCCGTGTTGGCGCAGGAGCGACCTGGTGCTCTCCAGACCTTTCCTTGGCGCCCCGGGGGGCGGGTCGGTCGGCGCCCGGAAGACGACCACTTGGCCCAACGTCGGCAGCAGGCGTCCTTCGCGGTTGCACCGGCCGGCCGCCTGGGCGATGCTGTCCAGCCCGCCGAGGGCGCGATAGACCACGGGAAAGTCCACGTCCACGCCGGCCTCGATGAGCTGTGTGGCCACCAGGCGACACGGCGTCCCTCGCCCGAGAGCGCGGCGAACCAGCCGCAGGACTCCCTTGCGATGCTTCGGACACATCAGCGCCGACAGGTGAAACCGCCCTTCCGGCGGCAACAGCCCGGCCAGTTCGCGGGCATCCTGCCGTCGGTGGACGATCGCCAGCACGTGTGGCTGCTCGACCAGTTCCGCCGCGAGTTGAGGCCATTGGG
Source organism: Phycisphaerae bacterium (assembly GCA_012729015.1). Lineage (GTDB taxonomy): Bacteria > Planctomycetota > Phycisphaerae > FEN-1346 > JAACEH01 > JAAYDY01. The sequence goes on along the minus strand of JAAYDY010000009.1, from coordinate 1,751 downwards.
CCCCCGGTCCGTCCACATCGGGCCAGGCCACAGCAACTCGCCGCAACCGGGCCGCCATGCCGGCCGCATCCTGGATCATCTCATGCACTTCGTCGAATCCGTCAGGCAGGGCGTCGCGTTTGCCCAGCGCAGGCTGCGTCGCGGTGGACAGCACCAGAGTGCACCCGTAGTGGCGCACCAGTTCCTTGAGCGCCATGAGCACAGGAACCAGCAGGTCGGCCGGCAGCGTCTGGGCCTCGTCCATCAGGAGGACGCTTCGCGCGACGTTATGCAGCTTGCGGCACCGCGACGGTTTATTCGAGAAGAGCGACTCCAGAAACTGCACCGCCGTGGTGACCACGACCGGCGCGTCCCAGTTTTCCGACGCCAGGCGATTGCGATCGGATTCCTTCTCGGCGTCCACGTTGGAGTGGTGCTCGATGACGTTCTCGGCTCCCAGCGCCCTGCGGTAGACCCCTGCATTCTGGTCGATGATGCTGGTGAACGGCGCCACGGCAATGACCCGCTCGAGCCCATGACGCTCGGCGTGCCGCAGGGCGAAGCTCATCGCCGCCAGCGTCTTGCCGCCGCCGGTGGGAGCCGTCAGGCTGAAGATGCCCGGAGGCCGCTCGGCCGCCGTTCGACAAGCGGCCAGAATCTCGGCCCGAGCCGCATTGACCGCCGAGGGCGCGACGGATGCGGCCCGCTCATCGACCGCCGCGTCCAAACGCCGTCGGAGTTCGCCAACTGATGCAAAACCGGCCGTCTCGCACGCTCGCATACCAGGCACGTGGAAGTCTTCGGTATCGAGCCAGTCGGCGTCCACCAGGCACGAGTACAGCATCCGCGTCCACAGGGCAGATCGACAGCGCGCGACGCACGGATCAGTCCCCGGCTCCGGCTTCAGAAACGCCGGCGGGGACGGGAGACAGGCCTCTCGAATGTCGGCCGGCACCACCTTCAACAACCGGTCGACATCGAGCAGAGAGTCTCGTAACTGTTCTTCCAGACTCCTGGGGCTGCCCGCCTCGCCGGCAACCGCGTCCGGAAGACCTCCGTGATGGCCCAGAATGACCATCGCCAGGGCCTTGGCCAAACCGCTTCCCCAGCGTGCAGCCAACAAAGCCCCGGCTGTCTTGTGATCGGCTGCAATCGCATTGTCATGCAGCCGCTGTTGGAACTCCGGCCGGTACTTGCCCAGATCGTGCCATAGGCCGACCAGGCGTCCGCACTCGCCCGACATGAAAGCTGCGGCAAAACGCGCCGCCAGCCCCGCCACGTTCTTCAGATGCGCCTCCAACGGCTGCCACTCGGACTCGGGCCGACGTGGAAGGCTATGCGCGTAGAAGACGCTCTTATTCACAGTACACCCCCTTTTGCCAGTAATGTATAGCATCTTGTGCAGAATGCTGCGAGCGAAAACCATCCGTGTGGGCCACAGTGACAACCCCCGGTCACAGAACCGACCCAGTGAAGCACTGCTGGCGAGGGAGATGGTTCGACGAGGGGCCTTGGAGGCCTGGCTCGCCGCTCGTGGCGGCGGGCATGTCAGCGAGCAGCATCATCGAGGAGGGGACGGAGGCGGACGACCGCCGTCGCCTGAACCGCCATCGCATCGGCACATCGTGAGGCTCGCACGCAGAGGAAGGGGCGGCCTCGACGCACGTGTACCCCCTGCGCCGAGGCCGGAACTCGCCCCAATCACCGCGCTACGGACACTCCCGGCTCACCCGCAGGCAACTGTTCGGACCGGAGACAAGCAACCCGGGGCG
>JAAYDY010000092.1 GCA_012729015.1 Phycisphaerae bacterium | reverse complement strand
TCTCAGGCGTAGGGTGGCTGCTTGCAGCCACGCGGAAGCGCAAGGGAACTCGCCCATGCCTGACGGGGCAGGCATGGCACCCAGCAACAACGAACCACGCAACGAATTGTCGGACAGGCTCGACGGGACAGGCATGGCACCCGGCGACCTACTGAACCGGGTGAACCGAGCCATCCCCGGCAAGATCGCCCCTCAGGGTCATTCACACGACACCGATAGCTGATCCTCGCCCCGCTGTGGCCCGCGCAGCCGTCTGGTCTTCGGCCAGACCGTTGTGGAAAGTGACCATGGTGCGGATGGGGGCGGTGCGTCACGGGCCCTCTCTCAGGTCGGTTCAGCAACCAGAGAATGTGGCCGCCAGCGTGGCCACGGCCCCCCCCACTCGATACGCCCCCCCCCCCGGCTGGTTGAGCGCAGAGCAGAAATCATAGATTTTTTTCCGCCCAACGGTTTTGGCACCTGCAATGACTCAGTGGGTGTCGAGCGGGAGCTTGTGGGAGTGGTACTCCGCGTGAACGTTGTCCCCGAGAGCCCCCGGAGAGCCGGAGAGCCTGCAACTTGAGAAAGAGGAGTTGGCATGATAGCATCGGGCCGCATGGGCGCTGCACTGATCGTGTTGGTCGGTGGCATCGCCGGATTCACCGACGTCAAGGTATCACTCGGCAGTGAGGGCAAAGTGAAGCTTCAGGTGGCAACGGCCGGTCCGCGCCTCGTCGTGGGCGAGAGCATTGTGCCAACCGACGACGGGGCCACGGTTACCTGGCGTGGGGGGACCGAGGTCCTCAAGGAGAAGATCTCCGAGGTGGTCGAAGTGACCTTCGAGGCCCCACAGGGCCGTGACGCTGAGCTTATGGCGTTTGACACGGCGTTCAGGCGGGAGCTCGGGCAGGTGAACGACAGCCGCAGCTACGACCGTGCGGTCGCGATGGAGAGGAACCTGCTGGCCAAAGCGTCGTGGTATCTGCGGACATGCGATGGGGCTTCTCGCTTCCGCCGACTCTGGCAGCAATGCCTGTCCGCCCAGGCCACCGCGACTTCCGGACGTCATCAGTTCGACAATCGCGCCATCCAGATTCTCACCCGCGCCTTGCGCATCGATCCGTGCGCCGAGTGGCATATCAAGGCCATCCATTGGTGGACCTATCACGTTCACGACGCGCCCACGGAGGTGTTTCCTGAAGACGATCCCGACCCACAGATCCGAAGGAAGATCGTTTCGCGGCAACAACAACTGTCATCGCAACTGCAAGAAGAAAGGGCCATCTGGGACAAGGAACTGGTTGAGATTGCCAAGATGCCGCTGAACGCCCGCTCGGCGAGGATCGAAGTGTTGCTCAAACGCATCCAACGGTTCTGCGCGCCGGACGATCTCTGGACGCTGCATGTGATTCGCAAGAGTGAGGAAAACCCAAACACTTACGTGGGGCGATGCCGGTTTCTCCTAGTGGAGCAGGAGGTCAGTTCCTGTGTATTCACGCAGAAAGACCTCGACACACTCGCGACGAATGCGATGAGAGCGATTGAAGTCCTCCCGCGGGATTTCGACCAGGCCGAGGAATTGGAGTGGATCCAGGTCTTTGCCACCAAGGCGATCGACCTGCTGAAGAAAGCGAAGGACGGCAAGATCAATCCCTCGGAGTAGCCGGCCGCCGCTCAGTCGGTCCCGCCGTGGAGCCGCAGCCCAGGCGAAGCGGCCGGTGTCGGTGTGCGGCTGGTCATGAGGGCGGCTCGCCCCGCGACCAAGCTCGGGACTTGCTGCGAGCCGCCCCTACGGTTGGCGCGTGTGGCATGACCGCGCTCGCGTGGCCATGGAGCCGGGCAGCGTGGTTGCTCCAAAGCAGCACCCGGATGGATCCTCACCGCCCCTCGCTGCGCTCGGGGCACCTCCCCCTGGGAGGGGGAGGGGTTGGGTCGGGCGGCTATTCGAGGCCGCCCTTTCGCGGCGGGCGTGCGTCGCCGGCGCCGTTGTCCTGCTCGTTGGCCGACTCGGGAACGCTGCTGCGTTTGCGGTCGTCGGCGGCGCCGCGGAAGAGCATCTGATTGTCGAACATGTACTGCCGCGAGGTCCAGGCGTCGCCGTCCACGGGGTGGTTGTCCACGGCCTGGGCGAAGGCGACGAGCTTGGCGTCGAGGTTGTCGAGGAAGTGCAGGGCCAGGGCCTCGGCGGTCATCGGGAGCTTCGGGCTGCCGAATTCGTACTGGCCGTGATGGGCCAGGATCATGTGCTCCACCTGCTGCACGACCGCGTCGGGGACGTCGCAGCCGCCGGCCCGGAGCTGGCGGACCTTGTCCTGGACCATGCCGACGCCCATGACGAGGTGGCCGACCAGTTGTCCGGCGTCGGTGTAGGCGAACTCGCGGTCGCAGCTCAGCTCGGCCGTCTTGCCGATGTCGTGCAGGAAGACGCCCAGCAGGAGCAGGTCGCCGTTCAGAAGCGGATAGAGCGGCAGAATCTTCTGTGCCACGCGCATGATGCCGAGGGTGTGTTCCAGCAGGCCGCCGATGTAGGCGTGGTGGAACGTCTTGGCGGCCGGCGAGCGGCGGAAGGCCGCCATCAGTTCCTTGTCGTCCAGAAACGCCTGCGCGAGCGACCGCACGGGTCCCTCGGCCATCGTGGCCATGATCTCGCGCAGCTCGGCCTCCATCTGGCCGATGTCGTGCTGCGTCGCGGGCAGGAACTCGCTGATCGTGACGTCTTTCTCGTCCACCGGGATGCAGGCCTCGATGACCAGTTGCGGCCGGCCCTGGTACAGCTCCACGCGGCCCTTGGTGCGGACGAATCCGCCGCGCGGCAGGGCCTCGTAGAACTTCTCGGTCGCTTCCCAGATCATCATCGTGGCCTGGCCGGTGCGGTCCTGGAGCGAGCCGCGGATGAACATCTTGCCTGTCCGTGCGGCTTTCAACTCCTTTTCGGCCAGCAGGAACACCTCGTCGAACCGTTCGCCCTCGCGAACCAGATCCTTGATGTAGAGTCGTCGGGCCATCGGGAATCTCCTTCCGGTGCGTGTTGCATCGCGTTATCGCAAGAGAATCATCGTACCAGAGAATGCCCGCCGGGGCAACGGCAGGTTCGGAAACAGACGGGGGCGGCGCCGGGCCGCCCCTGTCCGCTCCAACCTCCCCGCAATGCCCCCCAGCCTCGGTGGCTGGGTCAAAACTCCGGATTCCGACGACGGTCGGTACGTTCCAATCGTCTCGACGGCCTCGCGCGCCGTGTTCCGTGTAGAATCCCGATAGTTGGATTCTATCGGAATCCCCGTACGGGCGTTCGGTGATTTCCGGCGTTTTTCCGCGGGTTGCCGCAGCCGCCGGGACGGTTAACAGGTCAGGGTTGCTTCGTGTCATTTTCAAGGAGCGGACAATGCACGCCATGAACGGGCTTCTGCTGGGATCGGTCGTCGTGCTGGTGTTGCTGGCGAGTGCGTCGCGGGCCGCCGAGGACGCGGCGTGGCGGCCGCCGACGATTGCCGTGAAAGCGCCGGCGACATATCCTGCCATTGCCGCGACGGCCGAGGAGTTGGCCCGCCTGCGCGCGGCCTGGGCCAGCCCGGGGCCCGCCCACGACGCCCTGAAGGCACGGTTCGCTCGGGCCGACGAGGCCATGAAACGTCCCCTGGAGATTCCCCCCGAGGGCGGGCAGCACAACCAGTGGTACCAGTGCGAGAAGTGCCAGATGGCGCTTCAGACTGTGGACGCTCATCACCACAAGTGTCCCAAGTGCGGCGAGGTCTACAGCGGGTACCCGTTCGACAACGTCCTCTACGGGCGCACGCACATGCAGAACACCTACCGCGCCGAGGATGCGGCCTGGGCCTGGGCCGTGACGGGCGAGAAGAGGTACGCCGAGTTCGCCGCCCGGGTGCTGCGCGAGTATGCCGCGCGGTACCTGAAGTACGCCATGCTGACGGCCAGCGTGGGCGACAAGAGCAAGGACATCGGCGCCATGGATCCGTCGGGCTGGCAGTACAAGTCCGCCGGCCACATGTTCGAGCAGACGCTCAACGAGGCCATGTGGATGATCAACCTGGTGACCGCGTACGACCTGATCCGCGACAGCGGCGCGCTGAGCGACTCGGACTGCCAGGGCATCGAGCGCGACCTGATCCGGGCCGTGGCGGCCAACGTCGCCAAGAACACCATGGGCAAGAGCAACTGGCAGACGTGGCACAATGCGGCGCTGCTCTGGGCCGGCGGCCTCCTGGGCGACGAAGCGCTGGTCCGTGCGGCCCTGACCGATCCGGAGAACGGCTTCGTTTTCCAGATGGCCGCCAGCGTCATGCCCGAGGGCATGTGGTTCGAGAATTCCTGGGGCTACCACTACTATACGCTCATGGCCATGACGCACCTGGCCGAGGGCGCCCGGAGGCTGGGCATCGACCTGTGGAGCCACCCGTCGCTGAAGCGGATGTACCTGCTCGGTTTCGACTACCGCATGGGCGACGGCTCGCTGCCGCGCTTTGGCGACGCCGTGCAGGACGACCTCCGGGCAGACTTCGCCAACGAGCCGGCCTACGCCGTCTACGGCGACGAGCGGATTCTGACGGCCCTGGGCACGGAGCCCTCGTGGCTGAGCCTGTTCCACGGGCGCGACCTGTCGCGGCGCGCCGCCCCGGCCGCCGACGGCAGCAAGGTCTTCCCCGGCACCGGCCACGCCCTCCTGCGCACAGACGGGCCCGGACGCCTCAGCGCCGCCGTGAGCTTCGGCCCCTACGGCGGATTCCACGGCCACTACGACAAGCAATCGTTCGTCTTCTTTGGCTATGGCCAGGAACTCGCCGTCGATCCCGGCCGCGCCAAGAGCCAGGCCTACCGTCTGCCGATCCACTCCCAGTGGTACAAGTCCACCGTCGGACACAACGCGGTCCTCGTGGACGGCAAGGACCAGGCCGGCGCCACGGGCCAACTGCTCGCTTTCAAGGCCAACCCGTCCTACGCCGCCGTGGTGACCGACGACGGCGACGCGTATGCGAACGTGGACCACAGGCGGTTTCTGTTGCTCACGCCGACCTATCTGCTCGTGGTCGACGAACTGAGGGCCACGGACAACAAGGAGCACACCTTCGAGTGGCTGTACCACAACCTGGGCGAGAAGGCGTCCTGCGATCTGCCGAAGAGCGACGCGACCCTCGGCAATACGCCCGGCTACGGCTACCTGAAGGACGTTGCTGCCTACGCTCCAGCGGCCCAACGACAGAACGGCAGTGCCGATTCCGATGCAGACCGTTTTGACCTGCTCTTCAGCGAACCGCAGATCAGGACCGTTTTCAAGACCGAAGGCCTCGCTCTGCGTCTGACGATGGTGGGCCGACCGGGCGATCAGATCTTCACGGCCACGGGCCCGTTTCGCAGCGTGGAGGACCGTGTGCCCGTGGTCATCGTTCGCCGCAGCGGCAAACGGGCCGTCTTCGTTGCCGTCCTTGAGCCGGTTCCCGAAGGGTCGCAGCCCGGCGTTCGCGCCGTGGCCAATCCGTCGGGCGGCCTGGGCGAGCAGGTCCGCGTCAACCGGGCGGCCGGTATGGACAGTGTCGGCTTTCTGGGGAACGTCGGCGAACGATTCGGCGTCAGCAGCCCGGAAGGGGAGCAACTTGACACGCGCTAGGCGTCTGCGTCGCCGGCGCGGCTGCCGGTTGCAAGGTCTGAGAGTTTGAGCTATCATGACGGCCCTCACGGGGTGTGAGGGCCGTTTTTCCAGCAGCCACCGATTCGAGGGTACGAGGAAAGCATTCATGCGTTGGACCCAATCGCTGATTCCGACACTGAAGGAAGTGCCGTCCGAGGCCGAACTGGTCAGCCACCGGCTGATGATCCGGGCCGGGCTGATCCGCAAGCTCACGGCCGGGGCGTACACGTACCTGCCGCTGGGCTACCGCATCCTGCGCAAGGCCGAGCAGATCGTTCGCGAGGAGATGGACCGCGCCGGAGCCCTGGAACTGCATATGCCCGTCCTTCAGCCGCAGGAACTGTGGGAAGAGTCCGGCCGCATGGCCAACTTCGGCCCGGACCTGATGATCTTCAAGGATCGCCACGGCAAGACGAACATTCTCGGTCCGACGCACGAGGAAGTGGTGACCGACGTCGTGCGCAACTTCATCAGCTCGTACAAGCAGTTGCCGGTGACGTTGTACCAGATCCAGACGAAGTTCCGCGACGAGATCCGGCCGCGGTTTGGCGTGCTGCGGTCTCGCGAGTTCCTGATGAAGGACGCCTACTCGTTCGACTGCGACGTGGCCGGGCTGGAGAAGTCGTACCAGAAACAGTACGACGCCTATTGCCGCATCTTCAGCCGCTGCGGTCTGCGGTACGTCGTCGTCGAGGCCGAGAGCGGCCCCATCGGCGGCTCTGCGTCCAGCGAGTTCATGGTGCCCTGCGACGCCGGCGAGGACGAGCTGGTCCAATGTCCGCAGTGCGGCTACGCGGCCAACATGGAAAAGGCGACTGCGCAGCCCCTGCCGGCGCCCGCCGAGAAGCCGCCGCTGGCCGACCTGAAGACCGTCGCGACGCCCGACCAGCGAACCATCGACGAGGTCACGGCCTTCCTCGGCCTCAGCGCCGACCGGATGATCAAGACGCTCGTCTACGTGGACGGCGCGGGCAAGCCCTTTGTCGTCTGCGTCCGCGGCGACCACGACGTGAACGAGATGAAACTGGCCCACGTGGTCGGCGCCGGGGCCCAGCTGGCCGACGAGCGGACCATTCTTGAGGTCACCGGCGCGCCGGTCGGGTTCGCCGGGCCGGTGGGCCTGAAGCAGAAGGTGCCCGTCTACCTCGACCAGGCCGTCAGCGTCATGGTCAACGCCGCCAGTGGCGCCAACCAAGCCGACGCGCACGTGACGGGCGTCAACCCCGGCCGCGATTTCCCGCTCGACCGGGTCCACGACCTGCGGTTCGTCGTGCCGGGCGACCTTTGCCCGCGTTGCAGCGCCGCCATCGCCATCTGCCGCGGCATCGAGATCGGCCACGTCTTCAAGCTCGGCACCAAGTACAGCCAGGCTATGGGCGCCACCTACCAGGACGAGGCCGGCGCCAGTCACACGATGATCATGGGCTGCTACGGCATCGGCGTCAACCGCATCGTCGCCAGCGCCGTGGAGATACTGGCCGACGAGCAGGGACTCGTCTGGCCGATGACCCTGGCGCCGTACCACGTGCTGCTGGTGCCGCTGCGCGTCGATGGCGAGGAAATGGCCGCGGCCGAGAAGCTGTACCGGGAGCTCCAGGCGGCCGGCGTCGAAGTGCTGCTGGACGACCGCGACGCGCGGGCCGGCGTGAAGTTCAACGACGCCGACCTGATCGGCGTGCCGCTGCGCGTGACCATCGGCGGCCGCGGCCTGAAGGAGGGCTCGCTCGAAGTCCGCGACCGCGCCTCGGGCGAGACCGTCAAGGTGCCCGTGGCCGACGTGGCCGCGCACCTGACGGCCGAAGTCCGCTCGCGCCTGGCCGCGCTGAACAAAGACTGACGCACGCACTGGTTTCCGGGGCGGGGCGATGGCTTCCTGTGCTTGTGCGAGTGAGGTTCCGTGCGGTACCTGCATCGCTTTCGCTGGAGGCTCCATGGCGGACATCCGAGAGCCTGAGCCCGTCAAGCTGATCGTCGGCATGCTGTCGGCCTGGGCCGAGGCGATGGCGGCCGCCGAGGTCGCGCTCGCCGAGCATTGCGGCCCCGTGGATCTCCAGAGCGACGTCATGAGCCACGACTTCACCGACTACTACCGCGCCGACATGGGCCACCCTCTCCTGCGACGTTTCGTCGCCATGGACCGCCTGATCGACCCGGCCGACCTGCCCGGCATCAAGCGCCGCACCAACGACCTCGAACGCTCGCTGGCCGCCTCGGGACGCTGGTCGGCGGCGCGGCGGCCTGTGAACCTCGACCCCGGTTACCTCACGCCCGCCAAGCTTGTCCTGGCCTCGTGCAAGGACTACACGCACCGCATCTACCTCCGCGACGGCGTCTACGCCGAGACAACCCTCGGCTTCACGCGCGGCGGCTGGCAGTGCTACGAGTGGACCTACCCCGACTTCCGCACGCCGCAGTACCAGGCGTTCCTTACGCGCGTGCGCGAGCGGCTCATGGCCCAGCGAAAGGAGTCGCGACGCCCATGACCGTCGTGCTCGTGCTCTCGTTCGCGGTCGCCTGCGCCGTCTCGCTCGTTCTGGTCGGCCTGGCCCGCCGCGCGTTCCTGCGCATCGGATTCGTGGACCATCCCGGCCCGCGCAAGATTCACGCCGCCGCCATGCCCTACGGCGGCGGGGCAGGGGTCCTGGCGGCCGTGATCCTGACGGTCGGCGCCGCCGTGGCCCTGGTCGCCTTCCGCGATCGTCTGCCTGTCGAACCGTTGCCGGGCGCCGATCTGCTCCGCCTGCACGCCGGCGGCGTCCTCTCTCGCGCCGGCATGCTCCTCGGGCTTCTTGCCGCCGCGGCCCTGCTTTTCGCCGTCGGCCTGGTGGACGACCGCCGACGTCTGTCGCCCTGGCCCAAGCTCGCCGTCCAGTGCGCTGCCGCGGCCTTCGTTGTCTGGGGACTCGGCATCCAGGCCACGTTCTTCGTCCCTGTGCCCTGGCTCGGTCAGGTGGTCACGTTCCTCTGGATCGTCGCCGTGACCAACGCCTTCAACTTCCTCGACAACATGGACGGCCTCTCGGCGGGCATCGCCGCCATCGTCCTGGCCGTGCTGGCCGCCGTCACGGCCGCCGCCGGACAGGTCTTCGTGCCCGTCCTGGCCGCCGTGCTCGCGGGCTCGCTCGTAGGCTTCCTGGCCTACAACTTTCCGCCTGCGTCGGTCTTTCTCGGCGACGCCGGAAGCCTCGTCGTCGGGTTCCTCATTGCCGTTCTGGCCGTCCAGGGCGAGTACTACCGCCCCGACGCCGGCCGCAGCCTCTTCAGCCCGTTCCTGCCGCTGGTGCTGCTGGCCGTGCCGCTCTATGACCTCGCTTCGGTCACCCTCATCCGCCTCGCCCGCGGCAAGAGCCCCTTCGTCGGCGACACGAACCACTTCAGCCACCGCCTTGTGGCCATCGGCCTGTCGCGTCGGGCGGCCGTGCTGACGATCTACCTGGCCACGCTCACCACGAGCCTCGGCGCCGTCATGCTCCGCCGCGCCAACACGCTCGAAGCCGTTCTTGTTTTCGCCCAGACGCTGGCCATCCTCGCCGTCATTGCCGTTTTCGAACGTGTCGTAAGGACCGGGGCCGGGAGACCATGAGCGCTCGAACGCGCAAGGCCACATCCTCGACAGTCCCCCCGGTGCTCGCCGCCGCACCGTCGCGGCGGCCGATGTCCCTCGCGTTCATCGGCCTCGTGGCCGTCACCGTGCTGATGCCGATGTTGGCCAGCACGCTACAGATCGGCGGCACGGGCGGATTCCCGGGCACCCAGGCCCTTCTCTGGATGGGCGCGTTGATCCTGCTGACGTTTGCCGCCGCCGTGCTCGACGCCGTCCGATGCCGTCGCCTTCCGCTGCCCGCCACGTGGACCGTCCTCGGGGCTCTCCTCATGGCCGCCGGCGCCGCCGTCGCCGCCTGGCGGGCCTCGGACCGCTATGCCGCCGTTCTCGGCGCCGTCGAGGCAGCCTTCGGCGCTCTCTATTTCCTTACGTGTCTGATGGTCGCGGACGACCGTGAGCGCATCCGCTGGCTGCTCGGTGCGTTGGTTGCCGGAACCTTGGTCACGGCCGCGGCCGCTGTCCTGGGCGAGGTCACCCTTCACGGCGCGCTGCTGGACTACTTCATGGAGTACCGCCTCGACATCCTCGCCGAGAACGGCATCCGTCCCGACTCGCCCGACGAGCAGATGTTCCGCAACCGAATGGCCGGCGACGTGTTCGGCACCTTCTACCACCCGAACCTCATGGCCGACTACCTGGCGATGGGCGGTCTGGCTGCGTTGGCGCTGCTTGTGGGCCACGCGCGGCGCCTGACCGAGCGACAGGCCGACAGGCAGCCGAAGTCCGTTGCCATCGCCGCGACGGTGGTGCTCTCGGTGGTGCTTGCCGCCGCCGGAGCCGCCATCTGGATGAGCCGCAGCCGAGCCGGCGCCGCCTCGCTCGTGGCCGGCGCCTATGTCATGGCCGTTCTGGCGACCGTGCGCCGCCGTGCTCTGCGGATCGTTCTGATCGTGGCGCCGGCCATCGTCGCCGCGGCGGTCCTGGGCGTCGTCTGGCAACGGGGCCTCGCGCCCGAGGCCGTCAAGAGCCTGCAATTCCGCCTCGACTACTGGCAGGGGGCCTGGGGCGTCATCCGCGACCATCCGCTGACCGGCGTCGGCGCGGGCAACTTCGGTTCGCACTACCTCGCTCACAAACTGCCGCACGCCCCCGAAGAGATCCGCGACCCGCACAACCTGTTCGTCCGGGCCTGGGCGGAGTTCGGCCCGCTTGGCCTGGCCGGAGTGGTCATTCTGGCGGCAGCGACCCTGCGCGAGTGCCTCCGTCGCGGCCGCACGTTCGCCGAGCCGCGGTGGCCCATGCCGGTCCTGTGGCGGCCGATGATCCGCGCGGGCGTCCTCGTGGTGCTGGTCGGCCTGGTGTTCCGCTTCCGCAGCGTGTCCGACGGCGGGTTGGCGTACGTTCTGCTGGAAACGCTCGTTACGTTCCTGCTCATGACGGCGGCGTTCGTCGGCGCCATCGGCGCCGGCCTGGAAGACGCTCCGTCCCTGGCCGACCGCAGTAACCGCTGGCTCCGCGCCGGCGTCCTCGGCGCCCTGGCGGCTTTTCTGCTCCAGGGGCAGGTCTCGTTCAGCTTCAGCGAGTTGCCTACCGCCGCGACGGCGTACCTGCTCGTCGCCCTGGCCGTGGCTACCGCCGACGGGTCCCGCCGCATCATCGTCTCGCTGGAATCCCCGGTCCGCCGAGCCGTCGCCGTGATCGCCGTACTGGCCATAGTGGTTCTCTACGGCGGCGCGCTGCTGGTGCCTGTGAGCCGCAGCCTCGACGAACTGGCCGCCGCCCGCGACAAGGCGCGGGAGGTGTTTCCCGGGGGGTTCAACGTTCAGGCGTTCCCCGACTATCGCGATACGCTGCACCGCGCCGCCCAGGCTGCGCCGGCATGGCTTCGCTGGACCGAACCCGACGTCCGCGCCGCCGAAGGCTACTGGCGCGCCGCGACGGCTCTGCATGAGCACGCCGCCTTTCTACGCAGCAAGGCGGCCGCCGCCGAGGAGCCGGGATTGCGCGACAGGCTTCAGGCGGACGCCGACCGCACGCAGGAGGCCGCCCGCGCTGCCATCGGACAAGTTCTCGCCATCTATGCCGATGTCCTGGCGGTCGATCCGACGGATGTTCCCACCTGGCACATGCTGGCCATGGCCTGCCGCAGCGCCGCCGACATCGCGCCCGACGTGGACATCCGCGACGAGGCCCTGGCCGCCTGGCGGCAGGTGGTGACGCGCTACCCGACCCGCGCCCAGTTTCGCGTCGATTACGCCGAGTGCCTCGGCCGCTACGGCGAGACGGCCGAAGCCGCCCGTCAGGCCCGCTGCGCCCTGGACCTCGACGACCTCATGCCCGACCCGCTCCGCAAACTGACGGACGACCAGCGGGCCCTCTGCCTGAAGCTCCTGGAGTCTTCTGCCCCGTGATCGGAGGAGCGTCAGTTCCCCGATCACCCCAACAGCCGGTCGCCCTGCCGCTCGCCGTGGGAAACCGTGCGCCGATCTGAGACAAGCCACGACGCGGGCGACAAGCGTCTCTGCGAACGTGACATGCGCCGACGCCACCAGCCGCAGCGGCTCTTGGTTTGTCGGCTGGGGGGGGGGGCAGGTCACGGCACGTCGGGCGGCGGGGGCGGTCCGACGCTGTCGGTGATCACAATGTCCAGCGGCAGGCGGATGCTGGCCGGGGCGGTATTGCCGTTCAGCATGGACTCGATGCCGGTCACCATCAGTTCGGCGGCGCGCGGGACGTTCAACTCGAAGGAGGTGACCGGCGGCCATGTGGGCGGACGATAGGTGCCGCGTCCGACGCCCATGGTCGCGACACTCATGTCGTGCGGCACGCGTATCCGTTCGAAGTAGCCGCAGGGCTTGACCATGAAGAGCATGTCCGGATAGCCCAGGACAAGGGCGGTGATGCGCGGTCTGAGTCCGAGGACGTGCCCGATGGCGCCCATGAGGTCCCACCCTGGATAGCAGATCACCGGCAAGGTGCATTCTCCAAGGACGCCGGCATCACGCAGACAATCGGTCCATTGCTCGGTAGGCGATCGTAGACCGCTGAGCAGTTCCTCGTGCTGAACGGACACCAGGCACAGGTTGCGATGTCCCAGTCGCACCAGCAGTTGGGCGAGCCGCCGGGCGGCACCATGATCGTCGGTCATAACGGAGGGGATGTCCTGACCTGGAATGTGCTTGCGAAACAGCATCAGCGGGAAGTTCCGGTGTCGCAGGGCGAACGCCAGCCCCAGCATTCTGGTGCGCAGGTCGATCACGATGGCGGCGTCGAACCCGGCGGCAATCTTCTGTGCGAATTCCGTGTGCCCATTTTGAGGCGCGGGCACCACTTCGGCGCCGAGGCCGCGGCCGATGGCCGCCTTGGAGATGGCCTGCGCGACCTCGGCCTGGAAAGGCGACTCGGTCAGCGGATAGAGGTTGTCTGGCATCAGAATAGCGAGTCTCCGCAGTCTGGGCTGACTGGAGGTCGCAGCCAGAAGCTTCCGTGCCCGGTCGGCTGCATCCGGGAGCACTTCGGCGCGCGACTTCTCGTGGAGTCGCAGCAACCCCTGGTCGGCGGCCGCCCGCAGGGCGACCTGAAGAGGCCGTGTTGAGGTCTGCAGCTCGGCGGCCAGCTGGCGCACCGACGGTATCCGCTGCCCGGGCGACCAGTCACCGGAGATCAGATGTCGCAGAAGGTGCAGGTAGGCCCGTTGGTTCTTGGTCATGTGATGTCCTGTCTGTAGCATGAATCTGTAACACAATCGTAGCAAACCCGTCCAGTAAATGCAACGGCAGGTCGTCGAAAAACGGCCGCTGGAGCAAGCATTTTGCGTTAGCGACGCCATAACGGACTGCCTGATAACCATTTATGGATTCTCCCATGAGCCCCTTGCGTTGTCGGCGAGAACGGCCTGCGACGCTTGTTTGGGCATGCCCTGTACCGCATACTTAAGGTGCTTCGGGGGAGGCGACGGACCGCGGGTGGCCCGGGAAGCTGCAACGGCGGGATGCGGCGGGGTCGGTTGGGTCTGAGGGAAGCCTCCGCATGATGAGAACCCAAGTGACGGTGGTCGCATGCACGTCTTTCATTACACCGGTGGTGGTTTGGAATCGGGTTGCTGTGACACGCAAGGGCAGTTCACTTCTTTATGGGAGGAACACGTGATGAAGAGAGCAGTGACAGGCATTCTGGCTGTGTGTCTTTCGGTGATCTGGGGGGGGTCGGCGTCGGCGGCCTATTTGTTGATCGATGATTTCAACGACATGGATGCCATGTCGCCCCTGCTGATGGCAGATGGCTTGACCTATGCCACGTGGCAGACCAATGCGAGCGGCTTCACGTTTTACGACGTGGCCGGCGATGGCAGCAACTACGCCATTCATGCGGGAGCTTCCTACAATGAACTGGGGTTGCTGGGCGTTGATTCATTCAATAGCTATCAGACCAGCAAGCGTCTTGCAGAGGCGGACTGGCCGGCCGGAGTGACGCATTTCGAGTTCCTTGTCTACAATCTCGGTACGGCCGCCCTGACGGCGAGGAACCTGGCCGTGACTCTCGCCTGGCAGGATTCCCTTCTGCCCGCGTTGTCGGCTGGGAAACGCAAGGCGACGGTCACCGTCGCTCTGCCGGAGATTGCCGCGGGCGGATCGACCCTGGTGCAAATCCCGCTGGAAAGCTTCGCTGTCTACTCCAGCACCACGGGTGACCTGATCGGCATCCTTGGCACGCCGAACAACGTCATGTTCGGCGGCATCACCCTGGCCAACTGCGGCTGGACGGATGTCTGCTACGACGACTTTGCCTTCACGACCGTTCCCGAGCCGACGACCATGGGTCTTCTTGGTCTGGGTGCGTTCGGCCTGTTCTTCCGCAGGAAGAAATAGGCTTGCCATCAGGCACACTCTGTGCCTCCCTCTTGATCGGCAGCTTTGAGATACACACGCCGGCGGACGATCCTCAGCGGTCGCCTGCCGGCGTTTTTGTCGAGGCTCGTGTCCTGTGGCGGCATCGGAAACGTCGGTCGCGCTGCGGGCCGGGCGGCGGGCGGCTTTTTGCTTGTCCGGCGGCGGCGGGGGGGATATTCTGGCGGCCTCAGGAGGCGTCCCGTAGTCCCGTCTGCGACGTGATACCCGCTGTGGAGAAGGCGTGTCATGGGTGATGTGGCGTATCAGAAGTGTATCGGCCACGGGTGCGGGGCCGAGTTCTCGGTCCGAGAATCGTATTTCGCGTGTCCGCGATGCGGCGACCTGCTCGACGTGCGGTACCGCTGGGACAAGGTCGGCGTGCCGACCCGTCTGGCCGGGTTCGAGCGTCGCTGGGCCGAGCGCGGCCGGCCGCTGTCGTTCAGCGGCGTGTGGCGGTTCCGCGAGTTGCTGCCGTTCGCCCCGGAGGCCGACATCATCACCCTGGGTGAAGGCCAGACGATTCTTCAGCAGGCGGACCGCGTGGCGCCGTTTGCCGGGATGAACCCGGGACAGCTTTACCTTCAGTACGAGGGGCTGAATCCGAGCGGCTCGTTCAAGGACAATGGCATGACGGCGGCCTTCACGCACGCCAAGATGGTCGGCGCGAAGCGGGCGGCCTGTGCCTCCACCGGCAACACCAGCGCCTCGATGGCCGTCTATGCGGCGATCAACCGGACCATCAGCGGCCTGGTCTTCGTCGGCAGCGGCAAGATCGCCTACGGCAAGCTGGCCCAGGCGCTGGACTACGGCGTGGCGACGCTGCAACTGAAGGGCGATTTCGACGCCTGCATGGCCCGCGTGCAGCAGGTGGCGGCGAAGTTCGGCATCTACCTGATGAACAGCCTGAACCCGTTCCGCCTGGAAGGGCAGAAGACGATCATGTACCGCGTTCTGGAGGCGCTGGGGTGGCAGGCGCCCGACTGGATCGTGGTGCCGGGCGGCAACCTGGGCAACTCCAGCGCCTTCGGCAAGGCGTTCATCGAGCTCCAGGAGTTGGGGCTCATCAAGAAGCCGCCGCGGATCGCGATCATCAATGCGGCGGGGGCCGACACGCTGTATCGCGTGGTGAACGACGAGAAGCTGACGTGGAACGGCGGCCG
The DNA here is from genome assembly GCA_012729015.1 of Phycisphaerae bacterium. Taxonomy (GTDB): domain Bacteria; phylum Planctomycetota; class Phycisphaerae; order FEN-1346; family JAACEH01; genus JAAYDY01. The sequence continues at coordinate 35,797 of JAAYDY010000092.1, read as the reverse complement.
CACCGACGATGCGCGGATCAAGGCGTTCTATGATCGGATGGACGCCGAGGGGCGGCGGGCGAAGACCACCGCCAGTGCCATCGAGATCAACCGGCCGGTGAATCTGAAGAAGTGTCTTCGGGCGCTGGAGGCGACCGGCGGCGTTGTGGAGAAGGTGACCGATCAGGAGATCCTCGACGCCAAGGCCCAGGTGGGCCGTGGCGGGCTGGGTTGCGAGCCGGCCAGCGCGGCCAGCGTCGCCGGGACGAAGAAGCTGGTGGCCCGTGGCGTGATCGACCCGGGCGAGCGTGTGGTGTGCATTCTGACGGGTCACTGTCTGAAGGATCCGAACATCACGGTGAACTACCACACCAGGAGCGACGGGGAGTTGCAGGAGTTGTATAAGGACTACCACGTCGATCGGGCGAGTTTCGCGAACCGGCCGGTGGTGGTCGAAGACAACATGGACGCGATCGTGAAAGTGATTGAGGGATTGGACCAGTGAACGCGAGTGGCGCGGTGCGAGTGGCGGTCAACGGAGCGGCCGGGCGCATGGGCCGGCGTCTGGTGGCCCTGTGCGTCGAGACCGAGGGGTTGTCGCTTGCGGCGGCGCTGGAATCGGCGGGCCACGAGTCGCTGGGCGCCGACGCGGGCGAGTTGGCCGGCTTGGGGCGTCTGGGCGTGGCGGTGGCCGAGCGGCTGCCGGCGTCGGGCGTGGACGTCCTGATCGACTTCAGCCTGCCGGCCGGGACGAAGGTCCGCTTGGGCGAGTGTGCCGCGGCGGGCGTGGCCATGGTCATCGGCACGACCGGGCTGGATGCCGAGGCCGAGAAGCTGTTGGCCGCAGCGGCGAGGAAGGTGGCCGTGGTTCACGCGCCGAACATGAGCGTCGGGGTCAACGTGCTGCTGAAAACGGCGGCGGACCTGGCCCGCGCGCTGGGTCCGGCGTACGACGTGGAGATCGTCGAGTCGCACCACCGGTTCAAGAAGGACGCCCCGAGCGGGACGGCCCTGGGGCTGGCCAAGGCCATTGCCGAGGCCACCGGCCGCAACCTGGCCGACGATGCATGCTACGGTCGCGAAGGGACGTGCCCGCGCGGCGAGGGCGAGATCGGCATTCATGCGGTGCGTGCCGGCGACATCGTCGGCGAGCACACGATTATCTACGGCGCGCTGGGCGAGCGCGTGGAGTTGCGTCACGTGGCCTCGACGCGCGACACGTTCGTTCGCGGCGCGTTGCGTGCGGCCCTGTGGGTGGCCGGGCGGCCGGCGGGCCTCTACTCGATGCAGGACGTCCTGGGGCTGTGACGTGGTGCAGCGCGCTGAGCGCGGGTGGCGGAACTGGCAGACGCGCAGGATTTAGGTTCCTGTGGGGCAACCTGTGAGGGTTCGAGTCCCTCCCCGCGCACCATGGTTTATGCGACGGCTCGTCGGAAGCGATCCGGCGGGCCGGTTGTCTGTTGAGAGGGTTTATCAGTAAGGCAGCGCGGCATCGCGGCATGGGCATCTTGCCCGTGGACGAACCGCGCTGTGCAGGGCCAGGATGGCCGTGCGACAGCGAAAAGGCGTCGTGACGTTGTGACGACGGCGTTGGTTTCCAGGTGATGAAGGAGGCTGTGTCATGATGCGTTTCAAGGCGGCAGTCCTGGCGGCAATGTCGGCACTGGCGATCGCGGTTCCGACTGCGCGGGCCGAGGTCCGTCTGGCGGCGCTTTTCAGCGACGGGATGGTGCTTCAGCAGGAGCGACCGGTTCGCATCTGGGGCACGGCCGAGGCCGGCGAGAAGGTGTCGGTGTCGGTGGCCGGCGCCAAGGGCGAGGCGACGGCCGACGCCCAGGGCCGGTGGTCGGTGGAGGTGGGCCCGTTGAAGGCCGGCGGTCCGCACGAGTTGACGGTTGCCGGCACCAACACGCTGACGGTCAAGGACGTGCTGGTCGGCGAGGTGTGGCTGTGCAGCGGGCAGAGCAACATGGAAATGCGGGTAGGTTCCGGGGTGTTTGGGCGGGGCGGCAGCCCGGAGAGCGAGAAGCAGATTGCCGAGGCGAACTACCCGCAGCTCCGCATGTTCACGGTCCAGCGGGCCGTGGCGGGCGAGCCTGCGGCCGACGTGAAGGGGCAGTGGTCGGTCTGCCAGGGCCGTGAGGTGTTGAAGTGGTCGGCCGCGGGGTACTTCTTCGGCCGCGAACTGCATCAGAAGCTCAATGTACCCGTCGGGCTCATCGTCAGTTCGGTCGGAGGATCGAGGATCGATGCGTGGATGAGCCAGGAGTCGTTGCTGGCGGCGGCGCCGACGGCAAAGGCCGGGCTGGAGTCGTGGGCGGCGAAGGTGGCGGCGTTCGACGAGGCGGCCTTTCAGAAAGAGCTTGCCGAATGGCAGGTCGCGGCCGACAAGGCCAAGGCCGAAGGCGGCCGGGCGCCGCGCAAGCCGGAACGCATCACCGAGAGCATGCGACGGTTGTGCGGCCTCTACAATGGGATGATACGGCCGCTGGTGCCCTATGGCATTCGCGGCGTTATCTGGTACCAGGGCGAATCGGATGCCGGCAGCGCCGCACAGTACCGCCTGACATTTCCGGGGATGATTCACGCCTGGCGGAACGAGTGGGGCCAGGGCGAGTTTCCGTTCGTGTACGTGCAGATCGCCAACTACCGGGCCCGTTACGAGGAGCCCACCGAGAGCGCCTGGGCAGAGCTGCGCAACGTGCAGCGACTGACGTTGTCGGCGGTGCCGAAGACGGCGATGGCCGTGGCGATTGACATCGGCGAAGCCGAAGACATTCATCCGAAGAACAAGCTCGACGTGGGGCGGCGGCTGGCGCTGGGCGCTCTGGCCGTGGCCTACGATCAGAAGCTCGTGTACTCGGGGCCGCTGGTGGCCGGGGCGAAGGCCGAGGGAGGCGCCGTGCGTCTGAGCTTCGACAGCGTGGGCGGCGGGCTGGTGGCCAAGGGCGAAACGCTGAAAGGGTTTACCGTGGCCGGCGCCGACGGCAAGTATGTCTGGGCGCAGGCGAAGATCGACGGGGCCACGGTCGTGGTGTCGAGCGACGCCGTGGCCGAACCGGTGAGCGTGCGCTACGCCTGGGCCGACAACCCGGAGTGCAACCTGTACAATGCCGAGGGGCTGCCGGCCTCGCCGTTCCAGGTGGCCGTAGAAAAGTAGCGGCGGCACGGGCACGGCTGGGCTCCAGCACCAGCAGTTTCGTGTGTCGAATCAGGACGGCTTGCGGCCGTGAGGTTCACTGGCGCGCAGGTAGTCTCTGTGCATGGGAGGTCATCGCATGAAACGTTTCCGGGTTGCTACCATTGTCGTGACGGCTGCGTTCGCCGCCGTCGTTCCAGCTGCGCAGGCCGAGGTGCGCCTGGCGGCGCTTTTCAGCGACGGGATGGTGCTTCAGCAGGAGCGACCGGTCCGCATCTGGGGCACGGCCGAGGCCGGCGAGAAGGTGTCGGTATCGGTGGCTGGCGCCAAGGGCGAGGCGACGGCCGATGTCCAGGGCCGGTGGTCGGTGGAGGTGGGCCCGTTGAAGGCCGGCGGTCCGCACGAGATGACGGTTGCCGGAAGCAACACGCTGACGGTCAAGGACGTGCTGGTCGGCGAGGTGTGGCTGTGCAGCGGCCAGAGCAACATGCAGATGTCGGTGGACTGGGGCGTGTTCGGCCCCGGCGGCAGCCCCCAGAGCGAAAAGCAGATTGCCGAGGCGAACTACCCGCAGCTCCGCATGTTCACGGTGGAGCGCGCCGTGGCGGGCGAGCCTGCGGCGGACGTGAAGGGCCGGTGGTCGGTCTGCCGGGATCGCGCGGTGCTGAAGTGGTCGGCGGTGGGCTACTTCTTCGGCCGCGAGCTGCACCAGAAGCTCAAGGTGCCGGTCGGCTTGATCCGCAGCGCGGTCGGCGGTACGCCGATCGAGAGCTGGATGAGCCGCGAATCGCTGATGGCGGTCAACGAGACGGCCAAAGGCGGCGTCCAGTGGTGGGACGGGGAAATCGCGAAGTTCGACGAAGCGGCGTTTCAGAAGGAGTATGCGGCATGGCAGGCGGCGGCCGAGACGGCGAAGGCGGCCGGCGTGAAAGAGCCGCGCAAACCCGTGCGTGTCACGGAGAATCCGTGGCGTCCCAACGGTCTGTACAATGGGATGATCCGGCCGCTGATGCCTTACGGCATTCGTGGCGCCATCTGGTACCAGGGCGAGGCAAACGCCGGCAAGGCTGCACAGTATCGCGAGACGTTCCCTGGGATGATCCGTGCGTGGCGGCAGGAGTGGGGGCAGGGCGAGTTCCCGTTCCTGTTCGTGCAGCTGGCCAACTTCAAGGCGCGCCTCGACACGCCGGCCGACAGTGCGTGGGCCGAGTTGCGCGAGGCCCAGCGGCTGACGTTATCCGTTCCGAAGACGGCGATGGCTGTGGCGATTGACATCGGCGAGGCCGAAGACATTCATCCGAAGAACAAGCTCGACGTGGGTCGGCGGCTGGCACTGGGCGCCTTGGCCGTGGCTTACGATCAGAAGCTCGTGTACTCGGGGCCGCTCGTGGCCGGGGCGAAGGCCGAGGGAGGCGCCGTGCGTCTGAGCTTCGACAGCGTGGGCGGCGGGCTGGTGGCCAGCGGCGACGCGCTGAAGGGTTTCGCCGTGGCCGGCGCCGACGGCAAGTACATCTGGGCGCAGGCGAAGATCGACGGGGCCACGGTCGTGGTGTCGAGCGACGCCGTGGCCGAACCGGTGAGCGTGCGCTACGCCTGGGCCGACAACCCGGAGTGCAACCTGTACAACGCCGAGGGGCTGCCGGCCTCGCCGTTCCAGGTGACCGTGGAAAGGTAGGGGCACGATGGCCGACCGAGGCAGACGCCGGCTGCGCGCGGTGGTGACCGACGTGGACGGAACGCTCCTGCGGCGGGATCTGACGGTCAGCGCGCGGTGCCGCGAGACGGTTGCGCGCGTGTCGGCGCAGGGGGTGCCGGTCGTTCTGGCCACGGGCCGCATTCCGAATGAGACGGTCGGGTACTACCGCGAACTGGGCCTGACGACGCCGATGGTCTGCTACCACGGGGCGATGGTCGTCGCGGGCAGCGCCGCGACGGGATCAACGGACGCCGGCGACGGGCTGCTCGTGGATGCTCATCTGCCGGGCGATTTGCCCCGGCGGATCGTGGAGTTTCTCTTCGCGTGCGATCCGGAGGCCGTGGTGCTGGTGGGGTTGTCAGACCGCTACGTGGCCAACCGCACCGGCGAGTTGCACCGGCACTGGGACATGAAGGGGCCGAGCCGTCCGGTGATCGGGCCGCTGGAGGCGGCCCTGGCGGATCGCGTCTACAAAATCTGCTACTTCTCGATCGATCCGGGCCTGGTGCAACACGTGTTCCACGACGCCGGCGCCCGGTTCGCCGGGCAGGTGAGTTTCCAGCAGGCCCATGGCACGATGGCCGAGATGGTGGCGGCCGGCGCGTCGAAGGCTGCCGGTGTCGAGGTCGCGCTGGCGAGCCTCGGCATCGACTGGTCCGAGACGCTCGCCATTGGCGATTTCCACAACGATATCGAGATGGTGCGTCGTGCGGCCGTGGGGGTGGCCATGGGCAACGCCGTGGACGAGTTGAAGGCCGCAGCCGACTATGTGACGGCCGACCGCGATGCCGATGGCATGGCGGCGGCCCTGGAACGGTTTGTCCTGGGCGACGGTGCCGGCGGCGGAGGGCGACATGGCCCCTGAGCCGTCGCATGGTCAGCACGCCGCGCCGCCCGGTTTGCCGCCGTCGCTGCGGCTGGTGTTCTGGGAGACCACCGCCCGGTGCAACCTCCAGTGCGTTCATTGCCGCCGCATGGACGAGGGCGGCGACGCCTCGGGCGACCTGACCGGCGGCGAGGCGCGGCAGATGATCGCCGACCTGGCCGCGCACTGGCCGGGGCTGATCCTGGTGTTCTCGGGCGGCGAGCCGCTGATGCGCGACGACACGTTGGACCTGGCCCGCGAGGCCCGGGGCAGGGGGCTGGCCGCCGCCCTGGCCACCAACGGCACGCTCGTGACGCCCGCCCTGGCCGCGCGGATCGCCGAGGCCGGCTTTCGGCGCGTCAGCGTGAGCCTCGACGGCGCCGCGGCCGCGACGCACGACGCCATTCGCGGCCAGGCGGGATCGTTCGATGCGGCGCTTCGCGGGTTGCGGCTCGTGCGCGATGCCGCCGTGCCGGTGCAGATCAACATGAGCATCACGCGGCGCAACGCCGCCGAGCTGGAACCCATGTTCCGTCTGGCCGAGGCGGAGCGCGTGGCGGCGCTACACATCTTCATCGTGGTGCCCGTCGGCTGCGGGATGTCGTTGGGGCCCGAGGACCGCCTGTCGCCAGACGAGTACGAGCGGCTGCTTCGCGAGTTCTATCGCCGCAGCGGCGCCTCGCCACTGGAGGCCAAGGCGACTTGCGCTCCCCAATATGCCCGCCTCGTGCGCCAAGTGCAGGCGACCGACGGAGCGGCGGCCCCCGGCGACCAGCGACGGCCGTCGCCCGGCGGCGGGTGCCTGGCCGGCACGGGCGTCTGCTTCGTCGGCCACGGAGGCGAGGTCTTTCCCTGCGGATACCTGCCGGTGTCGTGCGGCAACGTGCGGGAGGCGCCTCTGTCGCACCTGTGGGCGACCAGCGACGTGTTCGTGCGTCTGCGCGACCGCGGGCAACTGGGCGGCAAGTGCGGCTGCTGCGAATTCGCGACGGTCTGCGGCGGATGCCGCGCCCGGGCCTTTGCCGCCACGGGCGACTGGATGGCCGAGGAGCCCGATTGCCTCTATCGGCCGCAACGTCGGTGAGCGTTCGGAAGGGTGCATTAACGTTTTGGGGTCGTACCGTGGCATGGGCATCCTGCCCATGAGTGGCAGGGGCATCTTGCCCCTGCTTCCCCAGAACGCTAATGCACCCCGTTCGGAATCCGGTCTTGCGGCGCGTCGCGGGGGGGCTTATACTACCCACTCAACGGCCGCGGTCGTGAATGCGTGTAAGGCCCGCGGACCGGCGCCGCTCCCGGGGAGTCCGGGAGTCCGGAGCACAGGAAACCACCCATTACGAGAGAGAAAGGGAGCTGTTATGCCGCTGACCCCCATGCGACAGATTCTCGACGAGGCCGCCAAGGCCGGTTACGGCGTTGGGGCCTACAACGTCAACAACATGGAGCAGATCCAGGCCATCATGGCCGCGGCCAAGGAGACCCAGAGCCCGGTCATCATCCAGGCCAGCCACGGGGCCCTGAAGTACTCGAACATGGTGTACCTGAAGCACCTGATGCAGGCCGCCGTGGAAGAGAACCCCGAGATTCCCGTGGCGATGCACCTGGACCACGGCCCGGACATCAAGACCGTCAAGGAAGCCATCGCCCTGGGCTTCTCGAGCGTGATGATCGACGGGTCCATTGACTACGCCGTCAAGGACGCCTCGGGCGCCCATCCGCCGCGAAGCTTCGAGGACAACGCCCGTGTCACCAAAGAGGTCGTCGACTACGCTCACGCCCGCGGCGTTACCGTCGAAGGCGAGCTCGGCACCCTCGGCGGCATCGAGGACGACACCCAGGCCACGGCCGTCCACCTGACCGATCCCGACCAGTGTCAGGAATTCGTCCAGAAGACCGGCGTGGACGCCCTGGCCATCGCCATCGGCACCAGCCACGGCGCCTACAAGTTCAAGGAAGAACCGAAGCTGGCCATGGACCTCGTGACCGAGATCCACAAACGCGTCCCGAACGTGCGCCTGGTGATGCACGGTTCCAGCAGCGTGCCGCAGGAACTCGTGGACGAAGTGAACAAGTACGGCGGCAAGCTCGAGAAGACGATGGGCGTGCCCGTGAAGGCCATTCAGGAAGCGGTCAAGCGCGGCATCAGCAAGATCAACGTCGATACGGACGGCCGGCTCGTCGTCACGGCCGCCATCCGCAAGGTGTTCCAGGAGAAGCCGAAGGAGTTCGATCCGCGGAAGTACCTGGGCCCGTCGCGCGACGCCCTGGCCAAGCTGATCGCCGAGCGCATGAAGGCGTTCGGCACCGCCGGCCACGCCAAGGATTACCGCGCCATGAGCCTCGACGACATGAAGGCCTTCTACGCCGGCAAGAAGTAGCGCCGACGCGGCCGTCAGCCCGTCAGAGCAGAAAACAAAGAACCCCGAGACCTGTCGCCGAGGTCTCGGGGTTCTGTTTTGTCGGAGCGTGCATCCGCCCCGTCTCTCCGCGGGGCGCCCTGGCCTGTCGGGTCTGTTGACCCGACCTACGGGCTACGCGCAATGTCACGGCACCAGGAATGTATCCCGCTTGTTTCCGACCGTCGATTGCGGATCGTCGTAGCTCGCGTCGTCGTCCGTCCATGTGCCCATCGTGGTGTCGCGCACGCTTCGCAGCCAGATGTTGTTGTCGTCGATGCCGCAATCCGGTGACGGCTGCCACTGCACGTGCCCGTCGGCGTACAGGCAGTTCTGGCCCTCGAAATCATGGTTCGGGCTGTTCAGCTCCCAGCGATTCGTCTTGGCCCGGTCCTCCCGCCGTATGGACGGTTCGCCCGCAAGGTCGCCGCGCAGCGGGCTGGCGTCCGCCGCCACGATCAGTTCGGCATCGGCACTGTCGGTGGTGCCTTTGCCAAGCTGGTTCTGATAGCTGTAGCTGACGTGAGACAAATCCTGGAAACTCCAGAAGCGGCTGTAGTCGGTCATCGTCTCGTCCACCATCTGGTCGGAACTGGGGCAGACGAACACGTTCGGATTGCTCATGCCCATGCGAATCAACACCCACCAGCACGACAGGTTGCAGGTGAACGGATCGCGGTCGGCTTCGTCCACGCCTTCCTGGGCGTCGGCGATCTCCGTGTCAGACTCCGTCCAGTCCTCGCGCCACGCCTCGCCCTCGCGGCCACTGTAGGCCGTGGGCCACTTGCCGCGGTTGCCGGCGGAGTAGACCTTGATCGCCTGGCCGATGCCTCGCAGATTGTGGGTGCACTGGGCTCGGCGAGCCTGTTCCAGCGACGAGCTCAGGTTGGGCAGGAGGATCGCCATTCCCAAAGGAATCACAAGCAGAGCCATGACCGCACTGACCACGAGGCCGGCGACGGCCAGACCCATGCCCCCGACGCGGCCCTGGCTGCGGTTGACCTGGCGGATGCCCACGATGCCGAAGATGATACCGAGAATCGCCGGCAGGAGGCCGCAACCCAGCAGCCCGCAGCACAGCGAGGCAATGGCCCAACCGCTGGTCTTCTTCTGCGGGAGCATCGTGTCAGCGGCGGGCCGCCCGGCAGCGTCGCCGGCCGCAGGCGACGCCCCGGCGCCGCCGTCCATCGGTGTCGTCGCGGCCGCGGGGATTGTCACCGTCTGTTTGCACCCGGGACACGGCCCGGACTGTCCGGCGTACCGATCGTCCACCTCGACACGCATGCCGCACTGCGGGCAGTTAAAACGGATCATGGGCGTTCTCCTTGCAAGAGTTGCTGCCGTGTATCAGTTGTCACGACCGGTCCACCGCACATTAAGAGACATGGGCACCGCCATCGGGAGCTGCGCCGGTGACGATGACGAGCCCAGTGTAGGGCCGTGATTCCGGTTTTGCCAGCAAAAACCGGTCGGTGCCATGGTCGGCATGGTCGCTTGGCGCAGTTTCCGAGCCCCGTCGAGGGGCGGTTAGGGTCGAACGCCGGAAGCCCGTAGGGTGGCTGCTTGACGCAGTCCCCGAGCACCGTCGAGGGGCAGCCACGCGGAAGGGCAAGGAGACTCGCCCATGCCTGACGGGGCAGGCAGGGCACCCGGCGTGTCGGGTCTGTTGACCCGACCTACGCACTGACCTATGCACTACCCTTGCCGCGCCGCGGCTTGACCGCAAGGGCCGGGCGACGGTATCATGCGTGCGGTATCGGCGGTCACCTCTGAGGATCATCTATCGGGCACGGGGAAGGAGCAGCGATGAGGAAGCGTTGTATCGTGGCGGCATGGGCTGTGGCATGGGCGGCATGGTGTGCGGCTCCGACGGCGGGGGCTCCGCGGAACGAGGCCAAGGTGCCGTATCCGAAGTACCCGGCCCTGTACGAACAGGTCAAGGCGGTGGTCGCGGGCACGGGCGACGCCAAGGCGGCCGTGGCCGCCATCGACGAGGAGCTGGCCAAGGTGGTCGTCATGACCGGCCGCGACACGCGGGCTCGCGACGACATGCTCCAGCAACTCTTCACCCTGCGCGGCGCGGTGACCACGCTTGCCCCGGCCAAGGACAAGGACATCGTCGCGATTCTGCTGGACCGGCCGCAGTACCTGGGGCGGTTCCTGCATGCCTTGGACGAGGCCGACAACGTGCCGAAGGCCGTCGGTGTGCTCAAGCAACTCAAGGAGATCGACGAGGCCCAGTTCCTGAAGAACAGCGAGTTCTGCATTGCCTTCGCGGTCGTCTGGGACGATTTTCACGGGTACCACTGGGTGGACAAGACGTGCGGCCCGGTGCCCGAGGGCTACATGGCGGACCTGTATCGCTGGTTCTACAGCCACGCGCGGCAGATGACCATCAAGCCGTGGGAACTGCCGTTCGAGCTGAGCGTCTACGTGGTTCACACGCGGCTGACGCCCGAGGAGCGCGACTGGGCGATGAGGAACTACGAGGACACGAGCGACGCCTACGCGATCTACAAGACCGTTCCGTGGACGAAGGTGCTGAGCCCGGCTCACGGGATGGGCGGCGGGATCCCTTACACGTTGATGAACATGAAGCAGCACGGCGGCGTGTGTATGGAGCAGGCGTACTTCACGGAGCAGGTGATGCGTCTGCACGGGGTGCCTGCGTCGTACATGCGCGGCGAGGGTCGCAGCGAAGGTCACGCCTGGACGGGCGTGTTCCTGACACGGCCGCAACCGCAGTGGGATTTCTCGGCCGGGCGCTACCGCGAAGGCCGCTACTACCTGGGCATGAGCCACGATCCGACCAACACGATGAGCGTGGGCAATTACAAGGCGCCGATGTTGCTGGAGGCGGACATCAGGATGACCGCGGCGGCGCTGGTCAGCGCCAAGGGGTCGCTGGCGACGATCGAGCAGAGCTACGCGCTGCTGGACGCGGCGCGATGGGCGTCGGCGCACATGCCGGAAGAGGTTGCGACTGCGCCGAAGCCGATGAGCCGCAACGCCCTGGTCGAGTCGCTGGCCGACGAGGGGCTTCGCGTGAACCCGTTCAACGCGGGCGTGTGGGGCTTGGCGGCGCAGATGGCGCACGACAAGAAGCTCACGGGCGACCAGGCCATGGACTGGGCGAAAAAGCTGGCCGACAAGACGCTGAAGCCGTTTCCTGACTACACGGTGGCCTACATCGGCCACTTCCTGGACTGTGCCGACAATCCCGACCTGAAGATCAAGCTCTACGGTCGCCTGTACGACGAGCTGAAGGTCAGCCGCGCCGACCTGGCCTCGAACGTCAAGGTGGCCGAGGGCGACATCTGGCAGGCCAAGGGCGACGTCCGCCGCGCGATGCAATGCTACGTGTACCCGCTGGTGAACTTCTCGCAGGACGACCACGTGCTGGGCATGGCTCAGGAGAAGCTCAAGACCGTCGGCGCGACCGGGAACAAGGACGAAACGGTCAAGGCGTGCAAAGAGATCCTGAAGGCACTCGGCAAGGGCGAAGCCACGCCCGAGCGCACCGAAGCGGCCCGGATTGTCAACGAGAAGCTCAAGACGTTGGGGGGATGAGCGAGGAATCCGTTACAGTGTCCTTCTTCGGAACCGTACTGACGATCATCGCCACGGTGCTGCACGTGTACGTCTTCGGGCGCGCCTGTACGGTGCCGTTGCTTCGTTCGCGCCTTGGGGGGCGGTGGATTCTGGCGATCGGGGCTGCCCTGTGGGTGCTGTTCCTCCTCGGCCGCACGATGGGCCGCGGCGGGGCAGGGCCGGTGGCCGAGGCGCTGGAACTGGCGGCCATGATGTGGCTGGCGACGGCGATGCTGTTGGCGGTGTGTCTGGCGGCGGTGGATGCGATCACGTGTTTCGGGTGGCTGCTCAGGCGGCGCGCGCCGGCGCTGCGCGGATGGGCCCTGGCGGCCGGCGCCGTGCTGGCGGGTGTGGCCGTGGTGCAGGGCCTGCGGCCGCCGGTCGTGCGCGACTGCGAGGTGGCGTTGCCGGGGCTCCCTGCGGACCTCGACGGAACGGTGCTGGTGGCGGTCTCGGACCTGCACCTGGGCTCGCTGTTGGACGAATCGTGGCTGGCGGCCCGTGTGGCCCAGATTCGCCGGCTCGAACCGGACATGGTGGTGCTCCTGGGCGACGTGCTGGACGGTCACGGGCCGCCGCCGGAGCCACTGCTGGCGGGGCTCGATGCTCTGCGACCTCCGCTGGGCGTGTGGGCGGTTCTGGGCAACCACGATCGCTGGGCGATGCGCGACGGCGGGTCGCCGTTTGCCTCGCAGCCGCACGTCCGGCTGCTGGTGAACGAGTCGGCCGAGGTGTGTCCGGGGCTGGTCGTGGTGGGGGTCGAGGACATCACGTCGGCGCGCCGCCGGGGCAACGCCGACGGCATCGTGGAACGGGCCCTGGCCGAGCGTCGCGACCGCCTGGGCGGCGGCGCGACGATTCTGCTTTCGCATACGCCGTTGCAGATCGAGGAGGCCGCTGCCGGCGGAGCGGACCTGACGCTCTGCGGCCACACGCACGGCGGGCAGGTCTGGCCCATGGGATACCTGGCGCGCCTGCGGCACCCGTGGTTTGTGGGCCGATACCAGGTCGGCGACATGACGCTGATGGTCTCCCGCGGCGCGGGCACCTGGGGACCGCGCATGCGGCTGTGGCATCCCGGAGAGATTCTGAGGATTACCCTGCGCCGGGCGCATCAGGCAGCGGGAGTGGGTAGGGTGGGTCCCCCGGACCCACGCGGGACTTTGCGGTTGCCTGGCCTGGAGCGCAGGCGTATGGTCTCTGCATGACACACTACCGGCGGGCTCTCATGCCGGGTGGCACGTTTCTTCTCACGGCGGTGACCTTGGCCCGGCGGGCGATTCTCGCGACAGCGGATTCCCTGCGGCTGCGTGGTTGAGCCGTCCGGGCCACGCGGCTCGTCCCGCGTGGGTCCGGTGGACCCACCCTGCGGGCTCGGGGTGTGTTTCGGCGGACGGGGACAGGATGTCTTTGACAAGGACATTACTGCTGTGCGTTCTGTATCTGACGGAGGGCTGACGCAAATGAAGTACTTCACTCGGGGCTTCTATCATGGCGAGTACTCCGAACAGGAACAGGATGCGGTGGTCGAAGCGTATAGGTCGCACATTGCATTGCTGCTACCGAGTATCCCATCGTCGCTCGCTGTGCTTGCCAAGACGAGCCTGCACGATGCAGTGCTTCGTAGCGTTGTGGTCAGGGGGCGACGATCCATAATCGAGATGGAGTTGGTGTGCCATACGCCGCCTGACAGGCAGTGGATTGCAGCGGTAAGATACAGAGGTGTTCAGCTTCGTGATGAGGGCTTCGCGATGCTTGAGCGACGGGCGAGAGATCGGCGAACCGAGATTCTCAATCACGAAGTGGATGTGGACGAAGATGGGGAGTGCGTGCATCGCCTGTTGTTTGCGCCGGAGGGGGAGATAACAATATGGTGCGCCAGTATCGAAGTGCAGCAGTTGCCATACACAGAATGGACACACGAAGTGTTCTGCAAGTGCTATGTGGAGGAACATGAAGAGACGTGAGCCACTGCCGGCGTGGGTGGTGTATCCGATTTGTCGGTGTCAGGCTTGGCTCGAATCGGGCGGTCGTGATGCGGCGGACGTCGCGTCGCGGCCATGCCTCTGTTTGCCCATAACTCCCCGCTCCTCACGGCCGCGCCAGCGTGGCCATGCCCAATACGCAGGTCGGGTCAACAGGCACGACAATGTGCAGTTGCAGGGCCTCATGCCGGATGCACGTCACGTTTGTGGGTACGCAGGCCCTCACGCTGCAGAAACGGCGGGAAGCGACGTAGGGGTCGCTCGCGAGCGACCCGCGGGGGACAGGCACCCTGGGAGGGCGGCTCGCGAGCCGCCCCTACGGTTGGCGCTATTGCCAGACCCGCGGCCCGCCACAAACGTGACGTGCATCCCCTCATGCGCCCCAGGTTGCCTTTGGCATTGACAAGGCCTCGGGCGGGCGGATACAGTGGCCGCCGCGATGGGAAGCGTCGTCGCCGAAGCGTTGCGGCGAGGGGCGCGTGTGATGACTCGGAGGGAGAGCAGACATGGCGAAGAAGGTCAGAGTGCTGGTGATCGGGGCGCATCCGGACGACTGCGATGTGGCCGCGGGCGGGTTGGCGGCGCTGTACGTCAAGCACGGGCACGTGGTGCAGTTCGTTTCGATGACCAACGGCGACACGGGCCACTACCAGATGGGCGGCGGCGAACTGGCCCGGCGGCGCTACGCCGAGACGCAGCAGTCGGCCAAGGTGCTCGGCATCCGGTACCTGGTCCGCGACCAGCACTGCGGCGAGCTGATGCCCACGCTCGAGGCCCGCAAGGACGTGATCCGCATCATCCGCGAGTTCAAGCCCGACCTCGTCCTGACGCACGCGCCCGACGACTATCACCCGGACCACCGCTACACGTCCATCCTCGTGCAGGACTCGGCCTACTCGGTCACGGTGCCGGGCCAGTGTCCGCTGACGCCGCACCTGCGGCGGAATCCGGTGTACGGCTACGCGTGCAGTTGGGTGACCGCCAGCACGTCGTTCCGCCCCGACGTGATCGTGGACCTCGATGCGGTGATGGACAAGAAGCTGGCGATGATCGCCTGCCACGAGTCGCAGTGGTACGAGTGGATTCCCTACAACCAGAACTGCCTGGACGAGGTGCCCAGGGGCGATGCCGCGCGGCGGCGATGGAACGAGAAACGCTTCCGGGAGCGGCTGAAAGGCTTCGCCATTCAGTGGCGCGACCTCGTGGTGGCCCAGTACGGCCCCGATCGCGGCAAGGCGATCCAGTACGCCGAAGGCATCCAGGCCTCGCCCTTCGGCGCGCCGCTGGACCAGGCGACCATCCGCCGCCTGTTGCCGTTCCTGAAAGGCTAGGCTCTAGCCGAACAGCGCGACACAGGGTCAAATGGTCCTGCCACTCACGGGGCAGGATGCCTGTCCCACGCGACCCATCAGTACAACAGGCTCGCCGGGCGGGACTCGCGCGGGCTGCGCGCGGACGCCTTGCGGCTGAGCAGGTTCTCCAGTTCCATGGCTGCGCTGGCCGCCTCGCGGTCGTGCTCCCCGCCGATCAGCACGAGCACCTGGCTCGGCTGCCCGAGTTCGTATTGCACCTGGACCGTCACCGGCCGCTCCATCATCGTGCGGCCGTGATAGACGGCCACGGCCACTGTCGTGCCGTCGGCGAGCGTCCGCTCCTGCTCGTCGTTGCCCGTGAGTTGCCACGACCGGCGACGGAACAGCTCATCGACCGCCCCGGCAATCTCGGCCGCGCGGCTCTCGGTCACAAAAGCCCCGTCGCCCAGTGGATGAGCCGGCGGCTTCGCGCATCCGCCCGCCATTGCCAGGCAACTCGCCACCAACGCCAGAAGAACGATGCCCATTCGCGTCATGCCACACCCTTTCGCGTGAATCCCGCGGGCTCCTCATTGCCCTACGCCGGAAACAGTGTATCGCAAAGATCCGGACGACGCCACGGGCATAGGCCGGGCGTCTACGGCACAATCTGGCCCACGCCGTCCAGGACCAGACGCGGGGCGTAGGGGAATCGCGGCAGGTCGGCCCGCGACGTCACCCCCGTCAGGACGAGGACGGTTTCCATGTCGGACTCGATGCCCGCGATGATATCGGTGTCCATGCGGTCGCCGATGATGACGGCTTCCTCGCGGCGGCAGCCGAGCCGCTTGAGGGCGTGCCGCATCATGAGCGGGTTGGGTTTGCCGATGAAGTAGGCTTTCTTGCCGGTGGCCAGTTCGATCGGCGCGATGAGGGCCCCGGTGGCCGGGACAATGCCGTCCTCGACCGGGCCGGAGATGTCGGGATTGGTGCCGATGAGCCGCGCGCCGCGGCTGACCAGTTGTACGGCTTTGGCCAGGCGTTCATAGCTGTAGGATCGCGTTTCGCCGATGACGACGTAGTCGGGATTGGTGTCGTTCATCGAGAACCCGACATCGTACAGGGCGTTGGTCAGGCCGGTTTCGCCGATGACGTAGGCCGTGCCGCCGGGATGCTGCGAGGCCAGGAATCCGGCCGTGGCCAGGGCGCTGGTGTAGTAGTGCTCCGCGCCGACCTGGATGCCCAGGTTGGCCAGCTTGCGCTCCAGGTCCAGCGGCGACCGCTCGCTGCTGTTGGTCAGGAAGAGGAACTGTTTGCCCTCGCGCTGCAGCCAGGCCACGAATTCCTTGACGCCCGGCAAGAGGCGGTTGCCGTGGTAGATCACCCCGTCCATGTCGCAGATGAAGGCCCGTTTGCCCCGTACCTGTCCCAGCAACTCGTCCGCCATGGCGCCCCTCGTTCTTCGTGTCGCGGCCGGCCCACTCGCCACCCGTCGAAGGTCGCCATTCTACTGTCGCGGCCCCGTCGTCACAAGAGACACCTGTTCCCGCGTTGTGAGAGCCGGCGGGCCTGCTACGGCGTCGGCTCTGTGGGCGGCGCGGACTCCGCGGATTCCGTCGCGGCGGGCTCGGCGGGCGCCGCCGTCGCGAACGGGCCAACAACGACCACGTGCCTCTCGTTCCCGTCGGGCGAGACGGTCTCGTAGGTCCACGGACGGTTGGGCGCTTCGAGGGTCTTCTCCAGGGTTTGGACCTGGTCAACAGAGAGCACCCCGCGGATGCCGTCCAGGTATTCGCGGTTCAATTGCCGCATGTCCGCGTTCTGGGCCTCGGTGATCGCCTTCAGGCGTTCGAAAGCTTCCCGATGGAGCGTGCCGTCGCCGTCGCGCCCGGCGCGGGCGACTTCGGCGAAGCCTTCCTTCGCAACTGCGGCATGGGCCTCGATCCGCGCAGCGGCGGCCTGGCTGAATGTCTCGCTGAACTGGTCGATGAAGGCTCGCTGTTCGTCCGTGAGCGGCATCCTGTTAACCTCCGCCATCATGGGCACCGAGGCCCGGAAGGAGTGCGTCGCCACCGGCCTGCCGTCGATCGTGATGGCAACGGAGGCGCGGCCCGCGATAGCGTCGGGTGTGGCAGAATCGGCTGTCCCCTCGGCGGCCGGTTCCTGAGCCCCGCCGATCACGTCCTCCTGAACGGTGACCGCAGGGGGCGTCGGGTCCGCCGCGGCAGTCTCCGGGGCCGTTGCCGATGTCGGACCGCTGCCGGCGCGTCCCGCCGGGGTCGCCGGTTCGGTCTGCGGCTCGTCGTCGACGACGCTCGCCGTCTCCGGCGCCGCGGCGACACGCGGCGACGCATCGCGGGCGCGGGCGATAATGTAAACGACCAGTCCCAAGGCCAGGAGCACTGCCAAGGCACTGACGACGAGCAGGCTTCGAAGTCGATGTATCATGAGAAGTCCCCTTCGAGTTCACGGAACACCGTTACGGTTGCTGGCAGATGCAGTACGCCGGGGCTGCGTCAGTTGCCTCCTCACTCCTGCCCCTTGTTGTTCTCCTGCTGCTTCTCCGCGTCGTTTTCCTGTGGCGCATCGTCCTTCTGCTCTTTCTCGCCTGTTTTCTCCGGAGTCCGTTCCGCGGACGCGTGACCGCGGGCTCGGATCATGAGAAGTTCCGGCCTCATTCGCCACGCCCTGATTTCGTTGAACTGCCCCTTGATCTCCGGCGGCAGGGCCTCGCGCTGTTCCTCGGTCGTCACAGGGCCGCTGAACAGGGTCTTGGACGTGCGGGCGTCGGTGACCGTGAGGTACTCCTCGCCGTCGGCGATCAGGTATTGCAGCGAATGCTCACCGCGAACCACGGTGATCGTAGTCCGGGAGGCCTTGCCGGCACGATCTTTCTCCACCGTGCGACTGATCGTGAGGCCGGGCTGCATCACAGCCATCGCCGAGTTGTATGCGGCTCTGGCCTGTGACTCAACCGTCGCCGTCTTGATCTCCTTCTCCGCCAGTTCCACCGGCACCTTCATCGGTGTGCCCTCGCGTACGAACGACAGCTCGAGCTTCTGTCCCGGCTTGTGCATCCTCGTGAGCACCCGCAGCTGATCGCCGTTGACGAGGATCTGGTCATTCAGCATTGTCAGCACGTCCTGCACCTGGAGGCCGGCCCTGGCCGCCGGTGAATCGGCCTCGACAAAGCCCACTACCAGGCCCGTTTCGCCGATCAGTCTCAGGTGTTTTCGCAGTGTCGCGTCCGCCGGATCCACCACCACGCCCAGGTACGTGGCCTTCTCTGTCCTGGGCTCCTGGTCCTCCCCGGTCTGGGCCGCGGACCGGACCACGATGACCGGCCCAGACGCATTGTCGTCAGGGCTCAGATTCCGCACGGCCTGCGCCGCCGATTCGGCGCACAGGGGCGACACGCCGATCATCCACATCGCTGCAAGCCACCGCATCGTCTGTCGCATGGTTCGTCTCCTTCCTTCTCCTTCACCGTTCCGTGTGCGACATCGCTACTGAATCTGGGCCTGGACCAGGATAATCTGGTCGTCCGGCACGGCGCTGTCGAGGGCGAAACGCCCGCTCTCGTCGGCTACCCACGTCCGGTTGACCGTGCGCTGCTGGAGGACGCGCATCGGCGTCTTGCCGTCGGGGACGATCAGCCCTTCATACGTCACGTGCGACACGGTTTCTTCGATCGTATGGCCGGGCTGCGGGCCCGGCCTGGCGGCCGCATCGGGCGCCGGGGCCAGGCCTGCGGTCTGCGGCGGCGCCTCCTCCGGGATTGGGTCGGATGCGTTGTGCCGCGGGAGCCACAGCGCCAGGGCGAGAGCCGCCGCGGCCGCCGCAGCCAGGCCGCCGACCAGGGCTCGGGACCATCGCGGGAACCGCCGCGGCCGGAGAATCCTCGCGTCGAGCGACGGCGGCGCCTTGCGCAATGGCATCGACTTCAGCATCCGTTCGATATCCTTGAACTCATCGTTCATCGCCGCCTCCCATCTGTGACCGCAGTCGCTCCAAAGCCAGGCGATATCGGCCGGCGACCGTTGGCAGGGGCCGGCCGAGCGCCTCGGCGATCTGGGCATAGGTCAGGCCGCCGTAGATTCGCATCACCACCACGTCGCGCTGGTCGTCCGGCAGCGAGTCCACGGCACGGGCCACGCGGCGGACCAGTTCGCCGTTCATCGCGGCCGTGGCCGGATCGGCCTCCTGGCCGTCGTAGATCGACGCCGCCTCCGGCTGCTCGACGCCGGACGCCGGCCGCCGTCGCCGCGACTGGTCGATGGCGGCGTTCCTCACGGAGGCAAACACATACGCCACCGAGTCGCCGCGAGGCGCGGTCTCGGCCGCCCAGAGCCGCGCGAAGCCTTCCTGCACGGCGTCCTCGGCCGCAGCCGGACACCGTGTGATGGCCAGGGCCATGGTAAACAGCCCTTGCCGATGCTCCAGGTAGATTCGCTCCAGGCGTCGTCGCATGCTCCGTCCCGTGGCCTCTGACAGTGACACGGACGCCGCGCCGCCATTTGTGGCGGAATTCGCGGCAAACTCCGGAAATTGCCGTGCGGCCGGTTCTCGCCTTCTTCCCGGCCGCCGCCGCGGCCCGACCGCCGTGCCGCACGCACAGTATACGATGCGACGCGCCGGGTCGGCAGGGGGAGGGCGGAACCATGGGACGCGGCATTTGCCGGAGGCTCACAATGCAAGAAGCTGCGTGCATGTCACGTTTGTGGGCACGCAGGCACTCGCACCGCAGAAACGGGGTAGGGGGCGCTCGGGAGCGACCCGCGGGGGACAGGCACCCTGGGAGGGCGGCTCGCGAGCCGCCCCTACAATTGGCGCGATTGCCAGACCCGTGACCCGCCACAAACGTGACGTGCACCCCAAGAAGCGGATCGTGTCCGATGGGGCTTGCAATCTTCCTTTGTCCGACGACAATAGCTCCGGCTGGTCGGACGGTGCGGCGAGGGGCCGCATGGCCGCGCAGAATCGGAGGCAATGCTATGGAAAGAACCATTCGCTGGGGCGTTCTCGGGTGCGGCAAGATCGCGCGGAAAGTGGCCACGGCCGTAAACTTCGCGGACGGCGCGGAACTGGCGGCGGTGGCGTCGCGCGGCCTGGAGAAGGCCGAGGCCTTTGCCGCGGAGTTCTCCGCGGGGCGGGCTCACGGCAGCTACGAGGCCCTGGCCGACGACCCCGACGTGGACGTCATCTACGTCGCCACGCCGCACGCGATGCACGCCGAGCACGCGCGGTTGGCGCTGGAAGCGGGCAAGGCCGTCCTGTGCGAGAAGCCGTTCGCCGTCAACGCCGCGCAGGCCCGAGCCGTCATCGACCTGGCCCGTCGTCGCAAGCTCTTTCTGATGGAGGCCATGTGGACGCGGTTCCTCCCGACGCTGGTCCGCACGCGCGAGCTGATCGCCGAGGGAGCCATCGGCGAGGTGCGACTGGTGGCGGCCGACTTCGGGTTCCGCAGCGACGTCGATCCGACCAGCCGCCTGTTCGATCCGGCCCTCGGCGGCGGTGCGCTGCTGGACGTGGGCGTCTACCCCGTGTCGCTGGCCTCGATGCTCTTCGGCGGCGAGCCCACCGACGTGGCCGCGCTGGCCGACGTGGGCTCCACCGGCGTGGACGAGCAATCGGCCTATGTGCTGAAATACCCCGGTGGGCGAATGGCGAGCCTGTTTGCCGCCGTGCGGACCTTCTCGCCCATGGAAGCGACGATCATGGGAACCACGGGCCACATCCGGCTGCACACGGCCTGGTGGTGCGGGAAGAAACTGAGCCTCTGTCCTCGCGGCGGCCAGGAGCAGTTGTTCGAGTTGCCGCACGCCTGCAACGGCTACGAGGGCGAAGTGGCCGAAGTGGTCCGGTGCTTGCGGCAGGGACTGACCGAGAGCACGGTGGTGCCGCTGGACGAGACGCTGGCTGTGATGCGCACGCTGGACCGCATCCGGGCCCAGTGGGACATGACCTATCCGATGGAATGATCGGCCGCGGACGCAATGCGGAAAGGAGTATCGCTGTGACCATGCGCTACGGCCGCGTGCCGGGGATCGACAAGCCGCTCTCGCGGCTCGTCCAGGGCACCGAGGGCCACACCCTGGCGCGCCAGGCCGAGCTCGAGGACCTGTTCGACGGCGTGTTCGAGCTGGGGTGCAACACGTTCGACACGGCCTTCGTGTATGGCGGCGGGCAGAGCGAGAGCGTCCTGGGCGGATGGATCGATCGTCGCGGCCTGCGCGACCGCGTGGTGGTCATCGACAAGGGGGCACACCCGCGGCAGGGCCGCCCACGCGTGACGCCGGCCGACATTGCGAGCGATCTGGCGACGAGCCTCGAGCGGTTGAGGACCGACTATGTCGACCTGTACCTGCTGCACCGCGATGACCCGTCGGTCGAGGTCGGGCCGATTGTTGAGGCCCTGAACGCGCACCGCGAGGCGGGCCGCATCCGCGCGTTCGGGGGATCGAACTGGACGGCCGCCCGCGTCCGCGCCGCCAACGAGTACGCCGCCGCCCACGGGCTCACGGGCTTCGCCGCCAGCAGCCCGCACCTGAGCCTGGCCGTGCCGCGCGAGGTCCCGTGGCCCGGATGCGTGAGTCTGAGCGGCCCGGCGGGCGAGGCCGACCGCCGCTGGTACGCCGAGACGGGGATGCCGCTGCTGATATGGTCGTCGCTGGCCGGCGGGTTCCTGACCGGCCGTTACCGCCCCGACAACCTCCAGACGTTTCAGGATCCCATCGAGAAGCTGGTGATCGGCAGCTACTGCACGGACGAGAACTTCCGCCGCCTGGACCGCATCGAGCACATGGCCGGACGTCTTGGGTTGACGGCACCGCAGGTGGCCTTGGCGTGGCTCTTCCGGCAGCCGCTGAACCTCTTCGCCCTGGTCGGGTGCCGCACAGCCGCCGAGTGCCGCGAGAACCTGGCCGCCCTGGCCGTCGCAGCCACCCTGCCGGACGGCCTCGACTGAACCCGTGTGCCGGACCTCGGCGCGTCGGGTGGCATGCCTGCCCCGTCAGGCATGGCCGTTGTCGAGCGGGGCATCATCTGCGTTCTGCCGGAAGCCGCACGCCGACCCGGCCCGTCCGCTTCGGCCAAGGTCCGTCACAAGTCCCAAGGTCTTCGGCCATCCCCTTCACCGCTGCGGAGGTCTGGTTTTCCTTTGAGTTTTGGGGGGTGGACTGGCATAATCGCCCGGTCGAGTCAGGCCTTGAAGGAATCAGGATGCCCTCCAAACGAGCCACGAACAAGCCGGTTAGCCGTACGCGTCGCGTTGCCAAACGGACGACGCGACGTGCTTCCGCCGCCGGCGGTTCGTCGCGGCGCCGTGCCAAGCGTGTGCCCTCGCGCAGCGGCGCGGCGGCCGGCGGCAAGACTGGAGCAAATCCGCGACCGGAGGTTCGGGCCGCTTCGTCTCTGGAGGCGTACCAGGAACTGGAGAAGGCGCTGTACGTGTTGCGCGATGCCCTGGAAGCCGCCGGCTCGTACCAGGAGCTCACTGAGCTTCTGGCTGCCCGGTGCTTCCCCGCGAACCGCATCGCCCAACTGGCCGACCTGGGCCTGGGCGGCGACCTGCACCTGCACAGCAGTGTCAGCGACGGCAAAGTGCCGCCCCGGAAACTGCCGTGGCTCGCGCGGGCGTTGGGGTTGCACGCGATCGCCCTGACCGACCACGACAGCGTGGACGGGTGCCGCGAGGCGTTTCGCGAAGGGATGCTCATCGGCGTCCGTGTGATCTGCGGCGTCGAACTCTCCACCGACCAGCCGGGCCTGGAGATTCTGGTCTATTTCCCCGACACCGGCAAACTGTTCAGTTACCTCCAGTCCAGCGGCTCGTCGCGGTTCCGCAATGTTCTGAAACGGCGGCAGTCGCTCATGCACGAGAAGAGCCTGGCGTGCCTGGACCACGTGAACCGGTGGCTTCGGCGTCAGAAGGTGCCCGTCGAGCGGCTCATCACCCTCGAGGAGTACGACCGCTGGTACGAGGGGCGCCAGCCGTATTTCCCGGGCACCCTCTGTGTGCTCGGGCTGGCGCGTTTGTCGCCCGCGCAACGGTCGTCGCTGCGGATTCACGATCCGCGGACGTTCCACACGAAGGTCGTGACGCCGTTTCTGAAGTCCTGGAGCGGCGGCCGGCAGCGCGGCCAAGCGCCCGACCTGACGGCCGAGTCGTTCGCCCTGGTGCGGAGCGCCCTCCGCGCGGGCATCCCGGCGGCCACGGTCATGGCCCACCCGAAAGAACTCGTGACCAAGGGGCATCTGTCGCTCGGGGCCGTCCGCAAACACGTCTTCGATCTGGCCGATTCCTTTGGTCTCGACGGCATCGAAGTGGCCTGCGCTCGGGATAACGAAACGGACGTTCGCTACTGGATGGAGACCGTGAAACTGTACAACGCGTCGGTTGCCGAGGGAGGCCCCGGGCGGAAGCCGTTGCTGGCGGCCTCGCACAGCAGCGATTTCCACGTGCTGGGACCCGGCGTGGACACCGGCGAGATCACCCTGGGATTCGGCGTCCTGGACTCGCGTCCGCCGTACCGCCGCGGCAACCTGCGACCGCAGATGCCGCTCGATGAATTCCTGGAACAGTTGCAGCGACGGGCCGGCGAGAACGTCTGATTGCCCGCGACGGCGCGGCCCGGCGATCAGAGGCGCTGATGCGACGCGCCCTGACGCGACTCGGCGGCTGCCTGGGCCTCTTCCGGCGAAACGAAGACCCCCGCGATGTCGAACACCTTCAGCCCCGCGCGGCGGCAACGCACGATGCGCACCAGCAGATGCTTCCTGATGTTCTGAACCGTGAGCTCCACCCGCACGATCTCCCCGGCGTACATCTGGTACACGTGGATGAAGCTGATGCCGCTGCGGCTGACGTCCTTGGTGATGGCCGTGAACTCGTCCGGGCACTCGCTGACCTGCTCGTACCGCTTGACGTACCGGACGTCGACCTCCGTCATGTAGAGGTGACGATCATGCTGCCGCTTCTCGGCGCCCTTGGCGGCTGGGCGGTCCGACTCGTCCTCCACCAGACGCTTCAGAGTCCGGCGCAGCGCGTCGAGATGGGCTCCCGCTTCTTCAGTCATGCCGATGCTCCTGGGCCCGAATCCGTTCCACCGTGTCGATCCAGGCCATGGCCATGTCGCGGTTGATTTTGGCGGCGGCCTCTTCCTTGAGGATGGCCACGGCCCGCTCGTGAAGCATTGCCTCGCGGTATGGACGCTTCGATGTCAGCGCGTCGTAGATGTCCACCACGGCCGTCATCTGGGCCTCGGCCGTGATTTCCGACCCGAGCAGCCCCTGAGGATAGCCGCTGCCGTCAAGCTTCTCGTGGTGCTGATGGACCATCATCAGTTCCAGCGGCATGATCCCCGGACGGCTGTGCAGCACCTGCAACCCCAGGTCCGGATGCCGTTTCAGCTCGTCCCATTCCGCCGGCGCCAGGCGACCGACCTTGTTCAGCGTCTCGGGGCAGACACTCGTCTTGCCGATGTCGTGCAGCAGCCCGCCACTGGCCATCTGCCGCAGGAGATCCTTGTCGCGATGCCCGAGGCGATAGGCCAGGGCCGTCACCATCACGCTCACGTTCACCATGTGCGTGTAGGTGTAATAGTCGTGCGACAACATGCCGACCATGCTGTCCAGGGCCGCCTCGTCGCTGCAAATCAGACTGACCATGTTGTTCACCCACGTTTCGCGGTGGGTGTCCACCATCTGCTCCAGATTGCTCGACTCGAAGGCCTCGCGGATCAATTCGCGCGTGGTGTTGTAGCAAATCTCCACCTTCTTCGGGGTGGACAGGTCGGTGCGGCCGACGACGTTGCCCAGGGCGGCCTCGGCGAACCTCTGGTACGCGCGGTGCTCGGCCGTGTCCACGTAGAAGACCCGCGCGCCGGCCTCCTTCATCTCGTCCAGCCGCGCGCGGTCCAGCGTCTCACCGCTATGGCAGATGCACCCGATGGCGGCGCCGTGCGGGCGAGCGTACAGGGCAAACGTCAACAGCGAGCCGTCCGCGAACAGGTCCACGGGCACCGGAACGTAGCTCTTGCGGAGGTTTGTCGGCGGCGGAGTCCGGGTTGCGGTCATTCGATGGCGCCCCCTGATGGTTCCAGACAGCGAAGGCGTACCCATTCCGGGGGCACAACCCGGGGGCTTCGCCTCCTGCAGGACAACCTGTCGCGTCGTCAGGTCTATATCGGCAGAATGGTCGTCGCGACGTGCCCGAAAACCGGGGCCGTCAGGCCGGGTATTCACCCCGCAGGAGGGTCGGCCGGATTCCGCGTCGGCAGGCGGATAGGCGTGTAACCGATTGTGGAACAATGGATTACGGTGCGGCTGGGCCTGTCTCGCCTGGTGTCAGACGTCGGTCCCGCAGGTGGACTGTCGTCTGGGTTACCTGGCGCAGGAAATCCTTCTGGTGCGAAATGACCACCATGGCCTGCGGCAGATGCGACAGAATGGCCACGATCCGCCCGACGGTCCGCTCGTCCAGGCCCGTGGTCGGCTCGTCCAGCAGCAGAATCTCCGGCTCCATCGCCAGTACCGTGGCCAGCGACACCAGCCGCTTCTCGCCGCCCGACAGGTGGTACGTGACGCGGTCCTCGTAGCCCGAGAGGCCGAGCGACGCGAGCGTGCGGCGGACGATCTCGACGGCCTCGTCGCGCTTCTTGCCCTGATTCAGCGGCCCGAAGGCCACGTCCTCGGCCACCGTCGGGCAGAAAAGCTGGTCCTCCGCGTCCTGGAAGAGCAACCCCACGCGCCCGCGCACCTCGGCGAACTCCGATTCCTCGTGTCTGGCGCGGCCGAAGAGGCGGATCGTCCCTGCCGTCGGTCGCAGCAGGCCGACCATCAGGTGCAGCAGCGTGGTCTTGCCGCTGCCCGTGGGGCCGACCACGGCCACCCGCTGGCCGGCATCGAGACGAAAGTCCGCGCCGGCCAGCACGGGCGACGCACCGTCGTAGGCAAAGTGTACGCCGCTCAGTTCCATCAGCGGATCGGCCACGCGTATTCTCCCACCAGCAGACCGGCCGTGACGAGCACCGTTAGCACGGCAAACACCGCATCGCGCGCGGCAAACCGGAAATGGTCCAGCACGTAGAAGCGCCCATTGAAGCCGCGACATTTCATCGCCGCCACGATCCGCTGCGACCGGTCGAAGCTCCGCACCAGAAGCATCCCCACGAGGTTGCCCAGCGACCGGTAGGTGTGCAGCGTCGCCCGGGGGCGGAACCCGCGGACCTTCATGGCCGTGGCCAGGCGATGGTACTCGTGGTGCAGCAGATCGACGTAACGCACGGTCATGAGCATCAGGTGAATCAGCTTCGAGGGCAGGCGGAGGTGGCTCATGGCGTGGCCCAGGCGTGTGATCTCGACCGTGCTCAGCAGGGCGGTGACGACCAGCACGATGGCGTTGGTCTTGGCGGCGATCCGAGCGCCCAGGACCAGGCCTTCGACGGTGTACGGCACGGAGCCGACCCACACCAGGGGGGCGCCGGGCGTGCTGAACGGCAGCAGCGCGGCCGCAAGCAGAACGAAGGCGTTGACGGCGGCCAGTCGCCGCCAGAGCGGGCCGGCCGGGAGCCCTGCCGCCAGCGCCAAGGCGATGGCCAGGGCCAGCGCGGCAATCAGCACGGGCGTCCGGTAGCTCGTCGCTACAACGGCCGAGAAGGCCACGGCCGCAACGAGCTTGGCCCGCGGGTCAAGGCGATGAACGACGGAGTTGCCGCTGAAGTAGGTTTCGCAGACCAACGCAGACGTCCTGACACTCGACTTCTTCCGCGGCCTTCTACGGGGCCGCCGACCGTCGGACGATCGCGCGAGCCTTGAGGTAGAAGACCAGGCCACACACGCCCACAATATACCCGATTCCGCCGAGGACGTCATGGACCCGGACGGTGTGCCGATACTGCTCGATTTCCCGCCGCAGGGGAATGACCTGTCGGCCGATGACCTTCTCGACGGCGGCCTCGATGTCGCTCGGCGTGGCATCGGCCCGAGCGGCGGCGGGCGCCGAGTCGCTTGCGGCGTCTGCCGCCTGCTCGGCCGTGGCGGTCCGCTCGCCGGCGCTCGGCAGCGGCGGCAGGGTGTCGGGCAACTCGTCCGCACGAAGGGTGTACCGGGCGGCGTGGCCGTCGCCGACGTCTGCGGCAAACGTGTGATCGCACCGGAAACGGGCCTGAAACGAGAATTCCCCCTGATCGTCCGTCGTGGTCTGGCCGAGCACCGATCCGTCGGCCGCCAGCACCGTGACCGTGACGCCGCGGGCCTTGCCGCCGCCGGGAAAACCGACGGTTCCCTTGACGGTGGAGCCGCTCTCGACGCAGGCCCAGACGTTGACGCGATGGGCCTGGGCCGGGGCGGTCAGCGCCGCCAGAAGGAGGCCGGCCAGCACCGCGCGCCGCCCACAGACCGCAGTCGGATGCCATCGATCGTTCATCGCAGGAGCCTCCTGTGTTCGTTTCGTGCCGCAACCGCGGCCGCTCTGTTCATGGCTGACAGGGCAGGCATGACGGCCGGCGCCCGACGGCGACGGCATTGGTCGTGGCTCATGCGGGCTGGCCGAAGCCGCAGCGGGCGCCGAGCAGTTCGGGGCGCACCTTGCGAACAAACGTCACGACGAATCCCGTCACCACGGCCTCGACGGCCATCACGGGCAGATGGGCCACCACGGCCGTGAGCGCCACCGTCCGATACTCCCGGCCGCTCGCGAGCAGGGCCAGGGCCGTCAGGCCGATGGCCATGGCCACCGCGAGTCCGCCGGCCAGGGCGCCGAAGGCGAAGACGGCCGGCCGGCTTGGCGAGCGGACCATGCCGCCACGAAAGAGCTGCCACACGATGACGCCCGGCAGGGCCATCGTCACGGTGTTGACGCCGAGGCCGGCCAGGCCGCCGTGACCGTAGAGAATCGCCTGAAGCAGCAAAGCGATCAGCATGGCCGGAAAGACCGACCAACCCAGGACCGCGCCGGCCAGTCCGTTGAGGACGAGATGGGCGCTGGTGGGCGGCACGGGCACGTGAACCAGCGAGGCGACGAACAACGCGGAAGCGAGCACAGCCACCTGCGGCACGCGATCGATGTCCATGCGGCGCAGACCCAGGGCGACGCCGCCGGCGGCCAGTGCTGCGCCGCCGACGAGAACCGGAGCCGACAAGACGCTGTCGGGCAAGTGCATCGCAGTTCACCCTTTCCGTCGGCCGGGCGCCGGGCAGAACGCGTCGCCCGCGCCGAGTCGCCCGTCACTTCATGTCCACGGTCCGTACCCAGATCAGCCCGCCCAGCTCCACATCAACCGCTTCGCCCTCGGGGCTCTTCATCTTCTCGTCCCCGTCAACCAGTGCGGCAAACGCCCACCACCCGGCCCGCGGCATGACGTAGGTGAACACCCCCTGGCCGTCGGCCTTGATCACCTGCGTGATGAACGGGTCGGCCGGCGGCTTGACCTGGTTGCCGACGTTATAGTACTCGACCTCCACCTCGGCGAAGGGCACGGGCTGCCCGTTCTTGCGAACGATGCCGCGGAACGCGTTGCCCGTCCACAGGCCGTAGGGGCGGACCAGCGGCTCAATCTCGACCGGCAGACCCACCAGCGCGTCCCAGCCCTCCTCGGCGCCGAACGCGTCCACCACCACCTTCGTATAATGGACGATCATCTTCCGCTCGGCCGGTTCCCAGTAGGGGGCCGGTTCCAGGTAGAACACGTAGTCGGCCGGACGGGTCACCTTGTACGAGGCCGTGTAGGCCGCCTTGCCGTCGAGCTTCTTCTCGACCAGCGACGCCATCAGGTCCTGCTTCGCGCCGCCGACCAGGACGCCGAACTGCCGCGGCTTGCCCATCTCCATCACCGGGCCCTGTTCCATCGGGTGCGTGAACAGGATGTCGAGGTTCACCGTCTTGTCGTCCTCGGCCCCGACGATGTCCGTCGAGGGGATCAGCACCTGGAAATGGGCTACGGCGGCCGTCGTCGCCAGGCCGACACACAACACGCTTGCCAACACGATCGTCTTCCTCATGGTGATCTTCCTCTCTGTCCGTCGCATGGAATTAGAACGTCACCTGGACCCGGACGCCGGCCACCATGGCGTCGTCGGCGTCGGCGCCGCCCGGATGAATCACGTACTGAATGTGCGGCGCCACGCTCAGCCACGGGGCCACCTGCACGTTATAGAACGTTTCCATGATCGTTTCGTGCTTCCGGGTGAACTCGCCGCTCTCGGGGCTCAGCCGCCCCTGGGCGACGCCGAACCCCGCCACATCGTCGTCGCGCGACGGCACCAGGCCGCGGTACTGAAGCCCTGTGCTCCAGAACGACTTGATGGCGTTCAGCTCGTGGTTGGTCCAGCCGAACCGGGCAAACAGGCCCAGCCCCTGGTCCGACTCCTCATTCTCGCGCAGGAGCATCTGGTCCATGCTCGTGTAGAGCCCCAGGTCGTCGCGCTCCGTACCGTTGCCGTCCAGGCGGTCCTTCGGTTGCGGGTCGTACCAGAGGCCGACGCGGTAGGCTCCTTGCAACGGGCCGCCGGCGGTCTTCAGGCTGGGCGTCACGCCGGTCTCGAACAGGCCGACGTAGTAGGCCTCGTCGTCGAACGCCGTGCTGAACCCGGTCTTCCTCGCATCGGCCTGGGCGTCGGCGCCGCCGGCGGCCGCGTACCACCAGTCCGTCGGCTGAACGTAGACGGCCATGCCCAGGCCGCTCTCGGGAAACGGGATCGTGGGATTGTTCACCAGCGGTCCGGCCAGGAACTGGGCCGTCTCGTCGTTGGCGAAGGCGTTGCAGTCGAACGCCACGGGGCACCCCGCGCACTCGAACCCGCCGCTCAGGTCGATCTTGCCGGCCCGGATGATCAGACGCTCCTGGAGCAGGGCCAGCTCGAACCACAGCTCGGTCACGTCGATGGACCGGTACCCGCCGGCGTCGGCGTTGACCCCCATGAGGCTGCCGACCGACGAGGCGTCGAGCCCGTCGGACCAACTGCCCTCGGCGGCCACGTAGGCCCGCAGCCCCTTCAGGCCCGCCATCTTCTCGAAGTCCAGGCTCAGCTCCAGGTCGTAGCTGCCGGCGTAGCGGCCGCTGTGACGGGCCGTGGCCAGCCCGCCGCGCGTGTTGAACTGGTACACCTGCGTCAGGCCGAGGCCGACCTCGATGCCGCTCTCCTGGAGCCTGTCGCCGAGGCCGAACCAGTGGTCGGTCAGGGTCTCGCGCTCCCAGAGACTCGAGGACGGTGACGCGGCTGCCGACTCGGCCGGTTCCTCGGCGCCGGCGGCGCCGCACGCCAGAGCCACCGTTGCCGCGACAAGAACCGACTGCCACCACGATCTGCTCGCCATCGCTGTGCCGCTCCTTTCGTTCTGGGTGAGGAAGTAATACGAATTGTACTGAAGTAATACGACCTCTGCAAGGGCATTATCGCGCGACCCGGCCAGGGGGCCAGGGACGCAGGGAGGCTCACCCGACGCGCAGACCGCCGATCAGCTCCGAAACGTTCTCGAATCCGTTCTCGTCAAGATAGGAAGCGATGCCCGCGGCCACGTCCACCGACGCACGCGGGTCCACGAACGTGGCCGTGCCGACCTGTACGGCGGTGGCCCCGGCCAGCAGAAACTCCACCGCGTCGGCCCCGGTCTGGATGCCGCCGACGCCGATGATCGGCACGCCGGCCTCGCGGGCCACCGTGCGGTACACGTCGTACACCATTTTCAGCGCCACCGGCTTGATGGCCGGACCGCTCAGGCCGCCGAACACGTTTGCCAGGACCGGACGTCGTGTGCGGGCGTTGATGACCAGTCCCGACAGCGTGTTGATGAGCGTCAGCGCCTCGGCCCCGGCCTCGATCGCCGCGCGGGCCATCGCCGTGATGTCCGTGACGTTCGGCGTCAGCTTTACGATCAGCGTGGCGCGCTTCACGGCCTGGCGCACCGCGCCGACCACGTCGCGGATGGCCTTGTCGCTGCGGCCGAACTCCAGCCCGCCCGCCTTCACGTTCGGGCAACTGATGTTCAGTTCCAGCCCGTCCACGCCCTCGGCCCCGTCCAGCGCCGACGCCACCGCCACGTACTCGTCGATCGTACTGCCCGCCACGTTCACGATTACCGGCACACCCTGCTCGCGGAGCCAGGGCAGCTTGTCCTTCAGGAACACTTCGAGCCCCACGTTGGCCAGGCCGATCGCGTTGACCATACCGGCCCGCGTCTCCACCAGCCGCGGCGTCTCGTTGCCCAGGCGCTCGGCCCGCGTGATGGCCTTCGTCACAAACGCCCCCAGGGCCTTCAGCTCGAAGAACTCTGCCAGCTCCTGGCCGTAGCCCGAGGTGCCGCTGGCGGTCATGACGGGGTTCCGCATCGCAATGCGGCCGAGGGTGACGTTGACGGCGGCGCTCACTTCTTGCAGCCCTCCCACTTGTTTTCGAAGATCACGTCGCCGGCCTCGAATACCGGCCCGTCCCGGCAGACCAGCTTGTAGGTCCAGCCCTGGGCGTTGTCGGCGCGGATCTTCACGGCGCAGCTCAGGCAGACGCCGATCGCGCAACCCATGTAGTTCTCCAGGCTCACCTGGCACCGCTCGACGCCGCGCACGCGGGCCAGCGCCGCCACGGCCGCCATCATCACGTCCGGTCCGCACACGAACAGCTCCGCGTCGTCCCAGCCGCACGAGGCGCCCCAGGCCGCCATGGCGTCGGTCACCCGGCCTTTGAACCCCAGCGACCCGTCCTCGGTTGCCAGGATCAGGTCCGCCCCCGGCAACTGCGGCGTGCCCCGGAGTGCGACCACACCGTCGCCGGTCGGTCGGGCCGACTCCGGCAGCGGCAACGGCACCCGGTCGGCCGATCGTTCGCCATAGAAGACCGTGACACTGCGGCCCGAGGCCGCCAGGGCGTCGGCCAGGCCCACCAGCGGCGCGATGCCGCACCCGCCGCCCACGAGCACCGCCCGGCGGGCGGGGCCGCCCAGGTCGAACCCGTTGCCCAGCGGCCCGATGACGTCCAGCCGGTCGCCGGCCTTCCTGTTGCTGAGCAGTTGCGATCCCGAACCGACCACGCGGACCAGCAGCACCAGTCGCCGCGAGCCGTCGCCGTCGTCGATCAGGCGACTGATGCTGATCGGCCGCCGCACCAGAGGCGACGGGCCGTGCAGGTGCCTGCCGTGCGGCGCGTCGGGCAACCCATCGCCCGTCCAGGGGATTTCCTGCCCCGAGACGGTCGCATCGGCCGCATCGTCGCAGCGGATGTTGACGAACTGCCCCGGGCGGCTCTGCCACTCGGGCGGCGCGGCCAGATCGAGCCAGCAGTAGTCGCCGCGAGCCGATCGAAGGCCGAGAATCTCAAGTTGCCATGGCGCCGCCTGAGTCATTGCGAATCCGTCCCGCGCGAGAGAGTGTCGTCCGAGTCACCGCGTCCTGTGCAACCCGGCAGGCATCATAGCCTGCCGCGGGCGAGCAAGGCAAGCACAAGTTATGGTAGGGTGGGTCCCCCGGACCCACGCGGTTCGACCTCGCGATGTGCCGCGATTCGTCTCTACGGCGGGCCAATGCTGTCGGTCAACTGAATGTTCAGCGGCACGCGGATCGCCTTGGGATTGGCGTTGCCGGCGAGCATCTCCTGGATCATTTCCAGGGCGCACTGCCCGGTGCGCTCCCAGTCCAGTTCGAAGCACGTGATCGCGGGGTGCCGCGACGGCCACGGCATGTGGCTGACCGAACTCATCGCCGCCACGCTGATGTCCTGGGGGATCCGCAGCGTGCAGAATGCCGGCGTATCGATGACGCTGCACAGTGCCGACGGAATGCCCAGCACGATGCCCGTGACGCGCGGCCGAATGCGCAGCAGCCGTTCCAGGACCATCCCGAACGTCTCGGCCTTGTGGTACGCGACCGGCATGGAGCACCCGTCGAGCAGGCCCTCGTCCTCCAGGAACCGCAGCCAGGCGTTGCTGAGCACGTGTTTCCCGGAAAGGTACTCGTACTTCATGGTCTCGATCAGGCAGATGTTGCGGTGCCCGTGAGCGACCATGATCCTTCCCAGTTGCCGGCAGGCGCTCTCGTCGTCCGTGCGCAACGTCGGCAACTCCAGCCCCGGAATCTCGCGGTTGAACGACAGCATCGGGAACCCGTGCTCGGCCAGGGCGAAGTAGGCCATGACCTTCGTCGGCGACGGATCGATGACGAACGCGGCGTCGTACTGCCGCAGAATCCGCCGCGAGAACCGCAACGGATGCTTCGTCGGCACGGAGACCACGCGGCCCTCGAACCCGCGATGTCTGGCGGCCGCGAGCACCGTCTGGGCCAGGTGGCTCTGAAACGGTGCGCCGGACAGGGGAAAGAACTCCTCGGGAATCAGCACCGCCAGACGCCGCGACGTGACCTGCGCATCCCGGGCGGCGAGAATCGCCCGGGCCTTGTCCCGCGCTCCGGGCAGCACCACGGCCACTCGTTTCGGCCGCACGTCCAGCAGCCCCTGGTGCGCGGCCAGCCGATAGGCTTGCTGCACCGGCTGCGGCGACACCCGCATCTCGTCGGCCACTTGGCGGACGGGCGAGCATGCAGCGCCCTCGGCCCATGCTCCTGACGCCAGCTTGCGCAGCACAATCTCGAACGCCTTGTCGGCAAAGACGGGTCGCTTCATGGCCTCTTCCAATCTGTCATGTCATAACTGCGATGTTATCATGGTAACATCGTCGGAAACGCACGTCCACAGGGATTTCTTCTTTTCCGAGCTTCGTGCTTCGCGCAGGCCCGGGAGTGGCACAACGTGTTATTACATAACGCCTTGCGATTTTGTCTGGGGCGATTGAGGAATCCGCTGGCCGCCTCGGCCGGCGAGTTGTCGCCTCAGAAAACCGGGTCTATACTTTCATCGTCGCGGGCGGCGGGTTGGCGTGCGGGTGGGGGCCTCGCAATCGCAGGTCGCTCCCAGGATATCGCCAGATCAGAACAGACTCGACACGTCGTCGAGTGGTTACGGATGGACGTTCTTTGCTCGAGAGGAGAGCACCATGAAAGTTTGGTTGGCTGCATTGATGGCAGTACTGATGGCTGGAGCCGCACAGGCCGCCCCCGTCACGGTGTCGTACCAGATTGCCGCCTCCGGCGATGACGCCTATGGGGCCAGCGGATGGGGCGACGCCAGCGGCCCGCAGCTCCTGTGGACCTACGGAACCACCGCCAGGCCCACGTACCTGCGCTGGCTCGTGGACATTCCGGCGGACGCCACCGTCACGTCGGCCTATCTCAAGGTCTATCAGGGGCAGCCGCAGAGCATCGTTACGAAGGACATCCAGTTGAACGCCCTGGTCGATGCCTCCAGTTTCGCCACGAGCAAGCTGTACGGCCTGGCAGTCAGCAGCACCTCGGTGACGTGGAACTACACCCCGATCGGCAGTTGGGGCGGCATCGAAGGCACCCTCAACACCTCGCCCGACATCGGCGCGCTGGTTCAGGCGGTGGTCGACGGCGCCGGGTACGCTCCGGGCAGCTACCTCGGCCTGCGCGGCGTCCAGGCGGGCGGATCGACGGCGACGTACTACATTCACTCCTACGACTGGACCGATCACTCTCAGGGAGCGATCCTCGAAGTGACCTACGATGTGGTTCCCGAGCCGGCCACGCTGGGATTGCTCGGGTTCGGCGCTCTGGGACTTGTGGTCCGCCGTCGCGACCGCAAGGCCTGACCCAACGCCTTGCCCGACGCAGAACACCCTGACGGGCAACACGATGCGCAGCACGAAACCGGTCCCCATCTCCAGGGGCGCCGGTTTCGTTCTGCGCCGGCGGTCCCTGTCCGCCCATGGCCGCGCGAATGTGACCTTAGAACCGCTTGGCCGGTTCATAGTTGCTGCGGCAGTGGGCGAGGAACTGCTGCTGCTCGATGTCGGTCATGGGGCGGAAGCGCTGGGCGATCTCGACGGCCTCGCGGAACTCCTTGCCGGCGGGCATCGTGATGTCGATGTCCTGCGACAGGACGAACCGGTAGGCGTCCTCGGTGGGCTTCAGCTCGCCGCGCGTCGTGGCTTTGATGGCGATGAGGCCCATGCCTCGGGCGCGGGCGGCCGCGATGAGTCCCTCGGGGCCGCTCATTGTGTCCAGCGTCCGAAAATTCAGCGGCGCCATCACCGTATCCAGCTCGATCCGCTCGATGGTCTTCAGGTGCATTCTGGGGTAGTGGCCCGTGACGCCGAGGTAGCGGACGATGCCGGCCCGGCGGGCATCGAGGAACACCTCCAGCGCGCCGCCGGGGGCGGTCACGGCGTCGAGGTCCTCGTCCGTGTCGAGGGCGTGGAACTGGTAGAGGTCGATGCGGTCGGTCTGAAGGAGCCGCAGACTTTCGTTCAACTCGGCGCGGGCCGTCGCGGCGTCGCGGGCGATGGTCTTGCACGACAGGAAGACCTCGTCGCGTCGGTCGCGCAGGACGAGACCCATCTTGGCCTGGGCGTCGCCGTACGTCGGGGCCACGTCGAAATGGGTCGCGCCGATGTCAATGGCTTCGTGCCCCAGCCGCACGGCCGCATCCTGCTCCATCGGCATCAGGGTGATGCCGCCCAGGCCGACGACGAAGCCGACCCGATCCGTGCGACCGAGGCGGCGGTGCGTGTGGTCCACCTGCATCTGTGCTTCCTTTCGGCGCGATGGCTCTGCGTAAGAAGATACGCCCGATAGCGTTTGTGATCAAGCCGAAGGGCAGGGGCGGCGAGCAGAGAATGCGTTGGCGGCCATGAAGAGCGGCTCTCGAGCTGCCCCTACGATGAGCGCAGCCGTAATCCCATGAAAGGCTGCCTCCAACCGGTTATCCTCGTGGGGTAACCAACGGCCCTCGAGGGCAGGAAGGAGGCAGCGATGCGTCGGAAGCGGGATCCGTATGGGAGTGTAGCCTATGG
>JAAYDY010000091.1 GCA_012729015.1 Phycisphaerae bacterium | reverse complement strand
TGAGTCGAGCGACGAGATCGACCCGCTGATGAACCTGGTCGAGGAGATCGCGGACTTCTTCCGGCAGCGGAAGCTGTCGCAGTACCCCAAGGCCTCGTGGGTCGCCACGGCGAACGAGCCGGTCTACTCGCCAGGGCACCTGGAGGAGTTGCGGCAGTTCACGAGCGTGCTGACGGTGACGTTCCGGGTGATGAGGTAAGCGATGGCGGGCTTCGGGGGCATGATCGGCAGGTTGTCGGGCGCGAGTCTGGGCGGATCGCTCTCGCGGCTTTCCGGCGCCGGGCTCGCGGGTCGGGCGGAGTCGGCCTTCACCCTGCGGTTTGACATGAAACGGTGGTTCTTCGACCGGCAGCGGGTCAAGAGCTACATGGACGCGAAGAGCCGTCGGGCGCTGCAGGACGCGGGACGGAAGATTCGCCGGGCGGCACAGACGTCGATGCGCTATGTCACGAGCCGCCGGGAGCAGGAACGGAAGGTCGCCGCGGGCCTCCGGAAGCGGGCGGCGCGAGACCCGAGCGTATCGCTGCCAGGCCATCCGCCAAGGGCGATCAGGCCGCACCCGTGGGTCCGAAAGAACCTGTTCTACGCCTTCGAGCCGGTGATGCAGTCGGTGGTGATCGGGCCGGTGGGATTCCCGCGAGGTAGCGGCGCCCCGGAGGCACTGGAGTTCGGCGGCCGGGCTCGGGTGCGGAACAAGCGGCGGCGAAAGCGCCGTGTCGGTTCGGGTGGCGAGATCGACATTCGCGGTGGACGGGTGATCTACACGAAGCTCAGGACTGCCGCCCAGGTGGCGCGGGCCAACCGGCTGAACGAGGAACTCTACGGCCCCATGTACAAGGTGGTCTTCATCGAGGCGCGGCCGTTCATGCGTCCCGCACTGGCGAAAGTGAGACCGGAGCTGCCGCGGCTGTGGGCGGCGTCGGTGAGAGCAGGCTGACAGTTATCCCGAGAACCGGAGGGAGAGAACGATGAGCGTGGTACTGGGCAAAGACGCGAAGCTGTACTTCTGCGCCGCTGGCATCGGCGGCACGCCAACCTGGACGGAGCTGACGAACGTCAAGAACGTGACCGTCAACCTCCAGAAGGGCGAGGCCGACGTGACCACCCGCGGCAACAACGGCTGGAAGGCCAGCGTGGGCACGCTGAAGGAAGGCTCCATCGAGTTCGAGATGGTCTGGGACACCGAGGACGCCGGGTTCGAGGCCCTGAGCGCCGCCTACTTCGGCGACACGGCCATCGGCATCGCGGCCATGG
The DNA here is from genome assembly GCA_012729015.1 of Phycisphaerae bacterium. Lineage (GTDB taxonomy): Bacteria > Planctomycetota > Phycisphaerae > FEN-1346 > JAACEH01 > JAAYDY01. The sequence continues at coordinate 36,675 of JAAYDY010000091.1, read as the reverse complement.
ACGGCGACATCACCGAGGCCGGCCGCCGGGGCCTGTGGGCCGACATGGCGGTGGTCGACTTCTCGCGCGAGGAGCCGCTGGAGGAGGCCCTGAGCGTCAAGGTCACGCTGAAGCCGACCTACTCGGCCAACGCGCCGGAGTGGAAGACCATCCCAAACCCTTGATCGGCTCCGGCGTCACGTCGCCGTTTGCCCTGGCCGGGACGTGGATGCCCTACCAGGAGCATGACGGCCGGAGCACCTACCAGCTCGACCCGCAGTGGGACCTGCTGATGTGGTACGACGGCGAGACCGGTCGGTGGTACGTCACGTGCCCGTTCGACGGCGGCTACTACATCACCGAGGACACGCCGTACTGGATCGGCCCGACGGACGGCCCGTGCGGCGACTATGTGCCGGGGCCGATTGAAGGCACGAGCGGCACGCTGACCGTCACCGAGGCCTGAGAGAAAGGATCGCGATGAGGACTTTCGTGGATAACGCCGGCCGCACCTGGACGGTGGCCGTCAACGTGGACGCCATCAAGCGGGTGCGGACGCTGTGCAATGTCAACCTGCTGGAGATTGTCGAGGGCGACCTCTTGGGCCGGCTCGCCAACGACCCGATTCTGCTCTGCGACGTGCTCTACGCCGTCTGCAAGCCGGAGCTCGACGCCAAGGGGGTCTCGGACGAGGACTTCGGGCGGGCCATGGGCGGAGATGTGATCGAGGCGGCGACCGCGGCCTTCCTGGAGGAAATGGTGGGTTTTTTCCCGAGCCCGAAGCGGGCGGTCCTGGCCAAGGCCCTCGGCAAGCTCCGGGTGCTGGAGGAGAGGGCGCTTCGGGCGGTGGAGACGCGGCTCGACGACCCGCGTCTGCTGGCGGAGGTCGAGGAACAGCTCGCGGCCCTGGAGACCGCGGCGACGCCTGCTGGCGGCTGATCTGGCAGCTCGCGGGCATCGTCGGCGTGGACCCGGGTCCGCTCACACTCCGCGAACTGGCCGCCATGGCCGAGGCGAAGCGGCGAGAGGCCTGGGACCACACCAGCACTGTGCTGGCGATGATCTTCAACGCCAACCGTGACCCCAAGCGGCAGACGCCGGCCGGACCGGCGGACTTTCATCCGTACCGCAAGGCGACAAACAGAGGCATTCCGCTCAAGGCGGCGAACATCGGGATTCTGAAGGCATTTGCCAAGAAAGGAAGAGGGCCATGAACTGGACGGGCGTGTTGTCGGGACTGTGGGCGGTGGTGAACTCGCCGGCGGGGATCACGCTGCTGGCGACGGCGCTGCTGTGGCTGCTGGGGCGGCTCTATGCGGCCAAGCCCCTGTGGCAGCAGTACGAGGGGGAGATCATCTCGGCGGTGAAGTGGGCGGAGAAGGAGATCCCCGACGAGACGCCGAACGCGGGCCTGGCGCGGCTCGACGCGGCACTCAAGATGGTGGTCGCGGTCTACGAGCAGGCCCGCGGGCGCGTGGCGACGGCGGCGGAGGTGGCGGACCTGAAGAACGGGATTCAAGTCACGCATTCGGAGCTCGAGGCGGCGGGAACCCTGTAAGGAGAGCAGGCATGAAGCGAGCGATGGTGATGACGGCGTTGGTGCTGGTGGTTCTGGCTGGGTGCATGCGGGCGAACGATCCGCGGTACTCGCTGGTGACGGCGGTGGACGGCTACACGGCGACGGTCAACGTGCTGGCCGAGGCCCGGCAGGCGGGCAGGATCGACGCCGCGACGGCCGAGCGGATCGAGGAGTACCGCAAGCTCGCCCGAAGCGCCCTGGCCTCGTGGGACCAGGCGGTGGAGAGCGGGCAGCCGACGGCGTCGGCGGTGGCGCAGTTCAATGATGCAATGCGTGTGCTGCTCGAGGAACGGCTGAAGGCCGAGGCACAGAAGAAGGAGGGCGGACAATGACTGAGGTCAGTACGGTGCAGGTGAACGCGGGAGGGAACGGCAAGATGCTCGACGCGCTGCTGGTGCTCTACATCGCCAACGAGCTGCTGGGCCTGGTGGCGCGGGCCATCGAGAACGGACAGACGCAGGTCACGCGAGAGCAGGTGGACGCGGCATTCTCGCGGGCGGATGTGGCGGATGCGAAGTGGGAGCAAGTGCGAACGGGATGACGAAACGGTTACTCATCAAGGTGTGCGTTGTGCCGATGCGTCCTGAATTGCGGCAAGCAGCCTGTCCCGGTAACTGAGCGGCAGAGGTATTTCGACGGCGCCAGCGGTGGTCTGAAGTCTGAGGAATCGTACTCTTCCTCTCGACTCCTTCCATTGTTCATTTTCGTCGGGCTGGCCGAGCACGTCCTCAATGTCGGATAGGGCGATTCGCTTGACGAGAGGAAACAGGCCGAACGTGATGCCATCGGCGGACACGCAGACCGTCATGGCCTTGCCGACCAGATACGCGATGAACGCCAGTCCAAACATGATCGCCGCGATCAAGGGGAACTCGTTTGGGTCGGGATTACCGAACACGTTCCAGCCCATCTTGAACTCAAGCAAGAGGAACACGCCTACGGCGGCGGCGAGGGCGGCAAGCGGATAGAGGATGGTTCGACCAGCGAAGTTGAACCTGATCATGAAGGCCGAGGATACAACCGGCCGTTGTCGAAATCAAGCTGCATAGCAAGGTGAGTCATGGCAGGCAATGTTGGTTCGATCCGCGCCGGTCGCGCTTTCGTGGAGCTCTTCGCCGACGACTCAAAGCTCGTGCGCGGGCTGCGGGCGGCGCAGCGGAAGCTCCAGGCCTTCGGCCGCACGCTGCGGTCGGCCGGCACGCGGGTCTTCGCCGCCGGGGCGGCCATGACCGGCGGCTTCGCCCTGGCGACCCGCGTCTTCATGGCCTTCGACGACCAGATGCGGACGGTCAAGGCCGTGACGGGGGCCTCGGCCGAACAGTTCCAGATGCTCACCGAGACGGCCAAGGAACTGGGCCGCACCACCAGCTTCACCGCCCAGCAGGTGGCCGCCGGCATGACCGAACTGGGCCGGGCGGGCTTCTCGTCAGACGAGATTAACGCCTCGATCGGCGACATTCTGAACCTCTCGCGGGCCACGGGCGTCGAGCTGGCCGAGGCCGCCGACATCGCCGGGGCGTCGCTGCGGGCCTTCGACCTGGAGGCCGGCGAGATGGGCCGCGTGGCTGACGTGCTCACGGCCACGGCCAACACGTCCGCGCAGACCATCACCGAGTTAGGCGAGGCCATGAAGTACGCCGCCCCGGTCGCCTCGACCTACGGCCTGACGCTGGAGGAGACGGCCAAGACGCTGGGGGCCTTGGCCAACTTCGGCATCAAGGGCTCGATGGCCGGCAACACCCTGAAGCGGGTCATGCTCCAGATCGCCGACCCGAAGGTGCAGAATACGCTGGAGGGGATGGGCGTGGCCGTCACCGACGCCGGGGGCAACCTGCGGACGGTCTCGGCGATCCTCGCCGATGTGGGCCAGGCCATGCAGAACATGGGGCAGGCCCAGCGGGTGTCGCTCCTGTCAGAACTCTTTGGCGACCGGGCCATTGCCGGGGCGGCCAAGCTGACCGGGGCATCGTTCGACCGGCTGAACGAGGCCATCGACAATGCGGCTGGCACGGCGGCGCGGACGGCCAAGGAGATGGACGCCGGGATCGGCGGGGCGCTGCGGCGGTTCTGGTCGGCGGTTGAGGGCATTGCCCTGGCCATCGGCGACGCCTTGGCCCCGGCCATCTCCAGCATCGCCGACTGGTTGAGCAAGGCGGCGGGGTTCGTCACAGCCTTCGTCAAGGCCCACAAGCCGCTGGTGGTCATGATCGCCAAGGTGGCAGTCATCGTGGCGGCGGTGGGCGCGGTCCTTATCGGCCTGGGTGTTGCGGCGAGCGTGGTGGCCACGGCCATCGGCGGGCTGGCGACGATTGTTTCGGTGCTGGGCACGGTGCTCGGCGTGGTGGGCTCGATTCTCGGGGCGATTCTCTCGCCCATCGGCCTGGTGATCGCGGGCGTCGTCGCCCTGGGCGCCGCCATCCTCTACTGGACCGGCGCCGGCGGCAAGGCCCTGGAGTGGCTCAAGGGCATCTTCGGCAACCTGGCCAAGGAGGTCGGCGAGGCGTTCGGCGCCATCGGCGAGGCCATGGCCTCCGGCGACATCGGCCTGGCGGCCAAGGTGCTGTGGCTGACGCTGAAGCTCCAGTGGCAGAAGGGCATCGCCTGGCTGTCCAAACTGTGGCTCGACTTCCGCAACTTCTTCATCCGCATTGCCTACGACGCGTTCTACGGCGCTGTCAAGGTGGCCGAGACCGTCTGGCACGGCCTGGAGATCGCTTGGATCGAAACGACCAGCTTCCTTTCGACCACCTGGACGCGGTTCTGCCAGGGCATCGGAAAGGCCTGGAACTGGGCGGGCACCCAGGTCTCCAAGGCCTGGAACTGGTTGAAGGGCCTGTTTGACGACAGCTTCGACTCCGACACCGCCAACAGGCAGGCCGACGCCTGGCTCGCAGCCGAGAACAAGAAGGTCGACGAGCGGGCCAACGCCGCCGTCCGGGCCCGCGAGGCCCAGCGGCAGAAGGAACGCGACGCGGAGGAGCGGATTCACCAGGCGGCGCTGGACCAGCTCGACGCCGAGCAGGAGGCCAAGAAGAAGGCCCTCGACGAGGAGTACGACCAGCGGATCGCCGCCGCCCAGGGCGAGGTGGACGCCGCCCGCAAGGAATGGCAGGACGCCATCGCCGAGGCCAAGCGGAAGCGCGGTGAGGACGTGAAGAAGGACGCCACGCCCGACGCGACCGGCGGGAAGACCGACGGTAAGAAGCCGAAGGCGCCGACAGACCTCTTTCCGTGGCTCGCGAAGGGCGTGGCCGAGGTGCAGTCGAAGTTTGCCGCCCTGGGCACATTCAGCACCGCCGCGCTGCGGGGGTTGAGCATCGGTGGCGCGTCGGCCGCGGAGCGAACGGCCAAGGCGGCGGAGAAGACGGCCGAGAACACCGACCGGCTGGTGGACATGGCTGGCGACGGCGGGCTGACGTTCGAACAGTGAGGATCGCCGATGGCAGTGACCGTACTGGAAGCGCCGGAGAGCCGCGAGCTGGAGTCGGGCCGTTCGAACTCGGCCAGCCGGCGGTACATCATCTACCAGACCGAGGCCGACGTGGGCGACGAAGAGGCCGCCCGCGACGCTCTCATCGCCACGGCCCCGGCCAGCATCGGCATCCTCGTTGTCGGCAACGCCCGCGTCAGCGAGACCGAGCGGGCCGACTTCTGGCTGGGCACGGTCGAGTATGTCCCGCCGGGCAAGCTCGACCGGGAGAAGGACCCGCCTGCCACCAACGACAGCACCTTCAACTTCGACACTGGTGGCGGCTCGCAGCACATCACCCAGAGCAAGGAGAACAAGGGCCGCTTCGGCCAGGCCGGCGACACGGCTCCCGATTTCAAGGGGGCGATCAACGTCACCGACAGCAGCATCGAGGGCTGCGACATCATCGTGCCGGTCTACAACTGGAGCGAGACGCACTACAAGCCCGATGCCGACGTGACGCTGGCTTACCGCGGCACGCTCTTCGGCCTGACCGGCAAGACCAACAGTGGCGCGTTCAAGGGCTTCCAGGCCGGCGAGTGCCTGTTCCTGGGGGCCTCGGGCTCGAAGCGCGGCTCGGCGGACTGGGAGATCACCTTCCGCTTCGCCAGCAGCCCGAACCGGACGAACATCACCGACATCCCGACCATCACCGTGGCCTCGAAGAAGGGCTGGGAGTACCTGTGGATCAGGTACCACGACGTGAAGGACGACACGGCCAAGATGCTCGTGAAGCGCCCCTGCGCCGCCTATGTCGAGCGGGTCTATGACGAGGGGGACTTCGCAGGGCTGGGGATTGGCACATGAGCGACGCCTTCCGCACGGTCACCAGCGGCGACCGCTTCCGCCCGTCCGCCCGCGCCTGGAACGCCCTGATGCGGCTGGCCCAGGCGTTCGAGGGCGGCGGCATGGACGCAACCGGCCTGGCGGCGCTCGGCCTCGCGAGCCCGGCGCCGGTGCTGGTGCAGAACGCCAGCGGCTCCGATCGCGACGAGTTCGACGTGCTCGGCATCGACTCGCCCCTGGTGCTGCCCTCCGACGGCGACATGCCGCTGAGCCAGTTCAAGACCACGCCGGCCGTCAAGGGCGTTACGCCCAGTGAGTCTGACCACCTGGGCCGCTTCGTGGTGCTCTCGGGGCCGATCAAGGACGGGGCCATCGGTCGCGGCTACGTCTCCGGCGTCTGCCCGGTGAAGATCAACGTCCAGGACGAGGAGCACCGGTGGGCCGAGATCAAGGACGGCGAAACCCGCCTCCAGAGCGCCGCGTCGGGCTCGGCGGTGATCCTCTGGCGAGAGAGTGGCACCGGCGAGAAGTGGGCCGTCGTCCACCTGGCCGGGGCCATGCCCCCGACACTCTTCCCAGTGCTGGTCACCAAGGACGGCGGCGAGGCCGGCGGCGCGAGCGCCGACTGCTCGTTCACCTACACCGTCAAGGACCTGGTCGGCTTCGAGCTGGAAACGGCGCTCTCACCTGAGTGCGGCCGCCTGCCGCAGACCGAGTACTCCGAGCCGTCGGCCGACAGCCCGGCTGCGGCCTACCGCGACGCCGCGGGCGACCTGCACCTCTACCACGTGGCCGGCGAGGTGCCGGTCACCAAGACCGCCGAGGTGGTCACCAGCTTCCGGTATGACACGGCGACGCACGCCTTCCAGCTCAAGAAGACGGCCGTCCGCGTCCTGGAGAAGGCCGACGAGGACACCGAATGGACCGACGTGGTCGCCTTGACCGAGTGCGACGATACCTGATCCTGGCCGCCATCATGCTGGCGGCCCTTTGGAGCTACCCCGTGCCCGTCGATGTGCCGCTCTACAGCAAGACGACCGGCCTGCCGATCTTCCACACGTCCAACGGCATGCCCATCTACGGCGACCCAGCCAACTGCGGGTGCTGCGGCGGGGGCGGTGGGCCGTTCGACAGCGCCTGCGGCAACTGCGCCGCCAACACCACGCCGCTCCAGGTGGAGGTCGCCCTGAGCGGCATCACCGCCTGCACCTTCTGCCAGTGGGGCGGCTGGGGCGGCAGCTTCTACTGGAAGCCGACCAGCGGGCCGAACGGCACGTTCACGCTGGCCCGCGACCCGACCAGCCCGTGCCTCTTCACCGCCGAGACCACCTGGAGCTACAACCGCTACGGCTCCAGCGACAGCAACTGCTCCGGCGCCGCAACCGCCGAGACGGGCGTCGTGCACATCGAGCTGGAGCGAGTGAGCGCGACGACCTGGCAGCTGACGGTCTGGGCCGAGTGGCCGAACTTCCCGGCCATGGGCATCGCGGTGTTCATCGCCACGAAGACGGTCGGCTGCGATGCCGAGTGGACCGCGACCAATGGCTATGCGAACGCCGGCGCCTGCTCGACGCTGCCGCCGCAGGCCACCATCGCCTTCTACGGCGGCAGCGCCAGCGTGAGGCCGATCCCGTGAGCGAGCGCTTCGTCGACACTTTCCACTGCCGCAGCCATGTCCACTGCCGCCACTGCCGCGACCTGGAGGCCGGTCGCCCCTGGCGCCAGTCCCTCACCGCCCGCTTCACCCTCCCCGCCGACGCTCCCGACTGGGCGTGTCCGGAGGGTCTGCCGTGGAACGTGCCAGAAGCCGACGTGCCCGGCGACCTGCGCGCCGCCGAAAAGAAGCCCTGCGGCTGCAGCAGAGGATCGCCGTCAGGCCAAGTACCTGTCACCCGTGTGTCTTGTCTCGAATGTTGTGAGAAGCACCTCGGGGCTGCCTGGGTTCTGTTGGCTGAGGTCCGTGACGGCTATGCCTCACGCCTGCGGGCCATTGGGCATCTGCATGAGGCCGAGGACGAGTCGCAAGCCTGGCCAGAGCTGCACGATGCCATCCGCGAGGCGCGGAAGGCATACCAGCAAACTGGCCAGATGCCCAGCTTCGACGCACTGGCGGCTCTTGTTCAGGCGTGCCGACAGTCCACTGAGTGACATGGTAGAGTAGCTGCTGGTACTACACGTGGGGGCTGGCAAGTTCCACGAGCTTCCGAAAAAGCGGACTGTCTGGGGCTACCATCTGGTGGCTTTCGAAGTGGTCGTCGAAGATGATCGGGCTGGCAGTTACCCGAGCCTTGTCCTTATGGCCAGGCAACTGGAGGCAGTATGTCTGCGGCTCCAGGGGAGAACACTCCACGCCGGGCGGGAGAAGAGCCGGGGCCGCCAGCACAGCGTCAATCTGCTCAGGCTTCAGAGGCGACGGGGGCATGTCGGGCAGTTTCAGGTCGGCCTCACTAACCTCGTCGATGTCGAAATGCACGTCGTCAGCCGACTCGATCATCACCTCCAGATTATGCCTGGCCTCGTAGCGGCCTCGCTCGCGATCAGGCTTAGCTCGCAGGACCGCCGCCTCAAATTCCTGGGGCATGCGGGAGAGAATCGGTTGGAGCTTGCCGACTACGCCATTGAAGAGGTTGATCCGCTCGCTTAGGGCGAAATAGACATCGGCCTCCACGGTGCCAGCATAGGCCAGGTTGACGATTCGCACCGTCGGGTGCTTCTGCCCAATCCGGTCGATGCGACCGATCCGCTGCTCCACCTTCATCGGGTTCCACGGCAGGTCGGCGTTGATCAGCACACCACACGACTGGAGGTTCAGGCCCTCGCCCGCGGCGTCGGTGCAGACGAGAACGTCGATCTTGCCCTCCCGCAGCATCCGCTTTATCTGTTCCTTACTGCACGTGACCCAGGCACCCTGGCTGTCCCGTCGCTCGCCGCCCCGGCCGCTGAAGCAGGCCAGGTTCATCTTGAGCTTCTCAGCCAAGTGCTCTTTGAGATAGTCCATCGTGTCGGTGTACTGCGTGAACACGAGGGCCGATGTGTAGCCGTCGGCGAAGGCCGCCTGAAGTTCGTCCACCAGAACCCGAGCCTTCGTGTCTGTGCCGAGTTGGGCAATCATCTTCAGCAGGCTCTTGATGCGGTCCTTTTCCTCGACCTTCAACGCCGCCGCTTCCAGTGTCGCCGCTTCGGCGACTTCCAGTGTCTCGTCCTGCCGTTCGTCCTGGGGTAGATCTTCGTCGAGGTGTAGTTCGTCGGGCCCAGTAGCTTGCGGCTGGTCCAGCCGGGCATAACGGTCCTGGAGCGTCTGCCGTAACGCCGCGAAACTGCTGGCCAGACGGCGGCGGTAGATTGTCATCACGAACCCGACGGCCGTCTTCTTGTCTGTCGCGGCCGCCTGGTAGGTGTCGCTGATGTAGTCCTCGACCTCTTTGTAGAGGGCCGACTCGGCCGGGGTCATGTCAATCGGCACGTCTTTCACCTGCCGCTCCGCAATCGGCGAGTCGATCAGGCCCTTCTTGAAGTACTCCCGCAGCAGGTTGCGCGTATGCCGCGACATGCGGTGCCGAACTGGGCTCCCCACCTTGAGCATGGCCACGGCCGCCTTGCGATGCTTGGCTGTCAGGTGCTTCAGCGGGATGATACTCGTAGGCTCCCGCAGGGCCTTGAGCACCCGCCGGCTCTCGATCTTCGACAAGCCGTAGGCCTGCTCCACTCGTTCGATTTCGCCCGGTGGCAGTGGGCCGAACAGCTTCTCGACATCCTGGAATAGCACTGCCTGCTGATGCAACCCGTCAGCATCCGGGTTCTTGCCCAGTTCCTCGAAGTAGCGGACAAACACGTCCGCCGCCCACTTCTCCGGCAGGCCCAACAGGTTCAGCAGGTCCCACAGTTCGACCGGATGGACCTGCATCGGCGTCGCGGTCATCAGTAGAAGTGACTTTGCTTTCTCCCGGATGCCCAGCATCAGCCGCAGCAGGCGGTTCGGGCCTTTCTCTTGCTTGGTACCGGCCCCGGCACGTCGGGCGTGGTGGGCTTCGTCCAGCAGGAGCAGATCCCAGCCCTCGGCCTCCAGCAACTCGGCCTGGCGGTCGCGCCGGCGCATCAAATGGCTGGACGCCAGCACCAGCGGCTGCTTCGTCCAGTTGCCGCGGGAAACCTTCTGCTCCAAGGGGCACGTGCGGAAATGGTGCTCCGGCCAAGCCAGCGAACTGCCCGTGTAGATCGGCACCAGCATGTTGAACTTCTCGTAGAGTTCCGCCTGCCACTGTTTGAGGATGCCGGCGGGCGTCAGGATCAGGATTCGCTTGGCCAGACCGGAAATCCAGGCGTGGCGGATCATCAGACCCGCTTCGATGGTCTTACCCAAACCGACCTCGTCGGCAATCAGAAGCCGGAACGGCCAGCTATCCAGCATTCGCTTGTAGGCCCGCAACTGGTGCGGCCAAGGTTCGACGGCGCTGGTTGCGACGGCGACCATCGCCCCATCCGGGCGTTTGGCCGCCCCGGCAATAAACGCCCATGCCTCGCGCATCCGCTCTATGTCGGTTTGGACCGGCGCCTCTGGCTCATCGACCGGCGGTTCATCCCCTTCATCGTCCGAGATCGGCGGTTTCACGAAGGCATCGTTCTGAGGCAAGAATTCCAGCAGTTTCTGACGCATCGCCTCGGGGAAGTCCAAGACCAGAGCGCTGCGGGCCTTGCCGGACCAGAGCTTGTCGAACTCGGCTTGGTTGCGCTCGACGCGGACCAGGTCCTTGCCACCTTCCCACGAGCAGTTCACATCGAAGGACTCGCAGTTGTTCAGCCAGCCCTGCGGCGTTTCGTTGATCGAGCCCTTGAAGACCAGCCGGTCGCCGGCCTCGTCGGTGAGTACACCCATCTTGGCGTGATACAGCCCCAGCCCGGCCCGCATCTTGCCATCTTTGTCCAGCGGGACGGCCAACTTCACGTCCAGATGGCCGTGGGCAACGGCCCAAGCCACCCAGCCAATCCGCTCGCGAGCCCAGAGGTCATTGGCAATCGCCAGCCGATTGATTTGCGAACGCGCCACGGCTTCGCGGACGTCGTAGCCTTTTTCGATCTGCTCGATATCATCCGGCCCCAGTGTGCAGCCGACCAGCAGTTGCATCCGGCCACCTCGGCGGATCAGCGCATCCAGCCCGCGGGCAGCCAAGGCGAGCACGTCGCCTGAAAAATACCCCGTCGTCCGTTGGTAGAGCGTCGCCCGCTCCAGGGCCGGCACGAAGAACAGGCTGACCAGTTCGCCGTCCTCGTGGCTGTAGGAGACCTCCCACTTCCGGTCCCGCAGGCCAGGTTTCTCCATCGGTGGCACCTCTCAGGCATTCGGGTCAAACAGCATCCACGGCTTCGGCTGCGGGATATCCTGGGAAAAGACCAGTTGCCGCAGTTTCTCCAACGCGTCCGCGTCGGCCGCAGCGCCCTGCATCACCACGACGGATGAGCCAGCAACCATCGTCGGCGTCGGCAACACGTTCAGGACCGCGTCCAAGCTCAGCAGGAACGTCTGGTCCTTTAACAACTCCGCCCGTTCGATCAGGTCCTTGGCGGCCCCGGTGTTCTGCTCGCGCCCCAGCTTGGCCGCAAGGTGAAGGGCATTTAGAACGGCGCCGCCCTTGACGCTGCCAATCGTGCCCTTCTTGGCCCGCGTACCCGAGTCCCAGATGATCACGTCGCCGCCCTTGACCTCCAGGATGTGACCCCGCAACTGCTCGTCAAAGTTCACGCCGACCACGCGGGACAACTTCAGCGCCTCGTCCGCCGGGAACTGGGGCGACTCGAACGCGTCCCACGCCAGCACGAAGAACTCGGTCACCGGGTCCAAGTGCGCCTGGCGCTTCACCTGGGCGATCCGATCCAGACGCCACTCCTTCACCGCCGCCCGGGCGGCCATCAAGGCGTCTTCCGGCCGGACGGCGTATGGGTCCCATTCCTCTTCCTCGATCAACTTGAACTGTGCTCCGCGAGCCGGCATCGGCTTGGGGGCCGGCCGGCCACGAATCATCGGCCAGTGCGTGCTGAACACCTGGAGCGCCGGGCCGAAGCACGACAAGTAGAGGTCCACGCCGCGCATGCCGACCTTCTCGAACTCCTCGACTCGCGCAAGCACCACGTCCTTGACCAGCGGCTCCACATCTTCCCAGTAGGTCGTCTCCGCTTCCGTCGCCGGCGTTTGCCGCGGGCGGCAGACCAGAAAGATCGTGCTCTTGGCGGCATTCTTATCCTTGATGTGCAGGCTGCTTTCTGCCTCGGTGCTGATGGGCCAACTGGCGGTAATGACGAAGCCGGCCTCCACCAGGCCCTTGGCCAAGGCGTCCCAAGCACCAGTGGCCTTATGGGTGAACATCAGCGTCATCAAGCCGTCGCGCTTGAGCACCCGCCGACATTCGGCAAAAATCGCCTGCATCCGCTCCTGGTAGTCTTTGGAGGCGCGCCTCTTGACTCCCCCGCTGCCCTTGACCCTGGAAAAGTCCTTGAACTTGGCTGAGTTGGCAACCGCTTCGCGGTCTTTGTCGGTAAGGTAGCTGGAGAATTGCTCAGGAAAGAGCAGGCCCGCCGTCCGCTTGAGCCACACGTAGTAATAGTCCGAGAGTTCGGCGTACATGACATTGTCGTAGTAGGGAGGGTCCATGACGACGACATCTACGCTCCCGTTAGCAATATGGACAAGGTTATCGCCCGAACCGCAAGTGATCGTGATCTTGTTGTTCTGAGTCGGAACAGGCGATTTGTCAAATAGGCCCTTGGGCTGCCTCTTATTGCTTGGGCGACGCTCGGCCGTGGCTAGAGAAATCAACTCGTTAAGTGCCTTTCCTGTTTGCTGAACCGCCCACTCGATGCCTTTTCCCGTTCCAGCGGGGGGCATTTCCGCATAGCTCCATCGCACCGCGAAGTTATGTTGGGAGAATGTTGGCGCAACCACGCCCCGAGTAACTATCCACTGACTGTACCTGGAGTTGTAACCAAGTAACTTGTCGATTGCCAGACAGATGTAGCTCAGGGCTGCTTCGTCAATTCCTTCTCGGCCCAACGATGAACTGCATTCCTGCATTAGGTCCCGAAACGACTCTACGATGATGCCATGGCAGACGAGTTGCCGGGCTGAGAAGAAGTCCACCCATCGACACATCCCGTACATCCGGTGGCCGCGATCGTAGTTGGAGATAGCATCGATCTCCTCGTCCGGAAGCACGTTGCTCGCCTCCCATTCTGGTCTCCGTGCCTCCAACATGTGGACAACGCCTTCTTGACGAAGTTCCGCCGCCGATGGGGGCCTGAAGCCGCGACGGACTGAGGTTCTAGCACGCCGCCCGACCGTGAATGTTTTCGCTAGTTGCTCTCGAAAGGCTACTGCGTACAGTTGTTCGCCCATCTGCCCAGCCTGTGCCTGGCGCTTGATCTCATCGCCCTCGATCACGCGGCCACAGTCGGGAAATGGGCACTTTCCGTCACCACCGTCAACTGTGCCTTCAGATTGATGCTCAACTTTCTGAACGATCTCGAACTGGCAGTACCGCTTGTTGCCATCGACCGTATGCGGCATCAACCTTACGCCGTCCCCCTTGCTGCTGAGTCGCCAGTTCGGACTCAGGGGAACGACGCCCCCGCAGTATGGGCAGGTGATAGTTCGTGCCCAAAGGTATGCGTCGACGGTAGTCCCCAAGCTCTCGCCCTTGAACACGCCTTCAAACCGCGGAGTAGCAAGTTCCAGGAAGCGTTCCGAGAGTTTCTGATAACGATCAGCCAAGGCCCATCCGAATCGGACCGGGAAGTCGACCGTCGTCTTCAGGACCAACCACGCTACAGGGTTCAGATCGTTGGCAATTACGTCGCATCCAGACCGAGCCGCCTCAAAGGGAATACTTCCGCCACCGGCGGTTGGATCGAGGACGAGCCTGTGTCCATCCAATGACTGCTCACGCAACCAAGTTAGGTCATTTCCTGACGGCCCATAGCTGAAGGCACGCGGATAGCCGTAGGGGTTGGCGCCCAGATCCTCCCGCTTACCTGTCTCTGGGTTGGCGTTTCGAGCCGCCTGTTCGATCCGCTTCTTCGCAGCCACGGGGTCGCCGTGGATGCCCAGCATGTGGAGAAATCGGTCGCGATCTGCATCGGCGGGCAGCAGGCTGGCCAAGACGGCAGCCCGACTGGCCACAAGCGGTCGGCGGGCCCACCATACGTGCAGGTAGTAGGTCGGTGGCAGAGCAGTCATCGAACGACGCTCGCGGATACTCTCCTCGCTGAGAGCCGCGATCGGCAACCACTCCTCGATCAGCCGCCTGTCAGAACTGGCCGCCCCGGCCGGCATCTGCTGCTTGCCTTTCCCCTTCGAATCCTTCGCCACGCGATTGGTCCTTTCGGTTACGACGCTGTCAGCAGCACCCGCAGGGCTGCCAGCACGCGGCGGGGATTCTTACGGTGGACGGCCATGCCCAACCAGTATCCGGCCTCTTCCTTGGTCAGCTTATCGATGCCGTCGCAGACGACGCGAATGCGGTCGATGCTGTGCATCGGGGCCAGCGTCCGGAAAAGGAGGGCCAGGACAAGCGCGTCCTCCTCGGTCAGGTCGAATGTTTTGACTTCGCCCTTGGGCAGCGAAGCAACGCGAATGCCGAGTTGCTTGAGCTTGCGGAACAGGCGGACCTCGACGACGCTCAGCGGCTTGCCAGCCAGCGTCGCCAGCCACTCCGGGTGCTTTAACCGCGGCGTCGCCGGGCTGGGCAGTTCCCAAACGGACAATTCCATCTGGCTGCCTCGCAGCCCCTTGGCCCGAAGCTGGTACAGCGGACGGGTCTGGTGACCATTGTTGGCAACCATACTACTTCTCCTCGGCTGCGGCCCTAGCCTCGACATAGGCCTCGCCGCCGCCGTACTTGGTCATGGACTTGATGAAGCCCTCGGCAGTTACACTGTCCGTTCCCAGCGGTTTGGCGAAGGCCAGGATGTAATCGCCGGTGAAGGTCTGCTCGGTCGAGGCCCGCAACTGAGCGTCCAGGAACGACTTGACCGGGTTGGCCTTGGCCATCGACCCACGGAACTGAACCATGAACTCATCGATACCATCCGCGCCGATCGTGGTGTCGAACCAGCAGGACACGTCGGCGTCGCGGAACGTCGCGGTCGCCTGGTGCAGGTCCCACGCCGCCTTGTACTCATACACCCGGATCGTAACGCTGGCCAGCGCCTTTACCTCGCCCTTGCGAGCGGCCTCGAACAGCCGGGTAAGGGCGAGCTTGAGCGGCCCCTCGGCTGAAAGTGTCGGTTCGGTCGTTGTCGTGGTTTCGCCGCCCCCGGTTCCA
Source organism: Phycisphaerae bacterium (assembly GCA_012729015.1). GTDB lineage: Bacteria > Planctomycetota > Phycisphaerae > FEN-1346 > JAACEH01 > JAAYDY01. The sequence continues at coordinate 21,551 of JAAYDY010000091.1, read as the reverse complement.
CCCGTGCCGCCGCCACCGCCCGTCGCATCACCTCCCGTGTCGCCAGTATCTGTCCCGTCGGTCGTCTTTTCCTTGGGCTTCCGCGGCCAGAGCCCCGCTTCAGCAGCGTTGGCGATGGTATGAACGAAGGCGTTCTCGGAAATCTCGATGGACGGAGCCGGATCGCCCTTGCCCCATACCAGGTCGCCCTTGCGGTAGATGAAGACGTTGGTGTCGATGCCCACACGCACGCAGCGGATCAGCGGGTCGTCGTCCATCAGGATCGACAGCTTCGGGGCCTTGCGGAACTCGTTGCGCAGTTCGACGGTTGTGATCTGGCCCTTGGTCTTCAGCGGTGTCTGGTCGCGGACGTAGGCCGGGGCGTCCGGCGGGTCGCCAGACATCAAGAGTTTCTTCTGCTCCTGCAATGCCCGCCTGATGTGCACCTGGCCATTGCCAGGGCTGTCCGAGGCGTTCTGCAACTCGATAACCGTGTGCCCAAGCTGGGCGTCGCTGCCGGCCAGAGGGGCGTGGCTGGGGTAGAACAGATGGCGGTAGCACTGAAGGATTGCGATGGCCACCGCTGAGCCGGACTTCTCGTACTCCTCACGGACGCGGCGCTGTTGATACTCGGCCAGGTCCTGGATGCGGTCGGAATTGACGATGGCCTGGAGGCCGAGCCGACGCCGCGAGGTCAGTCGCATGTCGCGGAGTTGGCGGTCGTCGGCGACGACGAAGACCAGATTGTTGCGGAGCGAGCGAAGCTCTTCCTGCACACCCTTGCGGGTGGCCATGCGGACCAACTCGGCGGGTAACTGCGACGGCGACTCGGAAACCGTGAAGGCCTCGCAGTTCAGCACCACCAGATAGGGTCGGCCGCTGCCGATTTCGTCCGGCACTTCATATGGGCCAGCGGGGAACGGCACCATTTCGAAGCCGTGGCCTTTGCCCTGGAACAGGTCCTTGATCCGCTCGTTCAGATAGCTGCGGAGATCGTCGGGGTCAACGTCCCTCGTGGCCCGGTTGATGAACTGGGTGAGGTTGGGCTCGACGCGGAACCGCATGGGGGCGCCAGGCCGGTCGTCCAAATAGAGCGAGTCCTCGGCGAACCGCTTGCGGGCGGCCTCGACAAAGGTGGGCTCGATGACCGGGCAGCACACGGAAAAGCGGAGCTGGTCGGGCTTGACGCCCTGGACGTCCTCCGGGTAGGCCAACGTGTGCAGGAAGATTGTCCTGGCGACGTAGCTGGTGACCGGCGGCTGACCCGCGTAGTTCTCCTGGTCCAGCCGCTGGGCGATGGACGGGTCCCGGCCCGGCACCGAGGCAACGTCGCTGGCCAACGCCGGCGTGAAGGCGCCCTGGCCCAGGCGGGTGGTAATCTCATCGCGGATCTGGCCGAAGCCCGGATCAATGTGGTGCGGATGGATCGCTAGGGCATCAATCGGGCGGACCTTCCAGAGCTGGTGGATCGTGCGGGCCAGCAGTCGCAGCATCCCGCGCGTCCGCTGAAAGGTGGACAGGCTGCTGGTTTTCTCGATGAGCAGGCTGAGCGTCTCGGGGTGGAACGGATAGCCATGGCGGAACTGGTCGCGAGTCTCGGGGCTGAACGCCTCCGATGGCAGATGCTCTTTGTTCCGATCCCATAGCGAGAAGTACTGACCGATGACCTCGTCGGCTGAATCACGGTCGACTCGGTCGAACAGGCGGCGGCGGAGTACGTCGACCGTTTCGTCTTCCTCGGTCGGGTTGAGCTGGGTCGATTTCCGCGAGACAATACTCTCGGCCTCCTCGAACGCCGTGAGCACGATCTCGTGTTCGGCCTTGTAGGCGTCCGTCGCCTTCTTGTTGTCGCTACGGATGGCCAGGGTGAAAACCATGGCAACGTTGGGCGTCGAAGCGACCGCCTTGAGAAGGGCCTGCATGAAGGCCGTGAACTGTTCGGCTGCGTTCGGGAACACTCGGGCGACCTTGCGGAGATAGACCGACACCTCATCGAGCAGGATCAGAGTCGGTTCCCCGCCGAACAGCTCAACGATGGTCTTGTCGCCGGGGGCAGTGTGCGTCTCGTCGCTCTTGCGGACCCGTTCGAAACCGGCTTTGCCGGCCAACTGGTAGGCCATCTGGCCCCAGAGGCTGTGGGCGAGAAGCCCGGTCTCCAGCTTCAAACCATTGGCCGGGTCCGAGTTCTCGCCATCAAGGGCAGCCACGCGGACCTTGCCCTTCGGCAGTAGCTTCGGATCGACAAACTCCTCGGGCTTCTTGACACCCTTCATGCCGCGGACGGCATGCGTCAAGGCGATCAGGCTGTGCGTCTTGCCACCACCGTACTGGGTGTCCAGGCGGATGACCGAGTTGACCTCTCCGCCAACGCCGGAAAGCCGCCGGCAAACGGTTTCCAGCAACGTCCGTAAACCACGCGTCGGGTGTGTGTGCGAGAAGAACACCTCGGGCTTACGATACTCATCCGGCGCAGTTCCGCTCACGACGCTGGCCAGGTCGGCGGCAAACTCCTCGTCCTTGACTCGCCCTTCCATCACGTCCGCCCGCGGAATACACAGATCGAAGATGGTTCCCATGTCTGAACTCCTCACGTTCCGCGAATCATTGAAATCTCGGTCCATCGAAATCCGCACAACGGCTGGGCGGGCTGATTATGCCGCATCATCCCCACTTTTGCAACCTTTAGCATTGTGCCACGAGGTCGGCGCTGCCTGCTCTAGTCTCAGCAAGGTTGAGTGGACGTGCTTCCTCGACAGAAACGCCGAGGCCGTCCGGTTGCCGCAGGTCCGAGATGCAAAGCCGTCGCCGAGCAGACAACGCAGTGGTGCAGACGGGCACTGGGTTGGTCTCTGTAGAACGTCTTGGGACAGCGCCAACGCTTCGTGTTCGTCAGCTATCCGGCGAGCAGCCGTTTGATCTCGCGTCGACCAAGTCCCCTCAACGCTGCGACCCGTGCCTTGCTCTCCGGCCGCGGCTTGGACTTCCCCGATTCCCAGTTGCCGACAGCGACTGTGCTGACGCCGACCAGTTTGGCCAAGTCGGCCTGGCTGATGCCCAGACGGTTCCGCAGCGAGCGGATGAGCGTAGGCGACATGCGGACTGTCGGCGTCTCGTTGCTGGCCACGGCCTGGACCGCCGTTCTGACCTTGGCCTTGGCCCGCTCTTCGGCGCGGGCGGCCTTGGCCGAGCGGAGATCACGCTCCAGTGAGGCCACGCGCTGCCGTAGCCGCCGGACCTCCTCGGCAGGCTTCGCGATCATGGCGCGGACTTCCTTGCGGGCCAAGCGACTGATTTCGGCTTTCAACGTGGCTTCCAGTCTTCCCATGACTTCCTCCGATAACGGCATGACGGCGGGTGCCAATGTTGCCGGATGATTGTGCCACGTGGCGAGGGAAAGGCAAGGAATTGTCCGGGGATTCTGAAGACTCAGCTGGCAAGTGGCGACTGCCTCTTCGGCAGCTTGGCCACCAAACGGGTTCATCCTAGCCTGCGCGTGCGGCATTGACTTCGCGCCAGACCCACTGAGCGGCAAGGCGCCGTGGCTCGTTGCGTTTGCTGCTAAGCACCCACCACTTGTTCTTCTTGGCTTGGATCGCGTGCTTCTTCAGCATCTGAGTTACCCGGGCATCCGCCAGATGTATCTGCTTCCGCATGTGGCGGGCGGGGCTTCGAGCGGCCTGTCGCATGTAATACATCCATCCGCAGACCACCCGGCGCAGGTATGCCAACGATTCGAGGTCGGCCGGGGTCGCACTGCGGCAGCGCCGGCAGTAGTTCTGAAGGAAGCGTAGGGCCTTCTGGACGTGCTCGTCCTTTGGCCGGAGCCCTCTTCGTGAGTTCACGATCAGGCTGTGAATCTCCTTCAGCTTATCGCCGCCGAGGAGGCCCTTCTTGGCACGTTTGCTGGCGTTGACCCGCAGATGCCTGCTGGAGATCGCAGAATCAAATTCCCGACCCATAGCAGCGCCGGTTTCGGTGTCACCAACCGAGGCAACCAAGTCATCCGCCAGCCGCGTATAGGCACCTCTAACTCGCCGGGCCTTCCTGTGGAGGTGTTCGTCCTGGCGGTAAAAGAACAGGTTCAGGGCCAACGAACTCAGGGGCCCCCCCTGGGGAATCTGGCCATCCACGGTCATGATAGAGGAAAGGAATTTCGCAAGAGAAGGACTAGCACCCAGCCTCTTCAGTGCGTTGGCCAGAGCCTGCGGCCCGATCGAAGGATAGCATTCTTCGATGTCGCGGACGACTAGGACCGTCGCGCCTAGGTGTTTGGCGGCGCTGGTGAAAGAGGATCGCCCCTTGACTCCGCCATGGGCGGCTGAGTGAACGGGAATCTGTCGTGACAGGAAACGGGCCATGCGTTTCAAGAGGGGCTTGTGGGTCTTTGTTGGAGGATAGATCACGCGGAAGCCGCCGCCCTTCTTTCTTTGCTGCCGCGGCAACTTGAACAAGAGCTTCGAATTGCGGGCCAGGCGCCAGAGTTCATCTGGCGATGTCTCGCACGCCTGTGCGATAGCCTCCACCGTGATCCCTCTCAGGAGGGTTCCGGCATCAGCGGTTCTTGAGGCAGTCTCGGAGTTCACGTTCAACATCCGTCAGCCTCTCGAATAGCGTCATCAAGCGATCCGCGCTCTGGTCGCTGCTGACAAGCGTCCCTTTCCCGCGTGAAGCACACATGATGAGGACGTCCGTCGGCACGCCCAAGGCGGCTCCCAGCCGTTCCATGACCCCGAGCGATGGCGACCTCGCATCGCTCTCGATGAGGCACAGGTACGGCTTGCTGATCTTCGCTTGTGTTGCCAGCTGGGTCAGCGAAAACCGTTTGGCCTCTCGTATCACTTTGATTGCCTTGCCTAACGTCAGTGGCATGGGCAACTCCAAATAGTGGTCTAGAAGGACGTGTTTTGCTAACACGCGAGCTTAGGCCCCAAGGAGTTGATCCACCTGCTTGCGGAGCTGCTCTTCAAGCACTTCGAGCAGATCCACCGCAGTGGTCGCGTCCTCCGCGTGAGCAGCCATGGCCTTTGACGAGACAGCTTCAATCGTCTCGGCCAGTCTCAACGCGTGGTCCAATGATCCGCAGGCCCCTTGATCAAGCCGCCCTCGCATCGCGAGGAGCACTCCGCGAATATCCCTTGAGCGGGCACCAATGCCCCTCAGGATATTCGCAGGCCTATCAAAGGCTGGTTTCCGGCGGTTGCGCTTTGTCAATGAGGCTCTCCTAAAAGCGCTTCCCCGCACTGCATTATCGGTAAGAGACCGTCTCTTACCGTGCGGATCGTGGCTACACTGGCATCGTAACAGCGACAGCAATGCCAGTCCTCCGACCAACTCACGTCTCGCACGGGGCGGGACGCGAAGGACCTTCCCGAACATCGGGAGCCCTCCTGCGCAGGCAAGAGGTCGTTGGGGCGGGGTGACCGGAAACCGGTTGACAAAGAGCCGACTTCGCAACACCAGAGATTATAGCCAGCAAGGCCCGCAAGTCAATAGACAGATAACAAATTTTCCACCATCTTGTGGCCTTTCTGTCTCTAGCCACTCCGGAACGCATACAAGCGGAAGATGGCACCAGAGACAGGGGTCACCAATTGTGATGAGAATCTGCCAGAGAAGTGTCGAGCCTGGCGTTTAACACCTGTCCTCACCGCCAGTTACAACACACTGAATATTCCCGTCGCCGCGACTTGACAAGAGCATCTCATTGTGCTAACTTATACCTAACCGGCGAAGCCCGCCCACCCGGGTAGTGGGCCGACTGGTTCCTGCGAGGAAACGCTATGACGGGTTCATCCTGACCCAGTTGCACGAGCCAGACGGGCTATCCGGACCATCCGATTCCAATGACACAGCCGTTCGCCAGCGCGGGCCCTGGGCCCCGCTTCCGCGGATTCCGCGCCCGCCGGCGATGGCACCATGCTTGGAGAAAGACATGATCGACGCCAACAGCAATGGACGTTTCCACCGCCTGCAGTCCCTGTCCATCGTCGGCGGCTTCCTGGACGGCCTCGCCATCGAGTTTGCCGACGGGCTGAACTGCCTGATCGGCCACCGGGGCACGGGCAAGACGACCGTGCTGGAGTTCGTCCGCTACGCATTGGACGAGTTCCCGAGCGGCGAGGACGGCCAGGCCTGCCGCCGGCGGGTCGAGGCCCTCGTCCGCAGCAACCTCGGCGACGGTCGCATCCGCCTGGCCATCGAGACCAAGGAGGGCCTGCGGTACATCGTCGACCGCACGGCCAGCGGCGAGCCGATGGTCCTGACGCAGGACGAGCAGCCGACCGATGTCCGCATCAGCTCGACGGGCCTCTTCAGCGCCGATATCTTCAGCCAGAACGAGATCGAGAACATCGCCGACAGCCCGCAGTCGCAGCTGGAACTGATCGACCGCTTCGCTGCCGACGGGATCGCCGACGTGAATCGCAGGCTGGCCGCTGTGCGTACCAGGATCGAAGCCAACGCGGGGGCCATTGCCACGCACAGCCAGCAGTGTGACGGCCTGGCGGATGAGGTCGCCACTCTCCAGTTTGTTGAGGCCCAGATCGCCAGCCTCGCCGCCGGCCAGGCCGACCAGACCAGCGACGAGGTCAACCTCGCTCAGGACCACCGGGCGCGGCGTGGCCGGGAGGTCCAGGCGATTGAGGAGTCGCGGGAGTTGATCGGCAAGTATGGCGACTGGCTCGGCGAGTCCCAGGGGCAGTTCGGCCAGCGGGTCCGCGCCATGTTCGACCCGTCGCTTTTCGACGGCCCCAACGGCGAGATGATGGTCCGCATTCATGGACGCTTGGAGGCGCTGGGCTGCGAGTTGGACCGCCTATTCAGCAAAGCCGCGGCGGCGGTCGAGTCCGGCGCGGAGGAAGTCGGCGAACTGGCCGAGACCCTCCTCGACACCCACCGGCAGCAGGAGCTGGCCTTCCGCGACCTGATCACCCGCCACGACCAGGCCCGCGGGGCGGCGACCGAGCGGGCCGAACTGGAGAAGAAGCGGAACGACCTCCTGGCCAAGGGCCGCCGCAAGGCGGACCTGGAACGCAAGCTGGCGGAGCTTTACCGCGAGCGGGAAGCCCTGTCAGGCCAGCTGAGCGCCCTGTGGGGCGAGCGTTTCGCCCTGCGGCGGCGGGTGGCCGAGTGGGTCAACGCGGGGGCGACGTCGCCCGTCCGCGTGCGGATCGAGCAGTGCGGCGACCGCTCGGCCTACCAGCAGGCGCTGGCCGGCTGGCTGAAGGGCTTCGTCGGCCAGTACAACCCGGCGGCCCGGAAGATCGCCGACTACGTGCCGCCGCGCGACCTGGCACGGATGGTCCGCGAGGGCCGCTCTGACGATCTGCTGGAACAGGCCGAACTCGGCGAGAGCCAGGTGCCGAAGGTGATGGAGGCCCTGGGGCGGCTGGAGGTGCAGCTTCAGTTGGAGACCATCGAGCTGGCCGACCTGCCGCGGATCGAACTGCTGGAGGGCTCCGAGTGGCGGAACTCGCTGGAGCTCTCGACCGGGCAGAAGTGCACGACCATCCTGCCCATCCTGCTCCTGGAGAGCGACAGCCCCCTGCTGGTGGACCAGCCCGAGGACAACCTCGACAACCGCTACATCTTCGAGACCGTGGTCCAGGCCATCCACCGGGTGAAGAAGAACCGGCAGATCATCCTGAACACGCACAACCCCAACATCCCCGTTCTCGGGGAGGCCTCGGCGGTCTACGTGCTCACCAGCAACGGCGAGCGGTCCAGCCTGGTCAACCACGGTTCGGTGGACGACTGCAAGGCGGAAATCATCAACCTGCTCGAAGGCGGCAAGGAAGCGTTCGTCCGCCGAAAGGACCGGTACAACTATTGAGAGCCGACAGCACGACCACGACACTGAGTGAGGCTCGCCGGCTGCTGGCCAAACGGCCGGACGCCCTGCCGGCCGACGAACGACGCCGCCTGGTGGCAACCGCGGCCAGCGCCCTCCTGTGCGGCGACGGCAACGCTCCGGCAGCCGCCGAGTTGGTTGACGTCCTGGCCCGCGACGCGGACTGGACGGTGCGTCTGGAGGTCGCCCGTACGGTGCACCTGCTCGACGACGAGGCCTGCAGCCGCTACGTGGCCCTGTTCCGCAGCGACTGCAACAGCTACGTCCGCGGCCATGCCGAACGGAGCCTCGCCCGACAGCGGAAGGCCCGGCAGACCTCCAGCCGCAGGCGCCACGAGTCGCGCGGCTACGCCGAGCAGGTCGACGAGCTGGCCCGCCAGCATGGGGCGCAGGTCGCCGCCAAGGTCCAGGTGCTGGCCGATCAGCGGTATGCCATGCTGGCCTCAGCCGTCGCCCACGAGGTGCGGAGCATCCTGACGACGCTGTCGGCCAACGCCGCGGCCCTGGCCGCCGCGCACGGCACTAACGGGCGCGTCGGCTCGATCCGTGAGGACGTCGACCACCTGCGGCGGACCATCGAGGCGATGGAGCAGTACACCAAGCCGCTGCCCGTCCAGCGTCATCCCGAGGACCTCAGGCGGATGATCGACGAGGCAGTCGAGAAGGCTCGTGCGGGCCTCGTAGCAATGGGCCACGACCCGGCCACTGTGGAGGTCGCCGTGGCGCCCGTGCCGACGATCCGGTTGCGGGTCTCGCGGCGGCTGGTCGTCCTGGCCCTGACCAACGTCATCGAGAACGCCCTGGAGTCCTTCGCCGATCGGGATGCCGACCCTTTGCGGCCGGGGCGGATCGACGTGCGGGTGGCCGTCGAGGGCTACGAGGCCCGTCTGACCGTCGCCGACAACGGTCCGGGCATCGAGCCGGAGGTTCTGAAGGAACTCCGCTCGTTCACGCCCACCGGAACTAACCGGAACAAACGCTCCAGCTCCGGCTGGGGCCTGAGTCTGGTGCACAGGTATGTCACCGCCCACGGCGGGTCGGTGACCATTGACAGCGAGATGGGCCGCGGCACGAGCGTCGTCGTGACCCTGCCGATGCGCGACGTGGCCGAGGGAGGTGGCGAGTGAAGGTGCTGGTGGTGGAGGACGACCGCAGGATCAAGGCCGAGACCATCGACGACTGCCTGGCGTCGCTGGGCCACGAGAGCGACTGGGCGCAGCACCAGCAGGAGGCCAACGGTCTGCTGGCAGCCAACGACTATGATCTGATCCTGCTGGACCTGCAGATTCCGTCGCGGGCGGGAGGGAAGGACTTGCCGGAGTTCGGCAAGAACCTGTTGCGGCAGATTCACGAGCGCAAGGGCCGCGGCGCGGTGCCCGTCATTCTCATGACCGGGTATCACCAGCAGTGCGTCGACCTGCTCACCGACCTCCAGGAGATCGGCGTCGACGGCAGCATCTCGAAGCCGTTTCCGACGTCGGGCCGAACGCTGGCGCGGGTGATCGAGGAGGTCATGGCCAAGCACCGCCGGTTCCGCCTGGCGGCCGCCGCCAAGGTTGAGGAAGGCGCTCTCGTGCCATTCGAGGGCGGCGTGCTGGCGTACCATCCGAAGCGCATCGACCTGTGCGGCGAGACCATCGCCGAGGAGAGCCGCCGGGGGCTGGCGTGGGGGATTCTGCAGGCCCTGCGGGAAAAGAACCGCCATGGCAAGCCCGTCCACCTGGGCAGCCACGCCCTGGGCCGGATGCTGGACGCGAAACCGGCGCAGAATACGCTGATCCGGTCCGTGTGTAACCTGCGATCTCGCATCGCCAAGACCGTGCAGCGCCGCCTCGGCCGATCGTGCGGCCAGAATGACGTGATTGACAACGACGATCAGGGGTATTTCCTGCGGGACTGGATCGTCGTCGAGGTCTATGACGAGGTCGGGACGCTGGCCGGCCAGGCGGCGAAGGCGGGAGTCGCGAAAGCAGCCGCCGAATCGGCCTTGCGGCTCTGCGAGAAGCAGCGGTGGGTCATGGCCCGGCTGGCGGCCGAGGGCAAGGTCACGCGGCGGGAGGTGGAGGAGCAGTTTGGTGTCAGCATCCGGACGGCCAAGCGCATCATTGGCGAACTGGTCGAGGCGGGGCTGATCGAGTTCGACCGGTCAGAGCATCCGGGGTGCTACCGGTTGACGTGAGACGGGCCGCCTTGAGCATTCGCTTTCGGGGTGTCAGCAGTCGCTTGACGGCCAGCGTGCGGTTTTGCCGGTCGCGAGCGCTGCGAGCGCATAAAGTTGTTCGCGGTTCTTGGCGGACGTCGTTCTTCTGCGAGCGTTTGCTTTTCCTATTTCCTGTGCTATAGTATCCATTAAGGCTTGTGCGAAGTCTGCACTCCCGGGGATCGTGGCCAGACGCACGCTTGCGAGCGTGTCGATGGCCGTGGTCCCTTTTTTGTTGCGCTGGCATGGGTTGCGGGACCCACCGCAAGAGGGATTGTGGGACAACTGAAGTAACGGTCTGACTGTGCGCCGGCATGACCATCGGGGGATGGTATTCCCGGTACGCACCGTCTGGACTTCCGGGGGATGACTTCCGGCCCTGCGCCGAAGGTCTATCCCCCTCTTTTTTGGCGTGTGGCGCGGCACCGAGGGACTTGTGACAGGAGAATGAGGCATGGTGAACACGGGGCGTCTCAGGATGTTGGGTGTAGTCGGAGCGGTGCTGCTGGCGGGACTATTGATCACGCCGGCATCGACAGTTCTTGCACAGGTCAGATATGAGGTGACCGGCCTCGGGACTCTTGGAGGATCTTCTCCGTCCAGCGAGGCCATGGACATCAATAACGCCGGACAGATCGTCGGCTTCACGACGACCCCCAGCGGCACCAGGGCCTTTCGCTATACCAACGGCACGATGCAGAACCTCGGAACGCTTGGGGGTGCGAGCTGGGCCTTTGGCATCAGCAGCGACGGGCGGGTGGCCGGTTGTTCAAGTATGGCGGGGGGCATCGACCGCGGCTTTCTCTACAGCGGAACCACGATGACGAATCTGGGGACCCTTACCGGGAGCGGCGGCAGCTATGCCTACGACATCAACGACGCCGGCCAGGTAGTCGGCGGGGCAACCAGCGCCAGCGGAACCGGCCATGCTTTTCGATATAGCGGCGGCACGAAGACCGACCTCGGTACGCTGCCCGGCGGCGACAGCAGCGAAGCCCATGGCATCAACAACCTCGGGCAGATCGTGGGCTCCTCCTATACGGCGGCCGGACCCCAACATGCCTTCCTCTACAGCGGAGGGCAGATGACGGACCTCGGTACTCTGGGGGGGATGGAAAGCTCGGCCTGGCGCATCAATGACGCCGGACAGATCATCGGCAGGTCCTATACCAGCACGGGGCGGGAACACGCCTTTCTCTACACCGCAGGAGCAATGATCGACCTCGGGACGTTCGGCGGCACGCGCAGCGATGCACTCGGGATCAATAGCGCCGGCCAGGTCGTGGGCAATGCCTGGTTACAGAATGACTCGTCGGTACGTGCATTCCTCTACGATCAGGGCAGCCTGATAAACCTTAACACCCTGATCGATCCGTCATCCGGGTGGACTCTCTTTTACGCCAATGCCATCAACGACAACGGCCTGATCGTGGGCCGCGGGATCAACCCCCAGGGCTACAACGAGGCGTTTCTCCTGACCCCCGTTCCCGAGCCGGCGACGATAGGGTTGCTGGGGATCGGTTTGGCGGCGCTCGTGGCTCGGCGTCGCCGAAGATGAAGTTCCCTTGACGCACCTGGCGATTACCACGCGAGGTCAACCGCTGCCCGGTACTAGGCCATCAGCCATGACAGCAAGGAGGAGTGACAGATGCATAACGCAGCTTTCTTGGTGAGAAACTGGCGAGTGAGTTGCGTAGCGGCCTTCGTTCTTCTGTCTGCCACCTCGGCAGCGACCGCCGAGGTCCGCTATGAGTTCACGAGCTTGTCGGCACAGGGCTATAGCGGCAATGCCTACGGCATCAATAACGCGGGAGCCGTGGTCGGGTACGGGCCTGGCGCCGCGGTGTCTGTGAACGGCGGCCCGCTGAGCTACATCGGCAACCCCCTCGGAGGTTCCGGCAGTTGCGCCTACGCCATCAATGGTGCTGGGCAGATCGTTGGATACTCCGGCGTGCCCAACGGGGACACCCATGGCTTTCTTTACAGCGGCGGGCAGATGACGGACCTTGGCACGCTCGGCGGAAACAACAGTTTCGCCTACGGTATCAACAGTTCCGGCCAGATTGTCGGCAAGGCCCTCACCGCTGCCGAGACGTACCACCCCTTCCTCTATTCGGGCGGTGTCATGCAGGACCTTGGGACCTTCGGAGGCACGTGGGGCGAGGCCAACGCCATCAATGACCTCGGCCAGGTCGCCGGAAGAGCTACGAATGCCAATGACGCGAATCTGCGGGCCTTTCTCTACAGTGGTGGAACCAAGGTCTCTCTGGGCACGCTTGGCGGAATCAGCAGCTACGCCACGGCCATCAACAATCTGGGCCAAGTGGTAGGGGCGTCCGACACAGCCGGTCCGTACGGCTCGACGCACGCCTTCCTCTACAGCGGCGGGCAGATGACGGATCTGGGCACGCTCGGCAGTGGTCCTTCCGAAGCGAGGGGCATCAACAACCTGGGCCAGGTGGTGGGCTACTCGGGCACCAGCGGGTCGCCGCGTGCCTTTCTCTATGAAAACGGAGTGATGACTGACCTGAACAGCCTGATCGCCCCGGAGAGCGGGCTGACCCTCCGCTATGCCAATGCCATCAATGATGCCGGGCAGATCGTGGGCAGCTGCCGCATCTACTCCTACGACTATGCGTTCGTGCTGACGCCTGTCCCCGAGCCGGCAACGATGGGCTTGCTGGGGCTGGGGCTGGCGGGCCTGGCGACCCGTCGCCGCAAGAGATGAGGGCAATGCCTATTCCCTGTGAGGCCTTCTCCCCCCTGTGCCGCAGATAGACGACAGGCCGCAACTGCCATTGCGGTTGGAGCTTGTTCGGCGACGATGGTGTGGTGTCCGTAGGGAGCGGCCTGGCGGGATGCACGCCATGGAATGCGCACATCTGCCTCATGGAGGGTCAATCAGATCGCCGTTCAGCCTCGCAAGGGCCTCCTTGGCCTGGGTGTTCCCGTTCTTCGCTGCTGCCTCGTACCACCGAATGGCTTCATCGCGGTCAGCCACGACGCCGATCCCTGTCTCGTAGCATCGGCCGAGAGCTAGCTGTCCAGGGGCGTCACCCTGATCCGCAGCCTTGCGATACCACTTCACTGCTCCCGTTTCATCCTTGGCGACTCCAAGTCCCTTCTCATAGCACATGGCCAAGTTGAACTCGCCGGTGACTTCGTTCTGATCAGCAGCCTTCTGGAACCATTTCACGGCTTGGGCCTCGTCTTTGTCCACACCGAAGCCATTCAGGTAGCAGACGCCAAGGTTGCTCTGGGCGTCGGGATTGCCTTGCGCGACTGCCTTGTGAATCCATTTCAGGGCCGCATCGTAGTCCTGGGGGAGCCCGAATCCCTTCATGTAACAGCTCGCCAAGTTGTTCTGGGCATATGGCTCGCCTGCTTCGGCAGCCTTTCGGAACCAACCGACGGCCTGGACCGCGTCTTGCGGTACGCCGATGCCTTTCTCATAACAGAGACCCAGTTTCAGCTGGGCAGGAACATAGCCCTGGTCAACCGCCTTGCGGTACCACCTGACCGCCTCGGCCTCGTCCTTGGCCACGCCGATTCCCTGCTGATAGTACCAGCCGATGTTGTCCTGCGCCGTGGCGTAGCCCTGCTCAGCGGCCACACCGTACCACCGCGCCGCCTCGATCTCATTGGCCTCCACGCCTATGCCATAGCGATAGCAGACGCCAAGGTTGTTCTGCGCGTTGGCCAATCCCTGGTCTGCCGCCTTGAGATACCATTTCACGGCCTCGGCTGCATCGGCTTCGACACCGAAGCCGTTCTGGTAGCACCAGGCGATGCTGTTCTGTCCGACCGCATACCCTTGTTCGGCAGACCTAAGGTACCACTTCGTAGCTTCGAATGGGTCTCGCCCAACGCCCTTACCGTTCTGGTAGCAAAAACCCAGGTTGTTCTGGGCCGCAGCGTTAGCTCCATCGGCCGCCTTGCGGAGGAGCGTCACGTACTTGGCCAGATCCGCAGGCACGCCTATTCCGCGAGAATAGCACACAGCCAGAAGAAACGAACCATCAGGCAGTCCCAACTGGTCGGCTTTCTGCCAAAGCGCGAGATGCTCCGCGGCGACCATGGCCACGTAATCGGCAGAGGTTTTGCCCTGACGCCACATGCCGGCGGCCTCGGCCATGTCCTTGGCAACCAATTCCCGCAATTCGGCCTCAGGGGACGGGGCACTGGCAGGTGGCTCGGAAGACTCGGCGGCAGGCGCGGCAGGTTCGGGCTCCACCTTCGTCACTTCCTGCGTCAGCGAACGTGCCGTGAGCGTGTTGGCAAAAGGCTCGGATGGGGCCGGGGTCTCGGCAGGCCGTGGCGAGGGCCACCAACGTGCCGCCAAGCCAATCCCACAGGCGGCCACGAGGACGGCGACAGCCGCCACCAGAAGGAGAACACGAATTCGTGTGGCCACCGCTGGTCTCTCCTTGTGGCTCGGGATACCGCCAGGCGCTGTGACCGCTTGGCAGACGGCATCCGGCCCATTCGAACTGGTTCCTGGAAGAGTCTATCGAGGCCTGCGGTCCGTGCACAAGGGAAATCGCTGCAACACGGCGCCGCAAAGCGGTCATCCTGCCGGCTGCCTTGCCTTTGTGGTTGTCGGCGGGCAGAATCCGGGGCTGCCGGGCTAATTGAAATCGACGAGAAAGCTGTACTCTGTGATCTGCCGGCTCGATGGGGCCCAACGCAGAAGGAGGTGATAGGGGCAGTAGCCGCCCTCATACCCCTTCTGATAAGGGGTTAAGAGAGTCAGCCGGATCTGCGGCTCGTTGTGGAAACTTGGCTGCTCCTGGACCGTCCAGGCGATGTCGGGGATCGCTTCGAGGGCGACCCGGAGCTGCTCGATGGTGACAGGCTTGTCGAGGAGCTTTCGGACGCGGGCCTCCAGGAGGGTTTCCCAGTCGGTGGGGCCGGTGCGCCAGCTCTCGGCCCGTCGCTCGCGAGGGGCAAGCTCGGGCTGGGCGACAACCGCCGGTTCGCCGGAAGACGGCCCGTCACCCGGCGGGGCCGACCCGGAGCAGCCCGTGCAGATGAGCGACGCGAGGACCATCAGAATGACAGCCGGTCGGGTCACGTGGACCTCCGAAGAGCCGAAATCCACATTTGAAGCCTGCTCAGCTACGCAGCCGGGCTCTTCAGATGCCAATCTGACACATCCTTGCCCGGCGGTCAAGTCCCTTTCGCCCTAACCGTGGCCCTAACCGTCGGCGAATGCTCTGGTTGACCATCGCTATCGTGTCCATTCTGCCGACCATCCGCGCACGGCGCTACCAAGGTGCCACCTGAGAAATACGGGGCAAAGGTGGCGCTGCGCCTCCCGGCGGGGAAATGCGAGTGGAGGCACCAGAATATACCGCCCCTGAAGACGCCACGGGGTATAATCGTTTTCCGTCCAGTGCCCCGCCCAATGTTGAGGGTGCCCGCTAAGGAGTGTCGAATGCGCGACCTGCTCTTCGGCCTTGTGTCCTCTTGCTTGCTCCTTGCCATTTGCATGGGATGCCAACAAGGCACATCATCTCGTGTAAGCTCAAGTGCCAGCAGGCCCACAACCATTTCGCCCAGCAATGGTCGTGGACCAGGTGACTTGCTTACCTCGGACTCAGAGCGGTACTGGTCTGGCTACGACAGTGTGGCGGGCGACCCCGCTGTGCTGAGTGCGTCGGGGGTGGCTGCGGTCACTTCGGTCCAGTCATCGGCAGACGAGATGGTAGTCGATAGCCCTGATGACACTTGGCACCTCGTCGTGGACGTGGCGACTCGCCACACACTGCTCAGGGGCCCGAACGGCAGACTTCTGCGCGTCAGTTCTCCCGTGCTGACGGAAGCCCCCAGACGGGTGCAATGGCTCGACAACAGCCACCTTCTGCTGACCACTCGTCCTGCGCCGTTCGGCACCGTGAGCAAGCCATACAAGATGCTTCTCAAGCTGGAGAACGGGCACTGGTCGATCATCTACATCGTCTAGGGTAGTCTGGCCATGCGAGCGAATTCTTGGTCTGCTCGGGCTGACCCCTGTGATTATCGACGTTGCTGGACGAAGGCCAAATGAAATGGGTGGTAGTCACGATCCTAGCGCGAGAGGACGCGAACGTGAGATCACATCGATACGCCGTGATTCTGCTCATTCTTACACTGGCTCCTCTGGTTTGTGGCTGCGCAACGCAGCTCGTCTACGCGGACCGTGCGGCACTCCGCCGAGGGGAAAGCGGAAACGTCAACCTTTCCTTCCCGGCCGACGGACGCGAGGTCCGTTGCGAGGTGAAGGAGGACCCGCACGGCTACATGGAGGTCGCTCATCCCGAACGCTGTACCCTGGTCATCCTGCATCAAACGTCCATTGCCTTGAGAGTTCTGCCGCCTGCAGATCGGGATCAACCGACCGCATACAAACTCCGGATTCGCACTGGCGATCACCCCTTGCCCTCATTCCTGGGCAAAGGGCGTGTGGTTACCCTTCGTTTTCTGGCGGACGGCACCTTCTACGATGTCAAAGAGTGGGACGATGATCAGCTTCGTCGCGAGATGGCGGAGTCTAACACGGTCTGGAAGAAGCTTGAGGCCCACCCCTTGCAGAGGGCCGAACCGACGAAACGCGAAGGAGAGCCTGCGTCGCCACCCATGTGAGAGGGATCAGCAACAGGAGGCCATCATGCCAAGAACCTTGTCAGCGATCCTTGCAGGGTGCATCGCCGTCGCCGCGGGGGGATGCAACTCCCTGTCCGTCTCCGTGGCCGACGACTTCGCGATGCTCACCTCGGCGGATGCGGTGATGAACGTGCCGAATCCTTACGAGGCCGATCCCGTGCAGCAGATAGACGACAGACCTCAAGACCACTACGGCTGGAGCTTATTCGGCGACGATAGCGGCACAGCATACGTGCTCTGGTCGTGTGAAGGCGATGCTGTGATAGACACCAGCGGTGGCTCGACCGTTGTCGTGTCCTCAACCAGGCGGCTTCGGGCGTTCTCGCCGGAACGGGGTGCCTCCCGGGTCTTCACCGTGGTGCGTCATGGGCGATGGCAGCGCGATCCTCAGGGGGACGGCAAGCTGGCGGCCCAATGGAAGCGTCGGGACAACTCAGGCGAGCTCTTCGCTGGTGAATTGCCCGCTATCGTCAACGGCCCCGAAGGCCGACCGGTGTTTGTCACCGTGGCAACGCGGGACAGCAGCGGGACGATTACGACCTACCGTTGCGAGAGCGACCTCTGGCACGATTCGGAACTCCGCGTGTCCAAAGAGCAGTCATTTCAGCTATCCGTCGCCGACCTGGGCTCCATTCAGCGCGACAGTCTCGCGTCCTCGGGAGTCGTTCCCTTTCCGCAAATGCCGGGCCACTACCTTGCCCTCGGGCACTATGTGTGCGTGAGATGGTGGGATGTGCCGGCCATGATCGCCCACCAGCCGCGGCGATATTGGGCGGCCGTGGCGGACCAGAATCGGCTTGGGCCTGCGCGGCAGATTACGCCTGATTCGGGCTATGGCGACATTGGTGACCTTGAAGTGGTCACCAACCGGCAGGGTTGGGCCGTGGCGACTTGCAGGCCGGTTGAATTCGATGGCCGTCCGTTGATGATCTCGCTGTGGGACGGCTCTTCATGGCAGACAGTCAAGTTCGAGAGTTCCCCTCTGGCCCCGGCCCCGGTCGGTGAGCCGGTGCGCATGATGAACTACCGTCCGGTTCTGCTCGACCGGCGTCTGCTGTTCTTCGGCGGGCGATACGGACAGGTGGTTGATGTCCGCTGCGGCGCCGACGGCAAGCCAACGGAACTGGTCTGGAGCCGCGGGCTGGACTTCGGCGAAGGCCGGTGGATACAGCGCGCTGCCAACGTCGGCGACGGGGCGATTGTCGTCATGCGCAATGAAGTCACGAATTCCTGGGAGTACGCCTACGTGACGCCGGATGGCTTCAGCGAGGTAAAGCCACTGCCTCAGTTGACCGTTCGATACCTGGATCACTGTGGCTGGTTCGATTTGGTGTCCTCGGGCGACGGTACCTGTCACCTGGTCTGGCAATGCAAGGACACGAAGCGTCTGTGCTACATGCGGTTGAGTCGGACGGCCACGTCAAGCTGACTTGGCTGGTCGCAGCTCACCGGCGGGCCAAGGAACGTCCGTGTGTTACCGCAGGCTCCTCGGGACTCGACCATTGGCAGTTCAAACTGGATGGCGGATGCCCAGCTGCCGGAGGGGTACGGACAAGGCGGACTTCGTTTGGATACCGCAATGCCCGTTGGCACCGGTGCCGCGTCACGATGACACCGGTGCCATTGCAGTGCCAAATCGTGGCTTGCAGTGCCATTGCGGTGCCAAAGCAGTGCCATTGCAGTGCCAACGAGTCTCTTGGCACCTCAGAGACGCCCCGATGGCCCAGTTCTCGGCGGTTCCAGCCTGCCCAGCTTGCCCGAATTGGCGGGAAACCGCAGGTCTCGGCTGGCCAGTTCAGTCCCGCTATAGCACACCACCATTTTTCTTCTCGAAACACCGTCTCTGTTGGAACGAGGCCCGCTGGCGACCACCAGCGGACTCCACTCATTTGGGCCTTATTCTAAAGGCTTTTTGCGTGTGTTGCCGCGCTGTAATGTACCCCGTACATCCTGACGCGCTTGGCCCATTCTGCCCCCAAACCACCCGAAAATCTCTCTCTTGGGCGTCTCTGTCTCTGTTATTTCCACACTCATCCCCAGCGCGTGTGGATGTCAGAAGTAGCTGATTATCAATCACTTACGAAATCGACCTTCCAGACGCGCGACGGGTTTGACCACAGGCACGATTGCTGGCCAAAGGCAACGGTCTTCGAATCGTGCTCTCGCCTGAACAAAGGGCGGCCTTGCGGTGGCTCTGCAATACCGCTCGGCAGGCATCCCTACTCACTACCGCAGAGCTTACGTATTCCCCACCTTGTCTTGGCCACGCTCTCCATGGGTATCGAAGAGGAACACGCCCAGGCACGTTGCCGCTCCGGCGGCCAAACGGGCGTGCCGGGGCTGGAGGCCACGGGCCTGGGCGTGCTTGCCATGCCCCGTTCCGTACGGATTCCGCAGCTCCGTGAGCCCCTTGGCGACCATGGCCAGGTTGTTCAGCAGTATCCGAATCGTTTCAGCTGCCTTCGCCGAATCAGGGATGTCATCGGGCGCAAGCTTCAGCTCCTTCGTTGTCTTCTTCACCAGATCAGTCAGACTGTCAGCCTTGCCGCAGGCAACCTTCCTGTCGAAGAGGATGGTGCGGCAGATGGTTTCTACGAATTCTTTCGCAGTGCCAATCGCCAGTTCCGGGTCGGATTCAACTGCCTGCTCCATTCTGGTCGCCTGCCGATGCGCGTAACCGGCGTCAATCTTCTCCGCCACAGCCTTAACCTGTCTCGCGCCGAGGCCCTCCCCCAAGAGGACTAGACGCGCCACGAATACCGGCTTGCCGGAGATCTCCCGGCCCTTGACGATTTCCCAGCCATCGGCGGCCAAGTGCGTGTTGAATGTGGTGACAAGCGACTGAGCCACTTGTTCATCCGGTTGGACCACAGGATGAACCATCTCACACAGGAACCGAAGAAAGGTCTCGTCCGGACCGTCCGTGAGATCGAACCTGGAATCCGCGAAAACCCAGTCTATGGGCCAGTCATCCGGATTGTTGACCCGATGTTGCCAGATATCGGCGGCGGCCCCTCGGAACCTGTGGTCCGTGGACGGCAGAGCGTCAAGGTCATATAACCTTGACAAGAACTCCGGTTCAGTCAGACGGCCTGCCCAGTTGATTTCGTCTACACGCAACGCATCGGCAATATTCCGGCGCGTCACCTCAGAGATGGCACGTTCCACCGCCGCGACGAACCACCGGTTGGTCTCCGGACTGGCGGGTATGATCTTGCCGTCGATGACCTTGAATCCATCCCGCTTCAACCACCCGACCAGTAGTTCAACCTGCCTGCGAACTCGCGTTTGCTGTTCCTTCCCGAGAGACGATTCAGACGCCTGATCAAGTGCGGTCGTCAGTATGTTCCCATACGCCGTCAGCAACTTGCGAACGTCTTCCGGATTGGTGAAGTCCAAGGCGTAGTAGTACTGCTCCACCAGGGACCGCCGTTGGCCTGACTCGGGCGGCTGATAGTCCGAGTCGCAGTAGATTCCAGCTGCGTCGAACTCGGCTGCTATCTGCCACAGTGTCCAGCTCACTAAGAATTCCCGGAACTCGTTCCGCGTCTTTTTGCTGACAAACTCGTCATTCATGTGGACCGCCCTCCCCGGGAATTCGGTCAGTCCGGCATATCACGGTCGATGCCACGTCCAGGGCTCCAGGAACATCGAGCAGCGACTCAGCCAGTTGGCGGTTGAGCAGTTCGGGGCTCAGATACAGATCGTACTTGCGGATGAAGCGGGTCGGAACGTGCGCTGCCAGCGTCACGGCGGCGGGAGGGTTGGCCGACAAGTGCCGCAGGCGGTCCCTGACTTCGTCGGCCGAGTGCTGGAACTCGATGGCGATGCCGCGATCCTGGGCGTCGAGGTCGAGCGCCTTGGCCATGGCCATCAGCGTGCGCTGGATGACCGTGCCGGTCCAGGTGAACCAGAGGCACGAGGCGTCGCCCGTGGGAAGGATGCCCCGTTGGCCGAGAGCGGCGGCGCGGGCGGCGGCACGGGCCTCGCGGAGCATCTCCGCGCCATCGTCATTGAGATAGCGGATGGGGGTGTCGCTGACCAGCACCTCGCGCATCTTCTGGCGAACCCGAGGGTGGATGTCGCCGTCGGCTCCCAGGAACTTGGGCGGTTTGCGGCTGCGGGCAGGGCGAACCTGAATCTCGCTCCGGTCATGGTCCAGGCCGACTACCTCCCAGCGCCTGGCGGCCAGGATCACGTGATCGCGCTCGGCCGGCAGGAAGAGCGCCGGCAGCAGCCCGATCAGGCTACCATCGCAGGTGACGCGGTACTCCTCCGGCGTGGCGAAGGCACTGTAAAACTGGTAGTGTGAGACGATCTTCTGCCCGGCCAGGCCCAGGATCAACTGCCCTTCGTCGGGCATTACCTCGATCAGGTCGGCCGTGCTCATGCACGCCAGAAGATCATAGAGCAGATTGCTGTCCACCTGGCGGAAGGCGCCGCGGGTCACTAACGCATCATGTAGTTGCTCTGGCGTTACCCCGCCGGTCTCGGCCAGCACGCTCAGGACCTGCTGCATGCAGGTGCTCAGGTCGAGACCATGTATCTCCGGAGGCTCGATCCACTTCTGGAGCATCAACTCGGTCAGGGCTATGGCCTGGAGCAGATCGGGATAGAGCCGGTCAACGAGCCCTGACCGACTGTCCGGCCGGTCGATGGCAATGTAGACGCGCATGATCGACGGCTCGCCCTCGCGCCGGCCGCTGCGGCCGAGGCGCTGCACCAACGAACTGACCGACCACGGAGCGCCGATCTGTCCGACGGACTTGACGGAACCGATGTCGATGCCGAGTTCCAGCGACGACGAGCAGACGGTGGTCGCGGGCCGCGAACCGCGCATCAGTTCCTCAGTCTGCTCGCGGACTTCCTTGCTGAGCG
>JAAYDY010000090.1 GCA_012729015.1 Phycisphaerae bacterium | reverse complement strand
TATACTCACCCGTTCGCGCGGCCTTGAGGTTGACGGCGTACTTCTTCGATTGCCCGGCCGACAGCGTTCCGGCGTCCAGGCTGATCTGGGTCTTGCCGTCGGCGGTCTGCAATCCGGGCGGCAGGTTATCCAGGACCGTGACGCCCGGAATGTCGCCCGTGCCGCTGTTGGTGACGACGAAGTTGACCGGGATCGGATCGCACAGCACAACCGCCGGCGGCGCTGTCTTGGTCAGCACAAGCTTGGGCTCGACCACCTCGATATTGATGCAGGTGGGAATCACGAAATCGACCGTCGAACAATGCATGAGGCAGTCGGAAGTGATGGCCATGCCCACGATCTTCAGGTTCACAGTCGTCTTGGGGTCCATCGCTCCCAGCGCCCAGACCAGGGTGCCGTCTCTCGGGCTGGCGGGTGGATCGGCCCTCTCGAACCGGAAGTTCCTCGGCAACCGTTCGGTCACAACGACGTCACCGACCACCACGTCGCTGATGTTGCTGACCTGGATCGTGTACTCGAACGGCGCGTTCATCGGGACCTGACTGGGCGCCCGCACATCGAGGCGAACCGCTCCCTGGGCCGGATACGTCCGCGAGGCCACGGCAGAACCGCACCGATTCGACGCGGCCGTCGTCGCCCGCGCCGGAGCCGGGGCGGCAGTGGTCGCGGGGGCCGGAGCAGTCGTGGTCGCGGCGGTCGTTCTCGTCTGCGCAGCGCTGTTCGACGACGAGGTTGCCGCCGGATGCACCGGATAGCTCGTTCGCGACGAAGACCCGCTCGATCCGCAGCCGGCAACCAATAGCACAACCACAGCGCACAGAGCCAGAATCCAATGTACTCCCCTACGTGGTACCATGATGCAACTCCTTTCCATAGGATAGGTCGCCGTTCACATGACCGGCTTGAATGACAAGAAATGAAGATGTGCCTTCATGCACCTCTGCCCCATCTGTCCCACCGATCCACACAGCCGGCACAACCCCGGCAGCCCCTGTCTCTTTGTAGAACGGCCTCGTGCTCGGCGATATAAGGGAAATGCTCGATTTCAGGTCTCGCCTCCCCTGAATCTCAGACGCCGCATCCGACAGCGCACGACCAACAGAGCGATGGCGAATGTCCCGCAAAAATACGTAGTTCTACGTATTTATAGACCCTCCGACGTCATATGGTGATTGGAGTGTGCGATGGTGGCGATCCTGCGGCACGGGTCCATACGCATCGATACCCCGCCGGAAGTGGGCGGTGCCCGAGTCAAATGCCGTCGGCTCACGGTGGCAGAAAACAAGCAGCCGCCGGCCGAGGGCTATGGGTGGCCCTCGATCGGCGGCTGTCTTTCATGTCTACGGATTGGCGCCGAATCGCGCGGTCAGCTCGCCGGGCAGCCCGGACCGCTGCCGTCGCGCGGGCCCTGGCGTGTT
Organism: Phycisphaerae bacterium; assembly: GCA_012729015.1. Taxonomy (GTDB): domain Bacteria; phylum Planctomycetota; class Phycisphaerae; order FEN-1346; family JAACEH01; genus JAAYDY01. The sequence goes on along the minus strand of JAAYDY010000090.1, from coordinate 1,124 downwards.
CGGCCGCCTCGACCCGGTCCCCGACTGTCGGCCCGACCGTATCCCCGGTCCCGTCCCACGCCGTGTCCATCGCGCAGGCCATACCCCTGGCCGCGTCCGATCCCGCTGCCGTCGCGCAGGCCGCGTCCCTGTCCCTGTCGCAGGCCGGCCGCCGGTCCGACTCCACGACCATCGCGTCGGCCGAGTGCCTGGCCACGTCCGATGCCGCGACCATCACGAGGCGGGTTCTGGCCGCGCGTCTGGTCGCGCGGACCGATCCGATCGCCTTTCGGCGTCTGTCCTTCGCACGGCGTCTGCGCGATGGCGGCGCCGAGGCCAGGCGTTTCGGTCTCGGCAATTGGTTCGGTTTGAGCCGTTGCGGTCAGTCCGAAGACCAGCATGAACACGATGGCGGCAATTCCTTGCGTCTTCATAATAAACCCCCTTTTCTGATGTCGTTATTTGTTTGTTTGCTTGGGCCCATTCACCAGGGTAGTGTGTGCCAACGAGGAAAGGTTACACCCAACTTGATCGGAGAGTACACGAGGTCCGGAAGCACGACGGGGCAAAACGTTGGGTGTGACTCAGGCGACGCCGATGAGGTCGAAGTTGGCGGCGACGGGGACGGGGGCCAGACGGCGGACGTCGGCAAGCCGACGGGCGTAGGCGCAGTCCGCATCGCCGACGGTCTCGCGCACGGTCTCGTCGGCCGCTTCATCCCGCAGGCGGCGCATCACCGCCCCGGCGATCCAGAGGAAGGGATTGTAGAAGTGCACCACCACAACGATATTCTGGATGCAGTTTACCCATAGGTCGTGACGTTTGACATGGGCCAGCTCATGAAACAGCACGTCGCGCAGGTGCCGCGAACCAAGCTGGGGCACAAGGTCGCGGGGAACCACGATGACGGGCCGCCACAGGCCGCACACCGCCGGCCGCGTGCCTTCTTCGGAGATCCTCAGACGCACCTTACCCTTGATCCCCATGCGTTTGCGGCAGTAACAGAGAATGTCGGTCATCAGAAAATTCGCATCCTCGGACCGACCGACGTCGCGGCAGGCCGCACAGGCGCGCCAAATCGCCACGCCTGCCATCACGACGACACCGCCCAGCCACAGCAGCAGCAACCCGCCCTGCCAGGTGAT
>JAAYDY010000089.1 GCA_012729015.1 Phycisphaerae bacterium | reverse complement strand
AGCCGTTGCCAGGTGCCCCGCCAGGAAGTTCTTCAGCCACACGCCGGGATGGTAGAGCTCCGGCTGATGGCCGGTCAGAACAATCGGCGCCGCCGGATCAGGCTCCCGGACATACGGATCGAGACGCTTCGTGCAATGGTAAGGAATAGCCAGAAACGTGCGTCGTGCCGATCGTCGCAACGTCTGAATGTCGCGGCCCAGCACCCGGAAATCGTAGCCGGCCAGAAGACGCCGATTGCGCCGGATCACGTCGGGCAGGTCCGCCGGACGCGGCACGATCAGGGCCCGGCGGTGCTCGCGCGGGGCGCGGTAGTTCGCTCGCTTCATCGGCACGGGCATTCCACCTTGTGGCCGTCGCAGATCGGGTCCAGCGTGCGGCCGATTTCGCGGCCGATCGTGTCCAGGTAATACCGCAGCCGACGCTCGGCGTCGTCCAGATCCCCGCCGAATCGCCGGTTGGGATCCTTGTAGATCAACTTCACGGGAATCTCTACCACGCGGAGCCCCGCGCGGGCCGCCTGAATCCACAATTGCAGCGGCATCGAGTAGCCGCCCTCGACCAGGTGCAGCTTGCGCAAGCCGTCCACCCGGTACGCCTTGTACCCGCAGAACGAATCCGTCAGCCGATACGGCGTCAGCAGCCGCAGCAGTTCCGTGATCTGGCAGTTGATCCAGCGACGGTCGTCCGGGGCCTTGCCCTCGTGCAGCGAATGCTCCAGATACCGCGAGCCGCTGACGATGTCGGCCTGATCTTCCTCGGCCACACGAACGAAATCGAGAATGGTGCGCGGCTCGTGCTGCTCGTCGGCGTCGAGCGTTATCAGCCACTGGTAGTCGTGGCTCGTGGCGTAGTCGAAGATGTCGATCAGGCTGCTGCCGTAGCCCTCGTTCGCCTCGTGGGTATGAACCACAATGCTCCCGTCGAACCGGGCCAGTTTGCCCGCCGTGCCGTCCGTCGAGCCGTCGTTGACCACGAAGATGTCGCGGCAATAGCGACCGACCTCGGTCAGAACGCGTTCGATGTACTGCTCCTCGTTATAGACCGGCACGCCCGTCAGCAGTTTCATGGAACCCTCCGCGTCGAAACGTCATACTAAGGCCGGTCCGGAACCAAGTCAAGCCGGCCCGGCGGCCGACGCTGGACAGTTTGTAGCACGAAGACAACTCCCGGTGACCGGCAGGAGGCCACGCCAGCCTGTTGGCAACACCTGAGTCCACAGTATCTTGCGCTCGTGACGCCCTACAGAAGACGGATTCGTGTGTTGACCGGCGTCAACACATGGTGACGGCCATTGCACCGCTTCGGAGAACCAGGCCAGACAACCAGGACGCGCGTAACATGATTCCCTACAAACACTTGCGCCGACCCCGAGGCCATTGCGGCCTCCCAGTGCACACCGCCTGGCACACCGTTTGCTCAATGATTGCCGTGCGATGGTGTGGTCACGTCCTATCGCAATGACTCTGCTGTGACTGGATGGAGGCGTACCTTGAAATTCTGTATCCTGCTTCTATGCGTGGTAGCCCTGGTCGTACTGGTCGGCACGCTTCAGGCCGACTCCGCCGGAGAGCACGTGCAGCCCGAGTCGTCTCGCGCTGTCGTGAGCTCCGAGTTGTTGATCGGCGAAACGTTTCCCGAACCGATCAGCACAGTGTTTATCCTGACCGGGGCAGCGGCTATGGGACTGTGGAAACTGGCCCGTCATTTTGATCTGGTTTGACCTCGCTGACGCAGCATCGCGACCAATGACGGCATGGTAGGGCGGCCGATCCCAACGCGGCCGCCCCCTTTTTTCCCTTGTTCCACGTATCACCCTGTTGCAATCCCAGTGCTTTTGTCCTTCGGTTTTGGTTGACAATACACCGCTCGCTTTCTAGACTCCCCGGACTATGGGTCAGATAACGACTGTCGCCGTGTTTCTCGTCTGCTACGTTCTGTTCGCCGCGCTGCCGCGACACCGCCACTGGGTGGCCGTTGCCGGCGGAGCCCTCATGCTGCTCCTGGGGCCGTTCGGCCTGGGCATCGACCTGACGTCTGCGTTTCTGTACCGCTTCGACGAGGACGGCGCCCGGTGCCTCCCGGCGGTAGACTGGAACGTCATGGGCATCTTCGTCGGCGTCCTGGTGGTTGCCGAACTGTTCATGCGGAGCGGCATGCCCGGCCATATCGCCGACCTGGTCATCCGCCGGTGCCCGTCGGCCCGGGTGACACTGCTGGCCTTGTGCGCCCTGACAGGCATCATCTCGGCTTTCGTCGAGAACGTGGCCACTGTGCTGCTGATCGCGCCGGTGGCCCTGTCGATCACGAGGCGGCTGGGCATACGGCCGGTGCCGTTCTTCATCGCCCTGGCCATTTCCAGCAATCTCCAGTCCTGTGCCACGCTGATCGGCGACCCCCCGAGCATGCTCCTGGGCTCCGAGGCAGGACTGAGTTTCAACGACTTCATCTGGCTCAACGGACGCCCGTCGATCTTCTTCGGCGTGCAAATCGGCGCCGCGGCAAGCTTCCTGGTACTGCTGTTCGTTTTCCGCAAGCATCGCCAGGTGGTCGAGCCCGAGACCGTCGAGCCGATCAAGACCTGGGTGCCCACCGTTCTGTTGACCTTGCTGATTGTCGCGCTGGCCCTCAGCAGCGCCGTGCATGGGGGCTTCGCCTACACGGCCGGCATCATCTGCATGGTGTTCGCCGTCGTGGCGCTGGCCTATGACGTCATCTGGCACCGCACCGACGCCTGGAAGCTCACGAAGGAACTGGACTGGGCGACCACGGTCTTCCTGGTAGGCATCTTCATCATCGTGGGAGCCCTGAGCCAGCAGGGAGTGCTCGTGGTCCTGGCTCAATGGATCAAGAGCATCACGGGGGAGAGTCTCCTGGCGACCTACGTTCTTCTGATCGTCATCGCCATGGTCGTCTCGGCCTTCGTGGACAACGTGCCCTTCCTGGTGGCCATGCTGCCGGTCACCTCGACGCTCCTCAAGGGGCTGGGCTACAACATCGACAACGGCGACCCGCAGGCGTACCTGCTCATGTTCGGCCTGCTCCTGGGCGCCGGGCTGGGCGGCAACATCTCACCCATCGGCGCCTCGGCCAACATCGTCGCCATGGGGATGATGAGCAAGCAGGGACACAAGCCGACCTTCTGGGAGTTCGTCCGCATCGGCCTGCCCTTCACGCTGATGGCCATCGGCACCGGCTCGATCTTCATGTGGTTCTTCTGGGCGAAGTAGAGCCTACCGCCCGCGAAGCACCGCCAGCACGTCGGCCAGGCTGACGCGCGGCCTCACCTGCGGGTTCACCGTCACAAACGCCAGCGTGCGCCCTTCGTAGACCAGCCGCGGCGGCCGCGATGCGGCCACATTGTTGACGCTCATGTCGCCGGCGGCATCGGCGTAGGGGCTGCGGCCGTTCATCAGACTCGTGCCCGACGCGTCGCCGCCGAAGGGGCCCTGGGCGTTCAGAATGCCGAGCGGGTCGGTCGCCTCGGACGAGATGCGGCCAAGGAAGGTTCCATCGTCGGCCAGAACCACCGCCCGGCCGCTGCGAATCGCCATGATCAGTTCCGCCGCCGTGGTCGGCCCCGCCAGCGACGGCAGCAGCGGCGTCTCCGGGTCGTCCGCGGACCACCCGTCAAGCAATTCCTCGCCCGGATGCTCCACCAGGACAAACGTCAGGTCCCGCGGCGGGACCATGCGGCTGCTGCGGAGCCGCTCGGCGGCCCGTATCTGATCCGTCCGGTTCCTCTGCTTGACCGCAAGCATGGCCTCGCAGTCGGCCAGCATGAGATCCACCTTGTCCCTGGTCAGGACGTTCGGCGGGTAGACGCGGTCGGGAAAACCGTCGCCGTCGCCGTCGTAGGCCAGATCGTGTGCCGTCGGCGCCGTGCGGCGCAGGCGTTCCAGCTCGTCGCGTCTGGCCTTCAGCACAGTCATCTCGTCGTCCAGTTGCTTGACAGTGTCGGCCATGGCCAGAAGCTGGTCCTCGATGGCCTGATTCTTCGCCGCGTACTGCGCATGGGTCTCGGCCGTCACCCAGGACGTTCCCCAGCGAGCCATGCCCTGCCCTCGCATGGCCGATTCCGCCTGCGTCGCCATCAGGCGAAGACGTCCCTTCATGGCCTCGTCGGTGTAGTTGCAGTCGCAGGCCCCTTCGACAAGCAGATGGGCCCGGTACGCATTGTCGTTGACAACTACCGCATCGGGGGCCAACTCGGCCGCCCGGACAATGAGCGGGACGCCCTGGCGGTACTGCCGCCGCGTGCATTCCAGCGCTGCCAGGTTGTTCAACGTCGGCACATGGTCGGGCAAGGCGGCCAGAACGGCATAGTACCTGGCGGCCGCGGCCGACGGATTCTGCCTCTTCTGGTAGATCAGCGCGGTGTAGAAGAGCGCCCCGGGGTGGTCGGGCCAGTGCGACAGGGCTTCTCTCAGCGCGTCGGCGGCCTTCTTGTCCTCCCCGCGGCCGTAGAGCTCGACCGACTGCGACAGAAGTTCGCCGGCCCGCGCCTTGGACAACTCCCGCTCGGCCAGCGTCACGACCTTGCCCGCCCAGACGACCTTGCCTTCCCTGGCGGCTGCGTGCCAACTGGCCAGTTGCGTCTCGGCTTCCTGCCGCAACGCGGCCTGCGGTCCAAGCTCCTTCAGGTACTTCTCCCAGACCGCGACGGCCTCGGCCGGACGGCTGGATTGCAGGGCCTCCTTTTCCGCGCGACGGAAGGCCGCCCGTTCCTCGGGCGACGCCTTGCCGAACGCGTCGAGCTCAATCGACGCCACCTCCGACCTCGGAAACATCTGGAGCCCCTCGTCGGTGACCACGCCGACGCTCTCCCCCGACTCCATCACCTGGCCGGTCACTCGCCGACCATCCTTCAGGACCACCGTGGAATCGGCCAATGCCACAGCCGCCGGCAGGACGACCCACACCGCAGCAAGTACCAGTTGTCGCATGGCAAGCCTCCCGACCTCGAAGGGTGTAGACGCATCTTCTGAGAAGACCGCAGGACTGCCCTGCCGCGACGCAGCCACAGAACGTCGCAGCGATTCATTCTGGATGCCCGGCTGAAACGCACGGACGGCGAGCACCGGTTGACCGATGCCGCCGTCCCGCGCCCTTGCGGTCGATTTCCGTCTTCTTCGTCCGACGATACCCCGTCAACGTCAGCCCCCCCCGGCGACGGGGCGTTGCCGGCCTTCGGCGACGGCTACTGGGCGGCCCCGGATTCCACCACCTGGGCGCGGCAGAAGCCAACATGGTCCACACCCAGCGAATGCGCCTCGCTGTACGACGCCTGGGCACGCTCCGGACGGTGCGGCACCAGGTTCATCACCTGCGTCTTCGCATAGGCGGCCGGCTGGCCGTCGCGGTTGTTCAGAACAAACAGCACGTCCACCACCGGGGCTGTCACGGACGACAGGTTCGTGACGTCGAAGCTGACAGTCCCCTTGGTCCTGCCCTGGCGATCCACGCTCATCGGCTTGAGGTCGAACTCGAAGACGGGCATGTTCGTGGCGCCGTCTTCCGGCACTTCCGGAATGGGCTGAATGCCCACTTTCCCACCGGACGCATCCACATAGGGCGCTTCGAAAACAAAGTACACCTTCTCGTTGGGCTTGACGTCGTTGAACCAATACACCTGCTCGCTGAACACCTTCACGTCGGCTTCGTTGGTCTTATCGACGAACCGCAGCGCCCATGTGCCGCGACGCACCATCTCCGTGCCGGTGTTCTCCACATAGCCGACCCACACCTCATACTGCTTGTTGTCCCTGGTCACCGAGTAACTCGACACGTTGTTCGGCGGCATGTGCGGCACCAGCGTGGACGTGCTCGCGTCCAGCATCTGGTCGGGATGGATACGGTCCTTGCTGCTCAGATCGACGGCCGTTTCGTCCACCGTCTGGATGACATTACCCTTCTCGTCCGTGATCGTGTGGATGATCTGCTGCCGCGGTCCGCTCATGGCCCGCTCTTCGCCCAGAATCTTCAACTGTTTGAACGAACCGGACCGCTCGGCCTTGCTGTAATCGCCGTACTTGACGACGAGGCCGATGACCAGGCCGATGAGCATGACCCCCAGAATGCTGACCCAGACCCACACGACCGTGCGATTGCGGACGGGGGCGTTGTCGAGCAGGTGATCCTGCTCCACGTCCTCGTCCACTCCGAGATTCTTGGCCAGGCGTGTCTGATAGGGCTGGGGCGCCGGGGCGGCCATGACCGGCTTGGGCGCTGGCTTGGGCTTCGCGGGCGGCCCGAAGGCGGCCTCCAGCGCGTCGGCGGCCGACGCCGGCCCGCCATCCGTTGCAGCGGCTTCGCCCTGGGCGCCTGCCGGCGCATCGCCCTTGCGCTGGCCGATGGTCATGCGCTGACGGCAATGGGGGCAGTGAACGCTGGTTCCCATCTGACGGTCCAGCACGCCGAAGGGCTTCGAGCACTTCGGGCACGTCACCTTGATCGTAGCCATAACCACCTCGCGGGAATCGAACTAGTTGTCCGTATGATATACGAAATGGTCTGGCTTTTGTTTGGCAAATTGCAGGTTTTTCGCCATGGAGGGACGGCTGGGGGGAGGGTCGGGGCAGGCGCAAAAAAAACGAGGGACCCGAGCTCGCCGTTACCCGGATCCCCCAAGCCAGGCTGCCCGTCCTGACGGACGGTGACCCACAGCCTGCTATGGATATCGGACAGAACGTGAAACCCCATTAGCAGGAATTCACCCTTTGCGGCGCGAAACACACTTTTTGTCAGATATCAGGGTCCGATAAACTATGCCTGTGGACTACCGGTGGCCGCGTGTGCCTCGCCGGGCTCGTTTTTGCTGGTCCGCAGCCCTGTCGCGCGTCTATAATGGCCGCACAACTGCATTCGCCCTGGACTCATGCCCCCTGTGGAGCGCGTCGCGTGAGCATCTTCTCCTTCGGCCAGACCATTCGCAGCAGCCAACGCCTGGCGACCATTCTGACGGTCCTGGCCCGGCACGGGTTCGGCCACCTGGTGGTCAGCATGAGGCTGGAGCGACTGGTCCCCTTCCGCCAGAAGCTGACGTCGAAGTTCCCGCCGAAGCCCGTCGGCCAGGACGACATCGCCACGGTCGCCACGCGCGCCGCGGAGGCCATGGAAGACCTGGGGCCCACGTTCGTCAAACTGGGCCAGTCGCTGGCCGGCCGGCCCGACCTGCTGCCCGTCGAGTTCCAGAACGCGTTCCGCCGGCTGCACGACCGCGTTCGACCTTTTGCGTTCGACGAGGTCCGGCGCGTCGTGGATCAGGATCTCGGCCGCCCCCTCGGCGAAGCGTTCACCACGTTCGAGGAGACGCCGTTCGCCTGCGGGTCCATCGCCCAGGCGCACCGCGCCGTCACCACCGACGGGCGCAAGGTGGTCGTCAAGGTCAAGCGGCCCGGCATCGAACGCATCATCGTCAACGACGTGGCGCTGCTGCGGACCCTGGCCCAACTGGTGGATCGACATCTGCCGGAGCTGCGGCCGTACCGTCCGCAGATGCTCGTGGACGAATTCGCCCGGACGCTGCACCGCGAGCTCGACTTCATCAATGAGGCGTCGGTCACGGCGCGGTTCCACGAGGCCTTCGCTTCCAACGAGAACGTCCAGACGCCGCAGGTGCTCTGGCAGCTCTCGTCGCACAACATCCTGACGCTCGAACAGCTCAGCGGCACAACGGTCTCCCCGACCACCGACTATGGCGCGGCCGGACTGGACCGCAAGCTGCTGGCAACGCACCTGCTCGACGCGTTCTTCCACCAGTTCTTCGAGATGGGCATCTTCCATGCCGACCCGCATCCGGGCAATCTGCTGGCCCAGGCGCCCGGCCGGTGGGGCATTATCGATTTCGGTCAGGTCGGACGGCTCGACCCCAGCATGAGGTCGCGACTGGCCATCTGCCTGGTCTCGGCCGTCAACCGCGAGCTGGACCTGGTGATCGACATCCTGGACGACCTGGGCGCGCTGCCCGAGGAGATCGACTACAGCCGCCTGCGGAACGACCTCGGCAACTTGCTGGACAAGTACTACGGCACGCCGATCAAGCGGATCAACATCGCGAGCGTCTTCGAGGAGATCGTCGGCCTGGCGCGCGACCATCGGATCGTTCTGCCGCGGGACTTTGTCCTGCTGGGCAAGAGTCTGACGAACGTCGGGGGCGTCGCGTTGATGCTCGACCCTGACTGCGCCCCGGTCGAGGTCATCAAGCCCAAGCTCAACAAGCTGATGCTGGAGCGGCTGTCGCCGGGCCGGATCGCCAGCAACCTGAGCGTCAACGCCTACCACGTGGCCAGCATCATGCAGCAGGGGCCGCAGATGTTCAGGCGGTTCTTCCGCAACCTGATGCGCGGCAAGATGCGCCTGGTGTTCCGCCATGACGGGCTTGATGCGGTCATCACGGAACTGGACCGATCGAGCAACCGCATCGCCTTCAGCGTCATCACGGCCGCCATCATCCTCGGCTCCAGCATCATCCTCCAGGCCCGCATCGGGCCGAGCGTCGGCAACCTCATTCCATGGTTCGCCGCGCATGTGCCGTCGGTCGGCGAGATCCCGCTCCTGGGGCTGGTGGGCTTCGTCATGGCCGCCGTCAGCGGCACCTGGGTGGTCATCTCGATTCTCCGCAGCGGTCGGCTCTGAGGTCCCCGGGATGCGCTCTGCAGCCCTTTTCGCTTGACGGTGAAAGAGGCCGTCCGTAACCTAGCGCGGTTGCCGTAGGAGAAGGAGTCTCAGCCGTGGCACAGAGATTACCCGACAGTCATGGGCGCTTCGGCCCGTACGGGGGACAGTACGTTCCCGAGACGCTGATGCACGCCCTGGCCCAGTTGGTCGAGGCGTACGACCAGGCCCGCCGCGACCCGACGTTCCAGGAGCAATTGCAGTACTACTACAAGCACTACGTCGGGCGACCGAGCCCGCTGTACCTGGCACGTCGAGTGACGGAGGCCTGGGGCGGCGCGAAGATTTACCTGAAGCGCGAGGATCTGAACCACACGGGCGCCCACAAGATCAACAACACGCTGGGACAGGCCCTGCTGACGCAACGGATGGGCAAGCCGCGCATCATCGCCGAGACCGGCGCCGGCCAGCACGGCGTGGCCACGGCGACGGCGGCCGCGCTACTGGGGCTGGAGTGCGAGGTGTTCATGGGCGCCGAAGACGTTCGTCGCCAGGAGTTGAACGTTTTCCGGATGAGGGCTCAGGGCGCTCAGGTAATCTCGGTGACGACCGGGCAGAAGACCCTGAAGGACGCCTGCAACGAGGCGTTCCGCGACTGGATGGCAACGGTCGAGAGCACCCATTACTGCATCGGCTCGACCATGGGCCCGCACCCGTTCCCGATGATGGTCCGCGATTTCCAGTCGGTGATCGGCCGCGAGGCTCGCGAGCAGATCCTCCAGCAGGAGGGCCGTCTGCCCGACGTCGTCTGCGCGTGCATCGGCGGCGGGAGCAATGCGGCCGGCATCTTCTACCCGTTCATCGACGACGCCGAGGTCAGGCTGGTTGGCGTGGAGGCGGGCGGCCTGGGACTGGCCAGTCACAAACACGCGGCGCCGCTGGCCGCCGGCAAGCCCGGCGTCCTGCACGGCAGCATGAGCTACGTGCTCCAGGACGCCGACGGGCAGACCGCCCCGGTCCACAGCGTCTCGGCCGGCCTGGACTATCCCGGCGTGGGACCGGAGCACTCGTACTGGAAAGACAGCGGCCGCGTGAAGTACACCATCGCCACCGACGACGAGGCCCTGGAGATGTTCTACGAGTTGTCGCGTCTGGAGGGCATCATCCCGGCGCTGGAATCGTCGCATGCCCTGGTGGAGGCCAGGAAGATGGCCCCGACGCTCGGCAAGGACAAGGTGATCGTGGTGAACCTCTCGGGCCGCGGCGACAAGGATTGCGTCGAGGTCGCTCGCCTGACCGGCGGTCCGAGGAAGGACTGAGACCCCATGGCCAATCGCATCGAACAGGTATTCCAGGAACTCCATCGCTCGGGCAGGAAGGCCTTGATGCCGTTCCTGACGGCGGGCGACCCCGACCTGGCGACCACAGCGGCGCTGATCCGCGAGATGGTGTCGCGCGGCGCCTCGCTCATTGAGCTGGGCCTGCCCTACAGCGACCCCGTGGCCGACGGGCCAACGATCCAGGCGTCGTACACCCGCGCATTGGACGCTCACACGACGCTCGACGGCATTTTCGCGATGGTTCGCGAGCTGCGCAGGGACTGCCACGCGCCGATCTCGGCGATGGGCAGCTTCTCGCTCGTCACGCGCCGGGGCATGGACCGGTTTCTCGACGACGCCCAGGCAGCGGGCATCGACGGCCTGATCGTCCCGGACCTGCCGCTGGAGGAGTGCGACGCCATGGCCGCCGGGGCCGCCCGTCGCGGCCTGTCGCATATCATGCTCGTGGCGCCCACGTCGCCCTGGGAGCGTGCCGCTCGCATCGCCCGCCAGTCCACCGGATTCCTCTACTATGTCAGCGTCACGGGCATCACCGGCGAACGCAAGGATCTGCCTGCGGATATCGTGCGCCATGTCGAGCGGCTGCGGCAGGAGACCAAGGCGCCTGTCTGCGTCGGCTTCGGCATCTCGCGACCGGAGCACGTGCGACAGGTGACGGCCGTCGCCGACGGCGCCATTGTCGGCAGCGCCATTGTCCGCCGCATCGGCGACATGGCCGGCCGGCCCACCGCCGAGGTCGTCCGCTGCGTCGGCGACTACGTGGCCGAACTCGTGGCCGCTCTGCCCTGACGCCACAGACGCCCCCCTGCCCTGAGCGCACGCGTCCCCCGGCTCCGCCGCCCGTCCGGCCCTTGGCCAACGCGCCACATAGAGAAGGGTGCATTAACGTTGTGGGGAAGCCGTGACAAGATGCCCCTGCGACTCATGGGCAGGATGCCCATGCCACGACACAGCCCCCAGAACGTTAATGCACCCCATAAACAGTTGGAGGGCGGTTCCCTCGGAACCCGCCCTCCAAAGCGAGCACACCCCTCCAGGCATTGCCCGCATTCTATCGTGATGCAGCGCGTGCAGCCTACTTCGCCAGCACCTTGCCGATGTTGAACATCGGCAGCAGCAGCGCCATGGCGATGCCGCCCACAAACAAGCCCATGAACGCGATCATCGCCGGTTCGAGCATCGTGGTCATCTTCTTGATCGAGTCCTTCAGGTCGCGGTCGCAGAAACCGCACACCTTCAGCAGCACGGCCCCCAGCCGCCCCGACTTCTCTCCGGCGAAGACCATCTGCGACGTCGTAATCGGTATCAGCGTCGTACAGAAGAACTGGTCCGACAGGGTCTCACCCTGACTGACCTTCTCGACGGCCCGGGTGAACACATCCTGGAAGTGCACGTTGGTCGCCGTCTGGCGTGCGATTTCCAGGGCCTCGATCACCGGCACACCGGCGGTCACCATCGTGCCCAAGGCGCGGAACGATCTGGCAATATACACCTTCAGGCAGACTTCCCGGATGGCCGGCAGCCGTATCTTCAGCGTGTCGAGGAACCGGCGACCGACCGGCTGCATGAAGAAGGCGATTGCACCGGCCGTCACCAGGACGACCGTAATGATCAGCGGCAGCCAGTGGGCGACGCAGAAGTCGCTGACCCCCATCAGAATGCGGGTCGGCGTGGGTAATACGGCATCCTTGTTGTTGTAGATCGCCGTGAACCTGGGCAGTACGAAAGCCATCAGAACCACGACGACGACCACCGCCAGCCCGGCCATGAACATCGGATAGGTCATGGCGCCTTTGATGCGGCGTCGCGTCTCCTCGGCCTCGACCAGGTAGTCGGCCACGCTGGTGAGCATGAGGCCCAGGTTGCCCGACGACTCGCCGGCACGCACCAGGCTGACAAACATACAGTTGAACTGTTTCGGGTGCTTCGCCAGAGCCTCGCTCAGCGGCTGCCCGGCCTCCACGTCTGCCGCGACCGACATCAGAACATCGCGGAACGTGGGATTCGGCGCCTGCTGCCCGAGCGACTCCAGCGCCTCGGCCAGCGGCACGCCCGTGTCGATCATGACGGCCAACTGGTTGGCGAAGTAGACCACGTCGCTGGGCTTCACGCGCGGCTTGCCGACCTGGATTCGCGCCAGCGCCCCCAGGCCGCCGGCCTCGGCGCGCAGCGACACCGACTGGACCGTGAGCCCCTGCTGACGCAGACGGCGAACGGCGTCCTCCTGGTCCGACGCCGTCATCACGCCCGACGTGGCGGCTCCCCGCGAATCCCTGGCTCGATAGGCGAACTGTGCCATAGCCTCCGACTCCTGTTACACGGTCGCGACCCCTCAGCGGCCGTCGCTGATACGAATCACCTCTTCAAGCGTCGTGATGCCCGCACGCACCTTCTTCATGCCGTCGGCACGCAGCGTCACCATGTTGCCGGCCATTGCCGCTTTGCGAATCTCGTCCAATGGCGCCCCGTGCACCACCAGGTCGCGAATCTCGTCGCTCATCGCCATCAGTTCGTAGACGCCGATGCGCCCCTGGAACCCCGTGTTGCGACACTTCGGGCACCCCTTGCCGCGGTAGAACGTGTCGATGCCCTCGATCTTGGACCCCGCCAGACGGCGAAGGTGCAGCGGCGGACTGTAGGTTTCCTTGCAGTGCGTGCAGATCTTCCGCACCAGCCGCTGGGCCAGGATGCCCACCACGCTTGCCGACACCAGGTACGGCTCGACGCCGATGTTCTGCAGCCGCGTGATGGCCGCAGCCGCGTCGTTCGTGTGCAGCGTCGAGATGACCAAGTGCCCTGTCAGCGCAGCCTGCACGGCGATCTTGGCCGTCTCCTCGTCGCGGACCTCGCCCACCATGATGATGTCCGGGTCCTGCCGCAGCAGGCTTCTCAGTGCCGCCGAGAACGTGAACCCGATCCGCTCGTTCGTCTGGAACTGGTTGATCCCGCGCAGGTTGAACTCGATCGGGTCCTCGACCGTCGAGATGTTGACGTCCGGGCTGTTCAGCTCGTTCAAGACACTGTAGAGCGTGGTGCTCTTGCCGCTGCCGGTCGGCCCGGTCACCAGGAGAATGCCGTTCGGGCTGGCGATCAGCTTCTTGAATTCCTCCAGCATGTCGAACTCGAAGCCGAGTTTCTCCAGGTTGACCATCATGTTCCGGTTGTCGAAGATACGGATGACGACCTTCTCGCCGTTCGGCCCCGGCAACGTGCTGATACGCAGGTCGATGGGCCGCCCCTGCATCATGACGTGGATGCCGCCGTCCTGCGGCAGACGCCGCTCGGAAATGTCGAGCTGGCTCATGATCTTGATGCGGCTCACAAGCGAGGCGTGCATCCGGTGCGGCGGGCGGAACGCCTCGTACAGTGTCCCGTCCACGCGGTACCGCACGCGGGTCATGTTGTCGTCAGGCTCGATGTGAATGTCCGAGGCGTTCTGGCGCACCGCATCGAAAACCAGGTAGTTGACCAGCTTGACGACCGGCGAGTGCTCGCCGGCATCTTCCACGTTCGCAATGTCCTCGACCTGCGACTCGATCAGCTCGAAGTCCTTGGCGTTGATGTCCTCGATGATCTCGTCGATGACGAACACGTTGGCCGAGCTGACGTAGCTTTGCAGCGTGTTGACGATGTCCTGCGCCGACGCGGCCACCACCTGGATTTCCAGGCCGCTGATCTGCGACATCTCGTCCGCCAGAAACATGTTCGACGGCTCGGCCATGGCCACCGTCAGCACGTTACGCACCTTGAACAGCGGCAGCACGCGGTGACGGTCCAGGAACTCCCGCGGCAGCGTGTCGATCACCGAGGCGTCCACCAGCCGCGGGTTGATCTTCGCGTACGGCACGCCGTAGTTGCCGGCCAACGCCCGGATGATGTCGTCTTCGGAGCAGAAGCCCATGGACACAAGCACTTCGCCCAGCAGTTTCTTGCCGCCCGACTGCTTCTGCTGAACGAGGGCCTCGTCCAGTTGCTCCCTGGACACAACGCCCTGTTCCAGCAGGACATCCCCGAGCCTGATCTTCTCGCCTGTCTGCGCTACCATGGAACCGTTCCTACTCATAGGACTTCATGGCTTCGGTCAGTTCGCCGAAGACCTCGAATTTGCGGTCGAACCGCGTCAACTCGAACACCTTCGCGCACGTGTCGTCCAGGCCGCACACCTTGACAAGGCCCGTCCGGCCCTCCACCTCGTCGCGGAACCAGAGCAACGCCTCCAGCGCCGCCGAGTCCATGCTGACGGTCTTCTCGAAGTCGAGGATGAACCACTGCTGCTCGCCGGCCAGACGCTCTTCGGCCACACGGCGGAACTGGCTCACCGTGTCGCCCGAGAACTCCGACTCGACGCTGATCACCGTCACGTCGCCGTATTTCTCCGCGGTGGTCGTCATGGCAACCCCTTCCATTGAAGGCCCGCACGCGGGCTCAGGGGCAACTCGCCGCTCTGCGTCGGCACGCTGTCCAGAACCTCCGTCAGGCCGATGTCCATCAGGGCGTCCACGCATCGCACATCGAACTGCGTGCCCGTGCAACGAACGATCTCGTTCTCCACCTTCTCCCGGGGCATCGCCGGCCGGTACACACGGTGCGATGTCATCGCGTCCAACGAGTCCGCCAGGCCGATGATGCGCCCCTCCAGCGGCACGCCCTCGCCGCCCAGGCCCTTCGGGTATCCCCGCCCATCCAGACGCTCGTGATGATGCAACACGCCGGGAATCACGTCTTCCAGTTCCCGCACGCCGGCCAGAATCTTCGCGCCGATCAGCGGGTGCCGCTTCATCACGTCGTACTCCTGCGGCTCCAGGCGACCGTTCTTCAGCAGGATTGCCTCCGGGATGCCGATCTTCCCGATGTCGTGCAGCAGTCCGGCCAGGTACACCCGCTCGACGAACTCCCCGTCCAGGCCCATGCGCTCCGCAATCCGACGCGAGATCCACGCCACGCGCTCGCTGTGACCGCACGTATACTGGTCCTTCGCATCGATGCTCGACACCAGGGCTCGCACCGTGCCCAGCATCAGCTGGTGCAGGTTGTCGTACAGGTGCGAGTTCTCGACGAACACGGCAATCGTTCCCGTGACCGACGACACCAGCTTCACGTCGGTCGAGAAGAACTCGCCCTGGTCCAGCTTGTTGAATGCAGCCAGGATGCCGTACAGCTTGTTGCCTTGCCGCATCGGCACCAGGACCATGTTGTTGACGCCCGGGACCACCGCACTGAAGTCGTCGCCCGCGCGGCAGTCGTTGGCAATGATCGCTTCGCGGCCGTCCATCAGGTCGCGCTCGAAGTGATGGTACAGCCGCAGCAGCGCCTCGGCGTCCAGCGACACGTCGCCGACCGTGACCACGCGCGGTTCGTCTCCGTGCTCGTGCGAATCGCGGAACAGCGCGGCCAGACCCTCGATCTCCAGAAACTCCAGCATCTCGGAGCACAGGGCCTGGAAGAAGGCCTCCGACGGCTGCGACACCCGGATCTTCGAGGCGATCCGCTGGTACAGCGTGATTTCCTCGTAGCTCTCCGACAGCTTCGCCCCTACCGACACCACCTCTTCCTCGGCGTCGATTCGCTTGATGCGCTCGCCGCCGAACTGAGTCAGCAGCCGCGTGATAGCCGCCAGGGCGTCGTCGTCCACGGGCCGCTCGCCGCGAAGCCGCCGGCGCGCCTCTTCCTGCGTGCAGCCGCCGTGTTCCGCCAGCCACGCCTCCGCAGAGTCCGTCGCACCGGCCGCCCCGAGAACCGCGGCGGCCACCACGAACACCGGGCGGCTCCGACGAAACACCGGCGCCGCCACGAGCCGCAGGCCGTCACCCAGAGTCGCCTGTTGCGGGCAACCGCTCGCGAACGCCTGTTTCACGTGCTCGCGCATCATGGCGCGCAGCGGATCGGAGCCGACCACCAGCCCCGTCAGCATCGTCGAGAATCCGACCGGCATCCAGAATCGAAGCGACTCGTCCCAGGCCGCAAACGCCAGACCCGTCAGGTCGGTCAGTTCGCGGCACCACGAATCGATGCTCTCCGTCGGCACCGGCTTCTGTTCGGGCAGCTTGAAGGTCGTCACGGGGCTCTCCTCAGCAGACGCCGGCCGGCTGTTCCACCAGTTCGTTGACGCGCGCCAGTAGCTCGCGCGGGCTGAACGGCTTGGTCATGATCATCCGGACATTGGTCCGGGCGGTCGCTTCGTCATCCACTTCGAACCCTTTGGCCGTCAACAGAATGATCGGCAGGTGTCGCGTCTGAGGATCCTGGTACAGTGCCGCGGCAAGCTCCAATCCGCTCAGAATGGGCATCTGGAGGTCGCTGATCAGCAACTGCGGCCGCTCGCGGCGCGCCAACTCGAGCGCCTCGCGGCCGTCCATCGCCGTCACGACGTCGAATCCGCCGTTCTGCAACTTCAGTTGCACCACGTGAATGATGTGAGCTTCGTCATCGGCAATCAGAATCTTCGCGCGTTCCATCGCATCTCCTCATGTGCTCCGCACATTACTCGGCGACCGGCAATTGAAGTACAAACGTCGTTCCCTTGCCCACCTCCGACTCCACGGACACCTTGCCGTGGTGCAGCGTCTCGACAATCTCCTTGACCAGGGCCAGGCCCAGCCCGGTCCCCTTGGCCGCTCCCTTGTTGACGCCGACCCGGTAGAACTTCTGGAACAGCCGCGGCAGATCGTCCTTCGGAATCCCCAGGCCCGTGTCGGCCACCTTCACCACGGCCATGCCGCCCACCAGGTCGCTCGACAGCCGGATGCTGCCGCCCTCCGGCGTGTACTTGATGGCGTTCGACACCACGTTCAGAATCGCCTGGTACAGCATGTCGCGGTCGCCGAACACCTGGTAGAACACCGGCGACAGTTCCGCCTCAAGCACCTGGTGCTTCTCGCCGGCCTGCGGCGTCAGCACCTCCACCACGTTCTTCAGAAGCCCGGTCAGCGCCAGGTTCTCCTTCTGGACCTTGGTCACGCCCGCCTCGATCCGGCTGATGTTCAGAATGTTGTCGATCATGCGGCTCAGGCGGTCGCTCTCGCTGTCAATGATCTTGTAGAACTCGTTGCGCGTCTCAGGTTCCTCGGCCTCCCCTTCGACCAGCATCTCGACGTACGCCCGGATGCTCGACAGCGGCGTCCGCAATTCGTGCGTCACCTTGGACACGAAGTCGTTCTTCATGCGGGCCATCTCCCGCTCCCGCGTCACGTCATGCAGCACGACCACCATGCCCGACAGCTCGCTGCCTTCGCCCTGCTCGCTGCGCACCGCGCTGACCGTGGCCTTGTAGATGCGCAGGTCGCCGTCCGTGCCGCGCTCGATTTCAATCACCTTCCGCGGCACCCGGTGCTCGCTCTGCCTGAGTTGTTCCATGGCCTGCGTCAGGAGCACATCCCCGGCCACGTCGGCCACGGGCGTCCGCCGCTCGGCCTCGAACGTGAAATTCCACACGTCCTCGGCTGCGCCGTTGGCCAGCGTCACATCGCCAAACGCATTCGTCACCAGCACCGCGTCCGAGATCGAGTTGAGCACCGCCTGCATGTGCTGCTTGTCGGCCTGGAGAATGCGCGTGCGAATCTGCTCTTCCCGCAACGCCAGTTGCTGGACCTCCAGACGCTCATGGACAGCCCCCATGAAGGCACCAAGCGACGACAGCAGGCGCGAGCCGCCAGCCGCCGGCACACCGGCGGCGTCGTCGAGCCGCCCGTCCCGAACCACCGCCTCCAGGTGCTCGGCGAGCCGGTCCGGAGCATCGGCGGCAAGCCACCGCGGCGCCAACCATCCCAGCGCGGCCGAGCACAACACCAGGAGAGGTGCGCCGACCACGACATGGAGGGAGAGCGCGTGGTCGGCGCGCAGGTTGGGCCACACGATGAGGGCCACTGCCCCCAACGCCACCACCGCAAGCGCCACGAGAATGATCCACTGCCGCGACTTCATCGCCTGTCCGCCACCGAGTTCGGTCCCATCCCCCGCTTGCACTCTACAGTCCGCGCCCCAGGTTGAACGCCCCGGCATGGGTCGTCGCCATGGGACCGGTGGCGCCGTTGCGCCGGGCCACCTCGATCTGACCGCCGTACTCGGCCCAGACCTCGCCGGCTTCCTTCTCGCGCCCAAGCCGCTGCAAAGTCTTCGTCAGAGCCACGGCCACCAGGGTCGGCTGGCTGGCGCCGTCCAGGGCCAGTCGCAGATTCTTCTCGGCCCCTTCCAGGTCGCCGCGGGTCATCTGGAGATAGCCCACCAGGGCCCGAGCATCGCTGTGAGACGGGTCCATCGCAATCAGGTGCATGGCCCGCTCCATCGCCGCATCGTCGTCGTGCTGAAGCGCGTAGACCTCGGCCAGTCGGTAATTCCAGACAGCGTTCGCCGGCTCCTTCGCGCACAGCGTCGCATATGTGGCTTCGGCCTTGGCGTAGTTCTCCAGCCGCAGATAGCAGTCCGCCAGGGCCGCACGCAGGGCCGTGCAGTCGCCCTTCTGCGCCGCGATCATCTGCTCCAGCATCGGCGCCGCCTGCCCGGCCTGTCCGTCGGCCGCCAGGGCCAGGGCCAGACGCTGCTTGACGTCCTCGTCGCCGCCGCTGACGCGAAGAATCCGCCGCAGCGACACGATCGCCTTCGCATGCTGCCCCTTCAGCGTGTACAGGTCGGCCAACGCGCTCTGCACGCCGGCGTGCGACGCGAATCGGCCCTGCGCCGTCTCCAGGACCTCCAACGCCCGGTCCGCTTCGCCTCGCTTGACATGCAGCTCCGCCAGACAGATCAGGTACTCCGGATCGCTCGGATCCAGCACATGGGCCTTGGCCATCGCCTCGACAGCCGCTTCGAGGTTGTCGTCATGCTCGTCCAGCAGCGCCTTGGCGTACCACGCATCCGGCGCGTTCGGGCCCGCATGCAGCGCCACTTCCAGGTAGCCGCGGGCCTCGTCGAACCGCTTCTCGTACAGGGCCACCTTCGCGGCCAGCAGGTACGCCGTCACCGGCGGCTCCGCCGTGGCCAGGACCTTCGCAAGCTGCTGCTTGCAGTTGTCCATCTGCCCGGCCTTGTACTGCTCCAGGGCCAGTTGCAGATGCACCTTGTTGCGGGCCAGCACCCACCGCTGCTGCGCACTCTCGCGAGCCTCGCGCTGCGTCTGGCAACCGGCCGTCACCAGCATCAGGGCCCACACGACAATCCATGTCATTCGCTTCATCGCCGTTCTCCCTCAGAAGACGCACTCAGTCCTGTGGCTTCGCGATCTCGTTGGGCTGCGGACTCTCCGCCGCCTCACCCGATCGCGCCGGCACAGGCGGCAACCCATCCAGCATCCCGCTCTGGTTCAGCCTTCGCCACAACACGCTCTCGCTCTGAAGCCTCGGACGCGCCACGCCCTGCTCGGTCTCCAGCTTGTCAATCAGCTCCCGCACCTGCCGGTTGTTCGGCGCCACGTGCCGGGCCAGCTTCAGGTTCCACAATGCCAGGCCGCGGTCCTGCACCGAGTTCGTCTCCAGGTACTTGTTGTAGAACTTCTCGGCCTCCGACACGTGCAGTTGCGTCAGTTTCTCCCGCGTATACAGCGGAAACCGCGACCGAAGCCCGCTCATGGTTTGCTCAACGACGTCCAACAACTCGCGGCCCTCGGCCTCCGCCTCTCCGTGATCCACAATGTGCGGCGTCAGGAGCACAATGATCTCGCGCCGCGTGGTCGCCTGATGGTCCTGGCGGAACAGCGCCCCCACCAAGGGAAGATTCCCCAGGCCCGGAACCTGCGACTTGTCGATCTGCGTGTTCTCATCGAACAGGCCCCCGATGACGATCGTGTGCCCGTCGCGGACCATCACGTTGCAGGTCACTTCCGTGGTCGTCTCGCTCGGCAGCCCCAGGCCGTCAATCGAACCGTTGGACACCTCCGGATGGATTTCCATCCGAACGAACCCGTCGTTGCTGACAAACGGCCGGAACTGCAACTGCGTGCCCGTATCAAGAAACTCCACCGTTTCCACCGCCGTCGTCTGCGTCACCGTCGTCGTCCGGTAGCCCAGACGGCGACCGACGATGACCTCGGCCCGCTGCTTGTTCAGCGCCAGCACCTTCGGATTCGACAGGATGTTCACATCGCTGACCGTTTCGAGCGCCTGCACAAACACGCTCACCTCGCTCGTCATGACGCCCACCTGGAAGCCCGTGCCGGGCGTTGCGAACCCGGTTGTGCCGGTGCGCCCGTACGGAATGTCCACGGTCCCGGCAGCCAGCCCCGCATTCATCACGGTGCTGTTCGGGTTCAGTACGTCGTAGCCCGTCGCCGGCGTCAGGCCCCTGAAATCGATGCCCGCCAGCACGTTGAAGTCGATGCCCAGGCTGCAATCGTCCTGAAGGGTCACCTCCAGGATCGTGGCCTCCACGAGCACCTGCTTCGGCCTCACGTCCAGCAGCCCCAGGATGTGCTCCACCTGCTTCAGGTTGTCCACGTAGTCGGTCACGACGAGCACGTCCTGCGCGCTGAGGCTGTCGCCGCCGACGGCCGTGCCGCCCGACGGAATGCCCTCGGCCGCACGCGACGTCCCCGCCACCTTCGCCTTCTCCGACAACGCCGGCTGGATGATCTGACGCGCGTCGTCCACGTTGATGAAGTTCAGGTGGAACACGCGCGTGTCGGTCTTCGCCTCCTTGACCTTCAGTTCCTCAAGCTGCTGCTTCGTGTAGATGAAGATGAACTTCCCGTCGCGCCGAAACGCGTACCCGTTGACGTCCAGCACGGCATGCAGCGCCTCGTCCAGCGTCACGCCGTACAGTTCGGCCGTCACCTTGCCCTGGACGTCCTTGCCGGCCATCAGGTTCAACTGCCGCTGCTCGGCCCACAGCTTCAGCACCGACGACAGCTCAACGTCCTGAAACTTCACGGTAATCAGGTCGCCGTCGGCGTCGGCGGCCGCCGCCTCGCCGGCCGGCTTCGGATCGGCCGACGGCTCGGTCCCCGCGTCGGACGCCGCGAGCGCCTTCGTCTCTTCCGCCGGCTGCGCGGCTTCCTGGCCATAGGCCCACACTGCGCCAGCGCCGGCCACCACGACCGCCGCCGCGATGCTCCACACGAGTCTACGACCCTCAGATTTCCCAGTCGCCTTCATGGCTCTTCTCCACTACTGCCATCCGCGGCAGCAACGTGCGTTTGCCCCTACCGACGTTGCTGGTCCCGCAGAACACTCTTGTCCTCGACCATCCCCAGTTCAAAGTCGGCGTCGCCCACGGCGAGAACCACCGACTGTGCTTTGATCTCCTTGATCCGGACCGACGTTGTCACGGGCGTCTTCCCGCCCGACCCGTCGCTCCCCATCGTCACCAGGCACTGACCCACCCCGTAACCTCGCCCGTCGATCATGGCCATCGGGCTGCGGCCGCCCATCAGCGTCCCTTCCAGCAGCGGGACGCGAAGCTCGTATCGCCGTCCGGCAAACTCGACCGTCGCCGTGCCGCGCCCGATCTCGCTCACCGTCATCACGCCCACCGTATCGCCGACCCGGCACCGCACGCCGTCGATCACCGCCTGCGGTCCGTTTTCCCCGACCGTCGTACCGATCAGCACCATCGTCCGGGCCGATTCGTCCGCTTGCCTCAACTCCTCCTCGCTCGGACCCCGGGCCGCCTTGGCCTCCTCCTGCTGCTGCTCTGGCGACACCGCCCCGGCCGCCACGTCGCTCGCAGCGGGCCGGTTCGTCGGAAACGACTCCTCGTC
The DNA here is from genome assembly GCA_012729015.1 of Phycisphaerae bacterium. Taxonomy (GTDB): domain Bacteria; phylum Planctomycetota; class Phycisphaerae; order FEN-1346; family JAACEH01; genus JAAYDY01. The sequence continues at coordinate 14,727 of JAAYDY010000089.1, read as the reverse complement.
CGGCAGAAACGGGTTGCGAACGGGCGACGCTTCATCCTTGCCCGCCGCCCAGACGGCCTGGACCGCGACGGACTTCTGCTCCACGTTCGCAGCCGCCGTCACAACCGCGGCCTGTCCCTGCGGCAGGCTTGCCGCCGCCAGGACGGGCTGCCCTTGGACGGCCGTAACAGTCTGCGGCGCCGGGTCCGAGCGAAGCACGCCCATCCCCAGAATCGTGATACCCCACACGCCCAGTGACACCAGGGCCAGGGCCACCACGAAGATCCGCTTCATCACCACCGACGAGCGGCCGATGAGCATCATCCTCCACTGCGACATGGGCTTGCAGGTCGCGCTCATCCTCGTCCTCCGCCGCTGGTGGCCAACTGGGTGGCACCGTGGCTGCCGGCCTCGCGACCGCCGCAGAACACGACCACGCTCATCTTCACGCGAACCGTGCCGTTGTCGCTCGGCGTCGCGACGAGTTCCAGGCTCTCAACGCGCGTGATCCGGTCCATCCCTTCAATCCGCCTCAGCACCTCGTAAGCCGCCTCGTACGGCGCCTCGAACGCAATCGACATCGGCTGCTCCACATAGCTCGGCCTCATCCGCGGCGCCTGCGGCAACACGTTCCGCTGCACGATGCCGGCCTCCTTCATCACCGCCGCCACCGACTCCAGAAACTCCGGAATCCGCGGTTCCGACGGAATGCGGGCCACATCGCGCTCGTAACCGGCCTCCATGGTCCGCACCTCATCGAGCAGGACAGGAAGATCCTTCGACCGCGCCAGCTTCATGCTCAATTCGGCCTGGCACTCGGCCAGCGTCGCCTCCGCCGACTTCATCTTCCGGGCGTTCGGAACGTAGAACGCCACCACGAAGCCGCCGACCATCGCCAGCGCCACGCCGATCGTCACCCACGGGCCGCGCCCGCCATGATGTCCCATCAGGTTCATGCTCATCGCCGCACCCCGGCCCACTGCATCATGTCCAGGTTGACTCCCTCGGGGGCCACGTAGAACGTCGTCGCAAACACGCGAACGTCCCTGCCCCGGAAGGCCGCGTCCTTCGAAAACGCCAACTGGCACTGCTGCACCGTCGGCGTGTCGTTCAACTCCTGAAGAAACCGTGCCAGCGCCAGGTCGTCCGCCGCGAAGCCTTCCAGCCGAATCCGGTCGAACGTCTCGGTCTTCATCGCCGGCTTCACGCCCAGAACCGCCGGCGTGCCCGCCGCCGCGCCCGCCGGCACCTCGCGCGACTGTGTCTCCACCTCAAACCGCGTCAGCAGAATCTCTCGCGGCAGAATCCGCGTGATGGATCCGATCAACTCGTGCCGCGGGCCGCTTCCCTCGATGCCCGCCACGAGCTTCCGCTGCGCCGTGAACTTGTCCTTCTGCTCCGCCAGCCGCCCCAGCCGCTCCAACTCCGCGTCCACGACCGACAGCTCCGTCTGAAGCTCCAGGAACTGCCCGCGGACTCTTTCCAGCCGCTCGCCGCGGTGCACCGCCAGGCAGACCATCGCCAGGGCCAGGACCGCAAGCAGCCACAGGCGCACAAAGCGCAGCCGCGTGTCCACTCGCGCTCGAACGTGATGCTCGGGAAGAAATTCGATTTCCTTCATCGCCGTCTATCCCGCCAGCTTCTGCCCCAGGCCGTAGCCCTGGATGAATGCCCCCTTCAGGCTCAACCCGAAGGCGACCGTCCATTCGCTCAACATGCCGCGACGATCAACGTGCGGCCCCAGATTCTCCGTGCCGATCCCGCGGAACGGTTGCCCCACCACCACCGGCAGCCCGATCCGTCGACCCAGCGTCTCCGGAATGTCCCCTTCGTGCGTCTCGCCGCCGATGAACGTCACACGCTGCGGACGCTCACCGCGGAACGTCACGCCGTGGTACCGCAGGCACTTGTTGATCTCGTCGGCCAGTTCCTCGATCTCCGGCCGAATCGCGTCCAGCAACGCCTGACGCACCTGGGCATCAGGTCCGCCCGCGCCGCCCATGATCGCGCGCCGACGCAACTGCGACGCCTCCGACAGGCTCATGCTCAGACGCGACGCCACCGCCTCGTTGAAGCTCACCGCGCCCTTGGCGATGTTCTTGATGAACAGAATGTCCCGGCCGCGCGTGATCACCACCTTCGTCATGCCGCCCATGTCCACGAAGACGTTGACCTCACTCTCGTCCTCCTTGCGCCGCAGGTACCGCTCGAAGGTCCGGAACAATGCACAGTGCTGCACGTCCAGCGACGCCGGCACCAGACCCATGCGGTGCAACCGCCCCACGTGCGCCTCGATCGCCTCGTTCGGCGACGCAAACAGGATCACCTCCAGGCGCGCGTCCTCGCCGTGGCGCACTTCCCCGGCCACCATGTAGTTCACCGTCGCCTGGTCAATGTCGAACGGAAACTTGTTCCGGGCCTCGTTCCGCACGGCCTCGTCCAATTCCGACCGGCCCACGCACGGAACCCGGATGCTCCGAATGCTGACTTCCGCGTCCGACAGGGCCGAAATGCAGTCCGTGCCGCGGAACTTGTGCTCCTTCAACTCCCGCTGCACCCGAGCCGCCACCATGTCCAGCCGGCTCTCGGTGCTCATGTCGCCGCCGTCCGGCAGTTCGGCCTTCGCACACGCCACGACCGAGAACCCGCGGCGGTCCACCGCGAGCTGCACCAGCTTCGCGCTGCACGTCCCGATGTCGATGCCTATGGGCAGAATCTTCCTCACCGCGGCCTCTCCTACTGCACCGACACGGCGCCGGTAATCGGCTGAACCGTGACCGTCAAATGGGCATCGCCCGCCGACAGCACCACCGAGCCGCCCACCATCGGGCTGCCGAAGGTGTCATACACCACAAATGGGAGACCCCCGAAACTCACCGAGTCCACTCGCGCATTGGGCAACTGAAGCTCCCCGCGGATCGACACCTCGTAGCCCTGCCCCGGTTTGCCGGGATGGCTGATCGGCGTCAGTCCTGCGTAGTCGCCCAGGTTCTGCCCCGTGTAGATCACCACCTTGTAGCTCTGCCGGTCGGCGCTGAAAACCACCGCCACCGACGACTGCCGGGCCAGCGCCACGCTCTGGGCCAGCTCCAGGTCGGCCGTCAGCATCCGTGCCGCCGCGGCACACTGCGAATCGTGGCTGCTCGTGGCCATCGGCACGACAACGGCGGCCATGATCCCCAGGATCATCACCACCATCATCAACTCGATGATCGTGAAAGCCTTTCGCATCCGTGCCATGGTCCTTCCTCTGACATCCCCGGCGAACGCCGCCTACCGCTCTGCCCCGGGCCTCGCTGCCGCCGGAGCCTCCTTCACCGTCACAACCACCTTCCCGCTGGTCAGCAGCCCCTGCAAGCTCTCCAGCTTGGCGTTGACCTCGCGAAGCTGCCGCGCCACCTCGTCCAGCCGGACGTTGGTCTCCTGGAACTGGCGACCGGTGTCCGGCAACACCTCCGGCGCGGCCGTAACGGCCCTCGGCGTCGGTTGCGACGCCCAACTCAGCGTCCCAACCACCAGGGCCGCCACACAGGCCGCCCCGAGCACCTTCAACGCCGCCCGGTGCCGCAACCAAAGCTTTCCTGCCGTTCCCATATCGCCCATTTTAACACTCCGGCTGCAATAAATACGCGGTCCATTTTGCCACCCGCATGCCTCTCCAGACGGCAGAAGGCGTCACAAACGCCGTTTCCGCCCAAAAAACGGGCATTCTGGGTGCAACTGGCCGCGTTCGGCCATGCCAGGCGTCGCCTGGCCCTATCGTCTCGGGCTTAATCGGACTTCCTGTGGCGGGTCGGCTTCGTGCCTTCAAGCCTTCTCAACAATCGGCTCGTCTATACCGTGGCACGGGCTCTCCCTCAGTCCGTCAAGCCACCCCTCTATCCGAGCGCTGTGCGGCAATGGTACTGCTTTGCGTCCTTGCAACCTGCTGGCTTCCGTTGCCTTGCTGCCCTTGCGAAAGTGCTCCTCGAAGGGCTTTCCGACGGGGGCCGGCGTCCGGATTCTCCCTGGACACAACCCCCGTCGGCATCGCCTCTCGTCGAAAGGACGGGGAGGCCGAAGCCTCCCCCTCCGTTACGACGCTCGTCAGCCTTACAGCGTGTTGACCGCCGTGCCGTCAGGCGTCGCAGGACCAGCCGGCGGATCCGGCACATGGCACCGAACCTCGCCCGTGGCACTGTTGTACCACCAGCCCTGGTTCATGTCCGCAGCGCCTCCCGCCGGATAGTCGCCGCCCGCCACGACCGTCACCGTGTTCTGTCCGGTGAACGGGTTCGGCGGAACGCGAAGCAGGTACGGGCCAAACCGGAACGTGGTGGTGTACGTGGCGTTGGTGTTGCCGCTCACGTCGGTGTACATGTCGAGCTGGCCGCTGGGGCCCCACGTCGTCGGGTACACCTCGTTGTGCTGGGCCTTGTAAAGCTGGATCTGGCTGCGAAGCAGCTTCACGTCGGTCATCACGCTGGACACCCGCGTGTCGTTCGAGGCTTCGCTGAACTGCGGAATCACGACCGCGGCCAGGATGCCCAGTATAATGACGACAATCAGAATTTCGATCAGGGTGAAAGCTTGTTTCGTGCGACTCATACCTACAACCTCCCGCTCCGTATCGGAGCAAATTGAAGTCCTTGCGTACCGCCTGGTCCAATGCCGGGGATCCATCCCCATCCTTCCTCCTGCCACCGTCCTATCTCCTTTTCAGGCCACCCCAGGCGAAAGGCCCTCACAGGTTCGTCCTGCCGCCCTCGGTGCCCTGCTGCAACGGAAAGCCCGGTGGCCCCTTCACGGAAACCACCAAATCACATGCTCTATCGGACCTCCGCCGCCACAGCTTGAACAAAATGCTTCCCCTTGTTACGCATTTTGCTCATCTTCACATTCAGCCGCCGTTTGGACCGCCAAGAACGCACCTCAACATGTTCCTTGGGAGTCCCCCCGAGCGACAACGATCATCATACGCCTCGGGCCGCCGAATGCAAACCAACTGGCACGGAAGGGCCGCCCACGGCCAGCCCACGCCGCCCGTATCCGCTTTCTTATCAATCTGTTACGTTCTTCTCCAGGAGATGTCAGAATTCCCGACAGGCCCAGAGTCGGTTCCTTGCGTCAGGGAGTAATCCGTGCGGTTTTTCGCTGCCGCAGCACACCGAACGCCGCCGGGAAGCGGCTCGCAGCATCCGCGGGCTATGTTAATTTAGAGAAGCCGCACGCGGCTCGCGTCGAACGAACGCAGGTGCCCATTCTGGAGTCGCAGGACGAGGGCGTAGTGTGGCGAAATGGCTTCCACGGTGCCGGCGAAGGTCTGGCCGGCTTCGCTGAGGGTGACGTTGCGGCCCACCATGTCGCTGCGGGCGTCGTAGGCGGACCTAAGCCCCTGTCGCTCAGGCCCTTGCAACGACTCCAGGGCGTCCCTCAGGGCCGTGAGCACGTCCGCCAGGACGACGCAGCGGTCCACCGTCCCCCCTGCCTCCAGCCTCAGGGACGTGGCCCGTGAGGCGATGTCCGTCGGGAAGTCCCGCTCCTGGTGGTTCACGTTGAGCCCGATACCAATGACGAAGGGCCGTCGGGCGTCGGCGTCTCCCGCTGCCGCGGATTCCACAAGGATGCCGGCCGCCTTGCGTCGCTGGAACTCGATGTCGTTGGGCCATTTGATCTGCGGCGACCGGCCAACCAGGGGTTCGACAGCCCGGCAGACGGCCACGCTGGTGGCCAGCATCAGGTCGCCGGCGATGTCCGGCCCAGCCATGGCCCAGTGAACCACCGACACGAGCAATCCCTTGCCGGCGGCATCGAACCAGCGGCTGCCGCGGCGCCCCCGGCCGGCGGTCTGCCGCTCGGCCACGATCACGAGGCCGTCGGACGACGGCGAGGCGGCGGCGCGCAGGGCCAGGTCGTTCGTGGAGGCCGTCTGCTCGTACACGCGGACCGTGCGGCCCAGGCGGCCGCTGGCCATGGCGAACATGATCTCGTCGCGGTCGATGACGGGCGGGACCCCGTCGAGGCGGACGCCGTAAAGGGGATGATGGTCGAGGACGAAGCCCTGCCGCTCGATCTCGGCCAGTTCGCCGTGCAGTTGCGCAAGACCCAGGCCGACCTCGGCGGCAAGGGCGTCCAGGGCCCAATACCTCTGGCGGTCGCGTCGCAGGAGCCAAGTCAGGCGGTAGTTCACCGGGCGTCCTCCGGTCATGGCGAGGCGATGTCCATGGCAATGTCCAGCGCCGGGGCGGAATGGGTCAGCGCGCCGACGCTGATGCGGTCCACGCCCGTTTCGGCGATGGCCCTGACCGTGGCAAGCGTGACGCCGCCGCTGGCCTCAAGCAAGGGCCGCCCGTCGGAGCCGAGGCGGTTGCGCAGGGCCACCGCCTCGCGAAGCTGGTCGGTGGTCATGTTGTCCAGCAGGATCCTGTCGGCCGCCAGCGGCAGGACGGCCCGCAACTGGTCGAGCGTATCGACCTCGACCTCGATGACCATCTCCGCGCCGAAGCGGTCGCGAGCCCGGGTCACGAGTTGCTCGATGGGACAACCGGCCAGGGCGACGTGGTTGTCCTTGATGAGTACCTCGTCGTAAAGGCCCATGCGATGGTTCGTGCCGCCGGCGCAGCGGACGGCGTATTTCTCCAGGTACCGCCAGCCGGGAGTGGTCTTCCGCGTGTCGCAGATGGCGGCGGACGTGCCTTCGACGGCGTGGACGAACGCCCGGGTCATCGTGGCGACGCCTGACAGTCGCTGAAGGAAGTTCAGGACGGTGCGTTCGCCGGCCAGGACGGCCCTGGCGGGGCCGGTGACGACGGCCAGGGTCTGACCGGCGGCGACGGCGTCGCCGTCGGCGGCCTCGGTGCGGACCTGGACGGCGGCATCGATCTCGGCGTAGACCAGTTCGACGAGCCACAGGCCGGCTGCGACACCACCCTGGCGGGCGACGATGCTGGCCGCGGCCGCCTGGTCGCCCAGACAGGCAACGCTCGTGACGTCGCCTCCAGCGAGGTCTTCGTCGATGGCGGCGGCAATGAGGCGAACGGCCTCATCGACGAGTTTTGCGCCGGCCGGGCTTCGGTTCGGCAGGTGTTGAGTCATGGCCCTTGATCTCCTCTTTCATGGCCAGGATGCGGTCGCGGATGGCGGCGGCGCGTTCGAATTCGAGGTTGGCGGCGGCCTTGTGCATTTCGGCCTCCAGCTCGGCCAGGAACTCGCGTGTGACGAACTCGGTTTCGGACTCGTGGACAAAGAGCCGCGCGGCACGCCGGGCCGACACTTCGGCTTCGATCCCGGCGCGGATCGCCTTGCGGATGGTGTCGGGCTTGATCCCGTGCTCGACGTTGTAGGATTCCTGTTTGCTGCGGCGGCGCTCGGTTTCGTCCATGGCGCGTCGCATGGAGTCAGTGATGACGTCGGCATAGAGGATCACCTCGGCCTTGACGTTGCGGGCGCTGCGGCCGATGGTCTGAAGCAGCGACGTGGTGGATCGCAGGAACCCTTCCCGGTCGGCGTCGAGGATGGCCACGAGCGACACCTCGGGCAGGTCCAGCCCTTCGCGCAGGAGGTTGACGCCGATGAGCACGTCGAACTCGCCGCGTCGCAGGTCGCGCAGAATCTCCACGCGTTCGAACGTCTCGATTTCGCTGTGCAGGTACTTGCAGCGCATGCCTTCGCGGTTGACGAAGCTGGAGAGGTCCTCGGCCAGCCGCTTCGTGAGCGTCGTGACCAGGACGCGGTCGCCCATGGCCACACGGTTGCGGATTTCGCCGAGGAGGTGCTCAACCTGGTTCCGGGCGGGTTCGATGCGAATCTGCGGGTCTACGAGCCCCGTGGGTCGGATGACCTGCTCGACGACCTCGCCGCCGCATCGCTTGAGTTCGTATGGGCCGGGCGTCGCGGAAATGAAGACCGTCTGACCGATCACCGATTCCCACTCGTCGAACGTCAGCGGCCGGTTGTCCAGTGCCGACGGCAGCCGGAAACCGTGATCGACGAGGGTCTGCTTGCGGCTGCGGTCGCCTTCGTACATGGCGCCGATCTGCGGCACGGTCACGTGCGACTCGTCCACCAGGCAGAGCATGTTCTGGGGGAAGTAGTCGATGAGGGTGTACGGGCGTTCGCCTGGCGCGCGGCCGGAGAGGTGACGGCTGTAGTTCTCGATGCCCGGGCAGTAGCCGACCTCGCGAAGCATCTCCATGTCGTGCCGGGTGCGGGCTTCGAGGCGCTGGGCCTCGAGCATCTTGCCCTGCGACCGCAACTCGGCCAGGCGGGCTTCGAGCTCCGACGCGATGCCGTCCAGGGCCCGCTCGACGCGGTCCTCGGGCATCACGAAGTGCTTGGCCGGGTAGACGTAGATGGCGTCCTCCTGCCCGGCCACGCTGCCGGTGGTGGGGTTGATGATCTCGATCCGGTCCACGTCGTCGCCGAAGAACTCGATCCGGTACGCGAACTCCTCGTAGGCCGGATAGACTTCGACGGTGTCGCCGCGGACGCGGAACCTGCCGCGGCCGAAGTCGATGTCGTTGCGTTCGTATTGGATATCGACCAGGCGGCGCAGGAACTCGTCGCGCTCGATGGTCTGGCCCACCGCCAGCGACGCGACCATCCGCTGGTAGTCCTCGGGCGCGCCCAGGCCGAAGATGCACGAGACGCTGGCGACGACGATGACATCGCTGCGGCTCATCAGGGCGCTGGTCGCCCGCAGGCGCAGACGGTCGATGTCCTCGTTGATGCTGGCGTCCTTCTCGATGTAGATGTCACGCGAAGGAATGTACGCCTCGGGCTGATAATAGTCATAGTAGGACACGAAGTAGGCCACGGCATTCTTCGGGAAGAACTCCTTGAATTCGCTGTAGAGCTGGGCGGCCAGGGTCTTGTTGTGCGAGATGACCAGCGTGGGCCGCTGCACCTCGGCGATGACGTTGGCCATGGTGAACGTCTTGCCCGAACCGGTGACGCCCAGGAGGGTCTGGCACGGCCGCGAGCGACGCAGGCCGTCGGCCAGGCGCTCGATGGCCTGCGGCTGATCGCCGCGCGGCTCGTAGTCGCTCACCAGTTCGAATTGCTGCGTCATGGTCCCGGCCTGCCGCAACGGTCGCCGTCGGTCGGCGACTCGGCGGCCAATGTCAGATAGGGTCTGATCTCGCGAAGCCTCACATCGGCGATCCCGTTGATCGCCACCAGGTCGTTGAGCGACCGGTACGGCCCGTGGCGGTCGCGGTACTCGACGATCCGCCGGGCGAGCACGCCTCCCAGCCCCGGCACAAGGCTCAACTCGGCCCACCCGGCCGCATTCACGTCCACCTGGTAAGGCACCCCCCGGTCGGGCACGGATACCGGCAGCGGCTCGCCGCGACCGGCCAGCCACGCGCCGCCGGCCAGCACGGCGAGCCCGGCCGCAAGCACCGCCATGCCCAGTCGGCGGCTCTGCGCGCCGGGCGAGGCATCGCGCGATTCCACCGGGTCATCGGTCATGGGCGTTCTCCCGCGCAGGTCAGTACTCGGCCCACGGCTTGGCCTGCTCGACGGCGTGATGCTCGGGAATGCCGGTCTCGGGCCAGATTTCCCGGCGCATGCCGAGCATGGCCGCATAGGAAGCCTTCGGTTCCAGGTTCGCATCGAGCAGGCCGGCGTGCGGGAAGAAGTGGCCCGGACGGTCGCTCAGTTCGGTCCAGCAGACGGCCTCGACGAACGGCTTGCCGACGGCGATGTTGTAGAACGCATCGACCCAGCGGGCCTGGACGGCCGGGGTCCATGGCTCGTGCCAGAAGCCGCCCAGGGCCACGTCGCGTTTGCCCTGCGACGCGTCGCGAGCGTCGGGCTCGCACGACGACGGCACGCCGGCGGCCGTGACGTGCAGCGGACGGCCGAACCCACCGAACTGATCCAGCAGGGCCGACACGGCCATGATGTCACGGCAGGGATAGCCGTCGGCGCCCATGAAGACCTGGAGACCGATGGCATCGAACTCGACGCCGGCGTTGACACAGGCCTCGACGTATTTCAGCGGCCAGAGGCTGCGGGCGTTGCTCGCGGCGTATTCGCCCCAGGGCATCACGAGGTCGAGGACCGCCTTGGCGTGGGGCGCGTTCTTCTTGACGACGCGGCAGCACATGGTGGTCATCTCGATGACCTGGTCGAGGCTGAACTTGAGGCAGTTCTCCACGTGCAGGCCGGTGGCGATGTCCCAGTGCTCGATCTTCGAGGCGTATCGCTGCACGCAGCGCAGGGCGTGCTCGAAGGCATAGTCGCGCACGCTGTCGAAATCGCCTTCCCACAGGTAAACCCAGTCGGGGACGCTCGACGACCGGAACCGGAGCAACTGGCCGGCCTTGATGGCCATGCCCTTGGACGTAAGCCAGTTGACCCAGAAATCCAGCGGCGCCCATTGGAACTCGTGCTCGCGCGGCTCGACCGTCCGCCAGTCCATGGGCAGCGCGGCGTAGTTGAACGATTCGAAAAGCCGATCGTGGTACGCCTGGTCGCGGCACGACAGGTCCACCCAGCAGCCGAAGTCCAGTCCGGCCAGTTCGCGGTTGTCGCGGCGGAAGAGTAGACCGCGGTGGGCGTGTTCGAGGGTGAGGTCCTCGCTGAGCCGCAGGACATCGGCGATGGCTTCCCGCGCGATCAGGGCGGCCTCGGGGTCGGTCGGGCTGAGGCTCATGGCCCGGGCCATGCGGGCCTTGGCGGCGTCGAGACCGGAGGCGAACTCGGGCGTGGGGCCGCGGTAGGCGTAGCCCCAGTCGTCCTTCTTGCGCCACGCCCTGAGGACCAGGCCGCGCAGCACCTCGACGAGCAGATTGTACGGGGGTTCGCGGTCGGGCAGATGGACCGTGGCCACCAGGACGCGCCCGACGCCGGGCACGTCCAGCGGCAGAACGAGCGACACCGGGCCGTCCCCCTTGCGTTCGCAGAACAGCGTGTCGCCGCGCAGGCGCAGGTCGCCGCGAACCGGCTGGTCCTCGGCGTCCACCAGGTAGGCCCTGCCCGCCTGGAGCTGGTCTTCGGAGACCAGATCGGTCGGGATCTTGAATTTCAGCATCATCCACTCCCCTGCGTCGCCGGCGTCCCCCCCGCCGGCGGGCTACACACGTTGCGTCAGGCGCACACATTGAGGCAAGCCGCCCGACGTCTCGGCCACCTCGACGCGACCCTGGACCAGCGGCTCAAGGTACCTCCGGAAGGCGTCGCTGATGGCCGTTCCTTCCTCGTCGAGGAACTCCCGCGGCAGTACCCGCTGCCGGCCGGCCGCCTCGTCGAGGTCTACCAGATCGAACTCGACGGCATACGGCCGGTCGCCGCGGCGGCGGATCGAGACCATCTTCATGGTCTCCCCGGCCGCCAGCGCGCGGGCGGCTTCGCGACCGACGGCATCGGCCTCGCAGGCGTCGCATGCCGAAGCCAGGTGCGCCGCGTTGCGCTGGGCTGTGCCCGGCTTATTATAGCGGCACTTGTACCCCAGGTCGCCCTGAATGAAGTCGCGAAGCACCTCGGCGACGCCGCCGAACTGCATCTGGCCGCTGGGGTCCACCGTCTGCGGCGCGAGGAAGTTGCCGTCGGCGTCGCGGAGTCCTTCGCCGGCAACCACCACGCAGCGGCCGACGCGCTTTACGGTGCGGTGCACCTGCTCGCCCAGGCGTTTCCACGTGACGGGCAGCTCGGGCGCCAGGACGATGTGCGGCGCGTCGTCTTCGCAAACGTGGGCCAGGCCGGCCGCGGCGGCGATCCAGCCGCTGTCGCGGCCCATGGTCTCGATGACCGTGCAGGTGTCGAACGTCGCAAGCGATTCGGTGTCGCGTCCGGCTTCCTGGGCCGTCGTAGCCACGTACTTGGCCACGGACCCGTAGCCGGGCGTGTGGTCGGTGCCGAACATGTCGTTGTCGATGGTCTTCGGCGCGCCGACGACGCGGACCTCGCGGCCGTGGGCCTTCGAGACCCGGGCCACCTCGCGCAGGGCCGCCATGGTGCCGTTGCCGCCGATGAAGATCAGCCCGGTCACGCGACGCCGCGCGAGCGTCTCGGCGATGCGAGCGAAGTCCTCGGCGCCGCCCTGGCGGCGAAGGTTGTAGCGGCACGATCCCAGGACCGCGCCGGGCGTTGTCCGGACGGCCGCCAGGACCTCCGCCGGCTCGGCCGAGAGGTCGAAGATCTCGTCGTGCAGCAACCCGAGAACGCCGTTGCGCGAACCCAGAACACGGCCAACACCGGCCTGGCGCGCCTCCTCGACGACGCCCACCAACGTCTGGTTGATGACGGCCGTCGGCGCGCCGAGCTGCGCCACCAACAGTGTTTCACTCACGGTACAGTGTCTCCTGCCATGCGGTGTTGCCAGACGGGCGATTATATACGGCCGCCGCGGTACGGAAAACGTAAAAACCCCGGCAGGATGCTACCCGCTTGACCCCTCGCCCCGCGGCCTCTATCATGGGCGTCTCGGGTTGGGGTTCACACGGAAGACCGCTTGTGGGAGGCCATGCGTTGAGTCAGACGACCGTGCTTCAAACGTCGTTGCCGGATTATCCGAAGCGCCAGGGCAAGGTCCGCGACGTGTACGACCTGGGCGACCGCCTGCTGCTGGTGGCCACGGACCGCATCAGCGCCTTCGACTGCATCATGCCCAACGGGATTCCGGACAAGGGGCGGCTGCTGACGGGACTGAGCCTGTTCTGGTTCGACCTGATCCACAAGACGGTGGAGAACCACCTGATCAGCGCGAGCCGCAAGGACTTGGAAGCGATTGTAGGGCCGGCCATCGACCAGTTCGCCGGTCGCAGCATGATCGTCCGCAAGGCCGAGGTGGTGCCCGTGGAGTGTGTAGTGCGCGGGTACCTGGCCGGCAGCGGGTGGAAGGACTACCAGGCCGGTCGGCCCGTCTCGGGCGTGAGGCTGCCGGCGGGACTGCAGCAGTGCTCGAAGCTGGACGAGCCAATTTTCACGCCGAGCACGAAGGCGGCCGAGGGGCACGACGAACCGATCAGCTTCGAGGACGTGTGCAACCAGGTGGGCAAGGAGCTGGCGACGAAGCTGCGGGACCTGTCGGTGGGCGTGTACGTGCAGGCCCGCGAGTATGCACTGAATCATGGCATCATCATCGCCGACACGAAATTCGAGTGGGGCCTGGTGGACGGCGAGGTCATTCTGGTGGACGAGGTGCTGACGCCGGACTCGTCGCGGTTCTGGCCGCTGGACGAGTACGCCGAGGGTCGCGATCAGCCATCATTCGACAAGCAGTTCGTCCGCAACTACCTGGAGACGCTCGACTGGGACAAGACGCCTCCGGCGCCCGCGCTGCCGGAGTCGATCGTCGAGAAGACGCGTGCCCGGTACGTCGAGGCGTACGAGCGGATCACGCAGAAGCGGTTTGCGTGAGACGCGGCTCGCGCGTCAGGGTCGCCAATCACATCGCGAGGACACGAGGATGCTCACCTATCGCACGGCAGGCGAGTCGCACGGCAAGGCCGCAGTGGCCCTGATCGAGGGGTGCCCGGCGGGCGTCCGCGTGGACATTCGCGGCATCAACGCCGAGCTGGCCCGCCGCCAGGGCGGGTACGGTCGCGGCGGACGCATGAAGATCGAGACCGACACGGTCGAGATCCTCGGCGGCGTGCGGCGAGGCGTGACGCTCGGCAGCCCGATCGTGCTCGTCGTGGGCAACCGCGACGCGAGGATCGACGACTTGAAGCGAACGCCCCGGGTGTTCCATCCGCGGCCGGGCCACGGCGACCTCGCCGGGGCGCTGAAGTACCTGGACCCGGACATGCGGAGCATCCTGGAGCGGGCCAGCGCGCGGGAAACGGCGGCGCGAGTGGCCGCGGGGGCGCTGATGCGGCCGCTGCTGGACGAGGTCGGCATCACGGTGTTCGGTCACGTGGTCTCCGTGGGCGGGTTCCGGGCATGTAATAAGTGGCCCGCTGCGTCGGCGTGGTTGCGCACGCGGAACAAGAGCCCGCTCTACTCGCTCGACCCACAGGCCGACAAGACCATGGTGGCGGCCATCGACGCGGCCCGCGAAGCCGGCGACACGCTGGGAGGCGTCGTGGAGGTGGCGGCCTTCGACGTGCCGCCGGGCCTGGGATCGCACGTGGCGGCCGACCGGCGCCTGGACGCCCGCCTGGCCGCGGCCCTGATGAGCATCCAGGCCGTCAAGGGCGTCGAGATCGGCCTCGGCTTCGATGCGGCCGAGCTGCCCGGCAGCCAGGTCCACGACGATATCGGTTTCGATCCGAGACTCCGCGGCACGGCGTCGCTGGGTTACACGCGCGGCACGAACAATGCCGGCGGCATCGAGGCGGGCATCTCAAACGGGCAGCCGATTGTGGTGCGGGCGGCGATGAAGCCGATTGCCACGCTCGGGCGTCCCCTGCCGTCGATCGACATCCGTAGCAAGAAGCCGCACCGCGCCGCCCACGAGCGCAGCGACGTCTGCGCCGTGCCGGCGGCCAGCGTCGTGGCCGAAAACGCTGTGAGCTTCGAACTGGCGGCCGCCCTGCTGGAAAAGACCGGCGGCGACACGCTCAAAGAAGTCACGGCCCACCTGGACGCCTACCTGAGAATGGCTCGCGACGTCTGACGCCCGGCCCCAGACGCCGCCACGGAAGACTGTAGTGGCGGCGAGGTTCGAACGCCAGAGCCCGCGTGGGTCCGGTGGACCCACCCTATCCATGAAAGGCTGCCTCCGGTCAAGGGGAATTCCTCGCCGCGGAGGGCCGTTTTGTCTGCTGGGCGCCGTCGGTCGGGGCAGAGCCTCTCCGCCGAGCTGCCGCCTGACGCGGT
>JAAYDY010000088.1 GCA_012729015.1 Phycisphaerae bacterium | reverse complement strand
GTGGTTCGTTGTTGCTGGGTGCCATGCCTGCCCCGTCAGGCATGGGCGAGTTCCCTTGCGCTTCCGCGTGGCTGCAAGCAGCCACCCTACGCCTGAGAAGTTTGTAATGCCATGTTCCACGGCGTGTTGCGCGTGACGAATTGTCGGACAGCCTCGCCCCGTCAGGCATGGGCAAGTCTCCGTGCCCTTCCGCGTGGCTGCTCCTCGACCGGCTCGGAACCTGACGGCCCCTCGACTATGCTCGGGAACTGCATCAAGCAGCCCCCCTGCGTCTCACGGGGCACGATGCCCATGCCACGGTACGACAACGGCCATGCCTGACGGGGCAGGCATGGCACCAGCACCAGGCATTTGTCCGACATTTCTCTGGACGGGCCCGGATGCGGCCCGTAGACTGTTTTTCGGGCAGACTTTTCGCGCAGACAGGTATGAACGCAATCTATTTGTAGCCAGCGGGAACATTCGATGGCAAGACCTGAAATCATCGGCAGGATTCTGGAGCATCTGCTGCGGGGGCTGGCCGCGGAGACGTGGCCCTCGGGCTCACGGCTCCCGTCCACGCGCCAACTGGCGCAGCAACTGTGCGTCTCCCAGGACACGGTGCTGCTTGCCGTGCAGCGGGCGGCCGCCGACGGCCTGGTGGAGGTCCGTCCGCGCAGCCCGGCCATGGTGCGGCCCGAGGCGGCGAGCCGCGCGCGGGAACTCCTGGCCGAAAGGCAGCGCTGCGCGACGGTCAGCCGGGTGGCGGTTCTGTTCGAAGAAGGGGAGAAGCTGGCGGACCCATTCTTCACGACGTTTCTCGGCGAGGCACACCGACTGGCGGCGGAGCGAGACATTGAGTTGCACATGGTGGAGTGGCCCCTGCGCAGGCAGATCGAGTTGGTCCAGGCCCTGCCGGCCCAGGGATTCCGCGGCGCGATTGGCCTGTCCTTGACGCCCTCCTACTGGGTGGGTGTGGCCTGGATGCAGGAACACAGCTTCCCGATCATCGTCATTAACCGCAGTCTGCCGTCGCTGGCCGTCTCGACCGTGCGCGGCAATGCCTATGAGGTCGTTCAGCGTCTGGCCAGACACCTGATCCGCCTCGGCCATCGCAACCTCTGTCTGGTATCTCATTTTGTTCCCGGCGCGGTGGGGGCCGGACTGAACGAGGTGGACGGGTGGCTCCAGGCACTGGACGAGGCCGGGCTGATGTGTACCAGCAGCCTGCCGCTGTGCGTGCTGCCGCGGATCCGGGCGTTGCGCGAGAACCCTCACACGTTCGCCAATCTGTTCTGTCGCCCCGACCGCCCGACAGCCGTGGTCTTCACGTCGCCCCTGTGGGCGGAGGAACTGCTGAGCGATCCGCGGTTTGGCGCCCTGAAGGTGCCCGGGGACATCAGCGTGGCGGTGCTCAACATGAGCGACCCGCCTCTGACGGTGCCCGGACTTCCTCCGCTGACTCGGATGTGCCCCGCGATTCCCCGGCAGGTGGAGTGTGTCTTTCAGGTGCTTCTGGAGATGTTCGCCGGCGACCTGACGCCGCGTCGGTTGCTGCTGCCCATAGGACTGACCCTGACCGAGAGCATCGGCCCGCCGCCGGTCGGGCTGCCGCGGTGCATCTGAGAGCGGGGGTCCGCGTCGCCGGCGAGGCCGGCGTCCTTGCGTTCCCCAGCCCGGACAGCCACCCCAGCGCCGCAGGGCCGTTTCACCTCGGTGGCGCGTGCCGTGCGATCCGCCTGAACAGCGGCAGGCCGGCCCTCACGCATGAGGCCGGCCTGCGGGACTTCCTACTGCGTCATGATGTCAACGCCAAGGTGCCTTCATATCGAACATCGCACGACTACCGGCTGCGGCGACGCCGCAGGGCCATGCCGGCCAGACCCAGGCCCAGCAGCCCCATCGTGGCCGGCTCGGGAACCGCACAAAGGTTGATGTCCAGCGTCGTGGTGCGCGATTCGCTGTAGCCGTCAGCGTAGGCCATGTCCAGATTGAACCGCGCACGGGCGTCGCTGATCTGGACCCGATCGTAGGTCTCATCCACCGTGATATCGGTCCCAGCAGTGGCGAAGTCGCTCAGGTTGCGGTTGTCGGTGTTGTAGGTGAACGTGCGGCCTACGGCCAGCCCCAAGGTGTCCTGTGGGTCTCCGGCCACCACTTCGGCGACCGACCACTGAGCAACGTCGTACGCGAACAGGGGGTTCTCGTCGCCGCGAGCCCCTTCTTCGGTGAATCCCTTGAGCTGATAGTGATCCATGTTGCCGCGCTCGCGGAAGATGCCCGTGGAACCACCTTCCACCGCCACCTGGGTGCGCCAGTTTTCCGTATCATAGGTGGACCAATCGTAGGTCGGTCCATCATAGGCCTCGGTCACGTGGAGCTGGACGTTGGCATCGAACGCACCGGACATGATGAGGTAGCCGAGACTGCCTCCGCTGACGTTGGTCACCGTGCGGGTGGCCTCCAGGCGCGTGCCGCTCGTGGTGGCCGCGTAGAACTTGTAGCGGGTGACGGCGGTGTAGGTCGGCGCGCCATCGGAGGCGTAGTACGACTCGGTCACGTCGAACCCGAAGTAGTCGGCGCCTTTGTAGAAGTTGGAATAGGCTTTGGTCGGTGTGCTCGGCTCCGGGGCCGCAACGCCCTGGACGTTCTTGTCGAATCGGAACATGCCGCCGGAGTTCTGATTCGCATTGGCGTACGAATGGGTGCCGGTGTCGGTCAGGTCGTCGAATCCGGTGATCATCCATCTGTCCTGGGTTGCATGATATCGTTCCACGATCATGCTCCACAGCGGGTTGCCCGTGCCATCATCGCAGGTGATCTGCAACTTGCCGCCGGCCCCGGCGGTGATGTCGCCGGCGAGATCGGTGTACGACAACCCCGCCTGGGCCATGCCGGCCGTCAGCAGAACCGTCAACAGTGTGGCCATGTGTCTCATTGCTGTCCCTCCAAGTAGAACCCGTGTCTGCCCTCTCATAGCATCCTCCTTCTTGCCGGTTGCGGATCTTGTAGTCGCCGCAGGCGCGTGCCTGCGGAGCGAAGAAGCTCCGCACGGGAGATGTGACACACAAGTATGACTGATGCCGAATGGGCGGGCAATAGTCACACCGGAAAATACCAATAGGTTGTGTTGTTACCGCAACCGCTTATGCAACAATCTGTTATGAATGCACCACCCCATGAGGGGACACGCCCGCACGTACTTAGGGAGATTGCCTGACATGCGATGAGCGGGCCGTTGTTCCGGCAGATGGCCCGCGCAGAGGGATACCCACGGCAGTTGCCCTGCCGCGCATGGGAGGCGGACGAGCCGGAACGATCGCTTGGCTTCTCTCGATGCCAAGCCCTGACAGGGCCATGAATTTCTGTGACACGTTGGTTGTAGATTCCTGTCGACAGAGACTGCCGACCCAACACGAGTTCGGGGTGGCTCACTGAGAGTCCCGAACCCCCGTCGAGGGGCGAGCCGCCTCTGCGATTCGCGCGTGGCTGCCCCTCGACGGTGCTCGGGAACCACGTCAAGCAGGCACCCTACGGGGTTCCTGGCATTCGACCCTCACCGCCCCTCGGCTACGCTCGGCCGCCGGAAGCACGGTGCTCCTGCGACGCACGGGCAGGAGGCCGTGCCACGGTGGGGCTGTCAGGGCATGACGGCGTGCGGCGAGGCCGCCTCGAATGCGGAATCCGTGGCAATCGTGACCGGCATCACTTTGTTTCGAAGCGGGGTTGTGTGGAATGTGCAACCGAATCGTGAAGCAGTACATTGCGGATGTGTCGTTGACTTTGGTGTAATATGATTCGTCCGGGGCGGACCGACACGTAGGTCGGCCTGGTGGCGTCCGGACGGGATGTTACTGAGGAGGTGCATCGATGAGTAGCGGCAACGGCAAACGTAACCCGTACCTTCTGGCCCAGGAAACCTTCCTGCGGTATGCCGAGGCGGTCAAGCTGAACGACCGGTACCCCGGCCTGAACCTGGAGCAGCGTCTGACGACGCCGGACCGGTCGATCGAGTTCCGCCTGAGCGTGACGTGCGACAACGGGGCCATCAAGTCGTTCACGGCCAGCCGTGTGCAGTTCAACGACGACCGCGGCCCGTACAAGGGCGGCCTGCGGTTCCACCCGACGGGCACGCTGGACCACTGCAAAGCCCTGGCGTTCTGGATGTATCTGAAGACGGCCGTGGTGGACATTCCGTTCGGCGGGGCCAAGGGCGCCATCGCGGTGGATTACGATACGCTGAGCCTGAACGAGAAGGAACGCCTGACGAAGCGGTACGCGGTGATCCTGCGGAACGACATCGGCCACGACAAAGACATCCCGGCGCCGGACGTGGGCACGGGCGAGCGTGAGATGACGTGGATCATGGACGCGTGGCGGATGATTCACGGCAAGTACGACCGCGGCATCGTGACGGGCAAGCCCGTGAGCATCGGAGGGTCGCAGGGCCGGCGCGCGGCCACGGGCCGGGGCGTCGTCTTCTGCATCGAGGAAGCCGCGCGGGAGCACGGCATCGACCTGAAGAAGACGACCGCGGCCGTGCAGGGCTTCGGCAAGGTGGGAGCCAGCGCGGCGGAGTTCCTGTTCGAGGACGGGTGCAAGGTGGTGGCCGCCAGCGACGTACACGGGGCGGTTTACTGCAAGCAGGGCCTGGACATTCCGAAGCTGATCGAGCACACGGAGAAGAGCGGCTCGGTGGTGGGATTCGCCGGAGCCGAGAAGCTGGACCGCGACGCGGTGCTGGAGCAGGACGTGGACATCCTGGTGCCGGCGGCGCTGGAGAACAGCATCACGAGCGACAACGTGAAGTCGATCAAGGCCCGGATGATCGCCGAAGGGGCCAACGGCCCGACGACGCCGAACGCCGACGAGGCCCTGGCGTCGCGCAAGGTGCTGGTGATTCCGGACGTGCTGTGCAACGCCGGCGGCGTGACCGTGAGTTACTTTGAGTGGGTGCAGAACCGGCAGGAGTTCTACTGGACGGCCGAGCAGGTGGACAAGGAACTGCACCGGATCATGACGTCGGCCTACGGTCAGGTGTCGGCCTTGGCCAAGAAGCACAAGTGCACGCTGCGCGAGGCAGCGTACCGGATCGCCATCGAGCGTGTGGCCGAGGCGTGCGTGCGTCGCGGATCGCAATGACACGAGCCGCCCGGCGCGGCCCCCGTGCTCGGCGACGGCCAACCGTCGCTTGCCGGGAGCCGCGCCCGGGCGGGGGTCTCTTGCGGCCTGGCCGAGATTTCGGACGACCGGACTTGGCACGGCCGCGAAGTGTGTGGTATACTCTTGCACGGTAATTGAGCGTCATCGGCCCGCCCACTGTGAGGCGAAGGTCAAGCGGCCCATGGGGACCGTCACGAGAAGCCGGTTGCCGACCCAGGTTTCACCCGGAGGCGCTGCCCGCCCGGAAGGCGGAGTGCAGAGGCCGGGGCCGCGAAACCGCAAGGTGGGAGGAGTCTTCCAATGACAGAACGTGCCGAAGGTCTGCGCAATGTGATCGTCAGCGACAGCAAGCTGAGCCACGTGGACGGCGAGGCCGGGCAGTTGATCTACCGCGGCTACCCGATCGAGGAACTGGCCGAGAAGGTCAGCTTCGAGGAGGCGGCGTACCTGCTGTGGCACGGATACCTGCCGACGAAGGTGGACCTCCAGGACCTGAAGGCAAGTTTCCGCCTGACGCGGCCGCTGGAGGATCCGATGAAGAAGGTCCTCCGGACGCTGCCGAAGGGGGCCCAGCCGATGTCGCTGCTGCGGACGGCCGTCAGCGCCGCGGGCCTGCTGGACCAGAAGGCCGACCGGGCCAACGAGAACGTGACGCTGGAAGTGTGCGAGCGGATGACGGCCAAGGCCGCGTCGATCGTGGCGGCCCAGTGGCGACTGCGCATCGACGAGGACATCATCGAACCGCACGCCAAGCTCGACCATGCGGCCAACTTCCTCTACATGCTCAACGGCGTGGAGCCGACCGAGCTCCAGGCGAAGGTGTTCGACGTGTGCCTGGTGCTGCACATGGACCACGGATTCAACGCCTCGACCTTCGCCGGGCGCGTGACGGCCTCGACGCTGTCGGACATCTACAGCTCGGTGACGACGGCCATCGGGACGCTTCGCGGCCGCCTGCACGGCGGGGCGAACACCGCCGTCATGGAAATGCTCCAGGAGATCGAGCGGCCCGAGCGGGCGGAGGCCTACGTCAAGGACCTCCTGGCCAAGAAGCAGCGCGTCATGGGCTTCGGCCATGCCGTGTACAAGGTGATCGATCCGCGAGCGGTGATCCTGCGGCGGCTGGCTCGCGAGCTGGCCGACTCGTCCGGCCAGACCAAGTGGATCGACATGTGCGACACCATCGAGAACGTGATGACCCAGGAGAAGGGCATCTGCTGCAACGTGGACTTCTACAGCGGCCCGGTGTACCACATGCTCGGCATCCACAGCCTGCTGTTCACGCCGATCTTCGCCATGAGCCGCATCGTCGGGTACACGGCTCACATCCTGGAGCAGTACCGCAACAACAAGATCATCCGCCCGAAATGCCAGTACGTCGGCGACGTGGACCGGACGTTCGTGCCGATCAAGGAACGGTAGGTCGGCCGCGGCCCACGGAGCCGCACCCCACATTCCCACGGGCGACCCGCGCCTGCCGCCGGGTCGCCCGCGGTGTTTCCGCGACGGCGCCGGGGAAGCCCGTCGTCCGGCGGCTCACGCCGCCGGCTATGGACGGTTGCCCCTTTCCCCTTGACCGGGGGCAGGTGGGCGTCTACCTTGCAGAGTTATGAACATGTACGCCTCGCGCCCCGCTCCCGCCGTTGGACGGCAATCCGCGTGGCGCCGGGGGACGTACCCTGCAGGTTGAGGGAGAGAACGATGAGGCCTACGGCTCTGGCGTTCGTGGTTACATTGGCCACTGTGGTGGTCGTCGGAGGATGCGAGGAGTCGCACCTCAATGATAAACCGGCCACGGCGAAGCCGCAGGACGCCTTTGACCCGGGCAGACACCTGCAGGTGCGCGTGTCAGAGGTGCCATATAGAGGGAGAGCGGATGCCGAGTGCCATGTCAGGGCGAGTATTGTAAACTGCTGGACGAAGCCCATATACTACGACAAAGATACAGCTCTGTCGCACAAGAAATTCGAGTATCAATTGGAGCCGATGGGGGATGGTTCCTCGCGATGGCGAGCGAGCGGCCCCATGATGGTGCACGCGGATGCTTGGACCCCTCGCAACGATCGCATTGTGTGCCTGCGCCCGGGGGAGACTGGCGACGTGGACACGTACGTGAGGCTGAGTGAGCATGCCCCTGTTGTGTGCGTTGACATTGGATTGCGCATCGGGCAATCCGAAGCGGAGCTTGGCCATACGGTGAGGTGGAAGGCTGTCATTCTAGTCGATGGGGGTGCCACGTCACTTGTCTCGGGGGGCTATGGGAGCTCTGTGCATGCGGTCACCGGCACAGAGCGGACACCGTCGCAAGAGGTGGCTCGTATTGACGAGTTCGTGCGTCAGGTGCGGAGAGCAAGGACGCCTCCGCGCCGGATCAACGTTGTCTCCGGAACAGACAGCGAGTCCTTTGCTGTCACCTATGGAACCGCGGCCAAACCTCTGCGCGTACGTCTTCGGATTGGACTCTCGGCAGAGGCCGTGGACCATGATTTGTATCTTGAGGATGGAAGATTGGTATGTGCGGGTATTGTGGTGGCACTCTACCCGTTGGGTGAGGAAGGGCACATCTACGACGACTCGCGATTGACTGAGGTGAGTGCAGAGTGGTTCTACTTTCGCGAGGGTGCCCTTCTGTCCCATGTGCTCACGGGGCGGTCAATTACGGACCCGGATGGCCTTGGAGCGGAAGGCTTGAAAGAGCTTGCGGCTCACCTTGTCGGTCATTGGAGTGACACGGAGCTCGACATCGAGGCATGGATCAAGGACGGCCGCTTTGAAAGTCCGAAGGACTGATCGCGAGAACGGGTAAGACGGTTCCGCTTCATGAGGCAAGTGGGGCAGGCGCCCCCGCCGTTGGACGGCAATCCCCATGGGTCCGGGGGACCCACCCTACGCAGACCGAGTTGGAGGAGTCAGACATGAAGTGTGGTGCGCCACGCCGCACGAGGGCATGGGCATGGACCGGCTTGGCCGTCTTGGTGCTTGCAGCAGTATGTGCCGTGTGGTGCGGCCGAAGTGGCCCACGCGGGCTGTCGCAGGAGGCCAGAGAGAGGATAACCATGAGTGTGGAGCAATTCCGTACTCTTGCGCTCCAGGGGGAGGACGCCGAGTGCAGCAGGATGATAGAGGTCGCCACCGAACCTGCGTTGCTTGATCTGTATGCGCGCAACACGGCCCCAGGCGCCCCACTGCCCCACCCCATTCTGTTGCT
Source organism: Phycisphaerae bacterium (assembly GCA_012729015.1). GTDB lineage: Bacteria > Planctomycetota > Phycisphaerae > FEN-1346 > JAACEH01 > JAAYDY01. Next base: position 124,186 of record JAAYDY010000088.1, on the reverse strand, counting down.
CGAGTGTTGCGAGAGACTCAAGGCATTGGGAACCCCTGAGGCGATAGAAGCCTTGGTAGGATTGATTGAGGTTCCGACTGATGGAGAGAGCGGCTACAACTGGTCCATGGTGGTCCGCGATGCAGGAGACGAAGCGGTCCCATACCTGGAGCGGTATCGAGATGGGGACGAAGGGGAAACTGCGGCAATGCTTCTCGACGACATCCACAAAGGCATAGGCGGTTTCGAGAGAGGCGATTGAAGGCAGAGGATAGGATGGGCGTTCGACTCCCGCCGTTGGTTGGCAATCCGCGTGGGTCCGGTGGACCCACCCTACGCAGACGGCGGCGTCGCTCCAAAGTGGCACCCCTAACCACAAACGTGACGTGTACCCTTTGTGCCGTTTGCGCCCCCCTTTCCGCTTGACCGGGGGCGGGTGGGCGTCTACTTTACAGGGCTATGAGTGACCCTGCGGAACATCGAGCCCAGCGGGTGCTGGTGGTGGAAGACGAGCCCGTGATGAACGAGCTGGTGTCGGAGATCCTGCGTTTCAGCGGGTTCGACCCAATCCGCGCCGCCACGGGCGAACAGGCCCTGGACCTGTGCCAGGAGACCGTGCCGGACGCCGCCCTGCTGGACATCATGTTGCCGGGCATCTCCGGCTACGAAGTGTGCCGCCGGCTGAAAACGTCGCGACGGACGAACCTGGTGCCCGTGGTGATGCTCACGGCCCTGGACCGCCGCGACGACCACATCCACGGCATCCGCGTCGGCGCCGACCAGTACGTGACCAAACCGTTCGAGCCGGAAACGCTCGTCGAGGCCCTGCGGGAGACCATCGAACACGTCCGCACGCGACTGGCCGGCGGCCTCCAGGGACACATCGAGCTGAAGTTCCAGAGTGACATCAAGTACCTGGAAGAGGTCAACGCGCTGCTGCTGGGGCTGTATGCGCACAGCCCGCTGTCGGAGGAGGATATTCAGCAGATTCGCTATTGTCTGATCGAGCTGGGGCGCAACGCCATCGAGTGGGGCAGCCGCGGCGACCCGGACCTGGTCGTGCAGATGGAGTACACGATGACGGACCGGGACCTGACGTTCGTCATACGCGACCAGGGGGCAGGATTCGACCCGAACCACTTGCCGCACGCCGCCGACGGGCACGACGCCGTGGCGCACACAGCCGTGCGCGAACAGATGGGCCTGCGCGACGGCGGCTTCGGCATTCTGCTGTCGCGGAAGTTCATGGACGACGTCCGCTACAACGACACCGGCAACGAAGTGACCGTCGTGAAGCGGTTCCCGGCAGAAGCGTGAGGCGCCGGCCCGGCGGCGGAGGCAGGCCCCGGTGGCCCCGGCATAGCAAGGAGAACCGCGATGTACCTGTATCTGGTCCGACACGGGCAGGCCGTGGCGAAGGAGGCCGACCCCGAGCGGCCCCTGTCGCCGCAGGGCCGCGCCGAAGCCAAAGTGATGGCGGCGTGGCTGAAGCCGATGGGCATCGACGTGGACGAAGTGTGGCACAGCCCGAAGGCCCGGGCGCGTCAGACGGCGGCCATCCTGTCCGAGGCGGTGAGGGCCGGCGGCGGCGTGACGGAACGCAAGGGGCTGAAACCGCTGGACGATGTGGCCGCCGTACTCGACGAGGTGCGCCGGCGGGACGGCGACCTGATGATCGTCGGCCACATGCCGCACCTTAGCCTGCTGGCGTCGTCGTTGCTGGCGGGCCGATCGGAATGCGATTTCCTGGCCCTGCCGACGGCCGGCGTCGCGTGCCTGCGCCGCGACGAAGACGGCTGGCGCCTGCTCTGGATGATCGGGCCTCAGTTGGCAACGTGAGACCGGGGCTGCCCCGGCCGCAGTGGGCCTCAGCGACACCGAAGAAGCGACACCGAAGATCAGGTGAACAGATCCCCGCTGACGGCCCTGGTGCAATCGGCCTGGGAATGGTTGGCATAGGTGGGCCAATCGGGTTGGTAGTCGTCTGCCTGATTGCCCCAGGTCGTCCAGCCGGGCCGCGACCCGCGGGCAAAGAGTTCGAGGTACGGCCCCGGGCTACACGACTCGATGATCTCATACTGCTCGTCCGGCTTCCTGGAGTGCTCTCGCTTCTGAGCGCGGATGATATTGACCTGGTTTCTTCCGGGAGACAGCGTGCGCATCGTCCCCCTGACGCCGAACAGAAGCATCTCCGTGGTGTTGCGGAAGTAGAAGCCCACGCCTCGGCCGTCCGGACCTCCATCCTTCCTGACCTTGTGCCACACGATGTTGGTCTTGTACCGGAATCCCCAAGCCTCCATGACCTCCAGCCCATAGCCGAGAAGGGCGTTGGGCACCCACAGGTAGAGGTGGCTTGGTTCGGCCGCGGCCCGGCAGACCGGGATGCTCTTGATCTCGGCAAGACTCAGGGTCTCATAGCGGCTGAGGCGCTTGTGCTCCGGAGCGACCTTCCCCGTGCGGTTGGTGAATTGCCACGGCGGATCCGCAAGCACGGTGGCGAACCTGCGATCACCGACAAATCTGGCGAAATCCTCTGCCGCCGTTATGCTTGCCATGGCCTACTCCTCAACATACAGCTTCCGCGAAATCCCGAAGACAAGCAAGGGACAACCGGCGCCTCCGCCGCCCTCGATCTTCGGAAGCAGCTTGCTCATGTGAGTGGTCGATGCTCCATAGGACTTTCCGCGGCCAACGTCATCGAAGATCCCCTGAAGGTCGTCGCACCGGGTGACAATGATTCCGACACTGACGGCCCGCAGGTCAAAAAGCAGTCTGAAGTTGTTCAGATCGCGGTCGAAGAAGGGATCCTTGTTGTTCCACTCAATCTCCAGCGCGACACGGTTCTTGTAGCAGTCGATTCTGTGTGTCGGGGAATCCATACTGCGACCATCTACAACCACCTGCGTCGAGAAGTCCTTCTCGCCCCAACCGCGGTCGAACAGGGCATGGTCGATGGCTTCCGAAACATGCGACTTGCTCCCGCCGGCCTAGGTGATCCAGCTCTTCTTGAGCCGGAAGGCCGTCAGCACCGCGATCACGTCGTTCCACTCATTGTGGAAATCACGTTCGAGAATCGCACAGGCGTGTTTCCACTCATGGACCTCGTAGTGGTCACGCACGAACTGCGGCAGCAACGAAAGGCTCATGGCATCACTCAATCGATGAGGGTGTCACGCTGACTGCATCTCCCTGGAAACGCGCCCCGGCAGATCGAGGGCATTATAGTCCGGACCAAAGCCAGATCACAAGCGTCATGGTCGGCCGTCGGTCAGCCGAGCTTGGCCGCCTGTTCGGCGCCGATGCGGAAGGCTGTCTTGTTCAGGTCGAAGAGCTTGACCTTCGAGGGTTCCTTGCCGAGCATTTCCTGCATGACGCGCAGCAGAGCCTCGTCGTCCATGATCCGCTTGAAATGGTTCAGCGCGCCGGTCAGGATCATGTTGGCCACGCGGATGTCGCCCATCTCGCCGGCCAGTTGCGTCGCGGGAATCCGCACGGTTCGCCCGCGCGGCGTCGCGCCGTCGGCGTCGATCATCGACGAGTTCAGCAGCATCAGGCCGCCCTCGTCCAGACGCTCGGCGAACCGGTCGTACGACATCTGGTTCATCAGCACCAGCACCGTCGCCCGCTCGACCACCGGCGAGGCGATCTCCGTGTCGCTCATCACGACGTGGCAATGGGCCGTGCCGCCGCGAACCTCCGCCCCGTAGCTCGGGAAGTACGTCACGCGGTGCTTCTCCATGCCCACCCGGGCGACGAACTTGCCGATCGTCAGCGCCCCCTGCCCTCCGGCCCCGGCAATCAGAATGCGTTCTTCCATCATGGCATCCTCGTTCGCAGCTGCGGGCTCAGGCCCGTGCAGCCGATGTCGTGTCCTTGATCACGCCCACGGGGAAGACCGGCGTCAGGCGGTCTTCGATGTAGGCCGCACATTGCTCCGGCGGCAGACGCCAGTGCGTGGGGCACGGCGACAGAATCTCGACCATCGAGAAGCCCAGCCCCTGCTGCTGCACGCGGAACGCCCGCTCGATGGCCTTCTTCGTCAGGCGAATCTCCTTGGGCGACGTGAGCATCCGCCGCTCCAGGTAGACCACGCGCTCCAGCGGCGAGAGCAGTTCGCAGACCCGCAGCGGCGGCCCCTCGCCGATCAGGTGGCGGCCCTTGGGCGTCGTCGAGGTCCGCTGTCCCACGAGCGTCGTCGGCGCCATCTGCCCGCCCGTCATGCCGTAGCAGGTGTTGTTGATGAAGATCACCGTGATGGGCTCGCCGCGGTTGGCCACGTGGATGATCTCGTTGGTGCCGATGGCCGCCAGGTCGCCGTCGCCCTGGTAGCTGAAGACGAGCTTGTCGGGCCGCACACGCTTGATGCCGACGGCCACCTCGGGCGTGCGGCCGTGGGCCGCCTCGCACATGTCGATGTCGAGGTAGTTGTAGGCGATCACCGCGCAACCGACCGGCGCCATGCCGATCACGTTGCCGCGCAGGTCCCACTCGTCCACGATCTCGGCGATGAGCCGATGCGCCACGCCGTGGCCGCAGCCGGGGCAATAGTGCGTCGGCACCGGCAGCAGCGACGTCGGACGCCCCGCCTTGAACTTCAGCTTCGTGTCTGTCATGATCGGCTTCCTGTCATTCCCACAACCCCTCCCCCGTCCAGCGCGTAGGTCGGGTCAACAGCACGTAGGTCGGGTCAACAGACCCGACGCACCCGGCACGTAGGGTGGGTCCACCGGACCCACGCGGACTGCCGGGTGCCATGCCTGCCCCGTCAGGCATGGGTAATGTTCCACCCTTCCGCGCGGCTGCCCCTCGACGGTACTCGGGAACTACGTCAAGCAGCCACCCTGCATCGTCGGGCCGGCGGTCGTCAGGCCAGCATGGCCTCGATGCGGGCTTCGATGTCGGGCAACCGCGGCACGGCGCCGCCAAAGGTGTTCAGCAACTCGACGTCGGCGCGGCCGTTGACGGCCAGACGCACGTCCTCGACCATCTGGCCCCACGACATTTCGACCACGAGCATCTTCCGGGCCGTGCCCGCCAGTTCCGCGATGGCCCCGCTCGGGAACGGCCAGAGCGATATCGGCCGCAGGAGGCCCACCTTGTGCCCGCGTGCCCGCGCCGCCGTCACCGCAGCCTTGGCCAGCCGCGCGCTGGTGCCGTAGGCCACCAGCAGCAGTTCGGCGTCGTCGGCCTCGACGGCCTCGTAGCGCACCTCTTCGGTCGCCATGCGCTGGTACTTGGCGATCAGTTTCTCGTTCCACTCGACCAGTTCGTTCGGCCGGCCGCAGTAGCTGTGGATGAAGTGCCTCGGGCGACCGCCGGCGGCGCCGGTCAGGGCCCAGTCGGGGTCGCCGACGGCCTCGGGCCCCAGGGGCGGCAACGTCACCGGCTCCATCATCTGGCCCACCTGCTGATCGGTCAGCAGAAGGACGGGGTTCCGCCATTTCTCGGCCAGGTGCATGCCCAGGACGGCCAGGTCGCAACACTCCTGGGCGGTGTACGGAGCCAGCACGAGGCAGAAGTAGTCGCCGTGGCCGCCGCCGCGCGTGGCCTGCCAGTAGTCGCCCTGGGCGCAGCGGACGTCGCCGAGGCCCGGCCCGCCGCGCTGCACGTTCAGGATCAGCGCCGGCAACTCGCACCCGGCCAAGTAGCTGATGCCTTCCTGCTTCAGGCTGATGCCCGGCGAGCTGGACGAGGTCATCGGCACCGCCCCGGCCGCGGCGGCGCCGTGGCACAGGCTGATGGCCGCCAGCTCGCTTTCGGCCTGGAGGAACGTGCCGCCGACCTCCGGCATCCGGCGCGACATGTACTCCGGCACGTCGTTCTGCGGCGTGATGGGGTACCCGAAATAGAACCGGCACCCGCCGCGCACGGCCCCTTCGGCCGCGGCCTCGTTGCCGGTGATCAATACGCGTTCCGCTGTGACCATAACTGGTGGCTCCGTCGTGTGCGCGGCCGCCGAGGGCGCGCGGATCATTCGTACACCTCAATCGCCGCGTCCGGGCAGACCGTGTGGCACCGCAGGCACCCCGTGCAGTCCACCGTCTCGACCACCTCGGCCGGCTGCACGCCGCCGGGGGTCACCTCGTCGCTCATCCGCAGACAGTGAACCGGGCACACGGCCACACACAGGCCGCACCCCTTGCAGTATTGGCGCAACACGCGGACTTCCGGCATCGGCGTCACTCCTTCGGTTTCGGCGGCAACGGCCGGCCCGGCAACCCCCGGGCGTAGCGCGGCGGGTGGCTCCAGTGGAGCTTCTCGCGCAGCGTCTCGAACCGCGACCGTTGCGGATTCTCGATGATGACCAGGCCGTGCGGCGACCGGGCCACGTGGACCACGTCCCCGGCCACCAGCGGCACCTGGATCTGCCCGTCGATGATGCACGTGGACTCGCGGTCGGCCTCCACCAGGCGCATCTTCACCACCGAGTCGCTGCTGATGGCGATGCTGCGATGCGTCAGCATGTGCGGGCAGATGGGTGTGATGACCATCGCCTCGAGGCTCCACTCGATGATCGGGCCGCCGGCCGCCAGGTTGTAGGCCGTCGAGCCCGTCGGCGTGGCCAGCAGCACCCCGTCGCCGTGGTACCCGGCCACGGTCTCGCCGTTGATATCCACGGCGACGCCGATCATGCGGCGGCTGGCGCCCTGGGTGAAAACGACCTCGTTCAGGGCGGTCTCGGCCAGGTGGTGGCCGTCGCACTTCTCGATGCGCACGGTCAGCATCATCCGCTCGACGAGCCGCGCCTCGCCGGCCAGCACCGACGCCACGGCGTCGTCCACCTCGTCCACGCCGAAGGCCGCCAGGAACCCCAGCCGCCCGACGTTCACGCCCAGGCACGGCACCTCGGCCGGAGCCAGCCGCCGCGACGCCTTGAGGATCGATCCGTCGCCGCCGACCACGACGGCCAGCACGACGCGGTCCTCGGGCCACGCCTCGTCCGATTCCAGGTCGCAGACCACCGGCTCGGCGTGCCGCGCGATCATCGGCCGCATCTGCTCCACGGCGTCGCTCACCGTCTGCCGGGCCAGCGTACCGACCACCAGGACGCGTCTGTCGCTCATGGCTGCCTCCCGTCGTCCGTCGCAGGGTGCCGCGATCCGGCACGATCGGCCACCCGCCGGACCATCTCGGCGACGCCGTCGGCCGTGAGGTTGAATCGGTCCAGCAGGTCAGCCCGTGCGGCGTGCTCCACCAGGCTGTCCGGTAGCGCAATCGACGCCACCAGCTTGTGAGCCAATTGCCGCGACTGGGCCATTTCCAGGCACGCACTGCCGAAGCCGCCCATGCGCGTGCCCTCTTCGAGCGTAATGGTCCAGGGCGTCTCGGCCAGGAGCCGCCCGATCAGGTCCTCGTCCAGGGGCTTGCAGAATCGTGCCGAAACGACCGTCAGGCTGAGCCCCTCGGCGGCGAGCCGTTCCGCGGCCTTCAGGGCCGGCTGCGCCGTGACGCCGAGGGCCAGCAGCGTGCCGTCGCCGCCGTGGCGCAGCACGGCCGCGCGGCCCAGGGTCACGGGTTCCTCCGACAGCGGTCGCTGGGGCACCGTGTCGCGCGGGTACCGCACGGCCATCGGCTGATCCAGCGTCAGGCCCAGGGCGACCATGCCGTCCAGTTCGGCCGCGTCGGCCGGAGCGGCCACGACGATGCCCGGCAGGCTCCGCAGGTACGCGATGTCGTAGAGCCCCTGGTGCGTCGCGCCGTCGGCGCCGACCAGGCCGGCCCGGTCCACCAGCAGCAGCACCGGCAATGTGCGGTTCAGCGACAACTCGTGATAGAGCTGGTCGTACGACCGCTGAAGGAAGGTCGAGTAGATGGCCACGGCCGGTCGCAGTCCCCCGGCGGCCATGCCGGCGGCAAGGCCCACGGCGTGCGATTCGCAGATGCCCACGTCGTAGAACCGGCCGGGAAACTTCTCCTTGAACTTCGACAGGCCGGTCCCGTCGGGCATGGCGGCTGTGACCGCCACAACGCGGTCGTCCCGCTCGGCGGCACGGACCAGGGCCTCCACCGCCGCATCGCTCCACGAGACGCCCTCGGGGGCCTTGCGCGGCACCACCTTGCCGTTCTTCTCGCTGAACGGCGTTGCACTGTGGAAATCCGTCGGGTTGGCCTGTGCCGGCTCGAACCCGTGCCCCTTTTCTGTGCAGACGTGGAGCAGAATCGGCCCCGACTGGGCCTTGATCTCCTCCAGCATCCGGCAGAGTTCCTGGAGGTCGTGCCCGGGAATGGGCCCCAGCACACGGAACCCGAAATGCTCGAAGACGTGATCCGGCACAACGGCGTCCTTGATGGCCCCCTTGACGGCCGACAGGGTCGAGGTCATCTGCGACCCGACCACCGGCAGGCTGTCCAGAACGCGGCGCATCTCGTGCCGCAACTGCTTGTAGAGGTCGCTCGTGCGGGCCCGGGTGAACGCCTGGGCCATGGCTCCGACCGTGTTGGAAATGCACATCTGGTTGTCGTTCAGGACCACAATCAGGTTGGCCCCGCAGGAACCGGCGTGGTTGAGCCCTTCCAGGGCCATGCCGCTGGCCAGGGCCCCGTCGCCGATGACGGCCACGGTGCGGCAGGTGCGGCCGGCCGCCCGGTCGGCCAGCGCCAGCCCCAGGGCCGTCGAGATGCTCGCCCCGGCGTGGCCCGTGGTGAACCGGTCGTAGGGGCTTTCGTCGCGGTTCGGGTAGCCGCTCAGCCCGCCGGCCTGGCGAATTGTGTCAAATCGGCTCGCCCGGCCCGTCAACAGCTTGTGGGCGTAGCACTGGTGGCCGACGTCCAGCACCAGGTGATCCTGGAGAAAATCGAACATCCGGTGCAGCGCCAGCGTCAGTTCGACGACGCCGAGGTTGCTGGCCAGGTGGCCGCCGTTGGCCGCCACGACCGTGGTGATGCGGCCGCGAAGCTCGCCGGCCAGTTGCTGCAACTGGCTCCACGACAAGCCGCGAAGGTCCGCGGGAGATTGGATCGAATCCAGGATCACGGTTAAACGGTTCGTCGCCCCGCAGGGCGACGCGTCCAGCCTCCGTCACGCTATCTTGTGTAACAGCACTATGGTACGACTTCTAGGCCCGCCGCTCCACACAAAAACGGGCCAGGTCGGCCAGCGAGTGCGACCGGTCCCCGAACGGCCGCAACGCCGCCAGGGCCAGGGCCAGTTCGTCGGCCGCCCGCCGCTTCGCCTCCGCCAGCCCGAACTGCGACACGTAGGTCCGTTTGCCCTGGGCGGCATCCTTGCCGGCCGTCTTGCCCATCTGGTCGGTCGTCGCCTGGGTGTCCAGAATGTCGTCGGCAATCTGGAACGCCAGCCCGACCGAGCGGCCGTAATCGCGCAGGCGACCCAGGTCCTCGGCCCCCGCGCCGCCAAGGACCGCCCCCATCGTCACGGCGGCCTCGATCATCCGGCCGGTCTTCAGGCGGTGAATCGTCTCGACACCGAACGGACACGACGGGTCACGCTCGGCCTGGAGGTCGGCCACCTGGCCGCTGGCCATGCCGCACGCCCCGGCCGCCGAGGCCAGCTCGTGGACCACGCGAATCTGCTGATCGGCCGACAGCCGCGCGTTCGGGCGGCTCAGCACGACGAACGCCTCCGTCAGCAGCGCGTCGCCGGCCAGGATCGCCATGGCTTCGCCGAAGACCTTGTGGCTCGTGGGCCGCCCGCGACGCAGATCGTCGTTGTCCATGGCCGGCAGATCGTCGTGGATCAGGCTGTAGGTGTGGATCATCTCGATGGCGCAGGCCGCCGGCATGGCCGCGGCATCGTCGGCCCCGAGCATCCGGGCCGTCAACAGCACCAGAGCCGGCCGGAACCGCTTCCCCCCGGCGGCGATGCTGTAGCGCATCGCCTCGTAGATGGGCGCCACGTCGGCCGACGGCGGCTCCAGCAGCCGCTCCAGGTGCGACGACACCTCGGCGCCGATCGTCTCCAGAAGGGCCGGCACGTGGCTGTGACTGTCTGCCGCCATCGCAACTCCTTGGGTGCTGAGTGATCCGGTCGAGGCCCCGTCCAACGACCGCCAAGTCTACCACGCCGCCGCCACGCCGACAACCATGCGACGCCCCGGATTCCGCCGCACCCAGTCGCCGCCGTCCGCCCGACGCGCGTCACGCCCCGCTCCGAGCCGGGTGCCATGCCTGCCCCGTCAGGCATGGGTAATGCTCCACCCTTCCGCGTGGCGGCAAGCAGCCACCCCACGCGCGTCACGCCCCGCTCCGAGCTGTGCGCCGTGTTGCGAAAAGGAAGGGTTTACTTTCCCGGCTGTTTCTGGATAATAGTGCGGCCTGACGTGGTTCGTGACGCGATGAGGAGACGTGCTTGTCAACCGAACTGGTAAAGCGGCCGGCCGACGATGCAGCCGTGGAGGCGTTTTTCGGTTCCCGGCCGAGCTATCTGTTTCAGGAGCCGGTGTGGCAGAAGGTGCTCGAACCCCTGGGTTACGAGTTGTCGTACTATTGCCTCGAAGACGACGGACACATCGTCCTGGCGCAACCGGCGGCGCGTATGCGGCTGGGATTCTTCCGTATGCTCTATTGCGGCCTGCCCTACGGCATGGCCGCCGGCGACACGTCGCGGCTGGGGGAACTGGCCGAGCGGCTGCCCGCGGTCGCCCGGCGCGAAGGCATCCACCGCATCCGGATGAGCCACTGTTGCTACGATCCGCAGGTCGCCCTGCCGCCGCCGTACACGATGCAGGAGCACGTGCAGCAGGTGCTGCACATCGCCGGCCGCAGCGAAGAGCAGTTGTGGGAAGACTTCAAGGGCCGCGTGCGACGGGATGTGCGCCTGGCGGAGCGTCGGGGCGTGGTGGTCGAGGAAACCCGGGACGCAGCCGCCCGCGACGCCCTGTTCGCGATGTACAGCGCCACGATGGTCCGCAACGATTCGTTCAACGTCTGGTCGCGCCCGATGATCGAGCGGATGTGGGAACACCTCTGCGAACCGGGCCGCGGCGAGATGCTGGTGGCACGCCACGAGGGCGAGGCCCTGGCCGGCATCGCCACCTTCTATAGCGGCAAGCGGTGTTTCTACTTCCTCGGCGCCTCCAGCGGCGTCAAGCGGGCCCTGTGCCCCAACGACGCCGTCATCTGGGAAGGCATCCGCCGGGCCGTGGCCCGTGGGTGCGAGGACTTCGATTTCATGATCTCGTCGCGGGACGACCAGCCGCTGATCGACTTCAAGGCCAAGTGGAGCACCGAATCGCATCCGTTCCGTTTCTACGAACGCGATGTGGCGCCCTTGACCTGCAAGGTCTGGCAACTGGCCTTCAGGGCGGCCAGGACGCGCCTGGGCACGCGGTTGCTGCGACTGATGAAACGCGCCTGACGGACGCCGCCGCACCGAATCCGAACACGAACAGACAGAGAGGCTCTAGTGACCCCATCCACGACTCTGCCGAACGACTCTGCGACTCTGCCGAAGGATCTGGCCGCCGCCCCCGCGCGGCGCTACGGACTGATCGCGACGGCGATTATCCTCGGGGCGTCGCTGACGGTCTTCGCCGTCGGCGTCAGCGGCTCCGTGACCAAGGCCGACGAGGTCCACCATTTCGGCTTCGCGCAGAACTGGGCCCGCCAGGGGCTGCTCCATCGCCCATTGTTCAACCCCATCTACGATTCCGGCGATCCGCCCGGCTACTACTACAACGGCATGCCCCTGTGGGCCGCCGGACTCGCCGCCCTCTGGCAGCTCACGGGCATTCACACGTGGATCGCGCAGCTCTACCAGGCCGCCTGGTACGCCCTGCTGCTGACGACGACCTATCTGCTGGCCCGGCGACTCCTGGAGCCCGTCGGGGCCCTCGTCGCCCTCGTCCTGGCCGCCAGCCTGCCCATGTTCAACGCCTTCTCGGTGCTCCTCTATATGGACGTGCCGACCACCGCCATGGGGATGCTCTCGGCCGTGCTGGTCCGCGACCGCCGATACGTCCTGGCCAGCGTCGCCATGGGGCTGGCGTACCTGGGCAAACAGAACGCGCTGTTTCTGGCGCCGCCGCTGGCCCTGTGGATCGCCTGGAACGAGACCTTCGGCGGCCAGGGCCCCTGGCCGCGGCGACTGGCCCGGCTGGCGACCGCCGGCGCCCTGTTCGCCGTGCCCATGGTCCTGGTCGTCCTGCCCGACGTGCTCTGGCGGCGAACCCATCTGCCGCAGAGCCTCAGCCCCGGCCTCGACAGCCTCAAGCAGCGGGCGTCCATCCTGATCAGTTCGCACCGCCTGGAGACCAGCCTCATCAACCCCGTGGACCTGGCCATGTACTTCGGCGGCCTGGCGGGCCTGGGGATGCTCCTGTACGTGCTGCGGCGGGCATGGCGATCGCTCGACGCGTGGGTCTGGCTCTGCCTGGGTCTGTACCTGGCGGCCATGACGCTCGTCTTCAGCATCAACACCGACATCCGGTACTTCATGCCGGCGGCGCCGCTGGTGGCGCTGCTGGCGGCGCGCGGACTGGAGCCGCTGTGGAAGCGGCGATGGGGCCTGGCCGCGATTGCCCTCATTGCCGCGATTCAGTTCGTCGCCGTCCTCGGCTACACCACGTGGCGCCGGCAACTGAGCCCCTCGCAGAAGGCCGTCTTCGCATACCTGCGCGACCAGACGCCCGAGCGGTCCCTGGTGCTCTATCCCGGCGAGGTCCTCGTGACCGAAGCCCGGCGGCCGCCCGTCTGGTCCAGCCTGCGACACGCCGGCACGGGCGGCTACGGACTGACCGCCTTCCTGCGCCACCAGACGCCCGAGGAGATCGTCGAAACCCTTCGCGCCAACCACATCCGCTACGCCGTCGTGGACGACACACACATCTACGACGACACCGTCCAGCCCGAGCAGAACGGGTACCCGCAGTCGTTCGTCGAGAAACTGAAGACGGCTCCCGGGCTGCAACTCGTCGAAGGCCAGTGGCCGGGCATGGCCGTCTACCGCGTCACCGACCCGCCGCCCCAGACAACCGACGGCGCAGACTCGTAACCCCGTTTGCCGCGAGGCCCGGATTGGACTATACTTATCCGTGCCGGGCAGGGTCGGCGGCAGGCGGCCGGTCGCCCTGCGGGGCGCGGAGGTGTGGGCTATGAGCGGCAAGAACCGTGCGTCGGGGCTGGGGTTTCTGCGGACATTGGCAATCTGCTCGGTGGTCGTTGCCGGGCTGGGCGTGGGCGCCGTCGTGGTGCAGCACATGCTGCGCCCCCCAGCGGCCGAATCGTCCGGCCCCGCCGCCGCCTCTGCACCGTCGTCGCCTGCCGATGTGTCCACGGATTCGGCCCGCGCCGCCGCGCGGCCGTCGGCCACCCCCACCAACCGAACGTCGTCCGGGACGATGCCGTCGCGCACTGCCGCTGGAACTCCGGCGACCACGCCGATGCCCGTGGCCGCGCGACGCGACACCGACGACGCACCGGCCCGACGGCCCGGCGATGCCGGCGAGGCGACTCGTGATGCCGGGGCCAGGGCTCCCGCGGCACGGGCCGGACGCGCCGTCCCGCGTGCCGAGACGCATCGCTGGGACGAGCGAACCGGAGAACTGGTCATCGGCAATCGGCGGTTCCTCGCCACGGCGGCTCGCCTGCGGGGGCTGCCGCTCGCGCAGCCGCAGAAAGAGGCCCTGGCCGAGTTCGAGGCCACGTTCCAGGCCGGCGCCGATCAGCGCCTCGCCCAGGTCGAGGCCAACCTGGCGTCCACCGCGGCCGCCTACGAGCAGGCCGAGCACGCCAAGGACGACGACGGCGCCGCCAACTACGTGGACGAGCACGGACGGCTGATCGCCCAACGCGACGAGATTCTCGACGACCTCGAACGGCAATACCAGGACGGCGTCAAGACAATCGTCCCCGAGGCGAACCGGCCCCGAGAGGACTGACGGCTCGCCGCCGAGCCCCCGGCCGCGCGGCCTACTTCTCCTTTAACGCTCCCGCCACAGCAGTGTCCACCGTCAACTGAAGGTCCCGGGCGTCGCCGCCGTCGGCCTTGACGCTGAACAGGTGCATGGCCTTGCCGCTCGTGCCGTAGACGGCCACTTTGCGGAAGAACAGAATCGTGTCGTTGTCGGCCCACGTCGGGTAGACCGGCAACGAGCCCATCATCTCGCCGGTGTTTTCCATGACGTCAACGGCCAGGTCCTTCGACTGCTTGCCCTCGGCGTCGGTCACTACCAGGTCAACGCCCTTCTCGTTGTCGTCGCCGATCTTGCGGAGAATCGCGATGCGTTTGCCGTCGGGGCTCCAGAAAGCCCCCTTGACGCCCTCGGCCATCAGGGTCTGACGGGCGCCGTCGGCCACGGCAAACCGCGTCAACTGCTCCTTGTCGTCGCGTTTCTCGACCAGCAGCACGTACTTGCCGTCGGGGCTGAGGCTCAGCACCGTCATCGACGTGGCCCGGGCCTCGGCGATCGTTTTGGCGTCGCCGCCGGCCGGATCGGCGACGACCAGTCGCCCGTCGGTGGCCTTGTCGCCGCCGACGTTCTCGTTCGGCTGGAACGCCACGACCTTGCCGTCGGCCGTCCACTGGTGCGACGAGGCGCTCGGCGAGACCACCGTCTTCTTCTCGCCGGAGGCCACATCCACCACCTTCAGCCCCGCGCCGCCCATGCCCGCTTCGGCCACGCTGACGGCCTTGCCGTCGGGCGACCAGAGGGCCAGGGCCGCCGTCTCCAGCTCGGCCACCCGGCGCGACTTGCCGTCGCCCAGCGTCGCCACGTCCAGGAGGAACTTGTTGTCGGCGTCGGACGAGACCGAGACGACCATCGCCGCCTTGCCGTCGGGCGACCACCGGGCCCACGCCGGCGACGCGGCCGCCGAACTGCGCATCACCAGCTGGCCCTGCCCCGTCTTCAGGTCCACGGCGAAAACGCCCTCGTGTCGCGGCACCAGGGCCCGCCCCTTGGCGTCCACGTCCAGCAGCACCGGAAAGCAGCCCGCCGCCACCGCCAACGCCGTCACGCCCAGCCACACCGCCATGCGCTTCATGTCCGTTCCTCCAGAATGGATCCCGTGGTGACTTGTCCGCAGCGAGTTGACGGCCTGCCCCGGCCCGGGCGTCCCGCCCGCCGGCCGCACTTCACTATACTCGTCGGCGCCGACGGAATCAATGCCCCGGCGCCGCCCGGCGGCGTCCATGTTTCGGGGGCCGCACCGTGCCGAAGATTTTTCTATTGCATTGCGTTCCACGTCAAGATATGGTGCTGCCACTGCCGATACAGACCCTGTCGGCATGGGGGATGGAAACACGGTGCAAGGAGGCGATCGCGCGGTCTTCTGGCAGCTTGTCCCTGTCTTGCGATGTCAGGCATATCAACCACTCATTGAACGCAGCGCTCGGGATGTGATGCTTCCAGAACCATGAACCTGCGGGGGGCTTGGCCGAGGTCGAGGCCGTGGTCCGCGCTGTCTTTCTGCGCCGGACGCACGCTTCGCCCGAGGCTCTGCCCCTGAAGGTCCGCCCGCAACAACCCGCCTCCTGCCGCCGCAACCGAGACTCGAGGAGAACCGATGTTGAAGTACATGGCCGCTGTGCTGGGTGTCGCCATCGCCGCGACACAGGCGTGGGGGGTGGTGCTGCACGTGGATGCGACGCCGTCGGACAAACCGGCCGACGCGGTGGTGGGCCGCTGGGGCTCGGCCACGACGTGTGTGGCCGTGGGGCCCGAGTGGGTGGTTGCCGCCACACACCAGGGAGGCGGCGCGGGCACCCCCGTCACTCTCGGCGGCGCCACCTATGTGGTAACCGAGGTCCACGACAGCGGCTACGACTTCCGCCTGGCGCGCGTGGCGCGGCCCGACGGTTCCAGGGCCGCCCTGGCCGACTACGTCGCCCTGTCGCACGACCCCGTCAGCCTCGTCGGGCGCAAGGTCGTCGTGGCCGGCTACGGCCGCTCGCGAGGAGCGCCGCTGGTCGGCAGCGACGGCACCGTCTACGGGTACCTCTGGGGAACCGCCGGCGTCCTGCGCTGGGGCACGAACACCGTGGACGCCGTCTACGGCAACTTCCTCAGCGCCGATTTCGATCCACCGCCGGTCAAGCCCCTCTCGACCACCACCACCACGACCACCGATAGCATCGGCAGCACCACCCGCATCGTCGGAACCCCAAGGACGCTCAAGACCCTCGAGGCGGAGTCCGATGGCGAGGCGGCACTGGCCTCCGGCGACAGCGGCGGCGGGTGGTTCGCCCGGCATCCCGAGACCGGCCGATGGGAAATGGTCGGCCTCTCGGTGAGCGTCAGCCGCGACGGTGCCAGTTGGTTCAACCCGCCCGACTGCATGTACGCCGTCCGGTCGTCGCTGTGCGCCGCCTGGGCCGAGGCGATCATGGCCGCCGCGACGCCCTTGACCGTGACCGCCGCCACCGATGTCGGATGGATCTATGAAAACGCCCCCCTGACCACCCTGAATCGCCACGACGCCGTGCTGGTCCTCTCGGTGACTGACGATCCGTGCGGCAACGACGCCTACGACGTCACGGTCGAGCAGACGGGCGGCTCGGGGCTTGTCGTCGTCGAGCCGACCGAGGATCCGATGGTCTGGATGGTTCGCGGCGGCCCGGTCGCGTCGGCGGCCGCCGGCGACGTCGTCCTGACCATCGGCGTCCGCGGCCTCGATGCCGGCGGACAGGGACAGACCGCCTGCCCCCTGACCGTCCGACGCCTCGGCGACGTGGACAACAACGGCGGCGTCGAACCGACCGACCTCAGCGCCCTGATCAACTGCCTGAACGGCTGCCGACCCGAGGGATGCGACCCGAGGGCCTTCGACCTGGACGGCAACGGCGGCGCCGAGCCGACCGACGCGGTCATCCTGATCAACATCCTCAACGGCATCATGCCGACGTAGGGGCCGACCCGGCCAGCCGTCGCAGCAGACGCAGATTCACCGGGTCCATCGGTCGCCCGCGCGCGTCCTCCTTCGGCGTCTCGAGGATCATCGGCACATCGGCCCACCGCGCGTCGGCGACCAGCCGCCGGAACCCCTCGCGCCCGATCCGACCGCGGCCGATGTGCGTGTGCCGGTCCACACGGCTGCCGCACTCGCGCAACGCGTCGTTCAGGTGCCACACCTTCACCCGCGCCAGGCCCACCGTCCGCTCGATGGCCTCGACCGTCGCTGCGTAC
Organism: Phycisphaerae bacterium; assembly: GCA_012729015.1. Classification (GTDB taxonomy): domain Bacteria; phylum Planctomycetota; class Phycisphaerae; order FEN-1346; family JAACEH01; genus JAAYDY01. The sequence continues at coordinate 107,123 of JAAYDY010000088.1, read as the reverse complement.
CCGGCGGCCGTCGCCAGATCGTACCCCGCCGCGAACAGGTGACACGTGTCGGCGCACACGCCCAGCTTGCCCGGCAGCGCCGCGTGCTCGATCAGCCACGACAGATGCTCCAGGCGGCACCCCACCGCCGACCCCTGCCCCGCCGTCGTCTCCAGCAGCAGTTCGACCGGCGACTCCGCGAATTGCGGCAACACCTCGTCGAGCGTCTCGACCACGCGGTGCAGCCCGGCCTCGTCGCCCGCCCCCATGTGGTTGCCTGGATGCAGCACGACGTACGGCACGCCCAACTGGTCCGCCCGGCGCAGCTCATCGATCAGGGCGTGCTTCGACCGGCGTGCAACGTCGCCGGCGGGGCCGGCAATGTTGATCAGGTACGCCGCGTGCGACACGATGGGCCCGAGCGGCTCGCCGCCACGACGCACCGGCCGCGACGCTGCCTCGGCGAACTGCCGTACCATGGCCTCCGTGTACGGCCGCGCGTCCCACTGCCGATTCGGCCGCAGGAACAGTTGCACGCAATCGCACTTCAGTTCGATGGCCCGCTCCAGCGCCGCCGCGGGCCCGGTGACGGTCTCGGCCTCGCGCCGCGCCGCCCCGCGCCCCGCCGCCGCACGACGAAACTCCGTCACCGAGAGATGTGCCCCAAACCGTGCCATACGGCGAACCATACCGCAAGCCCAGCCCCGAGACCAGAGCAATTTGAGCTGTGCCGGAAGTCCGACAACCGCACCTGTCGCCGCCCATACGACTGCGATTCACATGCGAGCTTGACAACTTTCGTGGCCTTGACGTGTTCGGTACTGATAGAATGCGTCGGTCGCTGCCTGAACACGGCCATACTGGAGGAGCCAACAATGATGCGAACAGCCGCTGTGGCCTTGCTGGTTCTCGTCGCGACCTGCCCGGTGTGGGCAGACGGCGATCCGACGATCGAAGGGTTCTTCGACCTTTCGCAGGTGGCCGGCATGGAGCACTACAGTGGCCCCGAGGCGGGCAAACGTCTGCTTGCCGCACAGGGGCTGCTGATCTCGCCGGAGACGCGGCCCCAGGTGTTCACGTTCTACCAGGGCGGCCGCCTGCCGTACTTCGTCACCACCGACACCGCCGTCCATCTCTACGGCCTCGCCGTCGCGAAGTGCTTTCGGGAGATCGAGTGCCGGCAGGCCCAGCGGCTGGCAAGGTTTCAGGCCGACCTGTGGCGTGCCGTTGCCGACGGGCTGCCGCCGCACGACGACGACAACGGGGAGACCGCGCCCATCGCCTGGCCTGACGAACCCCGAGCCCATGCCGCCACGATGATCGCCGTCGCACAGAAACTGCTCGACCCCGACTGGGCGCCCGAGACCGACGCTGGTCGCTCGCTCTACAAGAGCATTGCCGCCGAGGTCGATGCCGAACTGGCCCGCACGGCGCGCGGCCACGTCGAGCTATCGCCGCTGCTGGGTCAGACTGGCGATTACTCGCAACTCGCCCCGCGAGGATTCTATGCCGGCGACGACGAGTTGCAGGGCTACTTCCGCGCGAGGGCTTTCTGGGCGATGCCGATGAACCTCGACGATGACCATGCACTCCGCGCGGCACTGGTGCTGGCCGCGGCCGAGCAACTCCAATCCGCCGACGAATCCTCCGACTTCGAGCAACACCTGGTAGGCCCATCGTGCTATCCGTCGCTGTCGACCGTGCTCCACACCGTCTGGGATGGCGGCATCTTCGGTTCTCAGGGCGAGGCCGCCCGCAGCAGCGAACTCATGGGGCTTGTGGAGGGACACGGCCTGGCCGAAGCCCGCGCCGCGTTGCGCGAGCACACCGACAGGCCCCTGATGCCCACGGGCGCCGATCTTGTCCAGGTGATTCGCGAAAACGCCGCGCCACAGGACCAACGTCCGCTCGTGGCGTCGCTCCGGCCCCGTTCGGCCACGCCCGACGCCGTGCTCATGGCCCGCACCGCGTGGCCCCACGTGCCCAACCTGCGGCACCCCGGCGGACTCGATGTCGCGGCGGCCATCGGCAACGACCGCGCGCTGCAACTGCTCCTGGCCGCCGAGCCGGAGGCGAACCGTGACCCCCTGTGCCAGACTCTCGCCCTGGCCCGGCAGCGTCGATTCGGTGGCGCGTGGTGGGAAGCCGCAGGCGATGGGCGACTGTTCCGCCAGGACAACCGGATCGAAGATTCTGACGCCGACGGGCCGCAGAGTGTTTTCCAGGCTTGCGATGCTGCCTTGTGGGTCGCCGTCACCCATCTTGTTCACGCCCTGGGCCATCCCGATGTGGACGGACGACACCCGCGTTTCATGTCCACCACCGCCTACGAGGACAAGTCGCTTGGAACCGCCCTGGCGGCCTGGGCTTCGTACCGCCACACACTCGCGCTCCATGCGGCCGACCTCGGCTACGTGTTCGGCGAACCCGAGAGCCCGCCTGGTTACGTGGAGCCCAACCTGCCGTTCTGGAACGCCATGACCGACGTGGCCCTGGCCGTCCACCGTGCGGCGGCCCGCGAAGGCGTCAGCGCGCCCCAACTGATCGACCTGGCCATCCTCTGCCGGCAGGCCGAGGCGATTGCCCGCAAGCAACTCGACGGCCGGCCGCTCTCCGAGGACGACCATGACTGGCTGGAAGGCTTCGGCAAACAGATGGCCGTGCTTTGTGGGTACAAGACCAATGTTCTCGACGCCGTCACCGACGAGTGCGGATTCGTGGCCGACATCGCCACCGATCGCCAGAACCACCAGGTCCTTCACGTCGGCGCGGCCAGGCCAAGGGCGATCTACGTCGTCATCGACTACGGCGGCAAGCTTCAACTGGCCCGCGGCGCAGTCCTCAGTTACCGCGAGTTCCACCGCCCGCTGGCCGACGGCCGACTGACGGACCCGCAGTGGCGGCAGATGCTCACGGCGGGCACCGATCCGCCGCCGCCCCCGTGGCTCGCCGCCCTGGGCGCCGGCTACACGCTCGATGGCATCGTGGCCACCATCAAGGAGAACCGTTTCGACACCGGCGTCCTCGACCGCTACGCCTCGAAGGAGATTCTGGAAGCCATGCTGGATCTGTCCGTCGCCTGGAAGAAGAGCGGCAAACAGACGTTCTGGCCCCCGGACCGCCCCGAATCGAGGCTCGCGCGGCTCATCTCCAGCCATCCCGAGTGCGCCGATCGCGAGTTCATCGAGCGTTACCTCACGCACGCCCTGGAGCACGGCTGGGCCATTGACATTCTGCCGCCGAGGCCTGAACTGATGGACCTTTACGTGGCACTGGCCGACCGCTGGTCCGGCGATCAGCAGCGACGGGAGCAGCGGGACGAGATGGCTGTCGTAATCGCCAGGACCGACGCCCCCGCGGCCGCGGCATGGCTTGGCAAGCACCTTGACGCGGCGCCCATCGATGTGCAGTCGCGGCTCATCGATTCCCTCGCTGGCCGGGGAGGCGAGAGGCTGCCGCGCGAGGCGGCCGCCGTGGTGAGCGTTCGGCTGGAGGCGTGGCTGGACGCATGCACGACGGCACGTGCCGACGGCCGGCCCCATGCCGCCGACAAAGCCCCCACGGCCGGCGACCTGGTCCGGTGGGCTGCGTGGATGTGGCCGCACTGGGACTTCAGAGAGGATGGTCCGTGGCACTTCACGAAGGATGCCGTGATTGTCTACCCCGCCGACCGGCAGCCCTTGCGCGCTCGGGTCGTCGACGCGATGAAGCGACTCGCCAATTGCACCGCCACCGACGACAGCCTCTGGGGCGAGGAGGAACTCGTCCACTTCGCCCGATGCGTCGGTCCCGATATCCTGACCACCGGCCTGGCCGAGAAGATTCGGCAACACCCGGAGGCCCTGGACCTGGCGACTCCACCCGTGTCCGGTGACTCCCGGAAGCCCTGACGAGGCTTGCGGCTCATTGGCCAACGGGTTGTTTCCCTCCGACGGCGTGCGTATCATGGTGTCTTTCCGTGGTCGGGCAGACACTGTGGCGCAGGGAGAGGGAGCGACGAGTATGGACGCGTGGCGCATCAAGGTGGCGGACGTTCGCATCACCGAAGGGGCCGAGGACTTTCGCATCTACCAGCAGGACGCCGCGGGCCGGGCCGACATCACCGTCGGCGGCACGTGGGACACCGAGCCCGGCGGCACCGAGCACCGGGTCTGGGTGCGGCTGCTGCGCGAGACGGACAACGTGCCGCTGGAGCCGGTGGGGCGGCTCTGGGCCGACGCCGACACCGTCAGCCCGGACGGCACGTGGCGGCACACGTTCCGCGGCGTGCCGGCCGGCGGTCCGTACCGCATCGAAACGCACCTCATCTGGACCGTGGCCGCCGGCGGACTGGGGGGCCGACGCGGCGACACGGTCCACTTCCTGGGCGTCGGCGACCTGTGGATCGTCGCCGGCCAGAGCAACGCCTCCGGCACCGGGCACGGCGCCGCCGACGACGGCCCGGAACTGGGCGTCCACCTCCTGGGCAACGGCGAGCGGTGGCGTCTGGCCGCGCACCCCCTGAACGAGCCCGCCGGCACCGATCACCCCAACCGCGACAACGGCGCCGTCACGAGCCCGGCCCTGCGATTCGCCAAGACCCTGCGCCGCGAGTTGGGCTACCCCATCGGCCTCGTCCAGACGGCCCGGGGCGGCTCGTCCCTGGTCCAGTGGCACGTCGAGGAAGATCCCCAGGCCAAGTTGTGGCACAACATGGTTCACTGCGTTCACATGGCCGGCGGCCGCGTGCGCGGCATGCTCTGGTACCAGGGATGCAGCGACGGCACGGTGCCGGCCCACTACACACGCTACGGCGAGCGGTTCGCCCGGTTCGTCGCCCGGGCGCGCCAGGAGTTCGGCCCGTTCGTCCTGGTCTCGGCCCAGATCAGCCGCTGGACCGACGTGGTGCAACCGCCGGAGATCCATCTCGGCTGGTCGCAGATCCGCGAGGCCCAGCGGCACGTCAGCCGCCTCGGCGACGCCGTGGTCGTGGCCGCGATGAACGCGCCGCTGTCGGACGGCATCCACAACAGTGCCTCCGGAAACGTGATCCTGGGCGAGCGTCTGGCCCGGGCGGCGCTGGGAGCGTTCCACGGCAAAGCCATTCCCTGGCAGTCGCCGAACGTGCGTGACGCCGTGCGCAGCGGCGACGGCCGCACCATCACCCTGAATTTCGACGACGTGACCAGCCAACTGGTGTTTATCGGCATGGGCGTCAACGAGTTCGTCGTCGAGGACGCCGCCGGCCGCGCCGACGTCACTGAAGCCCGGTGCGACGGTTCTCGCGTCGAGCTGAAGCTCTCGCGGCCGCTGGAGGACCAGGCCCGGATTCACGCGGCCTACGGGATTGACCCCGCGTGGACCCTGTGCGACTATGCCACCAATGTGCCCGCGCTGGCGTTTTACGGCCTGGCGGTCAATGGGCGGCCATAAGGACAGGTGGTCCGGGCGGCTCGCAAGCCGCCCCTACGCTCCTCGCTTCGGACCGCAGCCGTAGGGTGGCTGCTTGCAGCCGCGCGGAGGGGCCAAGCCATTCGGCATGCCTGACGGGGCAGGCATGGCACCCGGCTCCTCGCTTCGGACCGCAGCCGCAGGGTGGCCGCTTGACGTGGTCCCCGAGCGTCGTCGAGGGGTGGCCATGAAGAGCGACCCGCGTGGCGGCATGCGGCTGTGCGCCGCGCGCCGGGCACCATCGACGTCATGGGAGGGATGCCACCAATGCGTATTCTGATGCTGGACATCGACACCCTGCGGCCGGATCACCTGGGCTGCTACGGGTACCACCGCGACACGTCGCCGCACATCGACTCGGTGGCGGCCGAGGGCGTGCGGTTCGACCAGTACTTCTGCAGCGACGCACCCTGTCTGCCGTCGCGGGCGGCCCTGTGGACCGGCCAGTTCGGCATCCACACGGGCGTCGTCGGCCATGGCGGCACGGCCGCCGACATGCGCCTCGAGGGCGCCAACCGGGCCTTCCGCGATCCGCGGCTGGACTATCTCCCGGGCGTCCTGCGCAAGGCCGGCCTCCGGACGGTCACGGTCTCGCCCTTCGCCGAGCGGCACGACGCCTGGTGGTTCTACAAGCAGTTCAACGAGGTGCACAACCCTGCCGGCAAGTGCGGCAACGAGTCGGCCGAAGACCTCACCCCCACGGTCCTCAAATGGATCGAGGACAACGCCGACCAGGACAACTGGTTCCTGCACGTCAACTACTGGGACCCCCACACCGTCTACCGCGCCCCGGCCGAGTTCGGCAACCCCTTTGCCGACGAGCCGCTGCCGAAGTGGCTGACCGACGACGTCCTGGCCCAGCACCTCAGGAAAGTCGGCCCCCACGGCGCCTGCGAAATCAACATGTGGGACGACCGCACCTTCGAGCGGTTCCCCCGACAGCCCGGCCGAATCACCGACCGGCAGAGTCTCCGCATGATGATCGACGGGTACGATTGCGGCATCCGGTACTGCGACGAGCACGTCGGGCGGCTCATCAACGCCCTGAAGGCCAAGAACGTCTACGACGACCTCGTGGTCATCATCACGAGCGACCACGGCGAGAACCAGGGCGAACTGGGCATCTACGGCGAGCACGGCACCAGCGACTACGCCACGCACCGCATTCCCATGATCATCCGCTGGCCGGGCCGGGCCAAGGCCGGTCGCGTGGACGAGGGGATTCGCCTGAACCTCGACCTGGCCCCGACGCTGGCCGAGATGCTCGGACGCGAGGCCGCCCCGCGATGGGACGGTCGCAGCTATGCCGCCGCACTGACCGGCAAGGCCGCCGGCCAGCCCGCCGGTCGCGACTTCGCCGTCCTGAGCCAGTGCTGCCACGTCTGCCAGCGGAGCGTGCGCTTCGGCCCGTGGCACTACATCCGCACCTACCACGACGGGTACCACCTGTTCCCGAAGGAGATGCTCTTCAACATCTTCGAGGATCCGCACGAGCAGAAGAACCTGGCCGGCGACCGCGAGGACGTCTGCCGCGAGGCCGTCTGGCGCCTCACCGAGTGGCACGACACGATGATGGCCACGCAGCCGCAGGGCTATGCCGTGGATCCGCTCTGGACCGTGATGGCCGAGGGCGGCCCGTTCCACGCGCGGGGCATGTTGCCGTCGTACTGCGAGCGCCTGGAGCAGACCGGCCGCGGCCACGCCGTGGACGAACTGAAGCGCCGCCACGCACGCGAATTCAAGCCGCCGCGGCTCTGGTGACGATAGCTCTACCAGCGCGAGACGACCGAACCGCACCCCCTCGTCGGAGATTCTGCCATGAAACGGATGTTCGCCCGCGGCGGCCGGTGGCTGCTGGACGCGTCGAGGCTTCCGGTTGCTCTGGCGGCATGGATGGGCCTCGTCGCCTGGCGCCGCCGCAAATCCCTCATGTCCGCCACCGCCGCCTGTGTCGCCGTGTGGCTGGGCATCAACCTCTGGATCATCGTCGGAACCCGGCCGTACCGTTACCAGCACACAGCCTCCGTCCCGCACCGTCAGACGGCCATCGTCCTGGGCGCCCTGGTCTACCGCAGCGGCCGCCCGTCGGACATTCTGGCCGACCGGCTCGACACCGCGGCCGACCTCTATTTGGCCGGCCGCGTCGCCAAGGTGCTCGTCAGCGGCGACCACGGGCGCGCCGCCTACGACGAAGTCAACGCCATGCGCCGGCGGCTCCAGGACCGGGGCGTGCGGCCCGAGGACATCTTCATGGACCACGCCGGGTTTGACACCTGCGACACGATGCAGCGGGCGCGCCGCGTGTTCGACGTGGACTCGGCCGTCATCGTCACGCAGGCCTTCCACCTGCCGCGCGCGGTGTACCTGGCCCGGGCCTGTGGCCTGGACGCCGTGGGCGTGGAGGCCGACCGCCGCCGCTATCGCCGTGCCGCGCGGAACCACGTCCGCGAGTCCCTGGCCCGCGTCAAGAGCTTCGCCGAAATCCAGTTGGGCATCGATCCGCATCACCTCGGCCCGCGGATTCCCATCGACGGCGACGGTCGAGCCACCTGGGACGTCGCCGCCCGGACCGACGACGCCCGGCGGTCCTGACTCGGAGACCGTCCCGCTCGCCCGCGACGCACCGGGACCAGGAGAAACCTCTCCTTCAAGCCCTGAAAGGGCGGCAGTCAGTAGCCGGCGGCGTGAGCCGCCGGAAGTCCGCCCCTTTAGAGACACAAGCCCCGGTCAGGGGCGGCAGTACCAGGCACAAGCAGATGAACTGCCGCCCCCGTTGGGGGCTCATGTCGCGTCGCGGGGACAAGTTCCGGCGGCTCACGCCGCCGGCTATTGACTGTCGGCCCTTCGGGCCTCAGATATCGACGTGCCGCGGGCTGACGTCGACAGCCTGAGGCCCAGGGCCATACACTCCAACGAACGGCCGCCACACGCGCCAGGCTCTTCAGGCACGCCTCCGATTCGGTCGCCGGCGGATTTGCGGTTGACACCGTCGCAGCGTGCGGGCAGAATGAGGCGTCGCCGGGACGACCGCGCGACGGAAACCAGTATCCTGTACGGCGCAGGGGACGCCCTGCCGCGACGCAGCCGGTCCGAAAGAATTGGAAAGGTAATCGCATGGCAAACGGTGAATGGTATGTGCAGCAGAACATCGGGGACGTGGCGGTCGTCCGGTTCAGCCAGGAACACATCCTGGACGCCGTGATCATCGAGAAGATGGGCGCCGGCCTGAAGGCCCTCATCGACGGCGAGCCGCGAACCCAGTTCGTCCTGGATTTCAACGGCGTCAACTATCTGTCGAGTTCGGCCCTGGGCATGCTGATCAGCCTTCAGAAAAAGGTCGCCATGAAGGGCGGCCAGTTGAAGCTCTCGGGCATCAAGGACTCCATCATGGAAGTCTTCCGGATCACCAAGCTCGACGAAGTGTTCGACATCTACAAGAACCAGGAAGCGGCGATCGAGGCGTTCGGTCGCAATGTCTGAGGCCCGCCGACCGGGCCGACGGCAGGGAGCGCCTTCAGCGTGAACCAGCCGATCCTGACGTATCACGAGCAGACGGACGTCTGCGTGGCCAGGGCCGAGGTGGACCAACTGGTCCACCCCGACGAGGTCATGGCCCTCAGCCACAGCTTCCGCCGGCACGCCGCCGACAGCCCCTGTCGCGGCTTCGTGCTCGACCTCAGCCGGTTGACGTACATGACCAGCGCAGCCCTGGGCATGCTCATCAACATGCACGCCCACCTGAAGGCCGCCGGGTGCCGGTTCGCCATCGTCGTCGGCGAAGGACTCGTCGCCAACATCTTCGAGCAGACCCATCTCGACCGGGTCTTTCCCGTGCGGGTCTGCCTGAACGAGGCTGTCAAGGCCGTCTCCTGACGGACCGCGCGGCAGACGTCCCTGGAAATGCCAATCGGGCGGCCCCCCTGACGGGGAGGTCGCCCGTGTCGCGTTCTTGGATACGATCGTCCGGCGGCGGTCCGCCGCTCACTGCCCGACCGGGGGCTGCCGGTCGGTTCCCGGCGGCATCTGCGGCGACGAGGCCGCCTTCTGGAGGTCCGCCACCGAGAAGCTGTTGTTGACGGCCCGCGGCGGTCCGCCCTCCACGGCCACCTGCGTCGCCAGCGCAATGCCCCAGAAATACGCCTTCGTCTGAGGCCATCGCGACAGACACTCGAAGGCCAGCGTTCCCTGAACCGAGGCGACCGCCTCGTCCTCGACGACCCCCGCCGGACAATCGTGCCACAGAAGCAGGTACAGTTGCCCCTTGAACGACACCGCGCTGGCCCCGCGCAGCGCCACGGCCGCCTTGCCCACATGGAGCATCTCGATCGGACGCTCCGGCAGCCCCAACTGCTTGGCCAGCGACGCAATCGGCTCCTGGATCCGCCGCAGGACCCCGCCGTGACGGTACCCCGTCCGCGGAGCCATCACCCCGGCGGCGCTGTACAGGGCCAGACCCAGCACATGGCGACCGGCCGCCGTCTCCGTCTCGGCCGCCGCCGCCGCCTTCGCCGCGTCCAGCCCCGAGAGCTTCGCCGCATGGATGTGCAGATCGGCGGCCCGCCATCCCGCCGCCGTCTTCCACAGCAGCAGGTGCACCTCCTGGAGGTTCCCGTAGGTGTCCCGCGCCACGTACACCAGGTAGACCTGCCGTTTCTGCCGCGTCGGCAGACGGAACAGCGACGGCTGCCCGCGAGGATCGTCCGCCATGCCGTGAAGAAACGTGATTGTCGGCTTCGAACTGTCGCTCAGCGAGAACTCCGCCCCGTCGGCGAACGCAAACCGCGGCACCGCCGGAAACAGGCTCCGACACTGCACCAGGTGCGTGGTGATGCGGCTCTTGGCGGCCGCGATCTGCTCCGGCGTCAGACCCGCGGTCTCGACAATATGAAAGTCCGCGTCGAAGACCTTGCCGCTGTTCAGGGCCGCACGAGTCTCCTTCGCCGCCTCGTGGTCCTCATCCAGCGTCGTGGCCGACCAACCCGTGGTGACCGGCTGCTCCGCGACGGCGGCGTCGCGCGGCGGCTGAGCCGGGCCGCCCCCGCCCTGCTGCGCCAGGGCCGCGCCGGCCCACGCCCACATCCACAGAACCGCAACGCCCCCTGCCGCAACCTTCCCTGCAACCCTCATGGCGTCTCTCCGCAATCCACCGCGCCGCAGCACGGACTCTCTACGTCCGTCCGTCCCATCATCCTACCGCGGCCGCCGAGGCCGGTCAATTCGCCATTGGATACAAGGGAGCATGGGCGTGTACGTCATGTTTGCAGGTACACAGGCTCTTGCACTGCAGAAGCGCAACCAGCCCGGGGACAACGCCAACCGTAGGGACGGCTCGCTCCAAGCCCCGAGCACCGTCCAGGGGCGGCCATGAAGGACGACGCGACGGTAGGGTGGCTGCTTGCAGCCACGCGGACGGGGCAGGCCGCGCCCGGTCCGTCACGGCAACGCCACTCCATTGAGCAGGTTCGTCAGCATCGACAGGTCCGTGGGCTCCACACCGCCGTTGACGTCCAGGTCCATCGCCCGGTCCGGGTAGGGCACCGGCTTGCCGTTCATCCTGTTGATCATGAGGCTCATGTCGGTCGGTTCCGCGCCGCCGTTGCCGTCCACGTCGCCCAGACGACGCACGGTCAGCCACGCCGTGGCCGCCCCCTGCCCTCCGGCGGTCAACCCCGTCACCTCGATGTCCAGGTCCACGCGGCCCACCGGATCGACCCCGACGCGACCCCCGCGAACGATCCAGACCAGCGGATCGGCCGTCGGTTCGACCGCCACCGCCCCCGTGCTTGTCGCCGCCACCGTCACGGTCGCCCCGTAGGCGCTGTTGCCGTTCGGATCGCTCGTCACGCCGATCGTCAGAACGCAGTGGTGCCGGTCCCCCGTCGCCTTGACCGTATTCTGGTAGACCCAGTCCCAGTCCAGCCCGGCCGTCACCCCGAGGGCCTGCGGCTCCACCACCAGCGCCTCCGTCCCGATCATCGCCACCGGAACGATTCCCGACACGCGGCGCCCTTGCCCGTCCAGCCCGTGGTTGTGACGCCACAGGTCCCAGATCGTGTCGCCCCAGGCCTTCAACTTGGTGAAGAAGCCGCTCGTGTCCGTCTGGATGATGTACGCCTCCGGCGGCAGCGTCGTCGCCGTGCCGTTGATCTCGTCGCGCAGGAACTCCACGTACTCCCGCGACGTTCCCTGGTAGTAGAGAGTGATTTCCACGCGGTCGGCGCCCGGCGGAACCGTCAGAGCCACGTCGTCGTAGCCGCCGGCATACTCGGCCGCCGTGAAGTAGTCCGGCGCGCTCTGCCCGTGCCAGACCGGCTCGCACAGCCGCGCGACCGACGCCGCCACGTCGAATCCCTTCGGCGGGATGCGGTTGTCCTTGGAGCGGCCCGTGGCCAGCACGAAGTGGAACGTCGCCTCCTCACCCGTCAGGTCGCTCTTCGGATGCACCTCGTACACCAGCGCGTCCTCATAGCTCTCGCCGGGCCCCAGCGGAGGCGAACTCACGCTGTGCGGCAGGCCGCGAAGCGTTCCGACGGCATCGTCGTACGGATTCACCGTGAAGATCGGTTGCTGGCCGAGGTACCCCCTGACCGTCACGAACATCCGCCGCCCTTCGGGGAAGCCCGAAATCAGCTTGTGCCCGGTCTGGTTGATGATGCGGAAGCTCAGCGAGCCGCTGCCGCGATTGTAGACGGCGTGGGTGATCGACGCGGCCGCATGCAACTGGGCCAGGGCCCGGTCGGCCCCGGCCTTAACGGCCCGTCCGTTCGCCGCAGGCGTCTGGCCCGCCGCCAGGTCCAGCGTCAGCACCGCGGGGCCCTTGTTCAGGATCGCCACATTCGTCGCGTCGTACACCGGTCCGTTCGGATCGAGGCTCGCCAGAATGTACGATACCCACATGTTGCCGCCGGTCATGTCGTGCAGCGGCAGGCCGCTCTGCGGATGCTCCGTGCTGCCGCTGGGACGCACCACGGCGTTCTTCATGTCGGCCGCCTTGCCCGTCACGTCCCGCAGATGGCAGTCCTGGCACTTGGTCACGAACGTGATCGGCGGGCTGAAGTGCGACTGGAACTCCGTGCTCGTCGCGGCGCCCGTGCGGCCGTACGACGACACCATGAACTCCGAGAACGTCCGTTCCACGTGGTAGTACCGCGACGCCGAGTACTGCTCGGTCATCAGGTCCTGCCCGCCCGACTGGTCCGGCAGCGCCGGCAGCACCTGGGCCAGCACCGGGTTCGACACGTCGTGACACACGCCACAGAAGTACTTGGACTTGTGGTGGCGGCTGTAGAGCATCGCGTGCCGGCCGGTGGCGTCGGCGAAACTCGCTCGCTTCTCGCTTCCGGCGCTCACATAGTACTGCCCCGACCCGTGTTCCGTGTACGTCGACGCGTACTTCGGGCGACCGCCAGGGAAGAAGTCACCCCCCGAGAAGAGTTTCGCCGTCGGCATCTGCCGCTGGACGTCCTCGGCCAGCGTGGCATCGGCCGAGACCTGCGACAGCGTGCCGCTGCCGGGGCCCGTGTTGCCGTGCTCGTCCCAGTAGCCGGCCCAGTCGGCCCCCTCGCGCGTGCCGCTGTGCGTGTCCGGGGCAAACGGATCGTACATCCGGTGACAGAAGTCGCACGTCAGGCCGTCGTAGTCGTCGCCCGTCATCAGCGACGCGTTCGTCGGGTCGCTCCGTCCGCCGAGCCACCCGGCCGGGAAGTGACACCGCAGACAGATATCCGTGGCGTTCGGCCGCCCGTTGCCCGGATCGACCAGATTCGTCGCCCAGATGGCGTCCTGCGCCGCCACGGTCACGCACGCCCAGAAAATCGGGTCACGCGCCGCCTGCGCCATCATCGACCCCATCCAGTTGAAGCCCGGCTCCACCGCTTCGGCGTATCCGGCGTGACAGTTCAGGCAGCGGTTCGGCCCTTCCAGCACGACCCCGTCGCCCGGCTGGGTGCCGGGCATGCGCACCAACGGGTCGGCGTCCACCGGCATCGGCGTCCACGTGGCAGCCCACAGGCTCGCGCCAACCACCAGGCCGGTGGCTGCCAGCAGCAACGGACGGAGCATCCTCATCGGAATCCCCCTCGGGCCTGATGAGATGTCGCATGATGATAGACAGGATAGAGTTGCGGCCCACTCAGCGCGATGGTGACTGCCGATCTGCCCCGCCGCAAAGGCGGAACGGATCATCCATGAATATAGCACAGAAACCGTCGCAATTCAAAAAAGGCGCACAGGGGGAGCAGGTCGGGCCAACAGGCCCGACGGACATGCCGTCCAGGAGGGGGACGCCGGAAGCCGTCAGACCGTTACGTCCAGGCCATTCTGTTCCAGCAGGGCGACCAGTTTCTCGGTGTCCTCGGTCGAGACGCCCAGGCTGGTCAGCAGGTCCACGATGGTGTCGTAGCCGGTCTTGTCCTGGCTCTGCGACGACAGCATCTCGAACAGGTTCTTGATCTGCGACAGGTCGCCGACGCCGCTGTCGGTCTCGCCCAGGACCAGATTGGTCAACTCGTTGAGCCGCGAGGCGATGCGGGCCACCAGCTCGCTGCGGCTCACCACGCCGTCGCCGTCGGTGTCGGTGGCGGCGAACTCGTCCTGATCGACGCCCAGTTCCCCGATCGTCAACGCCCCGTCGCCGTCGGCGTCGTTGCGATGGATCACGCGATCGGCCACGCCCTCGGTATCCGTCTTGGCAATGGTTCCCATCAACTTGGCCATCGAGGCGCTGATGCCGCTGACATCCATGAGCAAGGCTCCTTTCCAGAGGCTTGTGTTCTCGCCGCACCGGCGCGCGGCCACGCTGCGGCCCCCGCCGCCGGACGTCCCGAGGGGCCATCAGCCACAAACCATGCAAACCCCGCGCCACAGCCGCTGGCTGGGGCGTTTTCCACGCCCGAATCGCCCGCAACCGGCCAATAACCGCGATCCCGCGCCCGTCACTGCCGCCCGCCGGCCCTCGCAACTCGCAGTTTTTGCCGATTCACAGGAAGTTGTTTCCGATTCGCGACGGGCCGCCCAGTGCAGGAGGGCCGCTTGGGACCCGACCGTAATTGCCCCCTTGCACCCGTAGGGTGGGTCCCCCCGGACCCACGCGGATGTGTGTCACCCGCCGCGCGCGAAGCACGCACCTGCACGCCTCGCGCTGCTCGCAGGAAGCGGTGCCCCGAGCGACAGCGAGGGGCGCGGTGAGGGGTTGTTGACTCCTTGCAGATGGAAGAGGTCCGAGCAACGGCCTCCCGGAAATGCCCGATGAGCGCAAAAAAGACGGCAGCAGGGCCCCACCCTCCGCGAGGTCCCACTGCCGTGTGACGCGACGCCGTTGGCACGACGCCTCGTCAAGCCCTTCCCCCAGGCTTTGCTCACTTGGCGCCCCGCCGGACCCAACACCCGGCGGGGCCCCATTGCTCACTCACTCACCAGCCGCCTGCGGCGACTGCCGCTACCGCGCTCTGCGCCGCACGAACAGCCCCACCAGACCGAAGCCCAGCAGCGCCATCGTCGCCGGCTCCGGAATGTCGGTGTCCGTCGGGTACTGCCGGAACACGAAGCTCACCGGATCGAGCGACACCAGCGGATTCGTGCGGATCACCAGGTCGCTGGCGTCGGTGCCCGGGAAGTAGCTGGCGCCCGGCGCCACCAGACCCATCGACACGCCCAGCGCATCGGCGCCCTGCGGCGTCATGTGCCAGGTCTGCAACTGGAACTGCGGCGAAGGCTGAAGACCGAACGTCGTCGAGGCCGCCGGATCGAACCAGGCCGCGCCTGCGGCGTCGAGAATCTCCCAGTGATAGTCCGTCCACAACTTGCCCGTCAGGTTCGTGATCGACTCGTCGGCAATCCGGATCGTCGTCGCCATCGCGGCGTCGCTCAGCCGCTGCGTGAACACGATGTCAATCGGCGGGAACTGACCCGTCTGCGGATCCGACGGCAGCAGGAACGTCTTGCCAATCTCGATCACGCCGTAGTCGCCGCCGAGGTTCACCTGGTCCACCACCAGGCTGACCTGCTCGTTGTCGTACGTGGCGTTCCAGCCGCTGTCCAGGGCCAGAATCTGGAACGTCTTCATGTCAAGCCGGTACTCGATCAGCGGCACGGTGACCTGGGCAGCCTGAACGGCCGTGCCGCTCAGCGTCAGCGCCAGAACCAGCACCGCCACGGACATCAGCACCGTCCGCTTCCGCCGCACGAACATCGCCGCCAGGCCGAAGCCCATCAGAGCCATCGTCGCCGGCTCCGGCGTCGGATACTGCTTGAACGTCACGGTCACCGGGGCCGCGCCGCTCAGGTCGGTCCGGATCAGCAGGTCGGCCCCGAGGCCGGGCAGGTACGTCGCGCCGTCGGGCACCACGCCGTTGAACGCCGTCAGCATCGGGCTCATCATCGAGCCGCTGAAGATCGGCCACCAGTATTCCGCCTGGAACTGGGCGCCGACGGCGAATCCCAGCGACGCCGGCACGTCGAACCACGCCTTGTTCTGGGCCATCAGCAGCCAGTGATAGTCCGTCCACGGAACGCCCGTCTGGTTCAGGATCGACTCGCCGGTGATGCGGATCGTGCCGGCCGTCGCCTGATCGGTCCCGATCTGGGTGAAGTTGATCAGGATGGCCGGGAACTGGCCCGTCTCGTCGCTGGGCGGCAGCGTGAACGTCTTGGTGACGTCCAGGATCAACTCGCCGCCGACGACGCCGACCACCCGCAGGCCGACCTGATCGTCGTTATACGTGGCCTGCCAGCCGGAGGCCGTGCCGGCGGACGGATCGAACAGAGGCGTCGTGACAATGGCCCCCTGTGCGACCGTGGCCGTCAGGAGTCCCGCCAGGGCGATTGCCCAAAGGCGACCGATGCGCAACTCACGATGTAAGTGTCTCATGTTCATCCTTCCGCAACGTGGACCGTTGCCTCTCCTGGCCCCTGGCCGCTTGACGGACCGCCTCGGCCGTCCAACAAAAAAGGGACGCATCATGTCGCGCAAACGCGACACGTCGTCCCCCGGCGTCGGCCGTCCGGCGCAAACGAGCCCGTGCCCCCCTTAGGCGCGGACACTGCGCGCGGCAGCTAACGAATACTGGTTGTCTTGCTCGGATCGGTCTTCAATCCCTGATCCGCAACAGCCTGCGACTCGCCCCGCTGGCTTGGAGCCATTTGCGAGTCGCCGGCAACACTACGGGGGCTGCGGCCACACAAACGCACCTTGCGGCGCCGTTTGGCGGTCACAACCCCCGGGTGATCTCAACGCAGGCACAGGGCCCCCGCCCCGATGCCTACACTCAATTCATAACACGGAATCCGACCCGTGTCAACTTGCCGACCGGGAATTATCAACAAAAAACAGTGTTACAGCCGTCGCGGCTCTGCCTGCATGCTGAACGCCCCGCGCCCGAGGGCGTGCGTGCCACGGGGGGGCAAGTATCGTCAACGGGCTGCAAAGTCGGGGGAACGATTTGACAATCGCCGTATCTTGATGTACTATAATCCATGAAGGGGGCGACGTGCTGGCGGTGCATCCAGAAGGACAGTCTTCCAGGGGGAGGATTGTCCTTTTCTGTTGCGCCGCCGGGGCCGCCCCGCTTGCCGACGTATGGCCGCACAATCGGCCCGGACGATAGCGAGGGGATCGAGACCCGGGCCCGTGGTGAACTCAGACACATCTCAAGGCCGTTCTATATACTGAAAACGATGGTCTGACCGCCGTGGGCAGGCGGTCACGGTTCGCGCATGGATCCCTGCCGCCAGGGCCTGGTCGCAGGGGGTATCCGTGGCCGCTCCAGTGGCGGCGAACCGGCGTTCCGCCCAACACACGTCACTGGAGGAACGCTACTATGAGATACGTCGCATTCACGTTATGTGTCATCTGCTGTGTGGCCGCGTCGGCCCGGGCCGAAGACTTCTTCCCGCCGCCATGGGACCCCACGTTGCCGAATCAGACCTACCAGCACTGGATCTTCCCGGTCTCCCCCTATGAGCCGGTGGAGCAGTTCAACCCGTACGGCCCGCCGTTCATCGAATGGCCGCAGACGGCCCACCTGGAACCCGTGGAAGACTGGAAGGGCATCGAGATTACGACCTGGCACGTCGGCGGCGAACCGGGCGAGATCAGCGAGGTCAACATCTGGGTGCCCAACAACAAGGAACCGAACCAGTACAAGCTCCTGCACTGGCAGATGACGTCCGACAAGTCGCCCACGCCGAGCGGCGACCCGCCGACGACCAACCCGCCCGGCACCAGTCTGCCCACGGGCAACCCGGCCATCGGCCTGGGCGGCACGTGGTACGTCTACGACGGCCTGATTCGCATCGAGCCGAACCCCGACGGCGAGTGGCTGACGTTCAAGCTGGTGGCCTGCACGCACATCGAGGAGATCGTGATCCGGACGGTCTGCGTGCCGGAGCCGGCGACCATGGGCCTGGCGGCCATCGGCGGCCTGCTGCTGGCGATCAAACGCCGAAGGGCCTGAGCGGCCGGCGAGCGTGACAGACCCCGGCGCCCGCGCGCCGGGTCTCGCCGCAAAGAACGGCTCGCCTCCGGACATGGCTCGGGACTCACGGCGAGCCGCACGATGAGCACCCTGACGGACGAAAGGAGCGGTGCCATGAGACACATGCGCACCTTGCGGTGGTTTTCCGCGGTCGTTGTGATAGCGTTGTCGGCCGGGCCGGTTCTGGCCGACAACCTGATGCTGGGGGTGCCCGACTGGGACCAGCCGGACGACTACGCCGGCGGGACGCCCGGGCTGAACGTGGGCGATTACCCGAACTGGTGCAGCCCGACGGCGGGCGCGTGCCTGATGGGCTACTGGGAAGACGTGCTCGGCGTGGCCGGCCTGACCGACGGGCAGGCGCACCCCGGCAGCGTGCCGTTTGTCAATCCCCCGAACGCCGGCACGTTCATGCAGGGGCTGTGGCACGACGGCACGATCGAAATGGGCTGGTTCATGGACACCGGCGGCTGGTCGTCCAGTGCCATGCCGCAATACCCTCCGAAGGCCGGATGGACCAATCTGAACGCCATCGGCCCGGGGGCGGCCGCCTACGCCATAACCGCCTGGGTGGATCCGGGCACGGGCATCAGCAAGACAGCCGCCATGAACGTCGCTACCTCGAAGGACACCTGGGCGCCGGGCTGGGGCCAGGGGCAGTTCCAGGCCATGTGGAACGCCTACACGGCTGAGATTGACGCCGGCCGACCGGCCCTGGTCTCGTTCGACGGATGGGCGTTCGTGAAGTTCGAGGACGTCACGGTCCTGGACCAGAACGTCGAGAAATGGGGTCTGGCTTCCGGCGCCGGACACACCGTGGTCGGCGTGGGCTACCTGGATGCCAACCCCGCCCAGCTGGGCGACGAGTGGTTCATCACCCAGGACAACAAGACGTTCACAGGGCAATACGTGGCCGTGGCCCTGAACTGGCAGGACACGCTCTGGCGACAGAACGACTACGTCAGCGTGCCGGAGCCGGCGACGATGGGCCTGGCGGCGGTGGGCGGCCTGCTGCTGGCGCTGAGGCGCAGAAGGGCCTGAGCGGCCCGGACCGCCGGCAGCAACAGTGGGTAGGGTGGGTCCACCGGACCCACGCGGACTCTGGCGCTCGACCCTCACCGCCCCTCGCCGAAAGCTCGGGGTACCTCCCCCTGAAAGGGGGAGGGGTGAGTGCAGGGGCTTCCCGAAAATGCCGGATGAGCCACAAGAAGCGGCGGCGTTCGACCCTGGGGCCGAACGCCGCCTGAATAAACCCGAGGAGCGCAGGGCAGAGGCATGGTCCTCTCCCCTGTGGACGGCCCCTTGCGGAGATCCGGAGGACGGGACGAAACCCCCAATCACAAGGTGCTCGCCCGAGCCCGTCCATCCGCGCCGTCCGAGGAAAGGGCGGGGCCCTCCAGCCCCGTTCACACAAACGGTTTTGCGGAGTGTCAAACCGTTCGTGGCCCTTCCCCGCAACTTGTTCAGCACACGCGAGATGCGCATGCCGCGCCTTCAATCCAGCATGCTCACCGCACAAGCGCTCCTCGATGTTTCTGCCGGACTACCCCTCTTTCTCCCAGCCCTTGCTGCGCAATCCGTGTCGCCCTGGCCGGCAACGGCACAAAAAAAGGGGGTCGCGATGCCGCCCTCCACAGCGGTATCACAACCCCCGGATCGTTGCTGCCGACCAAGCCACCCTTATTATGACGCCGGTTGGCGTTAAAGTCAAGCGAATCGATCATTTATGCACTTGGCAGGCATGTCCGAACGGGCCATGCCTGCGACGGTCCACAGGCCCGTCGCCTACGACCCCGCCCCGCGAAGCCGCTCCAGCAACCGGCGCCCCGCCTCGTGACCGGCGTCCAGGTCCAGCACCCGAGCCGCCTCCTCCGTCGCCGCAGCCGTCTGCCCCGACTCGGCCAGAGCCCGGGCCAGCCGGTACCGGGCCGCCGCCGATTCCGGACGCAGCCGCACGACCTCTCGCCAGTGCGGCACCGCCTCCGCGGGCCGCCCCTGCCCCTCGGCCACCTCGGCCAACCCCACGCGGGCCTCGGCCTTCCCCGGGTCCAGCGACGCCGCGCGGCCAAAGGCCTCCGTCGCCTCCGACCAGCGTCTACCCGCCCGCGACAGCGCCGTCCCCAGGTTGCACCACGCGTCGACGTCGTACGGATCGTTCCCCGTCGCGCGGCTGAGAACCTCGATGGCGCGCTCGTACTGCCGACGGAACATCAACACCAGACCATAGTTGCCCAACGCCTCCGGAAACGCCGGCTCCACCGCCAGCACGCGCTCGAACTCCGCTATCGCCGCCTCCCACTGACCACCGCGAGCCAGTGCCTGGGCCAGGCGGCTCCGCGCCGTCAAGCTCTCCGGCTCCTCGGCCAGCGCCCGCCGGAACAGGGCCTGCGCGTCGCCGTACCGGCCGACGTTCACCCACACCTGCCCCACGCCGATCAGCGTCCGGAACTCCCCCGGCCGCAACGCCAGCGCCCGCTCCGCGTGCGCGGTCGCGCCCCCCCGGTCGCCAAGCCGCGCCAGCGACTCGGCCAACCCCACGTGCGCCTCGGCCAGCCCCGGCCCCAGCTCCACGGCCCGGCGATACGCCGCCACCGCGTCCCGACGTTCCCCGGCCTTCTCCAGCGCCTCGCCCAGCCGCGTCCACGCCACCGGGCTCCGCGCCTCGCGTCCGTGGCTCGTCGTGTACCGCCACAGGGTCACCGTATCCCGCCACACGGCCTGCTGGCCCACGGTCAGGCCGGCCCAGACCGCCGCCGTGAGCAACCCCGCGGCGACCGCCCCACGCCGCGCCCACGGCCCGGCCCCGCGCTGCCGCAACAACTCGTCCGCCAGATACGCCAGAACTATCACCGGCCCGATGAGCGGCAGATACGTGTACCGGTCCGCCATCCGCTGCGAGCCGACCTGCACGAGCCCGATCACCGGCACGAGCGTTCCCAGGTACCACAGCCAGCCGACCAGCAGATACGGTCGCCGGCGCCACTGCACCAGGGCGACCACCGTCAGCGCCGCCATCACCGCGGCCGACAGCGCCAGGAGCCCCGTCGGCACGCCGCCCTGCGGCAGATTCTGCCACAGGCTGTAGAACGGCACGAGCCGCCCCGGCGCCGGCCACAGCCACTGCCCCAGGTACGCCGCCGACGCCACCACGGCATTGGCCATCCGCTGCCCCAGACCGATCGCGTCGAGCGACACCTTCGCCGCCGTCTGGGCGTGCATCGTCACCAGGCAACTGGCCACGGTCATCGCCGCCAGGGGCAACTTCTCGACCACCGGCAACCACCGCCACGGCCGCAGACGCAGCCGACCCAGCGGCCAGCCGTCCAGCAGCACCAGCAGCCCCGGCACGGTGACCGCCATGGGCTTGCTCAGCAGCGCCGCCGCAAAGGCCAGCGCCACGGGCACATATCGCCCGACCGACGGCGCCGCCGCGTAGCGGACGTAGGCCAGCACCGTCAGCAACACGAACGTCGTCGCGAGCAGTTCCTTGCGTTCGCTGATCCAGGCGACGCACTCGACGCGCAGCGGGTGCATGGCGAACAGGGCGGCCACGACCACCGCCACCCACAGCCGCCCCGTCAGCCGCCGCACCGCCGCCAGCAGCAGCGCCGCATTGAGCCCGTGCAGCAGAACGCTGGTCAGGTGGTGGCCCCAGGGCGGCGACTCCAGCCCCCACGCCGCCACGTCCGCCGCATGCGACAGCCACGTCAGCGGATGCCAGTTGGTGGCCCATCGCGTGCTCGTGAAGGCCCACGCGACCGTGTCCCAGGAGAACTCGCGCAGGTATCCGTTGTACCGGACGTAGGTGCCGTCGTCCCAGTTGAGGAACTCGCCCCGGAGGCTGGGCAGGTAGACCAGAATCGTCGCAACGGCCACGAGCAGCGCCGCCGCGAGCGCCTGCCGCCGCGACCCGGCGGATAGCCCCGCCGGCGACCCGCCGCGCAGCGCCACAGACGCCGCAGCGCGCGACGCGACCGCGGACGGCCCCTCGGCCTCCGTCCTGCGGCCGTCACGCCGACGGCGATCCTGTGCGGAACGTTTGGACACGCGACCACTATACCCGCCGATCCCGGCTCCGGCAAGGCCGCGCGGTATGTGCCCTGACGCTACAACGCTACGAAGCCTTTTCACCGTGGCACGGGCATCCTGCCCGTGAGTCGCAGGCCGTCTTGGCCCCGCAGAATGCTGATCGCCGACGGGCAAGATGCCCGTGGGACGCATGGGCAGGATGCCCATGCCACGATGCAGCGTTGTGGTGGTGAACCATGCACTCGCCTACTGGAGCGTCTCCGCGTCTGGCCCGGCGGTGGCCTCGGCCCCCGTCAGCCGCAGGGCCTCCTTCCAGACGTCCGAGTCCTCGGAGTTCAGCGAGGTCACCCGGTCGAGCCGCTCCATCAGGTCGTCCGACACCTCGATCGACAGCAGTTGCGCCACTTGCCGGATCGACGGCGTCAGGTCGCGCACGAACGAGACGACGAACGTCGGCGGCCAGCAGAAGTAGTCCGCAAACAGCCGCACGCAGCGCAGCACGTTGGCGTGCGTCGGCCCGTAGCAGATCAGTCGCGACACGGCGTCCGACGCCTGCAAGACCCGCGCCAGACGATAATCGTCATAGCCCGACGGCCGCACGGTGTCCGGCCGGTGGTGGCCGCCGATCGGTCCGACGATCTGGTCCGGCACGTTCCACATGCCCAGCAGGTACACGCCGATCTCCATGTGGTTCACGCCGAGCATCACCTCTTCCACCTCGTGAACCTCGGCGGCCGAATCGCGTTCCACGGTCTTGAGCACGTCCACGTAATGCTCCGGCGCAGCCGCGACCATGGCCAGCATGCCCAGGTCCTGAAGCAGCGCGCCGGTGAAGGCCTCTTCCATGAACCGCCCCCGCGTGCGCTCTTCGATCACCTTGGCCGACACCGACGACAACAGGCTCATGTTCCAGATCAGCCGCATGTCCGTCGATTGCCGTCCGGCCCGGGCCAGCTTCGGCAGAATGCTGAATCCGAGCACCACCGACAGCGAGGCGCGCAGCCCCAGACGCACCAGCGCCTGCGTCACGGTGCCGGTCTTGGCCGACACGCCGAAGAACGACGAGTTCGCCAGGCGCAGAATCTTCGCCGCCAGGGCCGGATCGCGACCCACCACGTCCGCGATGTCCGGCAGCGAGACGTTGGCCCGCTTCGCCATGGCCAACACGTCCAGCGCCACTCCGGGAATGGTCGGCAACTCCTCCGACGCCGCAATGCGGTCGAACATCGTCTCCGAGATCGTCTTGCCCATGCTGGCCCCCACGGCTCCTCCGCTCCTGACCGGTCGCCCCCCAGTGCGCCTTGCCGTATCACTATCGCAAAGTCGGCCGGGTGGCCCGCGTGGGGTAAAACCACCATTCATATAATCAATCCGGCATGTTGTCGCACGCCTGGCACGGCCCGTGCCGACCGTGCGGCACGGAATCTGCCCGAAGCCCCCGGGGGCGGCGCGATCAGACCGGCCGACAACGATGCCACGGATTGTGTCAAGGCGATGTGGCGGGAAGCATATCATGACAGGGGCGGCTCGCTGTAAGCCATGTAGGGTGGGTCCCCCGGACCCACGCGGACGTGTGTCCTCCGCCACGGGGCCGTCAGACCTTGCGGGCCTCGTCGACCATGGCCAGGTAGTTCTCCACCCGGCAATAGTCGGCGATGCTGTTGGAACTGCTCAGGATCAGTCCGCCCCCGCGGTACGCCTCCTCGCGCAGCCGTCGCACCGCCGCCCGCACGTCCTCCGGTCGCCCGCGGGTCAGCAGGTCCACGTCCACGTTCCCCAGCAGGCACAGCCGGTCGCCCCAGTCGGCCTTCAGCGACGCCAGGTCATACAGCGCCGGCGGCAGCGAGTGCAACGCGATGATCCCGCAATCGACCACGTCGCCCAGCACCGCGTCGAGCTTGCCGCACGAGTGCAGCAGCACCGGCAGATCGCGCTGCCGGGCCAGGCGGCAGATCGCCCGGTACGTCGGAAAGACCAGGCGCCGCAGGTCCGCCGGCGACACGAACGTCCCCTGGTTGAAGCCCAGGTCGTCAGTGATCCAGACCGCGCCGACGCCCTCCTGGACCACCATGCGCGACACCTCCTCGACGATCAGGTCGCTCACGCGCGCGAACACGCGCTCCACCAGGTCGCGGTCCATCGCCAGGGCCATGCAGAACGTCTGGATTCCCATCAGCCACGTGCCCCACTCGAACGGCCCGTGGCACCGCGCAATCATCGCCATCCCCTCGGGCAGGTGCGCCCGGGCCCGGGCGAAGTTGCCGCACGTCGTCGCCTGCGGGTCGGGCCAGGGGTACGCCTCGAACTCCGCCGCCGTGGTGATCGGCCCCTGCTGCTCGTCCACGAACGACCGCCCGCCCGACGGCCCCCCGTCGCCGCCGACGCTCGCGCGGCGGAACTCCAGCACCAGGTCGCTGTAGACGTTCACGTAGTCGTATCCCATCGCCTTCTGGAACTCCAGCAGCGACAGCACGTCGCGACGCGACGTGGGCCGGCCCATGATCGACGTCATCACGGCGTCGTCCACGTGCAGTTCCATCATCGCCATCGGCAACCCGACGTCCTCGCGACGCAAGGCCCGCCGTAACCGCCCGAAATCCGCCCGACCCGTGGTCATCCCGTCTCTCCGATCAGCCGATCCGCCCCCAGTGCGACAGGGCCATGAGACCCCTTCACCGTGGCACGGGCATCTTGCCCGTGAGTGGCAGGGCCATCCTGGCCCTGCAACACGCCGTTCGCCCACGGGCAGGATGCCCATGGGACGCATGGGCAAGATGCCCATGCCACGATGTGGCGTTGTGGTCCTGACAAGTGTATCCGAGGCCGCACGCCGCGCCGCGTGATTTCCGTCACCGGGGACTGGCCTTGCGTCGGCCGTCTGATACAATGGCCGTCCGGAGGATCGGACCAGCTTTTGGAGCCGCCGGTGAAACTCGACGACATCACGAGCGAACTGCTCTCCCGGGCCGTCGCCACGTATCTCAAGACGGCCTATCCCCACGGCGAGCCGTCCGAGGCCGTCCGCCGACAGGCCGACCTGCCGCCCGGCCGGCGCGGACGCGAGCTGCTCGACGACGAACGATTCGAACGCATCGCCGGCGGCTCGGACCCGGCCGCCGTCCAGCGGTTCAACCTGCGGCTCGGCAACGAAAGCTACCCTCACATGAAACTCGGCGTGGACCGGGTCTCCGGCACCGACGATTTCGTCCTCGTCGTGGATACGCACGACAAGCACTTCGCCATGATGGTGCAACAGAACGAACAGGACCGGTACAAGGAGTTGCTCCAGCGCAACGACGCGACCAAGCAGGCCATCGAGCGGGCCTGGACCGAGGCGGGGCTGCCGACGTTCGAGAACTACCTGCGCGGCCGCCTGGCGGGCCTCAGCCGCCGCGCGAACGGCCAATGAACGCGATACGACTATGCGGAATCATCTGAGACTCGGCCACAAACTCATCATCCTGGTCGTCCTGACGGCCGCGGTCTCCGTCTGCGTGCCGAGCATGCTGGTCATCACGCTCAGCACCCGGAGCATCGAACGGCAGGTGGCCGACCTGACGCGCAGCCAGGCCCGCAGCGGCGCCCTGGCGGTGCAGCTCCAGATCAACGACACGATCCGCGAGGTGCTCGGCCTGAGCGACCGGCTGAGCGAGTTGGAACCCGGCCGCGACCGCCGCGAGGCCGTCGTCCGCGACTGGCTCGCCAAGAATCCTGACGCGGCGATGGTCGGCGCCGACGATCGCGTCCCCGGCGGCGGATGGCACACGCCGCGCGACGCCGACACCGTCAACCGCCCCATTCCCCTGACCGTCGAGCTGCGCGAACACGCCTCCTACGGCCAGGTGCTGGTCCACCTCGAGCGCCACGAGCAGGAGCCGCCCCTGCTGGTCATGACGGCCAACCGCGAAGGACGCCTGAGGGTGGTCACCAAGTGGCGACTGGACCCGTTCAGCCTCCTGCTCCGCGACACCCGCGTCGGCATGACCGGGTACCTCATGCTGGTGGACTACCGCGGGCTGCTGCTGGCCCATCCGCTGGCGGCCCCCGGCGCCGGCGAGCCGCCGGCCCCGGGCGCGTCCCGGATCGCCGTCGGCATGGACTTGCGGAGCCTCGACCTGGTCACCGACGCTTTCGAGCACGAGCCGCCCAGCGCCGCGCGGCTCCGACGCTACCAGAACGAGACCGGACAACGCGTCGTGGCCGACGCCGCCCTGGTACCCAGGCCCGCCGGCGCCGCCGACAACGCCCTGCGATGGGCCGTCGTCGCCCAGGAGCCCGAACGCGAGGCTGTCCAGGACGTCGTCGCGATGAAGCGGCAGGTGCTCCTCTGGGGTTCCACGACCGGCCTCGTGGCGGTCCTGCTCGGGCTGGCCATCGTCGGCCAGATCACCCGGCCGCTGGAGACCCTGGCCGAGGCCGCCAACCGCGTCGGCGAAGGCGACCTGACGCACCCCGTCGGCGTCGGCGCCCAGGACGAGATCGGGCAGCTCGCCCTGGCCTTCAACGAGATGCAGGTCCGACTCCGCGAGATGTACCAGAAGCTCGAACGCATGGTCGCCGAACGCACCCAGGAACTCCAGGAAACCACCGACTTCCTCAACAGCGTCCTCGACAGCTCCACCGAGTACAGCATCATCGCCACCGATCTGCACGGCACCATCCTGTCGTACAACGAGGGCGCGCGGCGCATCTACGGCTACGAACCCGAGGAGATCATCGGCGCGCCCGTCCAGATCGTCATCCCGCGCGAGCCCGCCGAGGCCGAACGATCCAGGGAAATCCTCCGGCAGGTCCGCCGCGAGGGCACTTTCAGCGGCGAAACCGTCCACGTCCGAAAGGGCGGCCGCCGTTTCCCCGTCCGATTCGTCCAGACCCTCCGCTACGACGACGACGGCAACCCCGTCGGCTATACCACCATCACCAGCGACATCACCCGGCGCAAGGAACTCGAAGCCAAGCTCCTGGAGTACACCGGGAACCTCGAATCGCTCGTCGCCTCCAAAACGCGCGAGCTCCAGGACGCCAACATCCAGCTCGCCCGGGCCAACCAGCTCAAGGGCGAGTTCCTCGCCAGCATGAGCCACGAGCTGCGAACCCCGCTGAACGCCATCATCGGCTTCGCCGACGTTCTCCGCGAAGAGCTCGCCGGCCCGCTCAACGACGAACAGAAACGCTGCGTCCGCGACATCCTCGAATCCGGCCGCCAGCTGCTCAACCTCATCAACGACATCCTCGACCTGTCGAAGGTGGATGCCGGACGCATGACCCTCGACGCCGAAACGGTCGAGCTCTCGGCCGTCTTCGACGAGGTCCAGACCATCATCCAGGGCATGGCCGTCCGCAAGAACCTGTCGCTGGCGTTCCGCGAGCAGCCGCCGGGCATCACCCTGCGGGTGGACCGCCTGAAGCTCCTCCAGATTCTCTACAACCTGCTCTCGAACGCCGTAAAGTTCACGCCCAAGGGCGGCTCGATCCGCGCCGAGGCCCAGTGGCGCGACGCCGACACCTGCTTCCGCGTCATCGACACCGGCGTGGGCATTCCGGCCGACAAGATGGACCTGATCTTCGAGGAGTTCCGGCAGGTGGACTCGCGACTGAGCCGCGAGTACGGCGGCACGGGCCTCGGGCTGGCCCTCACGCGGAAACTCGTCGAGCTCCACGGCGGCAAGCTCTCCGTCGAGAGCCAGGTGGATAAGGGCAGCACGTTTTCGTTCACCATTCCGCACGCGCTGCCGTCCGACGCCGCGGCCTCGGACCTCATGACCGATCCCGGCCGCGACGCCGAGTCGGCCTGACCAGAAGGGAACACGGCGCCATGTCACACGTCGGAGAAGTCGGCAAGATCCTGATCGTGGACGACAACCCGGCCAACGTCCGCCTCCTGGAGATCAACCTCCGCGCCGCCGGGTACGCCACCGAAACCGCCTCGGACGGCGAAGAGGCGCTCCAGAAGGTCGCCGCCGTCAACCCCGACCTCATCCTGCTGGATGTCATGATGCCGAAGATGGACGGCTACGAAGTCTGCCGGCGCCTCCGCGCCGACGAAGCCACCAGCGTCATCCCCGTCGTCATGATCACCGCGCTGAAGGACAGCGAAGACCGCATCCGCGGCCTCGATTGCGGCGCCGACGATTTCGTCAGCAAACCCTTCGACAAAACCGAGCTCCTGGCCCGCGTCAGGAACCTCCTCCGCATCAAGTACTACCGCTCGATGATCGCCGAGCGGCAGAAGTTCGACGCCGTCATCGAAGACCTCAGCCACGGCATCATCATCACCGACGGCGCCCTGACCACCACCCTCGTCAGCCGCCGCGCGCAGATTCTCCTCTGCAAGACCGACGTCGAGTGCCTCGGACGCCATGTCTTCGAGCTGTTCGACGGGTTCGCCATGAGCCCCGACGCCCGCGCCCTTCAGGCCACCGCCGAGCGCTCCGTCACGGTCGACCTGGAGCAACTGAACGTCAGCCCCGGCGTCTACCTTTCCGGGCGATGGACCCGGATCGTCGATCCCGCCGGCGCCCTGACCAACCTGGCGTTCGTCTTCCGCGACGTCACCCGCGAGCGCCGCAAGGAAAAGCTCCAGCGCGATTTCCTCGCTCTCATGAGCCACAAGCTCAAGACCCCCCTGACCATCGTCAGCGGCTACCTCAGCCTCATCTCCAGCGGCAAGTACGGCCCCCTCAACGAGGGCCTCGCCCAGGCGTTCCGCCTGGTCGAATCGCGCGCCGCCGAGCTCAAGATGCTCATCGAGACCCTCCTGCGCTATGCCAGCCTCAGCGCCGAAGAGTTGCGGCACGAGGCCTTTGCCGTGAACCTGGCCGAGGTGATCCAGCGCAGCGTCACGCGCACCGTCGGCCGCCACGGCGGCGACCACGCCGACATCCGCGTCGAGCTGGCCGACGGCCTGCTGCCGGTCCGCGTGGACGTCGAGCACCTGGCCCTCGTCCTGGACAACCTGCTCGACAACGCCGTCAAGTTCTCCCAGGGCGAGGTCGCCCACATCGTCGTCGCCGCACGACCCGTGGCCCCCGACATGATCGAGGTCGCCGTCAGCGACAGCGGCCCGGGCATCCCGCCGCAGCACCAGGACGACATCTTCAGCGATTTCCTCCAGGTCGAGGAATGGTTCACCGGCAACGTCGGCGGCCTCGGACTCGGACTGCCCACGGCCAAGCGGCTCGTCGAAACCTGGGGCGGCTCCATCGGCGTCGAAAGCAAGGTCGGCCAGGGCTCCACGTTCCGCTTCACCGTCCCCGTCCAGACCGCCGAACCGTCCGCGCCGCCGGCCGCCCAGGGGGCAGGCCCAGGACACATGGAAACCGCCTGAGCTGCAACCGCCGGGGAAGATCGGACCTCCCCCGACCGTCATAGGAGATGAAGGGCGGGGCGTTGGGAGCCATGCCTGCCCCGTCAGCCATGGGTTGCCGGTGTAGCCCGTAGGGTGGGTCCAGCGGACCCACGCGGATGTGTGTCACCCGCCGCGTGCGAAGCACGCACCGCCACCCCTCGCCCTGCGTGGCTTGTTTACACGGGTGAACTGCATCGGAGCCGTTCTATGGGCAACAAGGTGCGACGTATCCTGAGAACATTTGCCACGGAAGACCAGGATCCGCTGGCCCCCGAAACCGTTCCCTGGGGTATGCTCATCAACCGGCTCCTCTCGGCTCTCGTCGCCGCCGCCTACATCATCGCCGCACTGGCCGACGGCGCCGGCCCCGCGGCGATTCGCCTCCTGGCCTTTCTGATCCCCGTGGTTCTGCTCATCTGGTACAGCGAAGAAATCGGCGGCCTGATGATGCACTGGAACGTTCAGATCACCGCCCCGTCACCGGGCTGGATGGTCAGACTCTTCGCCTGGATTCTCCTGCTGATGCCCGCGTTCGTCGCGCTGATGTATGCCGTGTACCAGTAGTCCGTAGGGTGGGTCCACCGGACCCACGCGGAACGAGGCCGGGTGCCAGTAGTCCGCACAGGAGTGATTGCGATGCCCAGGGAAACCATGACCTCGCGCGAGCGGTGGCAGGCCGTTCTCGACCGACGGCGGCCCGACCGCGTCCCGATGGACTACTGGGCCACGCCCGAGGCCACCGAGACGCTCTGCAGGCACCTCGGCTGCGACTTCGACGAGGCCCGCCGCCGGCTCCACATCGACACGCCGCTGACCGTCGGCGGCCGCTACGTCGGCCCGCCCCTGCCCGAGCGCACCGACGTCTTCGGCGTTCGCACGCGTCCGGTCCACTACGGCGCGGGCGTCTACGAGGAACTCGCCTTCAGTCCGCTTGCCGCCTTCGACTCGATCGACCAGATCGAAGCCGCCTACGTCTGGCCGGACCCCGACTGGTGGGACTACAGCCACCTGCCGCAGGCCGTCCGCGGCCGCGACGACCGACCCGTCCGCGGCGGCGGCAGCGAGCCTTTCCTCCGCTACTGCACTCTGCGCGGACAGGAACAGGCCTACATGGACCTCGTCCTCCATCCCGACATCGTCCACTACTGCCTCGACAAGCTCTTCGATCTGGCCTACCAGGACACCCTGCGTATCTTCGAGGCCATCCCCGGCCGCGTCATGATCACCTACATCGCCGAAGACCTCGGCAGCCAGGAAGGGCTCCTGTTCTCCCCCGAGTGCATGCACACGTTCCTGTTCCCCAGGATGAAACGCATGATGGACCTCACGCGGCAGCACGGCTCCCACGTCTTCACCCACACCGACGGCGCCGTGCGCCCGGTCATCCCCGACCTGATCGACCTCGGCGTCGACGTCCTCAACCCCATCCAGTGGCGATGCGCCGGCATGGACCGCGAAGCCCTGAAGCGTGACTTCGGCCCCCGCCTGATCTTCCACGGAGGCATGGACAACCAGCACACCCTGCCCTTCGGCTCCGTCGCCGACGTGCGGCAGGAAGTCCTCGACAACCTGCGACTCCTCGGCGCCGGCGGCGGCTACATCCTCGCCCCATGCCACAACATCCAGGCCATCACCCCGCCCGAAAACATCGTCGCCCTCTACGAGACCGGCTACGACAATGGCTGGACCTGACGCCACGGACGCTACGGAAGGAGCAACTGCAACATGATATTGTCCGCCATCGGATTTGTCGTCCTGATCGCCTGCCTGAAACTCCTGGACGAGACAGGACGACCGTTTCTGTGCGCCGTCGCCTATGTGGCCGTGGAGTTTGTGCTGGGCCTGTTCTTCCAGACCGCCTGGCTTGCGCTGCTGCTTTCCTCGGCGGTCACGCTGGCCTACGTCGCCGCCTACTTCTGGCTTCTCGATCGCTACGGGCATTCCCGGAGCCTGTACTGGACCATCCTGTTGATCGGATTGTTCCTGCCCGCGGCCGTCCGCATCGCCTGGGGCTACGCGACGTTCGACTTGGGGGAATTGGACGTCGCGATGCGCTGAGACCGTAGGGTGGGTCCCCCGGACCCACGCGGAACCAGGCACCGATCGCTGAGCAACACGTAGGGTGGCTGCTTGACGCAGTTCCCGAGCACCGTCGAGGGGCAGCCACGCGGCCCCGTCAACGCGCGTGCGAAGCACGCACCGCCACCCCTCGCCCTGCTTGCAGGGAGAGGTGCCCCGAGCGCCGCCGAGGGGCGGTGAGGGTCGAACGCCAGAGACTCCCTCGCCGCGTCCACCGTAGGGGCGGCTCGTGAGCCGCCCCGCATGGCCACGCCAACCCGTAGGGTGGGTCCCCCGGACCCACGCGGAACGAGTCTCACTCGCCCGACGTCGTCAACTCAATGCCCGCGAGCGGCTCGTGGGCGCCCCAGTCCGGCGGATAGACACCCAGACGCACGTACCGATGGAACGTCGACCACGGCCACTCGATCACGCGGCGCACCTGGCCGTGCTTGACCGGATTCCAGTGCACATAGTCCATGTGCCGCCGCAGGTCGTCCTCATCGCGCACACGATGCTCCCAGAACCGCCGCTGCCAGACCTCCTGCTCGCCGCGACAGCGACGCGACCGGCTCACCGCCGCCGACTCCCAGCCCGCTCGCAGCAGGTCCCTGGTGAACCGCATCTTCAGCACTTGCCAGCGGGTCGAGAAGTCGTCGTCCCCGCGCGGCAGGGTCCAGATCGTGTGCAGATGGTCCGGCAGCAGGACCAGAGCCACCACGTCAAACGGCCGATCGCGCCGCGTGGCCCGGATGGCCCGACCGAGCAGCCGCCGCGCCACCCCTGTCGCCAGGATCGGCCGACGCTCGAAGGTCACCACGGTGAAGAAGAACGTGCCACCCGGCACGAATGCCCGCCGATAGTGTGTCATGCAGATACAATACGTTTCCGCACCAGGCCAGGCAACCCCAAAGCCCCGCGTGGGTCCGGTGGACCCACCCTACCCCTGCACCAGGCCGGGCAACCCCAAAGCCCCGCGTGGGTCCGGTGGACCCACCCTACCCCCTCGCCCTGCGTGCAGCGCGTAGGGTGGGTCCCCCGGACCCACGCGGCGGAGGCCGTGGAGCTACCGCATCGACCTCAGCGCCACCAGGTCCTCGCGCCGGGGAATCAGGAAGTCGCGCGCACGCATCCCGTTGCGCCGGGCGAACCACGCCAGCGACGCCACGGCCGCCAGGGCGTAGCCCGCCAGCGATGCCGCCGCGGCCCCCTGAATGCCCCACCGCGGAATCAGCGCCAGGTCCAGCCCCGTCACCAGCGCCAGGGCGACCGCCGTCACCACGGCCGGGGCCCACGGCCGCTCCTGGGCGTAGAACACCGCGAACAGCATCCGCGCGAAACCCACCGCCAGCACCCCCGGCAACAGAATCCGCAGCGGCGCGATGCTCGGCGCGAACGCCTCGCCGAACGGCACGACAATCAGCCAGTGCGACGCCGCCTCGAAGGCGACCGCCAGGGCCAGCCCCGCCAGCAACCCGCGACGACACAGGGCGGCCGCGGCTGCGGGAATCTCCGACGGCGGCAGCCCGCTCATCCGCGGAAACAGCACGTTCTCCACCGCCAGCAGGAAGTAGAGCACCACCTCGGCCACCTGCGCGCCGCGCGAGTAGAACCCCACCTCGGCGGCATCTCCCGTGAACCACCGCACCAGGTACACGTCCGCCCGCAGGAGCAGCAACATCAGCACCGCCGAGACGTGAGCCCGCCAGCCGTAAGCCGCCATGGCCCGCAGCAGTCCGCCCCGCTCCGACGGAACCTCACGGCCACCGTCGCCGGCGTCCTCGCCCTCGCGCGCGGCACCCCTGGCGAGCCGCACCGCCGTCACCAGCGCCGCCACGTCGGCCAGCAGGTACGCCGCCACGCTCGCCGCGACGATGGCCGTCGGATCGCGATGCCCCAGGGCCACCGCCCCGGCCGCCAGCGCCGCGTACAGCCAACGGTACGACAACAGAATGGCCATCCGCCGGCCGAAGGCCTGCCGCCCCTGGCACACGGCCATGGTGGTCTGAATCAGAATCTCCAGCGGAATCACGGCCGCCGCCAGCGCCGCCAGGGGCAGCGCGACGCCCGCCGCAGGCGCCACCCACGGCAGGGCCGCCAGATACGCCCCGGCCAGCGCGGCTCCGCAGGCCAGCGACCACGCCAGCGCCGACGCCGCGATCCGCCGCGCGTCGTCCGGCCGACGGCTCAGGAAATGGCTCACCGCCGCAGGAAGCCCCAGCGTCCCGACCAGCGCCAGCACGTTGGGCCCCACCATGGCCATCACCAGGTGCCCGGCCTTCTCCGGACCCAGCAGCCGCGACACCAGGATGCTCACGAGGAGGTTCGCCGCCAGACCCGCCATGTAGGCGACGAACGTTGCAGCGACATGTCGGCCGAACCGTGGGCTCATGAACGCCCATGGTAGCCGACCCTGAGCGAAAAGAAAACCTCTTCGGCCGTCTTCCACCGTGGCGCGCGACGACCCGCGACAACTCCTCTCCCTGCTCGCAGGGAGAGGTGCCACGAGCCGGGTGCCATGCCTGCCCCGTCAGGCATGGGTTGCTGAGGAGGCCCGTAGGGTGGGTCCCCCGGACCCACGCGGATGTGTGTCACCCGCCGCGTGCGAAGCACGCACCGCTACCCCTCGCCCTGCTTGCAGGGAGAGGTGCCCCGAGCATCGCTCGGGGCGGTGAGGGTCGAACGTCGGAAACCCGTAAGGTGGCTGCTTGACGCAGTTCCCGAGCACCGTCGAGGAGCAGCCACGGGGAAGGGCAAGGAAACTTGCCCATGCCTGACGGGGCGAGCCTGTCCGACAATTCGGCATGCGCAACGCGCTGTAGGACAGGGCATTACGACAGATCAGGCGTAGGGTGGCTGCTTGCAGCCACGCGGAAGGGCATGGAAATTCGCTCATGCCTGACGGGGCAGGCATGGCACCCAGCAACAACCAACCACGCAACGAATTGTCGGACAGGCTCGACGGGGCAGGCATGGCACCCGGCCACAAGAGGCTGTTCTGAGGTGGTTTCTTATTCCACGGCGGCGCCGCCGTTGGTCACGTAGAACATGATGCCCTTGCGGACCATCATGACGCCGATGGCGGCCAGGAGAATCATCATGATCTTCGAGAGGCCGACGAGCGTGGGCCGCCCCACGCGGCGCATCAGGCCGCCGGCCGACCGCAGCACCAGGAACATGATTACGGCGTTGGCCGCCAGGGCGACCAGCGTCGCCGGCGCGTGGACCCGATCGACCATCAGCAGCAGCGTCGTCAGGACCGCCGGCCCGGCAATCAGCGGCGTCGCCAGGGGACACACGCCCACGACGTCTTCGTCGCCCATCGGCACCGGCCGCCGCACGTTCAACACGTCGGCCACGGCGAACGCGAACAGCAGCAGGCCGCCGCCGATGGCGAAGTCCGCCGGATTGATCGACAGGAACCGGAACACGTAGCGGCCGATCAGGATGAACGCCAGGCAGATGGCCATGCTCACGCCGAGGGCCTGCCACATGACGCGCCGCCGCTGCTCGGCGGTTGCGCTCTGCGTCAGGCCGATGAAGACCGGCGCCTTGCCCAGCGGGTTCATCGCCGCCAGAAGCGGCACGAAAGCCAGCAGCACGTCCGTTGCAAACGCCATGGTGCACATCCTCGGAATTGAGCGGCGCCGGCCCGCCGCCAGAGGGCCGTCACAGCCCGCCGCCGGGCGGGGCCACGTGGAATGTGAAGTTGGACAGGTAGAAGGTCAGCCCCTGGCGCACCATCATGACGCCGATGCCCGCCAGGAGGACCATGAACACCTTCGAGATGCCGCCGAGGACCTCGCGGCCGATGCGGGCCGAGAACCACTCCGCCGACCGCAGCCCGAGGTAGACCAGCGCCAAGTTCGCCGTCAGGGCCGCCAGCGTCACCGCCTGCCCGTGCTGGGCCTGCATCAGGATGATGGTCGTCAGCAGCGCCGGCCCGGCAATCAGCGGCGTCGCCAGCGGCACGATCCCCACCGCCGCATCGTTGCGACGCATCCGGCGCCCGGTGGCCAGAATGTCCACAATGGCGTAGCAGAACAGGAGCAGCCCGCCGCCGATCTGGAAATCCTGCACCTGGATCGACAGCAGCCGGAAAATGGCCAGCCCCGACAGCGCGAACGTGAACGCAATGGCCGCACTGACGATCGTCGCCTGGGAAATGATGCGCCGCCGCCGACGGTCCTCGATCTCGGTCGTCATCCCGACGAAGATCGGCATCACGCCGGGCACGTCGATCGCGACAAACAGCGGTACAAACGCCAACGCCACTGCCGCAAGGAATTCCATGGTGCACACGCTTCCTGAGAACAAGATGCAGGGTGGGCCCCCCGGACCCACGCGGTGATCGGTCAAGCCTTCCGCACTTTCCTGGCCTTGGCGTAGAACAACTGCCCTTCGCCGCCGGTGACGAACGTGACGTCCGGATCGACCACGAAATCCTCCATGGCCCGCCAGTCGAACTTGCGTTTCTCGCCGCCGCGGGCCACCGTGATGATCGGCTCAAAATCCACGCGGTTTTCGGCCAGGATCGTTTCCCAGCCGCTGCTGCGCCCGTCGTCGTTGGCATCCGACCGCCGCTTGGCGAAGAAACTGCGACCGTAGAACCGGTACCTGATCCTCGCCGACCGCGGCAGATTCCGCGCGATATGATCGAATACCTCGTCGGCGGCCGTCGAGGCGACGATCACCACGTCGAACTTGTCGGCCAACTGAATGGCCGCGTCAATGTTCAGCCGCTGTTTGGTCACGCCCCCTTGCGACGACGTCTTCCGCAACGGCGATGTGCTCGTCAGAATCGCCACGCTGGCCATACGGCACTGCCCCTCCCACGCAACGACGCTCTGCTTCGGTCGGTCCCCGTCTGCCGCATGCCGACCCGCCTTCTCTTGCGCCAAGACCACATACTATATAGGAGCCAATTCCCCCTTGTCAAGCGGATCAGGGTGACAGCGCCGCAGACATCCTCACTTGCCCGAGGCACCTCACGCGCCGCGGCTATGTCAAGCGCCAGTCACACGTTACGCGCACGCCGGCAGCCGCTCACGGGCCCGGCGGCCAGGCAACAGACGCCCTTCGTCGTCAACTCGGGGAGGCAGGCTCATGGTGTGCAACGACTTACGGAGTCAGTTCGTCCCTCACGGCCGCAGCCAGCGCCGAATCCTGGTGCAGCGTCTCGTGGAACGCGAACATCATATGCCGGCAGCCGCAGGCGCCCGCCAGGCGGATTTCCCGACGCAGCCGCTCAGGCGACTTCGCCGCATCATCGGCCCGGCAACCCACGAAGGCCACATGACGGTTCCACGGCACGTGCCGGCCCTGGGCCGCCATATATGCCTTCTGATTCTCAAGTATACGTTCAAACGGCCAATGTGGCACATAAAACCACGCAATCGTCTGGCCGCAGTAGTCCACCGCCAGCCGATTCCCATATAGCGGATCGGGGTCGAAGTCCGGATACACGTGAATCGCCACCTTCATCGTCGGCTTGGCCGCCAGAACCGTCTCCCGGACCTGTTGCGAAAAGTGCACCAGCGATTGCCGAGAAAACTGCATCAGCACCTGCTCCGCCGACAGCTCCGGATGGGCCTGGGCGAAGGCCGCCCGCTGAGCCGTCGAGAACGCGCAGTAGCACGCCCGGTAGTTCCGGTAGCCCAGAAAGTCGATCGCGATGCCGTCCAGAGCGTAGTTGCGGACGATTTCGTCCGTGATGCCGCGCTCGTACTCGGTCAGCCCGCGGTCCGGACACAGCCAACTGCCGCCCTGAACGTCCGCCCGGTCCGGGCTCGTCCGCGTGCCGGCGGCCGCCTTCGCCTCCTCCTCCGGCAGCAGCACCTGCACATGGTCCGGGTGCTCCTTCTGGAATGTCTCCGTGCCGCTGCCCGCCAGGTACGAGATCCAGGCGTAGACCTCCAGGCCGCGGCTATGGCCGGCCGCCACGGCCTCGCCCAGCACGTCCACCGTCTGCCCCGCGGCCATGGGCCTGTAGCGGCTCTTGTACGACGCCTCCCCGCGGTGCCCCGTGTTGACAATGATCGCCGTGAACCCGCACTCGGCCGCCAGCGACGCCATCTGCTGCACGTCCTCGCGGCTCGACGACGGACTGATCCAGACCCACAGGGCCTTCCAGTCGAACTGGGCCTTCGGCAGCGCGTCCAAGGCCGTCTCCTCGTTCACCAGCGCATCGCCGGAGCATTCGGCCGACGACGGCGCGCAGCCGCCGCCCGCCCACACGCTCAGCGCCAACAGACACGCCCACACTCGACCCGTCACCGCACGCCTCCGACGCCGTCCACGGCAGATGGTCCCGCGCCTCCGGCCGTCGCACCCCCGCCGCGACCGTTCCTATTGTATCAACACCCAGCAGGAACCCAAAGGGCTCCCCATTCCGAGAGGTGCGCCGCACCGCGAATGGATGACAAGTCGCGATAGCCTGTAGGGTGGGTCCCCCGGACCCACGCGGAGCGCCCGTAGGTCGGGTCAACGGAACCGACACTCGTAGCGGGCATCAGCCCGTAGGTCGGGTCAACAGACCCGACACGCCGAGCGAACAATCCGTCGGATCTGTGGACCTGACCTGCTGCGGCTCTTCGAGGGTGAAGAAGCGGCGGCGGCCACGCTCCATGTCGCCACGAGCGCCACCGCCGCCACGGTCCACACACCCGAGTTGCCTCGATGCACGTCGCATCACTGCCAGACCCAGCCGGGCCGCATGGACCCGAGGGCCGATGCGACCGCTACTTCGCCGCACCCGCCAGCTTGTAGATGCGGACACCGATCGGCTCAAACTCGTCCGTGAACGTCGCCCCTTGAAGCGCGATCGTCCGATCCTGACCGTACACTTCCACCTGGAGCCCCTCGGGCAACGCCTTGCCGTCGATCCGGCGGCCGAGCGTGAAGGTCACCTTCTCGCCCTCGCGGCCCAGGTTCACCGCAAAGATGTAAACGTTCCCCTGGCCGTCCGTCGTCGCACGAACGTCCACGCGGCCGCCGCCCTGCTCCTTGTCCGTCACCGGCACCGGCGACTCCTCGCCCAGGATCGCCTCGGTCAGCGCCGTCGTGTCGTCCACGAACTTCGTCATCGCCACGAAGTTTTCCGGCGGCACCTTGCCCTGGTACGGGTACCAGTGCACGCCCTTGGCCTGGTGCACGATTGACAGCCAGCACACGAACTCCACCTCGGCCGGCGTCGGCGTGCCGCCCTTCTTGCCCGGCGTGCAGTCGGCCGGCGCCACGTTCACGATCACCGGCACCAGGCCCATGTTCCAATTCACCACGCGGTCCGCCACCTGCGCATAATCGACGAACGTCCCGTTCTTCTCGTGCTCGTTCTCAATCGGGTAAATGTCCCACGAATACGAGTCGCCCACCAGGTACGGCCATGTGTTGTACACCACCTTCGCCCGCAGAATGCCGATCTGGTAGCAGCCGCCCATCTCCAGGTTCTCGTGCATCCGCTTCGGGTCCAGACGCTTCACCAGGTCGTACCACGACTTCACCGTCGCGGCGTCGTACTTCCAGTTGATCGGCTCCTCGCGCCACATCCACCACGCCACGCCCGGATGGTTCACGAATTCCTTCAGATACTCCTCCATCGCCTTCGGGTCCCACTGCGGCAACCCCTGCCGGTCGAACCGGTCGTCGGCCGCCGGCCCGATCACCGTCATCCCCTGCTCGGCCGCCACGTCCAGCAGACGCTTGTACTTCGGCACACCCACCAGTTCCGTGCCCCACTCCTTCCCGTACAGGATATTGCAGTACCGCTCCTGCTTCCACTTGGCGATCTCGGTCCGCTTCAGGCCGAACGACGTCACCGGGAAGAACTTCCT
The DNA here is from genome assembly GCA_012729015.1 of Phycisphaerae bacterium. Lineage (GTDB taxonomy): Bacteria > Planctomycetota > Phycisphaerae > FEN-1346 > JAACEH01 > JAAYDY01. The sequence continues at coordinate 67,974 of JAAYDY010000088.1, read as the reverse complement.
GCCCTGGTAGGTGATCGCGTTCGACGCGTCAATCGAGTACTCCGTGTCGCCGTCGTAGGGCTTGGCGTAGCTGTACTGAGCCGCGGCCCGGGCCTTGCCCGAGGCATCCTGCAGGGTCACCGTGAGCGTGTACTGGGACGCCGGCAGCCCGGCCAGGTCCACGCGGAAATCCACGCGTCCCTCGAACGGTCCCTTGCCCTCGAACACTTTCCGGTCCAGTCCCGCCTTGCTCGTCAGCGTGGCCACCAGCCGGTCGTTCTCCCGGTCGCCCGTCAGCAGGGCCACCACCGGCGCGCCGATGCGCGGCACGAAGCTCGGATGCGCCAGCCGCACTGCCGCCTCACGCGGACCCGTCGGCGCGTCGGTCACCTCCACCTCATCCACCAGAAGCGACCCGCCCGCCGACCCGGCGCACTGGAGCAACCCCACCGCCAGGCCGTCCGGCCTGCGCGGCAACGCCACGCCCGACGCCGCCAGTTCCTTCTTGCCGTCCAGCATCACCGCCACGTCGGCCTTGCCTTCGGCCCCGGGGACCACATGCAGTTCCACGCAGTGCCACGCCTTCGGCTTGAGGACGGTGTTGCCTTCCTCCTTCTTCGCCGACGAAGGCAGACAGAGTACCACGCCGTTGCCGCGCTGCTTCACGGCGACCTCGATCATGTGCCCCTCGTACGAACCATCGGGCGGAGCCTTGAAGCTGCCCAGCGCCATGACGCTGCACCCCGAGCCGGCCTTGAAGTCCTTGCCGAATTGCAGGTGCGCCCGCAGGCAGAACGACTTGGCCTCGGCGAACCGGGGATGGCCGGTGTACTGGCCCAGCACCCGGGCCTGCCGCGGCTCGGCGCCCGAGTCCGGCGCCGTGCAGAGCACCGCGTACCGCCCGTTGTAACGCACGCCCGTGCTCAGCTCCACCTTCCCGCCGCCGGTGATCTCCACGCGACGCCAGATGTCCAGGTCACCAACCTCGATCGGGTCGCTGAACAGCGCCTCAGGCCAGGGATACGTCGCGTCCGCCTCTGCGGCCGCGGCCGCCGATCCGCAACACAGCGCCGCCAGGACGACGATCGCCCACGACGCCGACGACTGCACCAGGTGTCTCATCGCTGCTCTCCTTCCGGGGTTGAGCGCGCTGCCGCACGACTCTCCGTCGCCGCCGGCAGCTCGCCGTAGGTGTCCACAAACGCCACACACAGTTCGCTCACCAGGTCCGTACACAGAAACGTGCCATACGCGCTCTTGACGGGATCCTGCATCCAGAATCCGCCCGGCAGTTCGACCAGCACACTGTGGCGGCCGGCCGACAGGAACGTGCTCGCATTCAGCGTCGGCCCCGACGAGCCATTCCAGACCCGCTCGTTCACGATCCGCTTGATCGCCTTCTCGTGCTGTTGCCGCAGAACATAGCGGCCGGCCACGCGCTCCGTGAACCGCCGCGCCAGGGCCTCGGTCGCCTCCGCCGCGCCAGGCACCGACGAACGGCTCGACATCAGCTTGTTGTAGCCCGTCCCCGACGGATTGCTGTGAAGGTCCAGCACAGCACGGAACCGGCCTCGCGCGACGATGCCCATCAGCGTCCGCGTCTCGGGCTCGCTCAGGGCGGCCGCGCCTTTCCAGTCCTGGTCGCCCGGACCATACGCCCCGTCGCCGTTGGTGTCGGCCGCCGTGTACTCCTGCCACTTCACGTCGCCGTTGCGGTTCAGATTCACGCCGTTGGCGTTCACCCGCGACACGCTATCGTACCCCGACGGGCACACCACCGGGACCACCGTCAGCCGCACCTTCCGCGGGTCGAAACCGACCTCCGCCGGCCGCTCGAGGGCGTGTCGCACGAACGTCACCAGCCCCAGGGCATTTTCCCACTCGTTGCCGTGAACGCAGCCCAGGATCAGCAGGCCCGGCGCCTCGGCGTCGCCGAGGGTCAGGCTGTAGATCTCGTAGCCGCCGGCCGCGGGGCCTTCCACCCGACACACCAGGGCCGGGTGCGCCGCCGCCAGGGCCTTGATCTGCTCCACCAGCTCGGCATAGGTCGGCCTGGATGGCCAGAGGCGGCCGAACCGGGCCGGATTGCCCACGGCGTTGGCGGCAAACAGGTACTTGTACACCGTGCCCGGATGCCAGACGAACGGCTCGCCGGGCGTCCGCAGGTCGGTCACGACGATCCGGCCCAGGCCCACCCGCTGCTGAACCAGGGCCGCCGCCGACTCCGGCCCCGCCACGGCGATTACCGCGGTATCCTCTCCGTCACGCACGCCCGCCAACGCCGCCAGCCCGCCGCGCCCGTGCAGCGGCAGACGGTCGCCGACCTTCAGCCCGGCCGCCAGGTCGCTCTCGCGGACGATCCGCACGTGATCCGTCGGCGCCATGACAACTGTCGCACCGGTCATGGCCGCATAGGCGGCCGTGTCCACGACTACCGTGCGGCCGCTCTCGGCGTACCGGCGAATCATTCCGAACGCCGCTGCCGCGTCGGCGGCGCCGAGCGACAGGACCACCATGCCCAGTTCCCCGCCCTCGGGCATCCCCGCGGCCAACGCCTCGGGACGCACGACCACCGTTTCCGGGCCCAGGAGCAACTTCAGACTGGCCGCCGGCCCGGACGATTCGTCCAGATCGGTCACGAGCAGGCGCCCCGGCGGCGCCACGGGAGTCATGAACGACAACGCGGCCGCCTCGGGCGCCGCGGCTGCGGCATCGCACCGCCCCGCGGACGCCACCAGCACGACCGCCACGGCCACCCATAGCTTCGGACATCGGTACGACAGCTTCATCACATCCATCCTCAGGTCGCAAGGGCAATCACTGCACACGAATCCTTAAACTGTCCGATACCAGAGTGGGTTTTTGTCGTTTTACACCTTAGAGCAAAGGAAACAAGGACAATACTCGGTAAAATTGGCACCAGCAATTGCTTTTTTGCACCATGATCTTCCCTGGAGGACACGCACCATGAAACCCGGACCCCTGGGCGCCCTGGCTGTGCGGCGGACGGACTTGCCCGTGTCGCAGAAGCAACCGGTGCTCTATCTGCTGAACACCGGCGATCATCCCTGGTCCACGGCCTACGAGTTCCATTACCCGTTGGAGTTGGGCATCGTCCTGCGCGGGCGGATGCGACGCATCTTCGCCGGCCACGAACGCATTCTCGAGCCCGGCGACGTCTGGTTCTGCGGCATGTGGGAGCCCCACGGCTACGAGATCGTCGAACGCCCGTGCCACCGCACGGTCCTGATCATCCATCCGCCGCTGCTGGCCGAGACGCGGTTCGAGGAGATTCCCGGCCACAACTGGCTGCTGCCGTTCTCGGTCAGCGCCGCGGCGAGGCCGCGCGTGGCCGAGGCCGACCGCCCCGCCATGCTGGCCATGGCCGAGCGTCTGGCCGCCGCCGCGCGGCCCGAGCCGATGTCGCAGGTGCGGTTGCGGCTGCTGCTGTGGGAAACCATGCTCAACCTGACGCGCGGCTGGCAGCCGCCGCCGGGCAGCGCCACGCCCTCGCCGGACGACTTCGGTCGCGTCCGACAGGCCATCGACGCCGTCTTCGCCACGCGCAAACGAATCAACACCAAGGCGGCCGCCCAACTGTGCGGCCTGAGTCGCAACCGCTTCAGCGACATGTTCCACAGCGTCACCGGCATCACCTTCGCGGACTTTGCCCTGCGGTACCGCCTCAGCGGCGCCGCCCGCCAACTGGTCGGCTCCAGCGACCCGCTGAAGATGATCGCCGACGACTGGGGCTTCACCGACGTCAGTCACCTGTGCCGGTCGTTCCAGGCCCATTACGGCGTGCCGCCCACTGTCTATCGGCGCCAGCAGACGGCCGGCGGCGCCACGGAAAATACCGCAGACTGACCCCCGCGCCGCGGTCGCATCGCGCCACACGCCGGAAATTCCGCGGTTCAGGCCTCTGTGACCCGCGGCAGGCCGCGCGAGCATTGTATATTTTCTACTCCACGGGCGAATTTTCCCGTTGCCATATCGCCATGGCCTGTGTTCTAATAGCTGCCGTGGCTGCCGTACCCGCGGCACGCACACTGTATTTTGCGATGTCGCCGATGACCGTTCTGGAGGACGACAGGTGAGATCTGGAATGCGATCCGGCTGGCTCGACGCCATGGCCATTCGACGCACGGACCTGACGGTCTCGCGGGAGAGTCCGATCCTTTGCATCTCTACCGACGGCGACGTGCCCTGGGGAACGGCGTTCGAGTTCCACTATCCGGTCGAGTTGGGCATCCTTCTCAGCGGCCGCATGGCCCGCATCTTCCCCGACCAGGAACGCACCCTGGAACCGGGCGAAGTCTGGCTCTGCGGCATGTGGGAACCTCACGCCTACAGGATCATCGACCGCCCATGCCAGCGTCTGTCGCTGATTATCCATCCCACGCTGCTGGCCGACACGCGGTTCGACGAGTACACCGGGCACAACTGGCTGCTGCCGTTTTCGGTGCCGCCGGCCTACCGGCCGCAGGTCGCCGAACCCGACCGGGCCTCCATGCTGGAGGTGGCCGAACGGTTCCGGGCCATCGCCGACCATCCCGGGCCGCAGTGCCAGGTGCGTCTGCGGCTGCTGCTGCTGGAGGTGCTCCTGGACCTCACGCGGACCTGGCAACCGCCCAAGGGCAGCGCCGCGCCGGCCGACGACGACTTCGGCCGCGTCCGACAGGCCATCGACGCCGTCTTCGCCACGCGCAAACGGATCAACACCGAGGACGCGGCCAAGCTCTGCGGCCTCAGCAGCAACCGATTCAGCGACATGTTCCGCCGCGTTACGGGCATCACGTTCGCGGACTTCGCCCTGCGGCACCGCCTCAGCGGCGCCGCCCGGCAACTGGTCACCTCGGGCGACTCGCTCAAGGCCATCGCCGAAGAGTGGGGCTTCACCGACGTCAGCCACCTCTGCCGCGCCTTCCAGGCCCAGTACGGCGTCGCCCCGACCACGTATCGCCGACACCATGGCGGCAGTGAGGCCGCCGTGGACGCGCGCGGCTGATACTCGAAAGGAGACCAGGTATGATCGTGGGACAGCAACGATGGTGGACGCTGGCGGTGGTGGCCGTGGCCGGCGCAAGCCTGCTGGCCGCCGCCGAAAAGACCGGGCCGAAGACCGCCCGCTTCGCCGACGAGCCCGCATTTCAGGACAACTTCGACACCGGATGGAGCAAAACCCAGAAAGACTGGCGCGTCGCCTCCTGGAAACAGAACGGCACGGAGATGTCGCCCGACCGCTGCGCCGACGACGGCAAGGGATGCCTCGTCCAGACCGTCCTGGCCGGCGAACCGTACCGCGGCGGCTCGATGCAGACGGCCAAGGACTATCCCTACGGCCGATGGGTGGCGCGGCTGAAGGCGGCATCGGTCCCCGGCGTCCTCAACAGCATGTTCACCGACGACTGGGAGAACATGGCCACCGAAACAGCCGACGACGGCACCAAGTACGAGGTGGACATCGAGCTGCTGACCTATACCTTCGGCAAGAAGACCGGCAAGGTCCACCTCGCGGTCCACGTGCCCGGCGTGAAGAACGCCTTCGTGGAAGACGTGCCGCTGGAGTTCAATCCGTCGGACGATTTCCATGTCTGGGGCATCGACCTGCTGCCTGATCGGATCGTCTGGCACGTCGACGGCAAGGAGCTGCGCACCTGGAAGTGCCCGCCCGGCCAGGAACCGCCGGATGTCGGCCACGAGATGTTCTTCAACGCGTGGACCAAGCCGAGCTGGATCAAGGGCCCGCCGAAGGAGGACGCCAGATACCTCATCGACTGGGTGAAGTTCTACCCTCTGGCCAAGAAGGCTGGCAAGGACGACAAGGCGGACAAGAAGGAGTAGTGCCGTTCGAGGCGGCAGTGCCGTCAGGATTCCGAGAGCCGCGCGGCCGCCCCCGGTCGCGCGGCTTTCTTGTTGCCTGCGAGGCCGCCACGTAGTATCCTGCCATCGGCATGTCTCTGGAGCCATTGGAGAGGAGGAATTGTACGGTGGTGCCAGCGAAGCCCCCCAAGCACAAAGCCGCCCGAGGCAGGAAGAGCTGGCGGCAGAAACTGGCCGCCGCCAAGGCCAAGCCGGACCTGCCCAAGCGGTGGTTCTGCGAGAAGGCCGGGCAGATGTTCGTCGTTCCCTCGCCCGATGAGGTGGAACAGATCATTTGTCGCGTGCCGCGCGGCCGGCTGATCACCATGCAGCAGATCGGGGGCATGCTGTGTCGCATGCACAAGGTGGATGTCGCCTGCCCGATGACCACCGGCATCATGGCATGGCTGATCGCCCATGCAGCCGAGGAAGCCGCCGGAGAGGGCGCCAAGCGCGTGCCGCCGTGGTGGCGCGTGCTCAAGACGGGCGCCCAACTCAATCCCCGCTATCCAGGCAACGGCCGCACGCAGCAGGAGAAACTCGAGGCCGAAGGTCACCGCATCGTTGCCAGAGGCAAGACGCTCAGGGTGGCGGACTACGAGTCGGCCCTGGTCAAGTCGCCGGTCCCGTGAGGTCGGGGACTCAACCGCACTCGGAGGGTCTCATCCTACACATTGTGGCGGGCGGCATGACTCCGCTGGTCCTGGATCCCGAGCCCGTCCAGGGGCGTGGCCATGAAGGGCCGACCGGGGGCGTGCACCACGGTCGGCCTGTCTGTCGCCGCAGAATAGAACGGGGCGAGTCCACCGACTCGCCCCGCTGAGCATTCCCAGGATGACAGGTGTGTGAACCGCCCGCTCAGGCCCGGCTCAGGTACTCGCCGGTGCGGGTGTCCACTTTGATGACCTCGCCGTTCACGATGAAAGCAGGCACCTTGATCTTCGCGCCACCCTCGCACAGGGCGTCCTTCATCTGGGCCGTGGCCGTGGCACCCTGAATCTGCGGCGGGGTGTCGGCAATGGTCAGCTCGACGGTGTTGGGCAGGTCGAACGTGACGGCCTTGCCCTCGACGAACGACACCTGCACGTGAAGGTTCGGCGTCAGGTACACGGCGGCGTCGCCGATGAAGTCGGACCCGATTTCCACCTGATCGTAGGTGGACGGATCCATGAAGACGAAGTGGTCACCGTTGGCGTACAGGTACTCCATCTCCTTGCGATCGAGGTAGATTTCGTTGAACAGCTCGTCCGTGCGGAACCGGTCCTTGACGAGCTGGCCGCTCTGGAGGTTCTTCAACTGGATGACCTGCGAGCTGCGCCAGTTGCCCTTGGCCACCTTCTCGTTGGCAACGCAGATCCAGATGCCGTCCTTGAATTCCACGGCCATGCCGCGACGCAGATCAATTGCCTTGATACCCATTCGGAACTCCCTGCCTTCAGACCGGTTCGCTTGACAACGCTTCGCCACGGCTGCCACACGGTTCCCACCGTGGAGCCGCCGCGCGGCAACCAGGAGGCGTATTGTAGCCGCGCGGCTCCGACAGCACAAGAGCGCAACACGGAACTGATCGCGCCGCGACACTCAGCCCGTAGGGTGGCTGCTTGACGTAGTTCCCGAGCACTGTCGAGGGGCAGCCACGCAGAAAGGTCACAACGTTCGCAATGGCGCCACGCGGCCCTGGTACTGGACGCGGCAGGCCCCGCGTGGGTCCGGTGGACCCACCCTACGCCTGAGCACGGGCAGGACGCCCCTGCCACTGACGGGCAAGATGCCCGTGCCACGGTACAGCACATTGATGCAGCCACGCGACACTCAGTAGACGTAGATGCGTCCGTAGGGCCGCCGCGACACAGGGAGCAACTTGACGAAGTGCCGGTTCAGAATGTCCTCGACCCGGCCGCCGAAGGCCGCCACATACTGCTCGACGAAGCGCTGCAACTCGTCGCGGTCCGCGGTGTCCAGGTCGCTCTTGCCGACCTCGCGGCCGAGGCGGTACTCCTCGATGTCGTCGCCGAGGATCATCTTGCCACCGTGCATCCCGGTGGCCGTGTAGATGCCGCTGATGGGCTGGCCGGGCAGGCGCCCCAGGCCCAGCACGATCATCAGGCCGCCGGCCATGTACTCGCCGAGGTAGTCGCCGGCCGCGCCGCCGATGACGACCTCGGCCCGCTTGTCGCGGAAACTCTTCATGTGGATGCCGGCCCGGTACCCCACGCTGCCGCGCACCAGGATCGTCCCGCCGCGCATCGAGTGGCCCAGCACGTCGCCGGCCTCGCCGTGGATGACGACGCGGCCGCGGTTCATCGTGTTGGCGATGGCGTCCTGCCCATTGCCGTGGACCACGATCTCTGGGCCGTCCATGAACGCCGCCATGTCGTTGCCCGGCGTGCCGTGCACCACGATCCGTCCCGAGCCCGACAGGCCGCAACCGATGTACCGGTGCCCGATCACGTCGTGCAACTCAACGCACGCGGCGCCGCCGTCGAAGGCCCGGCGAATCTCCTCGTTCAGTTCCCGATAGACCTTGCCGCGCGCCGAGAGCGTCACGCATCCGGCCTGTGCTGTCGTCGTCATACCTCGATCCCCGGTCCACTGACCATGTGCTTGCGGTACTCGCTGTCGAGCGACAACAGCCCGAACTCGCTCGACAACAGCAGCGGCTTCAGGGCCTCGACGTTCAGTTGCCGTTCGATCAGCCCCGCGAAGATGCCCGCATTGTCGATCTCGCCCACCAGGATCACACCCACCATCCGGCCCTCGCGGAGCACGACCTTCTTGTAGATGCCCTGCTTCGCGTCGCGACGCACCAGCACCTCGCATCCCTCGTCGGAGCAGTTGTCGCAGACGGTCGTGCGGCCGATGGAGATGGTCGGCACGTCGCAGATTTCGATGCTGTTCATGGCCATGCCGCCGTGGTAGCACTCGTCCAGGCCGGCCATGTTGCGGCCCGCGACGAAGCCCTGCCTGTACGCCAGCGGCAGAATCGGGATCGGCCGCTTCTCGCCCAGCAGCACGTCGTCGGCCTCCACCACGTCGCCCGCCGCATAGACGTCCTCGGCGCTGGTCCGCATCCGCTCGTCCACGACGATGCCGCGGCGCGTCGCAATGCCGCTGCCGGCCAGGAAGGCCACGTTCGGCACGACGCCGATGGCCACCACAAGCATCTGGCAGTAGATCTCGAAATCGTTGGTCAGGTGGACGCCCTGGATCATGCCGCCGCGCGAGAGCACTCGGTCCACCGTGGTCTGAAGGCAGACGGCGGCGTCACGACAGCGCAGGGCCTCGACCAGGATCGCCCCGGCCTCGGCATCGAGCGTCGTGCTGAGGAGCCGGTCGGCCAGTTCGACGATGGTCACCTTCAGGCCGCGGGCCATCAGGGCCTCGGCGGCCTTCAGGCCGATCATGCCGCCGCCCAGGACCACGGCGTCGCGCACGGCGTGCTCGGCCAGGTGCGACTCGATCCGCCGCACGTCGTCCCACTGGGTGAACGTGAAGACGCCGCCGGTGTCGAGGCCGGCGATGGGCGGCACGAACGGCTTGCCGCCGGTGGCCAGCAGCAGGCGGTCGTACTCGAAGCGGTGGCCCGCCGCGGTGGTCACGGCCCGCGCCGCCGGATCGACGCGTGCGACCTCTTCGCCGAGGTGCGCCTCGACGCCGTGCGCCTCGTAGAAGTCCGCCGGACGGTAGCTCATGCGTTCGCCGGCGACCTTGCCGGCGAGCAGGTACGAGATCAGCGGCCGCGAGTACGTGTGATCCGGCTCGGCGGCCAGCAGCGTAATGCGCCCGTCGTGATCGGCGGCCCGGATGGCCTCGATCGCGCCGACGGCGGCCGCAGAGTTGCCGACTATCAGGTAATTCACCTTGATCGCTCCTCGAACACGAGTGCTTCGTTCGGACAGTTCTCGACGCAGGCCGGCACGTCGAGGCCCTGGCACAGGTCGCACTTGCTGGCGACGTGGCCCTCGCGGCCGCGCTGGATGGCCCCCACCGGGCAGCTCATCAGACACATCCAGCACCCGACGCACTTGTCGGCGTCGTGCAGGATGATGCCCGTCTTCGGGTCGCGCGTGATGGCGCCGGTCATGCAGGCCTCCAGGCACCGCGGCCGCTCGCAGTGGCGGCATTGCAGCGCGAAGGTCACCTGCCCCGACTCCTGGACGCGGACGCGCGGCGTGATGTGGCTCTTCTCGCGCGTCATGGCCGTGATGATGCGCTTCGACTTCGAGTGCTGGACCAGGCAATGGACCTCGCACAGCCGGCAGCCGATACAGAGATGTTCTTTGGCGAAAATGCGTTTCACTGGCTCACTCCCCCGCGGCCTTGATGCCGAGGATATTCAGCTCGCGGTCGCCCAGGCCGACGCCGCGCAAGTGCTCGCGGTTGCCGCGAAGGCTTTCGATGGCGTTGATGCCCATGCCGCCGAGCATCTCCTTGATCTCCAGCGACCAGCCGCGAAGCAGGTTCGTCAGCCGCCGCGTGCCCACGTCCGGGTTCAGCCGCTTCGTCAGCGTGGGGTCCTGCGTCGCGATGCCCCAGTTGCACTTGCCGGTATAGCACCGCTGGCAGAGGTGGCAGCCCATGGCCACGAGGGCGGCCGTGCCGATGTAGACGGCGTCGGCGCCGAGGGCAATGGCCTTGATGACGTCGCCCGAGCTGCGGAAGCTTCCGGCGGCGACGATGGACGCCTGGTTGCGGATGCCTTCCTCGCGCAGTCGCGAGTCCACGGCCGCCAGGGCCAGCTCGATCGGGATGCCCACGTGGTCGCGGATCACCGTGGGCGCGGCTCCGGTGCCGCCTCGCACGCCGTCGATGCTCACGAAGTCGGCCCCGGCCCGCACGCACCCCGAGGCGATGGCCGCCACGTTATGCACGGCGCTGATCTTCACGCCCACGGGCTTGCCATACCGCGTGGCCTCCTTCAGGGCGAAGATCAGTTGCCGCAGGTCCTCGATCGAGTAGATGTCGTGGTGCGGCGCGGGGCTCAGCGCGTCGGTCCGCTCGGGAATCATGCGCGTGGCGCTGATCTCGGCGTCGACTTTCTCGGCCGGCAGGTGCCCGCCGATGCCCGGCTTGGCGCCCTGGCCGATCTTGATCTCCACGGCCGCGGCCAGGTTCAGGTAGTCCACGTCGACGCCGAAACGGCCCGAGGCCACCTGCACGATCATGTTGTCGGCGTAGGGACGGAAGTCGCGATGCAGGCCGCCCTCGCCGGAGTTGGCGAACGTGCCGGCCTCGCGAGCCGCGCGCGCCAGCGACAACGACGCGTTGTAGCTGATCGACCCGTAGCTCATGGCCGAGAACATGATCGGCGTCTGGAGGCGAAGCTGCGGGCCGAGCTGCGTCTCGAGCCGGACGTGGCCGTCGGCCGCCGCGGAGACCTTCACGCGGTCGGGCTTGCGTCCGAGGAACGTCACCAGTTCCATCGGTTCCCGCAACGGGTCGATGGACGGGTTGGTCACCTGGCTGGCGTTCAGCAGGAGGCTGTCCCACAGGACCGGCAGCGGCCGGTCGTTGCCCATGGCCGTCAGGAGGATGCCGCCGCCTTCGGCCTGCTTGTACACGGCGCGGATGCGTTCGGCCGTCCAGTTGCCGTTGGGCCTGAACTGTAGCGGCGCCTCCTGAATGCTGATGGCCTTGGTCGGGCAGAGCGTCGCGCAGCGGTGACAGCCGACGCAGTGCTCGCTGTCGCTGGCCACCAGTTCGCCTTCCTCGTCGTAGTAGTGCACGTCGTTGGCGCACTGGCGGACGCAGACCTGGCAGTTGATGCAACGGTCCAGGTCGCGCTCGACCAGAAAATCGGGTTCCACGAGCCACTTACGCAAGGGCCACCTCCTGGCGCAGCCGTCCGATGACGGGTTCGCCGCCGCGCGGGTGCCAGATCTGTTGCGGATCGTCGCAGATGAGCCGGATGGCCGCCTCTTCGCTGGCGACGTACAGCGTATGGTTCTTCCGGGCCGCCACCATCGGCCGCAACTTGATGCGGTCGTTGAACCCGATCATGCCGCCGGTGAACGTAACGACGACGCTGAACGGGCCATTGAGCAGCGCGCCGCCGTAGACCGCCCGGAGCATCGAGACGAGGTCCCGCTGCTCGTCCGGCATCCGCTCGATCTCGCTCCACAGCGGCGGGGCCATGGCCAGACACGCCACCTCGATCGGCAGCGCGTGCTTGCGGATCAGCAGGTCGAACAGGTACGCGATCACCTCTGTGTCGGTGTGCATCGTGCAATGGTAGCCGAAGTTTGCCAGGTAGCGGCGGTTGATGCCGTAGCTGGAGACCTCGCCGTTGTGGACGACGGCCCAGTCGAGGAGGCCGAACGGATGGGCCCCGCCCCACCAGCCGGTGGTGTTGGTCGGGAACCGCGCGTGGGCCGTCCACATGTACGCCTCGTACTCCTCCAGGCGGAAGAACCGCCCGATGTCCTCCGGGTAGCCCACGCCTTTGAAGCAGCCCATGTTGCGGCCGCTGGAAAAGACGAAAGCCCCGTCGATTGCGCGGTTGATGTGCATGACCTGCATGGCGACAATATCGTCGTCCGTCAGGTCGTAGTGTCGGTCGCGCACCTCCGCCTTCAGCGTGACAAAGCACCGCCACAGAAGCGGCCGGCGCCGGATCACCTCGAGCGTCCTCGTGGGGATCGGCTCGCTGTGGGCCACGTCGAAGCTCGCGGCGATGAACTCCTCGGTCACCTGCTGGGCCTGCGGCGTGTCGTACATCAGGTGCAGGCAATAGTGCTCGGCGAACTGCGGGTAGATGCCATAGGCCGCGAAACCGCCGCCGAGGCCGTTGCCGCGGTCGTGCATGCTCTCGATGCTGCGGATGATGGCGTCGCCGCTCTCGCGGCGGCCGTCCTCATGGATGAAGCCGCTGATGGCGCAGCCCGACGAGTCCTTCTCGTCGCGAATCCACTTGCGGTGGCGATCCTCTCGCCAGACGTCCTGCATAGTCCACCTCGATCTGCTCCCGGCTCAGGAATTATAGGAGGTTGGGCAAGCCCTCCGGCGCCGTGGTCCGTGGACGGGCGCCTCCTCGACAAGCTGCGGTCACCGGCAACGGCCGATCATCCGCCGATGCTTCGCACGCCCAACTGCTGCATCTTGCCCCGCAACGTGTTGCGGTTGATGCCCAGGATGCGGGCCGCCTTGAGCTGGCACCCTCCGCTGCGCTGGAGCGTGCTGCGGATCAGAGACCGCTCCACCATGCGAATCACGCGGCGATAGAGCCCGTCGCCGCTCGCCGCCGAATGGCTGCGGCACAACCCCTCCACGGCCCGGTCAAGGATGCGCTCGGCCGCCTCGGCCGAAACGATTCTCACGCCGCTGCCGTCGGCCATGGCCGCCCGGGCAATCAGGCCGGCGATGCGGCGGAACTCCTCCTGGGTGCCGTCGCAGACGACCAGCTCGTCGTCATGGTCCGGCAATGGGCAGTCGTTGCTCATTTTCCAGGCACTTTCCGGCCAAAAAGGCACAGTCGTCGGTCTTTAACCTGCCCGGGATAAAGTGACCGAACGACTGTGCCCCAAGGCCCTCACGGCCTGCCGACGCCGCTCAGAGAATCGGCAGGTAGTTTTCCAGTTCGTACTGACTGACGTGGACCCGGAAGCGGTCCCACTCGATCCGCTTGTTGGCCACGAACTTCTCGAACACGTGATCGCCCAGCGCCTCGCGGACCAGCTCGCTCTTGGCCGTGATCTCGATGGCCTCGCCCAGGCTGCCCGGCAGCGACGTGATGCCGAGTTCGGCCTTGCGCTTGTCGCTCATCTCGAAGATGTCCTCTTCGATCGGATCGGGCAGCTCGTACTTCTCGCGAATCCCCTTGAGGCCCGCCGCCAGCATCACCGAGAACACCAGGTACGGGTTGCACGCCGGGTCCGGGCACCGCAGCTCGGCGCGGGTGGCCTTCTCCTTGCCGGGCTTGTACATCGGCACGCGGACCAGGGCCGAACGGTTGCGACGCGCCCAGCTGATGTAGACCGGCGCCTCGTAGCCCGGAACCAGCCGCTTGTAGCTGTTGACCCACTGGGCCACCACGCTCGAGAACTCCCGCGCGTGCCGCAGCAGGCCGGCGATGTAGCTCTTGCCGACGTCGCTCAGCAGGTACTTGTCCTTGGCGTCGAAGAAGGCGTTCTTCGAGCCTGCAAACAGCGACTGGTGCACGTGCATGCCGCTGCCGTTCTCGCCGAACAGAGGCTTCGGCATGAACGTCGCGTAGACGGCGTGCATCATCGCCACTTCCTTCACGGTGAGGCGATAGGTCATGGCGTTGTCGGCCATGCGCAGGGCCTCGCAGTACCGCAGGTCGATCTCGTGCTGGCTCGGCGCCACCTCGTGGTGCGAGTACTCGACCTTGATGCCCATCTTCTCCAGCGCAAGGACCGTGTCACGGCGCAGATCGCACGCCACGTCCAGCGGCGTCAGGTCGAAGTAGCCGCCCTTGTCGAGAATCTCCGTCCCTTCGCTGTTCTGGAAGTAGAAGTACTCCAGCTCCGGTCCGACATAGTACGTGTAGCCGAGCTTGGCCGCCTCGGCCAGGTTGCGGCGGAGCACCCAGCGCGGGTCGCCGGCGTAGTGCTCGCCCTGCGGCGTCAGGATGTCGCAGAACATCCGCGCCACCCCGGCATCCCCCTGCGGACGCCACGGCAGGATCGTGAACGTCTCGGGGTCGGGCATCGCGATCATGTCGCTCTCTTCGATCCGGGCAAACCCCTCGATGCTCGAACCGTCGAAGCCCATGCCGCCCTCGAGCGCCTCTTCCAACTCCTCGACTGTGATGGCGAAGCTCTTCAGCATCCCCAGCACGTCCGTGAACCACAGGCGGACAAACTTGATCTTGTTGTCCGCAACGGCTTTCAACACGCCTGCCTTGTCCATCCTTCGGTCTCCTGCGTTAGGGTGTCCCTTGCCACCTGAACGTCCGGGGACGATACCCGGGCATATCCCACCTCTTATAGCAAGATTCGTGCCACAACACAAACCCGTTCGTACAACCCTTTGTCCGACAATCTGTTACGAAACCGCTTCGCCTCCACACAGAAACTGGCCCTGGCGCGGATGCGACATTCTTGTAGGCCGCGGGGGGTGCGTACCCCAAAAATGTGGCTCATCCGGCAATTCCCCAAGGCCCCCTGCACGGCCCCCTCCCGGAGGCATCGTCAGCCGCGCGCCCTCCTCGCAGGGAGAGCGGGCCCCGAGCACAGTCCAGGGGCGGTGAGGGCCGAACCCCGGCGTCCGCGCGGGTCCGGGGGACCCACCCTACGGTTGCGCTCACCGCAGGGGCGGCTCGGGGGCTACGACACGCGCGGCCGTGCCGCCCGACGTTCTCTCCGAGCCTCAGCCGATGGCCGCCCCGCCGCGCTCCCCCGTGCGGATGCGGATGCACTCGGGCAGATCCAGAACGAAGATCTTGCCGTCGCCGATCCGGCCCGTCCGGGCCCCGCGGACAATCGCCTCGATCGTCCGCTCCACGAAGTCCTCGTTCACGGCGATTTCCAGCCGGACCTTCTTCAGCAGGTTCACCTCCACGTCCACGCCGCGGTAAGTCTCGTGGTAACCCCGCTGCTGCCCGCAGCCCAGGGTGTTGGTGATCGACATCTTGAACACCTCGGCCTCGTACAACGCCCGCTTCACCTCGTTCAGCCGGTGCGGCTGAATGTATGCGATGATCAGCTTCATGGTTCATGCTCCTGAACGTGCCGGAACTTGCTCTGCTGCGACAAGACGCCCTCAAACGATCACGCCCGGTCATTCCGTCGTGAAGATCTGGAACCCGCTGTAGGCCTCCAGCCCATGCTCGCCGATGTCCAGGCCCTTGAGTTCCTCTTCCTCGGAGACGCGCAGGCCCATCGTGCGTTTCAGCACCAGGAACACCAGGCCCATCACCGTGAGCGAGAACGCCGCTCCGGCCAGCCCGCCCAGCGCCTGCACACCGAGCTGGTGCAGCCCTCCGCCGTAGAACAGGCCCACCGGCCCGGCGTCGCCGCCGACGGCCGGACTGGCGAACAGCCCCACGGCCAGCGTTCCCCACAGACCGTTCATCCCGTGCACCGGCACGGCGCCCACGGGATCGTCCACCCCCAGCCGGTCGAGCAGTCGGACGCCGAAGACGACAATCACGCCGCCGATCAAACCGATAGCCACCGCGGCCCAGACCTCGATGTAGGCACACGGGGCTGTCACAGCCACCAGGCCGGCCAGGGCGCCGTTCATCGTCATCGACAGGTCGGGCTTGCCGAACCGCAGCCACACGGTGACCATGGCGGCAATGGCGCCGGCGGCGGCCGCCATGTTCGTGTTCACGGCCACGCGGGCGGCCAGGGCGCCGCCGTCGCTCGTCACGCCGAGCGTCGAGCCGGGGTTGAAGCCGAACCAGCCGAACCACAGGATGAAGACGCCCAGCGACGCCATGGGGATATTGTGTCCGGCGATGGCCTTGGCATTGCCGTTGGGACCGAACTTGCCCAGGCGCGGCCCCAGGAGGATGGCGCCGATCAGGGCCGCCCAGCCGCCCGTCGAGTGGACCACCGTCGAGCCGGCGAAGTCGGCGAACCCCAGGTTGGCCAGCCAGCCGCCGCCCCAGATCCAGTGGCCGATGATCGGATAGACCAGGCCGCTGATAATCACCGTGTAGACCAGATACGCCTGGAATTTCATGCGTTCGGCCATGGCGCCGGCGACGATCGTGGCGGCGGCGCCGCAGAAGGCGGCCTGGAACAGCCAGAACGCCCAGAGCGGGACGTTCACCCCGCCCGGCACCGAGGCCCCGGAGAGGCCGAAGCCGCTCAGACCGACGAATCCGTTGCCGCCGCCGAACATCAGGGCATATCCGATCACGAAGAACATGATGCTGGCGGCACAGTAGTCCATGAAGTTCTTCGTAAGGATGTTGCAGGAGTTCTTGGCCCGGATGAAGCCGGCCTCGACCATGCCGAACCCGGCCTGCATGAAGAAGACCAGAAACGCTCCGACAAGAACCCAGATGGTATCGACGCCACTGAGCAGGGACTTCATGGCGTCGCTCGCCTGTCCGGCAGCCGTCGCAACGTCCTGTCCCTTGGCAACACCGGCCATCATGACCGGCACCAGTGCGGCCGCCCCGAGGACCGGCCACAGCACGCCTCGCCAAGCGTGCCTCAGCGCCACATTCCGCATCGCAACACTCCTCCTTCCTCAAAACAGGGTCCCGTGGAATCGCCCGATGCACTGCCTATGTGCAGAGAGGCCGGTCGACTCTCTCGTCGACTGGCTCCCGGCACACAGGACCCGCTTCTTTGCAGGCGACTCGACTGAATCAGGAGAGCAACGTGAGCCCCGGGCAGCTGACGCTCTCCGCCAACACGATCATCCTCCGATGGCTGCGCTGCCTCGTTCGCCGGTGCGAATCCGAATGCACTCGGGAAGGTCCAGCACAAAAATCTTGCCGTCGCCAATGTTGCCGGTGCGGGCACCTTTGATGACGGCCTCGATGGTCGGCTCTACGAAGTCCTCGTTCACGGCGATCTCCAGGCGTACCTTCTTCAGCAGGTTCACCTCGAATTCCACGCCGCGGTAAGCCTCGTGATAGCCCCTCTGCTGGCCACAACCAAGGCTGTTGGTGATCGACATGCGAAAGACGTCCGCCTCGTACAGAGCCTTCTTGACCTCGTCCAGGCGGAACGGCTGAATGTATGCGACAATCAGTTTCATCTCAGTGGTCTCCTGACTGATTCCTTTGTCGCGGGCCGGCGGGCCCTTGGACCGCGCCGACCCGCGATGCGGTTGCGCCGATCACTCCGTCGTGAAGATCTGGAATCCGCTGTAGGCTTCCAGTCCATGCTCGCCGATGTCCAGGCCCTTGACTTCCTCGTCGCGGGTGACACGCAGGCCAACCGTCATGGAGATCCCCTTGAAGATGATCAGCCCGAGGACCATACACCAGACGAAGATGCTGGCCACGGCCACCGCCTGAGCCCCCAGCAGCGCCAGTCCGCCGCCGTAGAACAGGCCGCCATCGGTTGCGAACAGGCCGACGCACAGGGTGCCGAAGGCGCCGCAGACGCCGTGCACGCTGACGGCGCCCACGGGATCGTCGACCTTCAGCTTCTTGTCAACAAACTCGACCGCCAACACGACGAGCACTCCGGCGGCCAGGCCGATGATCACAGCTCCCAGCGGGCTCACGGAGGCGCACCCGGCGGTGATGGCGACCAGGCCGGCCAAGGCGCCGTTGAGGGTCATACTGGTGTCAGGCTTGCCGCTGCTGACCCAGATGGTGAACATGGCGGACACGGTGCCGGCAGCCGCAGCCAGGTTGGTGGTCACGGCGATATTGGCGATGTGGATCGCGCTGGCGCCGGAAGCCGCCACTTCGCTGCCCGGATTGAAGCCGAACCATCCGAACCACAGGATGAATACGCCCAGGGCGGCCAACGGGATGTTGTGGCCCGGGATAGCCTTGACGGCGCCGTTGGGCCCGTACTTGCCGACGCGCGGTCCGAGGACGATCGCCCCAGCCAGGGCCATCCAGCCGCCGACCGAGTGAACGACGGTGGAGCCGGCGAAGTCGGTCACGCCCGTGCCCAGCACCGAGGCCAGCCAGCCGCTGCCGCTGAGCCAGCCGCCACCCCAGATCCAGTGGCCGACCAGCGGGTAAACGAAGGCCGTGATCAGACCGCTGTATAGCAGGTAGCCGAGGAACTTGGTTCGCTCGGCCATGGCGCCGGAGACAATCGTCGCCGCCGTGGCGGCAAAGACCGCCTGGAAGATCCAGAAGCCCATCGTCGGCAGATTATCCAGAGGCGACGGGTCGCTCGGGCTGGCGAAGAACAATCCCGTCCCGAAGACGCCCATCACGCTCGCACCGAACATGAGGCCAAATCCGACAATCCAGTAGGCCAGCGAGCCCACGGCAAAGTCCATCAGGTTCTTCATCATGATGTTGCAGGCGTTCTTGGCGCGCGTGAACCCGGTCTCGACCATGGCGAAGCCAGCCTGCATGAAGAAGACCAGAAACGCAGCCACCAGCACCCACACCGTGTCCAAGGCGTTGATCGAAGACTCCGGCTCGGCAGCCTCAGCCGGAGCATCGGCGGCGGTGGCCGACAAAGCGTCAGCTGTCGCGGCCGGAACATCGGCCGGCACCGCGTCGGCGGCCTCCTGGCCATGGGCCGGAGCCGTCAGCGCCAGCAGAACGCACATCATGCCGCACACCAGCAGCCAGGCCAGAGCGCCGGTGCCCATCAATCGCAAGGATCGTTTCACGAGTCGTCTCCTTCTCTTGTTTGCTTCCGAGCCCGCGCGGCGAGCCGTCAGAAGCTGAATGTCACACTGATGCCATAGACCACGTTGTCGTCATTGGCCACGGCGTCCCGCAGGTCGTCGTCGAGGACGGCGTGGTAGCCGACCGACGGTGTCACGGTCCAGTGGTCGCCGAGTTGGATCGGCAGGGACAGAGAACTGTGCAGGTCGGTCCAGCCGCTTCCGCCGCCACCGAAGTAGAAGCGGTTGTAGTCGGCCGATCCCCAGCCGAAGCCCAGGCCGAGATCCAGGCTCCACGTCACGCCGTCGGCCAGTTGCGGCAGGTCGAAGCTGTGACCGATGTCGGCAGTCAGGTACGTGCCGTCGGCCTCGTCCACGTCGAAGTAGGCGGTGATCGACGGCGAGAGCGGCACGTCGAGGTTCAGTCCGGCGTAGAACTCGGTGGTGGAGTTGAACGCGGTGTTGGGAAACGTGTAGAAGACCATGCCGACGGAGCCGCCGAGCGGGCCGACCAGGCTCATGCTATAGTCGACGGAGACGTCGACCTCGTTGAAGTCGCCCCGGTTGCCGTTGACGCCGGTGAGGTCCATGTTGCCCCAGACGTTGACGGAGAGCCCCTTCCACGCGATGCTGATCGAGGGCTCGAAGACGGGGTCGTCGGTCAGCAGGAGACCTCGCCAGACGTACTTGCTGTTGAAGGTCGTGTCGAGGGAGACCGAGAGCCCGTCGGCGTCGTCAGCCGCCTGGTCGTCGGGCGCGGTGTGGGCAGCCGCCTCGGGGGCGGCCTCGGCCTCGGCGGCGCTGAGCGTGACGGCCTCGTGCAGAGCGGCCCTCAGACCGGCCACGTCGCCGGCCGCCGCGACAGGGAGTTCCTGTTCGGCTGCGCAAAGAACAGACTCCGCTGCAATCACAGCAACCATCGCAACGACAGCCCCGAAGAACTGTCCGCTGCGGGCCCACCGGCGCCGCATCCGGGCGCCGACCGACATGCTTTCCACGAGATCCGCCACGACCACACCGTCCTTTCCAAGCAGAGAATCGCCATTCCCGGACGGCGTGGGTAGATACAACAACTGTGCCATTGGCGGCCTGGCTGGGCACCGGCTGCGGCGTAACCCGTTGTATCAGAATCGGTTAGCACGTCGGGATTTTCGGCGCGGGGGGACGGATGGGCCGATGAGGGAGGGCCTCGCCAGGCTACATTCTTGTTGCTTAGGCGGCCACGTGTTACGTTTTTGTCGCCCCTTCGTGGCCTCCTGGAGGCTCGCGGCCGCGACGGTAGTCCGTCGGAGACACGCCGCGGTGCTTGCGGAAGAGCCGCGAGAAGTAGTGTGCATTGGCGTACCCGACCTGGGCGGCCACCTCGGACACCTGCATGTCGGGGTACTCGCGAAGACACTGCTCGGCCCTCTTCAGGCGAAGCTCGATCTGAGTCCGCTTGAAACCGCGGCCGACGGTGCGTCGGAACTGGTGCGACACGGTGGACGGGCTGCGGTGGACCATGGCCGCCGCCTCGTCCAGCGACAGGGGCAGCTCGGGTCGCTCGGCCATGTGCCGCAACAGAGGATGGACGGCGCCGCGTGCCGCCACGCCCACCAGGTGCAGCCGCGCGATGAACCCGACCAGCAGGCCGAAAATGCGGATAACGTGCTCCGCCCGCTCAGTTCCCAGCATCGGCACAGTCATGAAGGCGTCGGAGAGATCCCTGTCCGCAAGTCTGGCTTGTCGCGCCGCCCGAAGCATCGGCTTCGGCGGCCGCGATGCCGTGCGGAACTGGCCTATCATCACGAAACCCAGGAGCAGATCGTCCACCGTGATCGGGGCCACAGCCTCGTCCAGGCCGCCGTGGCACCGATACGAGACCACCCGCCGCAGTCGCGCCGACTCGTGACAATGGGCCCGGTCGCTGTCAACACAGACCGACCGCAGACCGAGGGGCTCCTGGACGAGTCGGCAGTACGGACAGATGGTTCGCGACTGCCCAACTCGGATTTCCTCGATCGCCGGCGACAGGAAGATAGCCCGTACGCCAAACAGGGCACCCAGATCGTCCAGAATCTCCTGGACCTCGGGCTGGAAGATGTACTCCAGAAGCAGGGCCATAGGAAGCATTCTAGCACGAAATTGCAGAAAAGTGCACCACAATCGCCACTGCGTGCATTTAACCGTTGCGGCGGCACGGGTAGCATGGTGTGGCATCATGGACGCATCATGACGATGGGTAGATCGGGTTTCGCGATGGGTGGTTGCACGGAGGATCTCCGATGAAACGTGGAACATGCTGGACGGCGGCTGTGGCGGTGTGGACGGTGTGGGCAACGACGGCCGTGGCGGCCGGGGAATCCGTGACGTTGGTCGCCGACGGGAAGGCCGCCTGCGTGGTGGTCGTGTCGTCGGAGGCGAGCCCGTCGGAGCGGTGGGCCGCCGAGGAATTGGTCTCCTACCTGAAGCAGATGAGCGGCGCCGAGGTGCCGTTGCTGTCGGGCGATCCGCCCAAGGACAAGGCGGCGGTGCTGATCGGCGGGGGCGCCGTCCCGTCCGGGGATCCGATGCACAAGGGCATCGCCGCTCTGGGCACCGACGGTTACATCATCAGGACGGGCAAGAACCTGGTGGCGATTGTCGGGGGCGCGAAGCGCGGGACGATGTACGGCGTCTTCACGCTGCTGGAGTCGCTGGGGGTCCGGTGGTGGACGCCGGCCGAGACGTTCGTGCCGCAGCGCCGGACAATCGTGGTGCCGCCGACGAATCGTCGCGACGTGCCGAAGCTGGAGTACCGGGACATCATGTTCCTGGAAAGCTGGGACGGCGATGCGGCACGCCAATGGTATGCCCACAACAAGGTCAACGGATTCTCGTGGGAGGACGTGCCGGAGAAGTTCGGCGGCCGGTACGCGTTCTGGGGCAACCTGGTCCACTCGTACAACCAGTTGCTGAAGCTGAGCGGCCAGGAGATCAAGCCGGAGATGTGGGCGCTGCGCGGGGGCAAGCGGAGCGAGAGCCAGCCGTGCCTGACGAATCCGGAGACGGTCCGGGCGATGACGGCGGGGGTGCTGAAAGCGTTCGAGAAATCGCCGGGCGCGCAGTTCGTCGTGGTGGGCCAGCAGGACAACGCCGGCTACTGCCAGTGCGACGCCTGCAAGGCGCTGGCGGAGAAGGAAGGGCTGTCGGGGCCGGTGATTCAGTTCGCCAACCGGGTGGCCGAGGCGGTGGAGAAGGCGCGGCCGGGGTCGTGCATCGCAACGCCAGCGTACGAGTGGTCCCGCACGCCACCGAAAACGCTGCGCCCGCGCGACAACGTGTACATCACGCTGTGTTCGATCGAATGCGACTTCGCCCATCCGCTGGCAACGTCCAGGACGCCGCACAACGTGGCGTTCCGCGACGACATCGTGGCCTGGGGCAAGATCACCAGGAAGCTCTTCATCTGGGACTACGTGGTGAACTTCCACCACTACCTGATGCCGCACCCGAACCTGGACGTGCTGACGCCGAACATCAAGTTCTTCGCCGACCACCATGCCGCAGGGTACTTCGCCGAGTGCGGCCAGACGGGTCGCGCGACCGAGAACGAGTGGATGCGGATCTGGGTGCTGGCCAAGGCCCTGTGGGACCCCGAGGCCGACAACGGCGCCCTGGTGGCCGAGTTCGTGCGCGGGTACTTCGGGCCGGCGGCCGAGCCGATGCAGGAGTACTTCGAGATCATGCAGCGGTTCGTGCGGTCGCACCCGGAAGCGCCGGTGGGCACGTACGTGGAGTTCAACGCCCCGTTCCTGATTCCGTCGGACATCGCCGAGGCGGAGGCCGCGCTGCGCAAGGCCGCGGCGGCAGCCAAGGGACAGGGCGACTTCGAGCGGCGCGTGCAACACGCCCGCATGCCGATCTGGTACATGCTGACCGTTCGCGGCCCCGGCAGCGCGACGTGGAAGGCCGTCGAGGCGAAAGTGGGCAGGATAAACTACGCCGAGGTGGCCGCATCACTGCTTGAGGTCGTGAAGGAATGGCGGGTCAGCCACACGAGCGAGCACGATGCGGGCGGCCCGTGGTTCGAGTGGCTGAAGGCCCATGCGGCAAGCGTGGCGGCGGGTGACCCGCTGTTGCCGCCGGAGCTGAAGGGCCGCGACCTGAGCAGGATTCGGCTGATTCACCCCGGCATGATGGACGGCAAGGTGAGCTGGCTGAAGCCGCTGGAGGGGGCCACGGGCGGGTGGGCGATGCAGTGCGGGTCGGAAGGATGGTACCTGACGCATTACCTGAGTCCGCACGACGACTTCACGCCGGGCAGGAAGTATCGGCTGTCGGTCCGGGTGCGCAGCGAGGTCAAAGACGGCGCCAAGGGCCGCGCGTGGTACGCGGGGATCTATCGGCGCAGCGCGAAGAAGGATGCGGCGTTTGCGTCCGCGACGGCCGAGCAGATTCGGGAGACCGGCGGCGGCTGGACGGTGTACGAGTTAGGCCCGTTTGAGCCGCACGAGGGCGATTTCTTCTACGTCGCCCTGCGGGACCGGGCGATGGTCAAGTCGGTATTCGTGGACTGCTACTGGTTGGAGCAGGTCGAGTAATCATCGCATGGGGCGGGGGCATGTGCAATGCCCCGACGCGTGTGCCCTCATGTCTATAGCGAGCCGCCGTTGACAACAGGGAGGCATTCCCTGCCGTCATGGCCTGCACAGCCATTGCCAGGATCGGCAGCGGCGGCATCGCACATTGCCGGAAGAGACGTTTGAGACACCCGGTCGACGAGCTGGCTCGTCGGAGACCGTGCCTGCGCAGCCGACGATGGTTGCCCGTGTCGCAGCGCACCAGCGGTCGAAGGCAACGTTGACCCATATCGTTGGACGAACGGCAGCGTGCCACGTCCAGCATCCGTCACTCTGTTTCAGGAGACACAGCATGATGTGGAAAGTCGGACAAAGACGTCGTACCGGACACAGGACCGCCTGGCAGCGGCAAGCGACGGTTGCCATGGCGGTGCTCGCCGTGGTGTGTGTCGCCGCGGTCAATGCTCAGGCCGGCGAGCTGGAGTACCAGACGCAGACGACCGCCGACGACACGTATGCGGTCAGCCCGACGGAGCAGTATCGTTCGTACACGTACTGCTACTCCGTACCGTCGGGCACCACGTACAGCTACGCCCGATGGCCGATTCGTGTTCCCAAGGGGGCCACGGTCACTTCGGCCGCACTCCTGCTGAACTCGGCCTACACATCGAGCACGGCAGGCACGGGGCGCATCCGGCTGATCGACCTGGACGACTGCCCCACGTTCTCGACAAACCCGTACAACCTGGCGGTGAGCACCAGCTACGTCGATTGGCCCATCACGGAATGGACGCTCAATCAGTGGTACGAGTCGTCGGACATTTCGTCGCTCGTGCAGGCGTTCGTCGACCGGGAAGGCTACGAGTACGATAGCAACCTGGGCCTGCGGCTGGAGTATGGAGCTGGCGCCGGGGGCAAGAAGGCCTCCACGTGGGATCGAGGCCCGCTTCTGGGACCGAAGCTCCAGATTACCTATACTGGCGGCGAGGCGATCGTCACGCTGCACATGGCCGATCCGCACATCCGCATCGCGCAGAAGGTGTACTGTGTGCTGGAGAATGTCAACGCCACTGACAGCATGGAGGCAGTGCTGGATCAGACGCAGGTGTTCGCCAAAAGCGGCCCTCTGAATGGCGAGGAGGTCTTCGTGACCGACTACTCGCAGCTGGCGGCGGGGCAACATACGTTGGTGGTCCGCATCCGTGACTCGCAACAGAACATTCGGGGCGAAGCATCGCGAACATGGACCACCCTGCACAATGGGATTCCGACCGTAGGCATCAACGAGAACAACGCCATCTGCGTTAGTGGCGAGCCATTCTTCCCAGTGACCTCCTGGCTGTACGGCGAGGACTACTTCTCCAACGGTATCTCTCAAACCATCAACACGCTGCTTGGAGAGGGCTGGTACCCCACGCACAACCTGGCATCGTGGGAAGACTACCTGGAGGTAGGCGAGAACCAAGGCTGGTGGGTCGGGGGGCCGACCCGTTGGGACGGTTTTGTCGGCTCCGACCCGAACAACTCGGACACCACCAAGCTCGCGGCGTATGTCAACGCGACCAAGACCGGCTACCCGAGTCTGCTGATGTGGAACTGGGACGACGAACCGGAACTCGGGGCCCCGGAACAGAAGAACTACGCGGTGCGCGACTGGACGGAACTGTGCCACTCATTGGACACGAACCACCCGACCTACGTCAACTTCACCGGTTATGTCTTCACCAATCTGCCGACCGGACCGGAGACGGTGAAGAAGTTCTGCTACCTCTACAATAAGGACACCTACGGCGAGAACTGCCTGGTGGCCGACATTCTCTCGATTGACTACTACTGCTACGAGTACGCCTCGAAGTGGACCTGGTGCACGCTGGCAGACGCAATGCAGGCTCTGGACAATGTGTACGCCTGGAACCGCAATCTGGCCCCGGTGATGTCGTTCATCGAGAGCCAGGACCTCTACTACGCAGGCCATCCGGAGTTGCAGTGGCCGTGGACGCCTGGCCTGACGCCGACACAATTGCACAACCTGATCTGGCTGACGGTCATCCACAACGCCAAGGGCATCTCGTGGTATCACTATCACTGCGCGACGCCGGCCGCGAATATCGCCGTCATGTCGCAATTCCTGGAAGACATCACGGTGCTGACGCCCGTGGTGCTCGGACCGGAGGAGACCGACTACGAGGTGACGACAAGCCTTGCCTATGGCGGCCGGGTGGACCACATGGAGCGACAATACGGCGACGACCTGTGGATCTTCGCGGGCGAAGTGCTGTCGTCCACGGGCGAGACGGTCACATTCAACGTATCGTTCCTGGAAGATGGCGACACCGTCGTGGTCTACGGCGAGGACCGCACCATCGAGGCCGAGGACGGGTACTTTGTCGACGACTTCGATTCGCTAGCCATTCACATCTATGTCCTGAGCACCAATCCACCGGCTGAGCCCGTGGACGTCGAGTACCAGATTGCCGCCTCGGGAGATGACATGTACTGCAGTTCGTGGAGCACCAATTACACCGGCCAGACGATCTTCTGGCCATACAACTCTACGGACCTGCAGCGTGCGTTCATGAGGTGGCAGCTTGACATCCCGGCTGGAGCGACGATCAACTCGGCCCACCTCGAAGTGAAGAGCTACGTTGCCGACTACTCGACGCCCACCACGGTCCGGCTCCGGTCGATCAACAGCGACGATTGTCCGGCATTCACACCATCGCCCTGGTACTGGGGCGTGTCGGGGAACTACGTGGACTGGGCACTCGGCACGTGGTCCATGAACACCTGGTACGAATCACCCTCGCTGGTCGAGCTTCTCCAGGACTTCGTGGATCGTCCGGGATACGAGGCCGGGAGCTACTTCGGACTGAGGGCGTCCTACGCTTCGGGCACCTACCGGTACATCTGGTCGTTCGATCACGCGGCCGCCGACGGTGCCGTTCTGGTGGTCAATTACACTCCGTGAGAGTCCGCGGCGTGACGTGCTTCGCAGTACTGGTCCGACCGCCCGAAACGGAGGTCGGACCAGTTTTTTGCGCACGGCGGACTTTCGGGTCGAGCACATTACGGGGCAGGCCACGGCCCAGGGACCGGCCGATCAGCGGCGGCTCGGGAACGGAGGCATCGGCCCTTGTGGAGCGTCCTTGGGCGGGTCGTCGTGCGCCTGGCGGGCGGCGGTCTCGGGGGCGACGGCGGCGTCCGGGGCGGCGTGCGCGGCGTCCTTGCTCTTCCGGCGTGCGGCGTGGCGGCGGGCTCGGAGGCCGCGCAGGTGGGCCAGCCGTTGCAACCGTCCGCGCAGGCGATTGCGGTAGAAGCGGATCAGGTAGTACATGAGCACGTAGGTGGCCAGGGCGGCCGCGAGGCCGACCACGGCGCTTCCGAGCCACAGGGGCGCCATGATGCCTTCCATGGCTTTCCAGAACTCGCCGAGCCAGTTCCAGAGGTCGCCCATCCAGATCGCCGGCGAGTGAAAGGCCCGCCAGAACGACGGCACACGATGGACAAGGTCGGCCCACTCCTGGTACACGGTGCCGGCGACACGATGGCCCAGCATCCAGGCGCCGACGCGATAGTTGAAGACGTAGACGGGCACGGCCGTGGCGGGATTGGTGATCCAGACCATCGGGAGCCCCGCGACGCGGTTGCCGGGGATGAACGTCAGCAGAAGCAGGACGATGAGCATCTGGAGACCGATGGTGGGCGTCAGGGCGACGAACATGCCCACGGCGGCACCCAGGGCGATGCGATGGGTGCTGTCGTCCAGGTGGAGGAGATGGACGAACCATCCCCGCAATCGCTTGACGTAGGGACCGGCGGTCATGGCGCGGCCTCCGTCGCGGGGTCGGCGGTGAGTTGCTCGACGGCCTGGAAGACTTCGTCGACGGAGATGCATCGCTGGCAGGCGAGTTCCTGGCGCTGGCCCTCCCAGAGACACTCTCGCCGGTAGCAGGGCGCGCAGTGGGTTCGTTCGGCCAGGACGATGTGGCCCGGACCGTAGGGCCCCGTGAGCTGGGCGTTGGTCGGGCCGAACAGGGCGACGATGGGCCGGCCCATGGCGCTGGCCAGGTGCATGGGCCCGGTGTCGTTGGTGACGACGCACTCGGCCCGCCGCAGCACGGCGGCCAGGGCCTTCAGGCTGGTTCGCCCGATCAGGTCGATCATGTGGCGGCCGCGGAGCTGTCGCATGCGGTCGCTGATGTCGCGGTCGCAGGGCGCACCGACCAGGACAGCGGCCAGGCCGAGCTTCTCGTGAAGCCGATTGGCCAGGGCGGCGAACCGTTCCTCGGGCCACCGTTTGGTCATCCACCGGGCCCCGGGCACCAGGACGACGTAGCGGCGTCCGGCGAGCCCCTGCTCGTTGAGGACGCGGTCGGCCTCGGCCTCGGCGTGGTCGCCGACGACCATGCCGAACCGCCGCGGCGCGTCGAGCGGCGCGCCGACGTAGGCGGCCGCCTGCATGTACCGGTCCACCGACGAGAGTTCCTCGGGCGGCAGCGGGACGACCTGCGTGTAGAACCGGTCGGCGCCTTCGCGCGAGCCGGCCAGCCCGAGGCGGCACGGGGCGCCCGAGGCCCACGCGAGGAACCCGCTGCGGAACAGGCCCTGGAGGTCGATGACGGTCGTGTACCGCGGCCGTCGCAGCTTCGCGACGAACCAGCCGAAGGCGCCGAGCGTCAGGGGATTGCGCCACATGCGGCCGAAGCGGCCTCGGTCGAAGACCACCACATGATTCAGCGGCGGCAGACCCTCGACAATCCCCTTGCATCCGGGCGTGACAAGCCAGTCGATGCGGGCCTTCGGGCACAGGTCGCGCAGGGCCCAGGCCACAGGCAGCGCCTGAATGACGTCGCCCAGGCTCGATGGCTTGATGATGAGTATCCGCGACAGATCCAACGTCCTTACCTCTTCCTGGCCGCCTTGCGGTCCATGGCCAGACGAACGGCATGCCACCATCGTCGCAGTTCGGCGGCCGGCGCCGTGCTGCCGCGATGCCTGCACGAGACAGTGATCGCCCCGCGCATCGCCGGCCCCAGGTACGTCTTCAGCAGCCGCAGGCAATCGCACGCCCCGGCGCCGGCGACCGCGTCGGCAGCGCCATAGCCCCAGTCCCACGAGAACGCCAGCCGCATCAGGTCTTTGGTGCGACGGGCCTCGGTAACGCGGCGCGACGGGCCGCTGAGGCCGTCCATGTCCACCAGGGCCGCCCGCCACGACACACCGTCGCGGCGGAGCAGGATATTTTGCGCTTTCAGATCGCGATGCGAAAGACCCGAGTCGTGCAATCGGCGGATTTCTCGCGCGACGGTCTCGATGCAGGCGGCCCGGTCGCGGCCGCGAAGCTCCGGCAGCACGCGGTCCAGCGGACGATGGCCGTCGAGGGCCTCGGTGACGATCGTGCCATGGCGTCCGCGCAGGCCGTCCCGCCGGTCGAGCCAGGCCAGGGGCCGCGCAGTCCCCACGCCGCGCACCAGCAGCGCATGGCCGCGGCGCCAGGCTCGTTCGGCCCGGGTGCCGCGGCACCAGTCCTCCAGAATCCGCGGCCAGGGGCCGCGCGACGGTCGCGGGCCGGCCTGCGGGTCACGCTTGATGAAGACGCGACCGCCGCCGACCGTCGCGAAACCCGATTCGCCGCCGCGCGATTGTTTGGCGACCTGGGCGATCTCCAGGGTCCGGGCCATGGCGGCCTCGCCGTCGGGCAGAAGCGGCGCCCAGTCGGCCGCGGCCATGCCGACAAACCGCCCGGCCCGGATCGCACGGAAATACTTGCTCTGACGCAGGCACCGGCCGTCGCGGCGGCGATAGAACCGGCGACGGTAGCGCTGGGTGGCGGCCTCGATCCGCCGCGCGCCGCCGTCGACCGTCAGGCCGCGCCGCTCCAGGAGTCGCAACACGCGGCGGCGCTCGGTCCGCGTGGCCAGCGGCTCGAAGAAGTGGTTCAGTTGCACCAGGTGCTCGACCAGGGAGCCCGGGCCGGGCATCTCCTCCAGGGCCGGCAGGTCCAGCACGTCGAGGCGCCACGCGGGACCGTCGCGGATCACGAGCAGGTTGTTCGGGTGAAGGTCCGTGTGGCGCAGGCCGAGGCTGTGCAGCGTCGCGACCAGGTCGGCCAGCAGCGACGCCAGGGTCCGCGCGTCGGGCACGTCGGAGCCGGGCGCCCGGCGGCGGCGATGGAGCCGCACCAGTTCCGGCGGCCGGTGTCCCGGATACGGCGGCTCGTCGGCGGCGGGCTCGAAGCATTCCTTATACAAGAGGTCGCCCAGCGTCCGGGCGCCGGGGGTCTCGGCGGTGATGTAGAACGCGCCGCCCTGCCAGCAGGCGGCCACCGGTTCGACGGTCGGCAGGCCCACCCGTCGCGCCCAGCGCGCGACGCGCCATTCCTTGCGCGGCAACCGCCGCCACCGGCGGGAACCGGTGTACTGCTTGACGAAGAGGCCACGTCCGGCGAGTTCGGTTCGGACGATGCGGCGGCCCTGGCCGTGCTTGACGATCCGGCCGTCGCGGCCATCGGCCATAGCGGCCAGCGGAGTGTCGCCGCCCGGCGGAAAGAGCACGTCGGCCCACTCGCCGGCCACGTGCCACGTCCGACCGCCAACCTGTCGCACGACATCCTGGGTCATGAGGATCCGCTCGCGGCGCGGTCGCGGCCGGCCACGGCCCTGTGCCGTCGCCCGAGCCGGCGTCCGCGTGGCCCTCATCATAACGAGCGGCGCCCGACGCGTCTACAACGCCTCGACGAGGCGCGGCGGGTGGCGGGTGGTGAGCGCAACCGTAGGGTGGGTCCACCGGACCCACGCGGACGCTGGCGTTCGACCCTCACCGCCCCTCGACGGCGCTCGGGGCCGCTCTCCCTGCGAGCAGGGAGAGGGGTTGGCGGCCCCCGGCGCGTGGCGGCAGACATGCCGGGAGGGGCGGTTGACTTGGCGGCAGCGGCGGTTGACCCGGCGGGAGGCAAGTCGTATAATCGCATTTTGCGGATCGGCGATGGCGGCGGTGGCCCGTTACGGAATCGGTCATGGATTTTCCCCTGGAATTCGGTCGACCCTGGGCGCTGGCTCTGGCGCTGATGCTTGTACCGATGGTCTACCTGGCGTGGACCACGCAGGCTCCGCTGCGCGGCGCGCGGTGGTGGGTCTCGACGGTGGTGCGGCTGGTGCTGACGGCGGCCCTGGTGCTGGCACTGGCCGACGTGCGGTGGTCGCGGCACAGCGACGACCTGTGCGTGATGTTCCTGGTGGACGGATCGCGGAGCGTTGGGCCGAAGTCGCTCGACCTGGCGCGTCGGCAGATTGCCCGCGAACTGCCGCAGATGCGCGAGGACGACCGGTTCGGCATCGTCGTGTTCGGGCAGCGGCCGCTGATGGCTCGGCCGGTCGGCCTGCGCGACCAGACGTTCGAGCTGAAGGCGATGGATCCGTCGGTAGGCGATTTCACGGACATCGGCCGCGCGGTGCGATTCGCCGTCAGCCAGTTTCCCCCCGGGTACCAGAAGCGTCTTGTGCTGCTGAGCGACGGCAACGAGAACCTGGGCGACGCGCTGGCCGAGGTGCGGACGGCCGCAGCGGCGCAGGTGGACGTGCTGACGTGCCCGCTGGTAACGGGGTACGACAGCGAGATCGTGGTGGACAGTGTGGTGGCGCCGGCGCGGGCGCGGCCGGACCAGCCGATCAGCCTGAAGGCGCGGCTGAAGGCCACGCGCGCCGGGCAGGCGACGGTCCGCGTGTTCCGTGACGGTCGGCCGATTGCCGAGGGGCCGGTGGAGCTGCGCGAAGGGGCGAACCTGATCGACCTGCCGAGCGACACGATAGCCGAGCCGGGTTTCGTCCGGTACGAGGTGCTGGTGGAGCCGGCCGCCGGGAGCGACACGCTGGCCGTGAACAACGTGGGCCTGGGGTACACGCAAGTGTACGGCACGCCGCGCGTGCTGTGCCTGGAAGGTCAGGCGGGGCACGGGCGGCGGCTCGAGAACGCCCTGCGCAGCGCCGCCGGTCGCGACAAGGGCGGGTTCCTGGTGGACGTCGGCACGATGCAATCCGTGCCGCAGAGCATCGAGGAGATGGCCCGGTACGATTGCATCGTCCTGAGCGACATTCCGGCCACGGCGATGACACCGGGGCAGATGACTCACCTGGAGAACTACGTCAAGGAGCTGGGTGGCGGCCTGGTGATGATCGGCGGGCAGCAAAGCCTGACGACGGGCGGGTACCTGGACACGCCGGTGGCTCGGGCGCTGCCGGTGGACCTGCACCTGGACCGCGAGCGGCACCTGGCCAGCCTGGCGCTGGCGATTGTGGTGGACCAGTCGGGCAGCATGACGATGCCGGTGGGCACGGGCGTGACGAAGATGGACCTGGCCAACCAGGCGTGCGTCAACGCGATCCAGTTGCTGGACGATTACGACGAGGCGGCGGTGTGCATGACCGACACGGCGCCGAAGTGGGTGGGCCGCGGGCTGCGTCCGATGACGCCGGGCAACAAGTCGCTGCTGTCGACGGACGTGCTGCGGAACAAGGGCGGCGGGGGCGGCATCTTCGTCCGCAGCGGCCTGGCCGCGGCGTACAAGGAACTGGCCCGGAGTCGCGCCCAGACGCGGCACATCATCCTGTTCGCCGACGCCAGCGACAGCGAGCAGCAGGAAGGCTGCTTCGCCCTGGCGCGCGGTCACGCCACGGGCGACAACCCGGTGACGTTGACCGTGGTGGGGCTGGGCTCGCCAGGCGACTGTGACGCAATGTTCCTGAAGACGCTGGCGGAGAACCACGGCGGCGGGCGGTTCTACCTGACGGCCGACGCCAAGGCGCTGCCGGAGATCTTCACGCGCGACACGTACATCGTGAGCCGCAAGGCCATCGTCGAGCTGGAGAAGGGGTTTGCGGCGTCGCGTGTGGCGGGCGCCGAGATGATCGAGGAGATCGACTGGTCGGCGGCGCCGCCGCTGTACGGGTACGTGGTCACGCGGCCGCGGGACGAGGGCGAGGTGCTGCTGGCGGCCAAGGACGGCGAGCCGCTGTTGGCGCGCTGGCGGTACGGGCTGGGCAAGGCGACCGTGTTCGCCAGCGACGCCAAGGACCGCTGGGCCCGCGACTGGATGAACTGGGGCGGCTACGACCGCTTCTGGCCGCAGATCGTGCGCTGGACGATGCGCGAGACCACGGGCAGCGACATCCGCACGCAAACGGTCACGACGGGCAACCGAGTGGAAGTGGTCGTGGACGCCGTGGACCGCGAGGGCCGGTTCCTGAACGGCGAGACGCTGTCGGCGCACGTGATTTCGCCGGACCCGGCCGAGCCCCCGCAAACGGTGTCGCTGCACCAGAGCGGTCCGGGGCGGTACACGGGGCGGTTCGAGGCCCGCGCCACCGGCAGCGCTTACCAGGTGGCGGTGGTGGACGAGCGCCAGGGCCGGCGCGTGGACAGCGTGGGCGCCGTCATCAGCTATCCGAGCGAGTACCGCGACATGGAGCCGAACCTGTCGCTGCTTCAGCAGATGGCCGATGCCGGGGGCGGGCGATTCGTGTCGGGCGACCTGGCGGGCAGTTTCCGCCGCCAGGAGCGGCAGGTCCGTGCCCTGGCGGGCATGTGGGCGCCGCTGGTGGTCGCGGGCGTGTGCCTGCTGGTGGTGGACGTGGCGTCGCGGCGGCTGGTGCTGCGCAGGCGCGTGGCCCCGCGCGACGACGGCAAGTCGTCGGCGGCGGAGACGGCCGGTCGCGTGGTGAGCCATCTGCGCAAGAGCCGCGACAAGGTGCGTCTGCGGCAGGACAGGCTGGACGAGTTGCCCGTGAGCGGCGACGCGTCGCCGGGGGCCGCAGGGCCGTCGTCGCCGGCGAAGGCCGCCGACGGCGACGAGGCCGTGATCGTGCTCAAGCGCCGGCGCAAAACCGGTGACAAATGACGGTGCGGGCGCATTGATGTCTCGGGGAAGCAGGGGCAAGATGCCCATGCCACGGGATGGCCCCCAGAACGTCAATACGCCCTGATGGTGCGGGCGCGTGGCCGCAGGCGGCCGGCGCGTCGCGCAGCGACCGAGCGCCCCGGCGGTCGGTGAGACAGGTTGGAGCCCTTCCTAAGGAGAAGACCATGACACAGATGCCACCGATCGAACCTCGGCAGCCGCAACCGCAGCCGGAGCCGCTGGCACCGCCTCGGGTGCAGATTCAGCCGATCCCGCCGGCCGAGTCGCCGCGAAAGAGCCGTGGGGGCCTGTGCCTGCTCCTGCTGATCCTGATCGGCAGCCTGCTGGTGAACATGGCGTTGCTGACGAACATGGCCCGCAACGCGGGGCTGGGCGGCAGTCAGATGGTGCAGCCGATGCCGCTGAAGTCGATGCTGCTGGAGGACGCCGACACGGACGATGCGATCGCCGTGATCCGGATCGACGGCATCATCACCGAACGGCCCGTCGGCGGCATGCTCGGCGGCGTGGAGGGCACGGACTACGAGTTCGTCAAGCAGCAGGTGGCGGCCGCGCTGGCGGATGAGAACGTGCGCGGCGTCGTGCTCGAGGTGAATTCGCCCGGCGGCGGGGCCACGGCCTCGGACATGATGCTCGAGGAACTGAAGAAGCTGCCGGCCGGCGGCAAGAAGATCGTCGTGCACATGGGGTCGGTGGCGGCCTCGGGCGGCTACTACGTGTCGATGTCGGGCGAGACCATCTTGGCGCAGCCGACGACCATCACCGGCTCCATTGGCGTGATCGGCCAGGTGATGAACGTCCAGGGCCTCATGGAAGACAAGCTCGGGATCAAGACCACCGTCTTCAAGAGCGGCGCGTACAAGGACGTGCCGTCGGCGTTCCGCGACATGAGCGAAGAGGAGTTCCGGTACGTTCAGGACACGCTGATCGGACCGTTCTACGAGCGGTTCCTGAGCATGGTGGACGAGGGACGCCCGAAGCTGACGCGCGAACAGATCCGCCCGCTGGCCGACGGCCGCGTGTTCATGGGTCAGGTCGCCGTGGACAACGGCCTGGTGGACCGCCTCGGCTCGTACGAGGACGCCATCGTCGAGGCTCGCCGCCTGGCCGGCCTGAGCCAGTCGAGGGTGATCGGCTACAGCCGCCAGATGACGGTGCTGGAGATGCTCGGCCTGTCGTCCAATGCGCCGCGTTCGGCGTCGGTCGTCAACGTCAGCCGCGACGCGATCCACTCGCTGAGCACGCCCGAGGTGCTGATGCTCTGGCAGCTGTGAGCGGCGAGGAGGTCCGAGGGGAAATCGGTTGACCCGATCTGCACAGTGAAGGAAGACCTCATCACACCGGCGGCGCGCGTGGTCACAAGGCCACGCGCGCCGCTGGCGTTGGGTCACGGTTGCGGCTGAGTGGGTGGGGCGGGCTGGGTGGCGCCGCCGTCGGGCTGTTCGGCGGGCTTGTTCTTGCGATGAAGGAATTCGGTCGCCGAGCCGCTGAGGCTCTGCCAGGCCCGCCGGGTGTCCACGGCTCGTTGCGGATTCTGGAACGGGCCGGTGATGTGGTAGAAGCTGCCGATGATCGGCAGGCCGCCGGTCGGCAGCTTCTTCAGCAGGTCGGTCGCCTTCTTGACGTCCTCGCCGAAGAGGCTGCCCAGACCGCTCAGGCGATCCACGGCCGTCTGCTCACCGATCACGCTGGCCGCCACGTGCAGGTCGAGCCAGTCGTCCCAGTACACGTCGCCGTCCATGACCATGCGGATGAGGTCGCTGTCCACGCGCACGTCGGGCAGGCGGATCAGGCCGCTGCGGCGGCCGGCGCCCGCCGGGTGCGGCGCGGTGACCTTGGCCATCGGCACGAACTCGAAGTCGGCCTCGGCCGTGCGGAAACTCGTCGGGTCGAACTTGCCGCGAAGGAACCCCGCGACGCTGTCGAACAGCCCCGAGCGGATCACCTTGAACAGCGGCAACTGCCACAAGTGGCCCTCGGCGAACGAGGCGTGGCCCTTGCCCTCCAGCGTGTGGGCGATGGCGACGGCTCCCTGAGTTTTGGCCGCCGCCGGAGCTGCCAGTCCCTTGAACGCAACATCGCGCAACGACAGCCGCCCCACCAACTCGTTCGGCGGCAGCTTGGCCACCGTCGCCAGTCGCCGCACGTCGAGCCGCTCCAGGGCCACCGTGGCGGCAAACGGCATCTCGCCGGCCAGGGCCACCTCGCCGGCCACGGCCAGCTTGCCCTCGGCCAGCAGGCCCGTGAACTCCTTCAGCACGATCTTCTCACCCGTCAGGTCGATGACCGCGGCGGCGCTTCGTAGCGGCAGGTCGCCGTTGAGGGCGTCGAGGCTGAGGTTCTTCACGCGGATCGCACCCGCCAGCTCCGCCGGCGGCCACCATTGCCCCTGGGCGTTGCGGACCAGGCGGCCGCGCACGCCGTCCATGCTGAAGACGCCGCCGATGTGGAACTCCTGTTCGACGCGGCCGGCCGCGCCGCCCAGCAGCGCCACGAGCGACGGCTGAATCGTGGTCTCCTTCATCCGCGCCGTGAAGCTGAGCTCGCTGGGCGCGTAGGCGACCGTGGCATCGAGTTCGCCGTAGTCCGGATCGGCGGTCCAGACGCGGGCGCTATAGGGCTGCGCCGCCGAGGCGCGCGACACCGTGGCCTGGAAATCCAGGGCCGGGCTGCGCGCCGCCGGTGCGTCGGGGCGATCCACCGGCCGCTGCATCCACGACAGGTTCCTGACGTCCAGGGCCACGTCGCACGTCACGTCGCCGCGGTCCGCGGCATAGGACACCCAGCCGGCCTTGTCGGCGGCCGTGCGAAGCCGGCCCTGCGGCAGCGCCTCGCCGGCCCGCGACCGGATAGCCGCCGCCATGCGGTTCCACGGCACTGCGCCCAGGTCGGCATCCACGCGCAGGTCGGCGGCCGTGAACACGCGCCGGGCCCAGTCCATGGCCACGGTGGTCTTGATCTGTCCGAGCTGCGCGCCCTGGAGCGCCACGTCGACGCGGTCGGGTTTGCCGTCGAACGCAAACGGAGCAACCGTGGCGGCCAGCGTCGCGCCGGGCGGCAGCAGATACCCGCCCTGCCCGTCGCCCAGCTCGGTCACCAGGAGCTTCACGCCGGACACCTGCTTGCGGCCAAGGTCCACGGTGCCGTCGGCAACGGCCGCGGCGTTGTACGGTGCAGCCGCGGCACCCGGCTCGGGCCTCGTAAGGAAGCGCGCCTCGACCAGTTCGGCATGAAGCGCGACAGCGCCGGAGGCCAGCTCCGGCAGGCTCTTGGCGGACGTCTGTGCGGCCAGCGCCAGATCGCCGCCGGCCAGGTCCACGGGCAACTTCTCCCGGATCGCGCCGGGCAACTGGTCGAGCCGCACCGGCCGCCCGTCGGCCGTGGAGACCTGGGCCACCACATCGCCGGGGCGGTCCATGAGCGACAGGCTGAGCCGCCCGCCCACAACGTCCAGGACCGCCATGGCCTGCATCGACTTCTGGACCAGGTCGTACGTCACCTCGGCCCCGCCGTTGGCCACAGGCAGCGACACGGGCTTGCCGTCGAGTTCCAGCGTCGCCTCGGCGTCCAGGTTGCTCACGACGGCCTTGGCCACGAGCCGCGTCACGTCGCCCTTGTCGCGGTCGTAGCCGAGGCGAGCCGTGGCATCGAGCAGGGCCGTGAGTTTGCTCAGGCGGTTCATGTGTGGCGCGGCCTCGGGAGCGAATCGCGGCACGAGTTCGGCGACGAGTTCGCGCGTGACAGGCAACCGCGACAGCGTCACGTCCGCGGCAAGCTGCGAGCCGAGCCGGTCGAGAGTGACCTTGGCCGCGACGTTGCCGCCGGACTCGGGCCGCGAAACGGTCACGTTGGCCAGGAGCGACAGCGAGGGATCGTCCTGGGGCGCCCCCACGTCGGCGCGGAAAGCCAGTTGCTCGACGCGCTCGGTGCCGGGAATCCGCATGCGGAGGTTCTCGCTGGCCACCGACAGGCTGCCGCGCGAGGCGTTCGGCCGGGCCAGGTCGATGGTCGCGCCGCCGGAGGCGATGGCAAGGCGGCCCTGGGCCTGCGTCTGCTCGATGAAGTCGGGTTTCAGGTTCGCCAGGCGGGCCAGCAGGTCGCCGCTGAAGACGATCGCGCCGTCGGCGCGCGTCAGAACGAGCGTCCGGCGCTGACGGTCAAACGTGCCGTTCGCTTCCAGGCGAATGTCGTCCCGGATCGTGCCCAGGGCCGCGAAGAACGACACGGGGGCGTCGGCCACTGCCGTGTCGATCGTCGCCGTGGCGTCCACCGGCATCTCGATAGGCGCCTGTTCGACGCGACCGCCCGTGGCCTTACCCTTGAAGCCGATCTCCATGAGCGATGCTTTCGCCGCGTTGCCGGTGCGGGCGGTCAGCAGTCCGGTGACCTTCGCAGCGTAGGGCGCCGTCCCCATCGGCGCGGCCAGTCCCTCGACGTTGACCTCGGCGTCAAGCGTCTCGACGGCTCGGGCAACGTCGGCGACGCGGGCCTTGCCGCGCAACCGGCCGCCCAGGAGCGACGCCTTGGCCAGGTTCGCCGTGACCGCCGTGCCGGCATAGTCGGCCGTCAGTTCCAGGTCGTCCAGCGCGATCCCATCGGCCAGCGAGACGGGCGACGTCGTGCGGACCACGGCCGAGATCTTCGCCGGATCGACGGTCACCGTGGCGTCCAGACCGCGCACCTGGGGCCCGCCGGGAACGGTCGCGCCGGCATCCGTCAGACGCACCACCGCGTGCGGCATCGTGGCCGGATCGGTCAGCGACAGCTCCTGAATGGCGACGTTGGCCGTCGGTTGAAGCGCGACAATCTGCGCGATCGTCTCGGCAGGCAGCGCCGGCACGGTCGCCAGCCCCTGCGGCGTGATCGTGATCGCGCCGTCCGTGGTCTTCAGCGACACGGCCAGCGGGGTCACCTGGACAGTGCCGCTCAGAGCCGTCTTGCCCCAGGCGGGGTCGTCGAAACTCAGGTCGAGGTCGTGCTTCATGCCGGCGGCGTCCGTCAGCCGCAGATCGACGTTCACACCCCTCAGCTCGACGAGGCGTCCGGCCTGCTGCTCTTCGCCTTCGAGGGTGACCTCGACGGCCGCGGGGTCGGCCACCGTCTGATCCAGGAGCCGCAGATCGGCGTCCTCGATGCGGATGCGGTGGACGGCGACCTGCATGCCGGCGCCGCCGGACGGTTCGGCGGGCTTCTCGGCGGCGTCGGCGGGTGGCTGGACGAGACGCTGGAGATTCAGCCGCCCGTCGGCCTCGCGCACGGCCATCACGCGCAGCTGGGCCATGCGCACTTCGGCAATGTCGATCTGCTTGCGCCACGGCCACGGGATGCCGTCCAGGTCAACGCGCACCTCTCCGATGAACGCCACTTCGATGCCGTCCCGCTCCGTGTCGGTCAGTCGCAGGTCGGCAATCGCCAACCCGGCCAGGCCCCGGACCTCGATCTCGCCCATCTGGATGTCCATGCGGGTCTTGTCGCGGACGGCCGCCGTGGCCACCTTGCGCACGATGTCCGGAGCGTAGATGCCCAGGACCACACGGCCGGCGACAACCAGAACCACCAGGATGCCGACCACCCACAAAGCTATCTTGCGACGTCGTGTCATGACGGAGTTCCCCCTCAGAAAACAGAACGCTTGGTAGAGTCATTATAGACCATCGCCCGCGCCGCGTCACGCGCCGTAGCGGCCGAGGAATGAAGTGCATTAACGTTTCGGGGGCCGCACCGTGGTATGGGCAGGAGGCACCAAGCTCATCTTGTGAAACCCCTCTCCCTGCTTGCAGGGAGAGGTGCCCCGAGCGCAGCCGAGGGGCGGTGAGGGTCGAACGGAAGAAGCGATACGAACTCGCAACGTTCTCTCCGCGCGTCACCCTCACCCGGCCCTGCGGGCCACCCTCTCCCCTCGCAGGGAGAGGAGTCAACGGCCCGTGCCACGGCGGCCCCCCCCCGCTCACAGCGTCCCGGCTGCGAGCCGCTGCCGCGCCACCTCGGCCTGGCCCAGGGCCACGCCGCCGTCGCCGGGCGACACCTCGCTGTGCCGCAGCACGGTGAAGCCTTCCCGTTCCAGCGCCGCCGTCAGGCGCTCGGTCAACCGTCGGTTCAGGAAACATCCGCCGCTCAGGGCGACGAGCCGCCGGCCCGTGAGCGCCCGCATCCGCATGGCGCCGTCCAGTAGCATCGCCGTCACGGTGTTGTGGAACCGCGCCGCCACGCGGCCGGCCGTCTGCCCGGCGTCCCGCGCCTCGACGATGCCGCGCACCACGGGAGCCATCGACACCTCGAACGGCGATCCGTCGGCGCGGTCGATCACCTGGTACGCGAATCGTTCGCCCGAGTCGTCGTCGGCCGCGGCCTCCAACTCGATGGCGGCCTGGCCCTCGTAGCTGCTGTGGTCGGCCACGCCGGCCAGCGCCGCGGCCACGTCGAACCATCGGCCCAGCCCGCAGGCCCGCGGCGCGTTCAGACCCTGCTCGATCATCTGCCGCCAGACGACCCGCTGCTCGGCGGTGGTGGTCGGCAGGAGCCGCGCGGCCACCGTCTCGGCCTCGTCGCCGAACACGGCCAGGAGCTGGGCCCAAGCGATCCGCGTGACCTGCCTGACGGCCGCATCGCCGCCGGGCAGGGCCGTGTAGGCCAGGTGGCCCAGGCGGTCGAACGTGCCGTCGGGGCGCACGTCCAGGAACTCGCCGCCCCAGACGGTGCCGTCGCCGCCGTAGCCGGTGCCGTCCATCGCCAGGCCCAGCAGCGGTTCGGTCAGTCCGTGCTCGGCGGCCACGGAAGCGATGTGGGCGTGGTGGTGCTGCACGGCCGTCAGTCGCACGCCGGCAAGGCGGCGCGCGTATCGCGTCGCGTGGTACGCCGGGTGCAGGTCACAGGCCACGACGTCGGGCCGCACCGCCAGCAGCCGCGCGAGCCTCTCGAGGGTCTCCTCGAAGTAGGCCGCCGCCAGCGGACTGTTCAGATCGCCGATGTGCTGGCTGACGTAGGCCATGCCGCGGCGCGTCAGGCACACGCAGTTCTTCAACTCGGGCCCGACGGCGAGGATCGTCTCGGCGCGCGGCGGTCCCGGCAGGCGGATCGGCCGCGGCGCGTAGCCCCTCGCGCGGCGGACGACCAGCGGCCGTCCCCCCTGCACCGTCGCTACCGAATCGTCGCAGATCGTCTGAATGTCCCGGTCGTGCAGCAGATACCAATCGGCGATGCCGTCCATGCGGGCCACGGTCTCGGCGTTCTCGCGGCACATGGGCTCTTCGCTCAGGTTCGCGCTGGTCATCACCAGCGGCGGCAGGCCGCCGTGGAACAACAGCACGTGGATCGGCGCATAAGGCAGCATCAGTCCGAGGTAGAGGCTTCGCGGCGCGACGCTGGGCGCCACCGGCGCGTCCGCGCGGCGCGGAATCAGCACGATGGGCCGCTCGGGCGATTCGAGCAACCGTCGCGACGGCTCGTCCAGATGCACCAGGCGCGCCGCCTCGGCGGCGTCGGCCACCATCAGCGCCAGCGGCTTCTCGTCGCGGCGTTTGCGGCGGCGGAGTTCGGCCACAGCCGCCTCGCTCGTGGCGTCGCAGGCCAGGTGGTAGCCGGTCAATCCCTTGATGACCGCCAGCCTCCCGGCGAGCAGTTGCCCCCGGACGAACGCCGCCGCATCGTCGCAGGGCATCGCGTGGCCGCGGGCGTCGCAGAGCGTCAGCCGCGGTCCGCAGACCGGGCAGGCGTTCGGCTGCGCGTGGAACCGCCGGTCGGCGGGGTTGTCGTACTCGCGGCGACAGTCGGGGCACATGGCGAACCGCCGCATGGTCGTCCGCGGACGGTCGTACGGCACGTCCAGGATGATCGAGTACCGCGGGCCGCAGTGCGTGCAGTTGATGAACGGGTAGCGATGGCGCCGGTCGGCCGGATCGAGCAGCTCGCGCCGGCACGCGTCGCACAGGACCATGTCGGGTGACACGTCGGTGGCCGCCGCGGCGGCGTCCAGTGACGGACGGATCTCGAACGTCGCCGCGTCGGCCTGCGGCGCGGTGTCGTCGGCCTCGCACGAGACAATGCGGGCCAGCGGTGGCGCGGCCGTGTCGCCGTCGCCGGCCAGCGCCGCGGCGAAGCCGTCCACGCGCGCGGCCGGGCCCTGGACCTCGATCAGCACGCCCTCGGCGTCGTTGAGTACCCATCCGGCGAGCCCGCGCTCCGTGGCCAGCCGATAGACCCACGGACGAAATCCCACGCCTTGGACGGTCCCGCGGACGCGGATGCGGCGGCGAATCTGGCGGTCTCGGTCGGTCAACGCGTGCGGCCTCCGTTGTCGCCCAATTATACGCGGCGACACACGGTTCGGGCAGGGGCATTCCCGCGGCGACAGCCGCTCCCCCTTTCAGGGAGAGAGGGGTTGTTGACTCCTCTCCCTTGAAGGGAGAGGGTGGCCCGAAGGGCCGGGTGAGGGTGACGCGCGGAGAGAACGTGACGAGTTCGGGGAGTTGGCTTCGTTCGACCCTCACCGCCCGGCCTTCCGGCCGGGCACCTCTCCCTGCTTGCAGGGAGAGGGGTTGACGCCTCGCCCTTGAAGGGAGAACGGCTCGAAACATGTCATGTCTTGATGACGCACCCGGCGCCAACTATGCCGTTGACGGTGCGGCACGGGGCGATTACCATAGCCCGCGGCGGGTCAGGCGACCGAAACGACGGGGAGAAACCATGGACAGTCACGAACGGGTCGAGAGCTTCCGCAACCATTACGAGGCGATTCGGGCCGAGGTCGGCAAGGTCATCGTCGGCATGGACGAGGTGGTCGAGCAGGTGATGTGCTGCCTGCTGACGGGCGGCCACGCCCTGCTCGAGGGCGTGCCCGGCGTCGGCAAGACCATGCTCATCCGCACCCTCAGCGACGCCCTGGACCTCCGCTTCAGCCGCATCCAGTTCACCCCCGACCTGATGCCGGCCGACATCATCGGCACGAACATCGTGGTGGACGACGGCCGCGGCGGCAAGCAGTTCCAGTTCCAGCAGGGCCCGATCTTCGGCAACATGATCCTGGCCGACGAGATCAACCGCGCCACGCCCAAGACACAGTCGGCCGTGCTCGAAGCCATGGCCGAGCGCAGCGTGTCGGTGGCCAAGACCATTCACAAGCTGGAGCTGCCGTTCTTCGTCCTGGCCACGCAGAACCCGCTGGAAATGGAAGGCACGTACCCGCTGCCCGAGGCGCAGCTCGACCGGTTCATGTTCAAGGTTCTGGTGGGCAGCCCGAGCCTGAGCGAGCTGACGACCATCCTGGACCGCACGACCGGCGCCGAGACGCCCGAGGCCCGCAAGATCGTCGGTCGCGACGAGCTGCTGGCCATGCGCGACCTGGTGCGCGAGGTGCCCGTGGCGAGCCACGTGAAGGAGTACATCGGCCGCGTGATCCTCGCGACGCATCCCGGCAGCGAGTTCGAGACCGAGTCCACGCGCAAGTACGTCCGGTACGGCGCAAGCCCGCGCGCGGCCCAGTCGATCATCCTGGCCGCCAAGGTCAACGCCCTGCGCCAGGGTCGGCACAACGTGGCCTTCGCCGACGTTCGCCGCGCGGCCAAGCCCGCCCTGCGTCACCGCCTGATCCTGAACTTCGAGGGCGAGGCCGAGGGCGTCCGCCCCGACGACCTGGTGGACCAGATTCTGGCCGCCGTCCCCGAGGCCCAGACGGTCTGACGCGGCGACGTGCCGCGCCTGCACTTTTCCCCCATGCAGATGTATCCGTCACCGCGCCCATTGCACAGGGCGTCCGGCAAGCGTATCCTGTTCGGCTTGTTTGTGCTATGGGCAGTCCCCCTCCGGAGAGGAGACATCGTGAGTGCATCACCGGCAGTCAGCGTGATCGTCCCCGTGTACAACGGCGAGCGGTTCCTGCGGCAGACCCTCGACAGCATCCTGGCCCAGACGTTCCACGACTACGAGATCGTCGCCGTGGACGACGGGTCGTCGGACGGGTCGCGGGCCATTCTCGAAAGCTACGGCGACCGCGTGCGCGTCTTCACGCAGAAGAACCTCGGTGCCCCTTCGGCCCGCAACCGCGCCATCGGCGAGGCGCGCGGCCAGTGGATCGCGTTCCTCGACCACGACGACACCTGGGAGCCCGACAAGCTCGAGTTCCAGATGTCCGCCGCGCGGCCCGACGACGACCTGATCCACGCCGAGGCCCGCGTCATCGACGGCTCCGGGGCGATCATCAAGGATGCCTTCAGCCACCCCGACGACCCGCCCGAGACCCAGACGCGTCTGGAACGCGTCATCCGACACAACCCGATCTACGTCCTCACGACCATCGTCCGTCGCGACGCCATCGAAAAGGTCGGCCGCCTCGACCCGAACGACCGTTTCGGCACCGACGAGTACCTGCTCTGGATGCGGCTGCTGGCCTCCGGCTGCAAGGCCCGGTACCTCGACCGGATCGTCGCCTCGTACCGCGTCCACGGACAGAACGCCTCCGGCCACCACACGCGGATGATCTACGGCGAACTGTATGCCCTGGAAGCCCTCTGGGCCGAGTTTGGCCGCACGTTCAGCCCCTCGGTCGCCCGCGCGTTTCACGCCAAGATTCACCAGCTCTACTACAGCTACGGCTGGCGACTCCTGGACGACGGACGCAACGGCGAAGTGGGCGCGTGCTTCCGCGCCGCCCTGCGGCACAAGCCGCTGTCGTGGAAATCGTGGCCGTGTGCGGCCGCCAGCTCCGTCCCGGGCGCCCGGTGGCTCATGCCTTCCGTGCGACGCCTCGTCGGCGAAGGGCATATTGTCAGCGAGCAGAACGGCTGGTACGGTTGATCCGACGTCCCACACATAGGAGTCCCGATCCGATGGCCACAGACGACGCGAAGCGGTTTCCGATTGTTCTCGTGCG
The DNA here is from genome assembly GCA_012729015.1 of Phycisphaerae bacterium. GTDB lineage: Bacteria > Planctomycetota > Phycisphaerae > FEN-1346 > JAACEH01 > JAAYDY01. Next base: position 23,582 of record JAAYDY010000088.1, on the reverse strand, counting down.
ACACGCCGAGCCGGTGCAGTTGCCGCCCGGCACGGGCAGCCACTGGACCGACACGGAACTGAGCGACCTCGGCCGTCGGCAGGCCGCCTGCGTGGCCGACCGCCTGGCCCGCGAGATCGGCTCGACGCCCGTCCGCATCGTCGCCAGCGACCTGAAACGCGCCGCCCAGACCGCCCAGGCCATCGCCGCGCGCCTCGGCGCCAGCGTCGAGACCACCGGCGAGTTGCGCGAGTTCAACGACGGCTGCGGCGAAGTGAACCCCGGCGACGCCATTGCCGCCCAGGCCGGCCGAGGCGAAACCTGGGCCGCCTTCTACGCCCGCGTCAACGGGTGCCTCGCGCGGCTCGCGGCCGAGCAGGACCGCCTCCTGATCGTCGTCTCCCACTACGGCACCGCGATGAACCTCGTCAACGGGTGGCTCGGACTGGGCCTGAACGAAGCGGGCGACATCCGCGTCTCGTTCGGCTCGCACCTGACCGGCGTGTCGGTGCTCCGCGTGGACCGCCGCGGCAAACACGTCCTGGAGCGCCTCAACGACACCTCGCACCTCGACGCCGCCGGCCTCGGCCAATCCCTCGGCCTGAGCGAATGACGCAGCAGAAACGCCGCCGCACAGCGCGCCCTTTGGCCGCCCGACCAGCGCGCGGACGTGTGCCCCCCTCCTCCCCGGGCGAGTCAACCCCTCGCCCTGCTTGCAGGGAGAGGCGCCCCGAGCACGGTCGAGGGACGGTGAGGGGCGAACGGGGAAGACCCTCCGAATTCGTCACATTCTCTCCGCTCGCCACCCTCATCCGGCCCTTGCGGGCCACCCTCTCCTCTCGAGGGAGAAGGGTCAACGGCCGCTCTCCCTGCTCGCTGGGAAAGGCCTCCCGATTCGGGCGGTCTGGACCAAAATCCTTGGTCCCTTCCCGGATCTGGGAACCGGCGGGCGCCGCGGGCGCTCGGCGCCCGTATGTCCTTGCCCCACAAGGCGTTTCACAGGTGCTGCGAGGCCCTCGGCCCGCGTCGGACAGCCTGGCCCCGCCCCGCCTGGGCAGACCGCCATTTGACAATCCGGCTTTTCGGTGTATAGTCTACTTCGGCCGATGATCAAGCGTATGATCGTCGCCCGGGGGAGCTGGCGGCGCGGCATCTGCGCCGCGGTCGGGGCAAGACGGCGTTGACGTACCGGACACCCCCTGCCGTGCTTCCGCCCCCCGGACAAAGGCGACCGCACAGATCGGCAACAGGGGCGTTCTCTGCTTCCCGCGGTCGTCTCTGTTCGAGGGCCACGGGGGCTCTCGGCAACGCCGACGGTCGTGGGCAGCTTCTGGCGAGCGTGTCGTCACATGGTTGCACGTCTCAAGTCACTTGAACGATTCGGAAAGGAACCCATCTATGAGAGAGCACAGGTTGAGCTTCATGGTTCTGGCGGCCCTGGCCGTCATCCTGGCGCCTGCCGCAAGCGCCATGGCGGACATTGTGTACGATCGGACCATCGACACCGCCGGACAGCACCTGGGGGGCAACATCACCAACAACGTCCTCATTACCTCTGACGGCAGCGCCACCGATGGAGGCGTGCCGGTCAAGATCTACGGTGGCGGCCTGGTGACGGTCCAGGGCGACTGGGACTTCCGCGGCCAGAACAACTTCCTGGGCGGCGTTGGCTCCCTGGGCACTCTCCATGTGGACGGAGGCACCGCCACCACCGACAACTCGCTTATCTTCAACGGTTGCGTGTCCTCCGGCGTCGTGGGTGAAAGCCGCCTGAACGTCACTGGCGGCACCTTCAACCTCGTGAGCGCCTATGCCAACCAGAACGACTCGCGGCTCTACGTCAGCCAGACCGGCGGCTTCACGAATGCTGCCGGCACGTTCACCGTCGGCCACGGCAGCACTCAGAAAACCAACGTGCAAGCCCAGTATGTGATCTCCGGCGGGCGGGCGAAGTTCGGCAACCTCACGGTCGGCAATGGCGGCAGCTCGCTGACCAGCGCCAACTGCGGCAGCGGCCGATTCGAGGTCAACGGCCTCTGGACCGTCGACGGCGTCGCCAAGGCCATCGAGATCGCCAGCATCCTGCGGCTCCATCATACGTTGGCCTTCAACTTCGGCGCGACCGGCGTCACGCCGATCGACGCCGCCACGTTCGTCCTGGGGACCACCGACGGCGCGAATCCGACCATCGAACTGGGCGTGCTCGACGGGCTGACGGCCGGCGACGTGGCCGCCGGAACGTACGACCTGGTGCGGCTGGCCGATGCCTGGGACGGCAGCCTCGGCGACATCGCCCTGGTGGCCCCCACCGGTTGGGCGCTCCAGATGAGCGACGACGGCACGGCCATTCAGGCCGTCGTTCCGGTCATTCCCGAGCCTTCGACTATGGCGTTGCTCGGCTTTGGGGGTATAATGTTCCTGTCGCGGCGCTGGCGCAAGTGACTGTCGAACGGCGCCGGGCACGAGCGGAATCGCGTGACCAGCGCCTTCGGCAGGAGCACGGCAGCATGGCCCGTATCGAGGACATTGCCAGGGAACTGAACGTATCCGTGTCCCTGGTCTCGAAGGTCCTCAGCGGGCGTATGGGAAGCACACGCGTGAGTCCGCGGGTGGCCGAGGCCATCCGCGGACGCGCTGATGCCTTGGGCTACCGCAAGAACGTGTCCGCCGCAGGGCTGGCCACAGGACGGCAACACACCATTGGCGTTCTCATGCATGCCCTTGGCGTCCCCGGCAGCGGTATTGCCGAGGCCATGCTGCACGGCATTTCGCGCGAGGCCGCGGCCCACAACCAGCGCGTCATCCTTCAGTTCTTCCATGAAGACAATCAGATGCGATCCTGGATAGACGAGGTGGACCACACCAGCGTGGACGGCGTCATGGTCTGCGGCGGAATGCACTGGGACCTGCTCGCGGATTACCTGGCGCTTCAGCAGCGCCGAGTTCCCATCGTCACGCTCCACGACAGACAGATGCACCCGTCCATCGGCACCGTGGGCTGTCTTCAGGCGGGCGTCGGCCGCATGGCGGCAGAGCATCTGATCCGTTGCGGCTGCCGGCGGCCGGCGATCATCGGCTCGAACTACAGCCAGGCCCGGGGCAGCCTGGAGGTGCTGCGCGAGGCCGACCTGCCCTGCGATCCGTCCCGGGTCTTCGTGGCCCGCGGCTACCTCTGGACGACCGGGGAAGAAGCGGTCGCCCACTTCGCCTCCGAAGGAGTCCAGTACGACGGCCTGATCGCCCACAGCGATCAGCAGGCCGCCGGGGCCATCAACGCCCTGATCCGCAGCGGCCGGCGCGTCCCTGAAGACGTCAAGATCATCGGCGTCGACAACTCGGCCGCCTGCGATTTCGCCGTCGTGCCACTGAGCTCGATATCGCAGCAGGAACGCACTCAGGGCCTCCTGGGCGTCCGTATGCTGATGAGCCTCATCGAGAATCCCCAGCAACGGCCCGATCCCGTCTGGGTAGAGCCGGTGCTGCACGCCAGACGATCGAGCGCAGCCCCCGCCTGAGACTCGCGTCTCGCACGCAGTCGCCCCCCTCCTCCAGGACAAGTGCCACAGGTGCCGCGCGGCCCCGTTTTTCGCATGTTTCCGCGGCTGTCGCGCCGCGTTGCGGAGAAATCCCGGAATTTCACCGACAACACAACCCGCTGTGCCCCCATGAGTTGCGGCGCGCGCAGGCGTTTTCGCCATCGGCCGAGTTGCCCGTCTGTCGAGCATCCGTAGAGTTTCCCCCGACGGGCGGCCGCGGGGTCGCCCGGTAGTTTCGGCGCCCCGTTACGGCGGGGCCTCACTGGGGAGACAGCACTGTGTCGCGGGCCGCCTGTCGGGCGGATTCGGACGCCGTGCAGGTCGCTTCGCGGACCTCGAAAGGGAGGGGATTCATCCATGAGGACGCATACCGCATTCAGGACGTTCCGTGCTGAGAAGTCGTGTGGCAGCCGTTGGGTGTCGCTCGTGGCGGCCGTGGGACTCGTTGCAGCCCTGGCCGCGCCGGCGATGGCCGATCTGGCCGTCGATGCGTCGGGCAACGTGACCGATTGGGGCATTACGCCCTTTACGCACAGCAACGTGACCAACGCCCTGCTGGGCAACATGGTGTACACCATTGCCGACGACTACGCGCCGATCGACTACCCGTCCGGCGTGGGCCACGTGCCCAGCCCCGGCGGCAGCCTCGGCGAAGCGTTCGACCTGGAGGAGATGTACATGCGCGTCAGCGGCAACAGTCTCCAGGTGCTCGTGGTCACCAGCTCGGCCTACACCCGGACGGTGGACGGCACGGCGATCACCCTCGGCGATTTGTTCCTCGACCTGGGCGGCAGCCGTTTCGCCGTGGTGACCCAGTCGGCGTCGCAGGGCCTGACGGCCGGCGGCGTGTACCAGATCGCGTCCGACTCGGACGTGAAGGTGCTTCAGCCGGCCGGCAGCAGCCGCAGCTACTACGGCACGACGTACACCCGGCCGAACGACTACGGCCCCGACGCCACGATCGGCCAGATTGCCGGTCCGTGGGCCGTCGCGAGCACGATTGACGCTGGACAACAGATCGGTCAAGCCGACATTGCTACGGCCCTGTTCAACTACGGCGGCGACGAGAACGGCACCTTCCTGATCGAGTACTCGCTCGACCTGGGGCTGTTCGGCGGGATGCTGCCCGGTTCGACGGCCGGCGCCCACATCGCGTGGGGTTGCGGCAACGACGTGATCAAAACCCAGACGTCAACGATTCCCGAGCCTGCGACGATGGCCCTGCTGGGCTTCGGCCTGGCGGCGATCGTGTTGCGTCGCAAACGCTGAGCCGCAACTCGGACACACACCACACGCACGCACCCTCCGGCTCCGGCCGCCCCCTCGGCGACCGGGGCCGCGAGGCGTTTGGGGGCCCCATAACGCCACGAGGCCTTTTCACCGTGGCACGGGCATCTTGCTCGTGAGTCGCAGGGCCATCCTGGCCCTGCACCTTGCGGTCAGTCCACGGGCTCTCCTGCGGGTACACATCATGTTTGTAGATGCGAGGGGCGCCATGCCTGCCCCGTCAGGCATGGGCAAGTTTCCTTGCCTTTCCGCGTGGCTGCAAGCAGCCACCCTACGGCTGAGAGGCCGTAATGCCATGCCCCACAGCGTGTTGCGCGTGGCGAATTGTCGGACGGCCTCGCCCCGTCGGGCATGGCATCGCGGCAGCGTCACTGGCCCGCGGCTTCCACGGCGCCGATGTCGGGGGCTTTGCCGTGGTGGGCCAGGTGGACGGCCGCGCCTTGCGGCCAGGACAGGGCGCGATCGACCGTCAGCGTGCCGGTGTCGTAGTCCACGGCCGTCACGGTGGCCGCCGGCTGGCCGGCGATCTGGACGCGGTCGCCGGGGATGAGGCCGAACCCGTCGCAGAAGTAGAGGGCGTCCTCGACGACAACGCGCGTTCCCTGTCCGGCGAAGCGCGTGCGCGTCAGGGGCATGGCGGCATCAATGCACGGCGACCCGGGCCGCGGACGGAAGTCGCCGCCGGCCGGATCGGTCAGTTGCGGGTCCGCCTCCAGGTTGCCATCAAACAACTGGCGGCGGCACATGGCCGGCGACTCGGCTACGGCCTCGGCCAGGGCCATCCGGCGGCCCTCGGCCGCACCGTCGGCCATCAGTTCGAAGACCTTGCCGTCCTCGGGCCCGCCGAACAGGAGGTTGCCGGTGAAGGGGTTGGCCTGCTGCGTCGTGAAGTTCTTGTAGAACGGCATCGGCAGCCGCAGCGGCGTCGTGAAGGTGTGGAACAGGTTGTTCTTGAAGACGTTGTTGCAGACGGGCACCAGGCCGGTCACGCTGCGATAGGTCAGCGGCACCTGGCAGTCGTAGAACGTGTTGTGGTAGATGCGGCTGTGCTGGGCGAGGTCGAGGCTGCCGTACTCGTTGACACCGGACTTCAGCCACAGGACGCCGTGGAAGTACGTGGGGTGCGGCTTCGAGCGGACCGCGCGGCTGCGGGTGAAGAGGTTCCGCCGCACGATGGTCCGCGAGGCGTGGAACTGGATGAACGAGGCGGCCAGACCGGTCATCGTGTTGTCTTCGACGAGGGTGTGCTCGGCGCCGTGGAAGCTGAGGCACTTCCACTTGGGCTCGTGGAACGTGTTGCCGCGAACGACGTTGTGCGACGCGATGAACTCGGGGTCGTGACCCATGATGCAGACACCCACGTGGCTGATCTCGTGGAACTCGTTGCCCTGGACCAGGTTGTAGTGGCTGTCACGCCAGATGCTGATGTAGTCGGCCAGGGCCGGCTCCGGATCGTCCGCCGTCCAGCCCGCGGGGTACGGGATCGCCTCCAGGAACTTGCAGTCGGCGATCGTGTTGAAGCTGCCGCTGTTGACGTAGATGCCGTGGTACATGCGGCACCGCTGGAATGTGCAGCGGCGCACCGTGTTGTGGTGGGCGTAGTCGCCGATGTAGATCCAACCCTCGGCGTCGCGGAACGTCAGCCCGTCGATCACCGTCCAGTTGCAGCCGGCCCCGAGCTTCAGGGCGAACCGCTCTTCCCACTTGCCGCCGTCGGTCTCTTTGCTGGTCGTGACGACGACCTCGCCGTCGCCGTGGCGCCGGTAGACGATCGGGGCCTCGGCCGTGCCGCCGCGGGCCGGGCGGATGCGGCCGACGTAAATGCCAGGCAGGATGTTGACCGTGTCGCCGGCGTCGGCGACCGCCGCGGCCCGGGCGATCGTGGCGAAGGCGTTCTCGACCGACAGGCCCGTGGCCTCGTCGTTGCCGCGCGGCGAGACGTAGTAGGTTCGCCCCTCGGCGGCAGGGGCGACAGACGGCGCGGCTAGGAGCAGCGCGGCGACGGCGAGCGGCAGGACCGCGAATCCGGCAGTATAGCGCAGTGTCATGGGTTTTCTCCCTGTGTCAGAGGTGAACCGTGGGGCCAGGCATGGCCCGGGAGCGTCCACAGAGATGAACCCCGGCGGCATGACCGGGTGTCGTGTGGACCGAGCACTGCAAGCGCAACACACAGGGGGCGACCCAGCGGCCGCCCCCGTGGAGACTTCAGCACCCACGCCCGGGGTCCGCGGGACTGTCCGTCCCGCCCCCGCCAGGCAAGGGGCCAGTCGATTCACCGCGTCTTCCTGCGCCGACCCAGGATCACCCCGATCAGGCCGAGACCCAGCAGGGCCATCGTGGCCGGCTCCGGAACGCACCACGTGTCGATCACGAGTTCATCGACCATGATGTCGCCGCTGACGTTGACCACTTCGGAGGGCGGATTCGGCATCAGTTCGAGCTGATAGGTGCTGTGGAACCACTGGTCACTGGGAGCCGGTTCGCCCGTGGCCTCCAGGGCCACGGTGGCGATTTCCGATGCCTTGGCGCCCCACAACGTCTCAACGACCAGGGGCGTCGCGCCGAGCACCTGCGGCGACCACGTCAGTTGCACCCAGATGTACTTGATCGGGAGCGGCTCCGGCCGGTTGGGAATCGTGACGATGATCTCGCCCGACAGCGGCCACACGCCGACGCGGCCGCCCCATTCCTCCTGCCACGTCTGCCCCTGCCCCGGGTAAACGACCGCACCGGCCGAGCCGTAGGGGTTGCTCTCCGCATCCGCCCCCGGCATCGGGTAGGGATCCATGAACTCCCACTTCGCGAAGGTAGTTCCTTCCTCGCCTCGCCAGGACGGCGGATTGAGGTCGTCGGCCCACGCCGCCGGAGCGCAGGCCAATAGCATCACAGTCACCAAGCCCGTCCAGACACCTTTCATCGTTGCGTTCCTCTCAGAGATGGTTACGGCCGTCCAGGTGTCCCCGCAAGACGATTTGTAGGCCACAGTTAGGCGCACGAAAAAGCGAACCGCAGAGCTTTCGCTCCCCCGGTTCGCCGTCGATATGCACACTCGCGTCACACGCGCCAAGGCCCGCAGCCGGGCCCCGACGCCCCTTTCACTGAGGTCAGTATAGCATGGAATATCGTGGAGTCAAACTGAACAGCCGTTTTTCGGGCTCATCCGGCATTTCCCGGAAGTCCTGCACAAAACCCCTCCCCCTCCCAGGGGGAGGTGCCCCGAGCGTCAGCGAGGGGCGGTGAGGGTCGAACGGGGCAACCCCTCCGAACTCGTCACGTTCTCTCCGCGCGTCACCCTCACCCGGCCCTGCGGGCCACCCTCTCCCCTCAAGGGGTCAGCAACCCCTTCCGGAACGTTCCCCCGCGGGGCCCTATCGCCGCACAACGAGCTTCGGCGGCGCCATCAGGCCGCACGGCACCACCTGGTACCCGTCGAACCAGTTCTTGCGGTCCAGGTACTGCCCCGGCCCGGTCCACCACGTCCATTTCTGGTTCAGATGGTGCGGGCCGTGGCTGTTGCGTCGGTGGCCCAAGACCTCGATGCCCAACTGCACCGCCTCGCCGCCGGCGGCGCGAACGGCGTCGGTCACATCCAGTTCATACGGCGGCCACGGGACGATGCCCGCCTCGTCGCCGTTGACCAGGACGCGCACGGCCGTGCCGCGGAACTCGGGCGTCTGGACAATCAGCCGCTCGCCCGCGCGGAGCTTGGCACGGACGGTCCGGGTGTAGCAGACCGAGCCGCTGTAGAAGGGCAATCCCTGTTTCACCCAGTCGCCGATGCGGAGCGACGCCGGAGGCGCGACAAGCGTCGCGTCGGCGCCGGCGACCTTCACGCCGAACGAGCCGAGCAGGTAGACGATCTCCAGGCCCGGATGCAGTTCGCTGTAGTCGCAGACCAGCTCGAGGCAGTTCTCGCCGAGCCGCAGCGTCGCCGGGTCCAGGGCAAGCGTCCGCAGCGAGCGGTCCACCCACCAGCCGCACTCGACATCGGTGCTGACGGTGCGGCCATTGAGCGAAATGGAGAAAGTCTGGGGCTGCTCGATGGCCAGGTGCAGCGGCCCCGTCGGCAGCGCGGCCGCGTGGATGGCGTAGCGGAGCGTGACGGCGACGCGCTTCGGATCGGCCGGTTTCTCGCGCATCCACGGCTGGACCATATGGCCGCCGCGGTGCGGAATGCCGAGGGCGTCGCGGATGGCCTGGTCGGCCAGGAGCACGTCGGGGGCCGTCTGCCACGGGCCGTGGCCGACGCGGAACCGCGGACGGTCGAGCACCAGCACGTTCGGCTCGGAGAGAACCACGGGCCAGGCCGCCTTGCCGCCGAGGGTCTGGCGTCGAACGTCGCGCAAGGGTTTCCGCGGGGTGAACCGCTTGCCGCCGGACGCCTTGGGCAGGACGAACAGCCGACTGCCGAGGACCGGCAGCGACGTGTGGAGTTCCCAGCCGCCGTCCGCGGCGCGGCCCTGGGCGGCGAACACCTCGCCCGTGTCGCAATCGATCTCCAGCGGCGCGCCGCGGCCCTTGCCGACGACGCGAATGCGAACGTCGGGGAATTCGAGTGTGCGGTCGCGGACCATCGGGTCGCCGGGCTTGCGGCCGGTGTGGTCCTGACTCGTGTTGCAGACGAACAGGTAGTAGGCGTCGCGGTCCTCGCGCAGGCAGTACAGGGCCGGCGCGATCTGGCATCCCCGGGCGTCGGCGATGGAGACGCGACGGCCGGCCGGCTCGACGGCGGCCACCAGCTTCTCGCCGCGGGCGGGCGTGCGCGTACACTCGGCGGCCGCGCGGACGGCCTCGTCCGAGGCCTCGGCGTCCACCCACGTCGGCGGCGTGCCGGCGAAGACCACGGTGCCTCCGGCGCGGCGGAAGGCCGCCAGCAGCTTCAGCGTCGAGCGGCGGATCGTCAGCATCGGCGGCACGACCACCACCCGGTACTCGGCCTTGGCCAGGCGGAGCGCCGGCCCGTCGGCCTTCCTGCGGACGCCGCCGTGACGCGACAGCATCTCCTCGTCGCCGTAGTCGAAATCGATGTTGGCGCCGAGCAGGCTATCGCGCAGTTGCCAGAACGACGTCTCCAGGACCATGCGCTCGTCTTTCATGTCCTCGCCGAACAGCATCCACATGCTCTCGACCGGATGGATGACAAGCACATCGCGGACCTCGCGGCCGCGCGACATGGCCACATGGACGCGGGCGAAATAGTCCTCGACGCGGGCGTAGTGTTCCCACCATGGCGACTGGTAGAAGATGCCCGCGGGGTAGTCGCGCTTGGCCTCGCCTTCCATGGTGTACCAGGCCAGGTGCTGGCACCTCAGGTTGATGCCGAGCGCGGCCTGCCAGTCGCCCAGGGCCTTGTGGCCGGCCCAGTTGAAGTCCCAACCCGTGCAGCCGTAGGTCTCGGTCAGGCGCCACTTACGGTCGAACTGCCGCGCCACCGAACTGACCTGCTTGGCGGTGTCGTACTCGCGGCTGTACTCGGTCAGGAGGTCCATGCCGGGCGCCTGCATGTACTCGTAGAACCGCATACACGCGCCGACGGCCGACGTCTGGCCCGCGAGCGAGCCTTCGGCGAGCACGTGGCCGATGTGCAGAAGGTTGTTCTTCTGGCACCACTGCCCGATCTGCCGTGAGAAAGCGTCCACGAACAGGAACGTCGTGCAGTCGTGGTAATGGTACCGGGCGGTGGCCGGGAGGCCGTCCTCACGCTCGTACAGCACCTCCATGAGGCGGTCCAGCAGGTCGTAGCCGTAGCGCTTGCGGAACACCGAGGCCAGCTTGTCGGTCCACGGCAGGCATCCTTCGGCCCCGTCGGCGGGGCCGCGACTGTAGCGCGTGTGTTGCGGCTCGTCGGTGAAGATGCCCGGCACGCGGCCGCCGAAGTCCTTGGCGAACTCCTTGCGGTAGGCGTCGTGGGTCACCTGGATGAACCGGCGGACGGCCTCGTGGCTCAGCACGTCGAGGTACGTGTAGCCGTTGTACCATGAGCTGGGCTCAGCGACCTCGATGCAGAAGGCCACCAGCGACTGCCCCTCGGCCAGGCGCGAGGGCTTGCGGCCGCGCGCCAGACGGCGCACGTCGCAGGCACGATTGCCGCGGATCGTCGCCGTGTAAGCGGCCAGCACGTCCTTCGACCACGCGAAGTCGGCGGCCTTGTCGTACCGGTGCACGAGCAGTCGCTTCTGGCGGTACCGGGGGTCTTTGGTCACCAGGCCACCGGCGGCGCCCGAGGGCCAGCGGTCCTCGTCGTAGAGCCACGCCTGCATGTCCAGCTTCTCGGCTTCATCGATGCAGGCCGCGATGCCGTCCATCCACTGGCGGCCCAGGTACGGCGTGTCGAGCCCCACGCGGCTGTGCATGAAGAAGCCGCCCAGGCCCATGCGGTGCATCAGGCGAATCTGGCGGCGCAGCTCCTCGGGCTCCAGCTTCCCGTTCCATGCCCAGAACGGCGCCCCGCGGTACTCACTCGACGGACTGGCGAACTCGGCCAGGTATGCCTTGCTCATCAACGGTCTCCTCATAACGATGAAAACCTGCCCGCGATGCCGATCTGCGGGACTTGTGCACGGTTCTCACTGTACTTACTCAGCCCGCCCCCCTGCAAGCACAAAGCCGGGCGGTGAGGGTCGGACGGGACAAACCTCCGAACCCGTTACGTTCTCTCCGCGCGTCACCCTCAGAGTCCGCGTGGGTCCGGGGGACCCACCCTACGGTTCGCCACCCTCTCGCCTGGACGGGAGAAAAGCCAATGACCCCTCCCCTTTCTGAGCGGCGAACTCCTCTCCCTGCTTGCAGGGAGAGGTGCCCCGAGCTTTCAGCGAGGGGCGGTGAGGGTCGGACGCCAAAGTCCGCGTGGGTCCGGGGGATCCACCCTACGGTTCGCCCCCCCCCCAAGGGGTCAACAATCTACTTCCCCGCGGCCCAGTGAATGCCGACGGACTCGGCCTTCAGCGACGACTCGCCCGAGCGGAGCTTCAGCCCGCCGGCGAGCGTCACGTCCGTGCCGCCAATCAGCCCCAAGTCCAGCACCTCGTCGCCCTTCATGCGGACCACGGTCACCAGGGCGTTGGTCGTCACGTTGCCGCCGGTGCTGGCCTCGGCGGGTTTGCCGCCGGTCTGCGGGTCGAACCGGACGAGGATCAGGTCGGTGCCGCCGTCGGTCCGCGTGACCTTCAGCCCGTAGGCCGGCACGGGGCCCGTCACGTCGAACGATTCGGCGCGGGCCACGACATCGGCCGCCTTGAACGGATCGATCACGGCGGCGAAAACCGTCTCGGTCCCCTGGCGACGGAGGACGGCCTGGTGCCGCCCGCCGGGAACCTGTCCGACGAACACGCTGGACGCCGGCCCGCCGACGACCAGGGCCTTGACCTCGCTGGCCGGATGCGTGCGGCGGTCGTCGTCGGGTACGGTCTCGGCGAACTCCTGCCCGGCGGCGACGGTCACGGCCTCGCGCGACCAGACGCCCGTCCAGGCGTCGGCCGTCTCGACCGGCGGCAGGGCCAGGATGTGCTTGTAGCCCAACTCGGCCGCCTGACCCATCGGCTTCAGCGCCGCGGGGTCGGCACCGCGCAACGCGTCGAGCGTGCCGCGGAAACAGAGCGGGTAATCGAACGTCCGCTTGCCTTTGCTCCAGCAGCGGTAGATGTCGGCCACGTAGCCGGGCATCTGGACCACGGTGCGGTCGAGGCCGACGCCGGCATAGGCGTCGCCGCTCTGGCCGCGCATCACCTTGATCGGGCCGCGATCGGCAAACGCCAGCAGCTTGCCCGTGGTCGGGGCCTGCGAATGCGAGTCCACCGAAACGGACCAGTGGGCGATGGTCGGCCGCGTCCACTCGCCGTGGCGGCGGTCCTCGTAGCGGTACATCTGCGGTTCGCCGGCCAGTTCGTCGCCGTCGGCGAACAGGATCAGGTTCAGTTTGTCGGGGTGGCCGTGGACGCCGCCGTGGGGGCCGTAGTCCATGAGCAGATAGGTCTGGCTGTCGCCCTCGCGGCCGCGAAGGATGGCGTAGCCCAGGGTGTCGAAGATGAGGCTCGTGAGTCCTTCGAGCGGTTTCTCGGGCAGTTTCTCGTAGATAACGGTCGGGAAGTAGCAGGCCGAGCTCTGCATCATCTGCCGCATGGCGTCGTTGACGATGCGTCCGTAGTTGGCGTCGCCGTAGCGCAGATAAGCGAAATCGTAGGCCATGGCTTCCCAGGAGCCGCCGACGGCCGTGCGGCCCGAATCGTGGATGCCCGGGGCGGTGCTGTCGGGGTAGGCGTACTTCAGCGGCGAGTCGAAGAGGTTCTTGAACCGGCACTGCTCGAAGCCGTAGAGGTCGATGCCTTTACGGGCCAGGGCCTCCAGACAGGCCACCAGGGCGTGGCGTCCGAAGAGGTGGTAGCCGATGGCGCCTTCGCCCCACATGCCGTCATCGCCGATGCCGGTGTGGAGGTTGTAGCGCGTGTTGGCGGCGCCGAGATCGATCCAGTGCTGATCCTTCAGGACGATGCCGCCCTGGATGTAGGCGGCGTTGTAGAAGTTGGTCCAGTTGCCGACGGTCTTGCGCGGGCCGGTCTCGTCGGCGGTGCGCCAGTCGGGGTTCTTCTTGTCGCGGGCGGCCACGTCGTCGGCGGCGCTGCGCTTGCCGTTGATGAACGTCAGGGCGTGGCGGATCAGGTCCTCCTCGATCAGTCGGCGGTCGTCGTCGCTCAGGCACGGCGCGTCGTGGATCATGTCGTAGCCCTGGATGAGCGGCAGCAGCCACATGGCCTCGCTGAGCCGCTGGGCCATGATCTTGCCGGTGTCGCTGGCGTTGACGCCCTTGTGCTCCTTGTAGTCGTTCGGATAGAGCCGCGCGTAGCCGACGAGGATCTCGCGCGCCTTGGCGGCGTACTTCTCGTCGTTGGTCACCTGGTAGGCCCAGCCGAACCATCCGACCTTCTTGGACAGGGCGTCGTGAGCCTGGGTCGGCGCGTCGCCGCGATCGGTCAACTGGGCCGGCTTGGTCGGATCGGGCATCTCGACCGGCTCGGCGAGCCAACCGTCGCACACGGCCGTCAGGCGGTCGAGCATCTCCTTGCCGCGGTCGCCTGAGCGGATGGTGCGGACCATGGCGTCGATCTCCTCGGCCGTCAGGTAGATGCCCGGGAACCGCCCCAGCGGAATCGCCGGCGGCAGGGTCGTCTTGACCTGGCTGTAATCGTTGCGCGGCGACGCGCCTTCGACGTAGACGGGGGCCTCGGCGTTGAGCTGCGGCACCTCCAGATACGGCGCCAGGTCGGCCGAGGTGACTACCTCGATCTCGCCCAGGCCGCCGTAGGTGGTCCGCTTGCCGGCGTTCTTGCCCTCGGTCAGGACCGGCCCTTCGTGGACCGACAGGACGGTCACCTCGACCCACTCGATGGTCTTGTTGATCTCGACGGTCTGCCGCGGGTAGGGGTTGTCGCTGGCGGGCCACAGGGCTTCGAGGGCTCGCTTGATGACCGTGCCGTCGGACAGGCGAATCTCGATGTCCTTGGGCGTCTGGGCGGTGTTGTATTTCGAGCACATGAAGTTGATCTGCGTAATCGGCAGCGCCGCCACGAGATCGATGCGGTATCGCACCGGCGTGCCCCAGGTCACGCACCAGGAGTTGGGGTTGCCGTCGACGAGGGCCTCGGGCCCGGTCGTGCGGTCCTTGCCGGCGCCTTCGCCGACGAGTTCCAGGCCAATGCGGCCGCCCTTGTCGATCCGGGCCGCATTGCGAGCCTGAATCTCGGCGTTCTCCTGCCGCCAATTCCGCCGCGCGGCCTGCGCCGATGCCATCCCGGCCCAGACCGTCGCCCACAATGCCAGCGCCAAGGCGCAAACGAGCGTCCGCTGCAACACCTTCATAGGTCACCTCTCAACTCGGACATGATCTTCCTGACGTGCCGCCCCATGCTTACCCGGGCCCGGCCCGTCCCAGCGCGCGGATGGTCCCCCCCGACCCCACTCCATCCGCCGATTGAACCCCAGGCCACCCGCCCCGGACCGCCGAAAACGGTTGATTCGTCACGACCCCAGTGCTACAAGAGCGGCCTGCTGACGCTGCACACTGCCCTTTGCCATAGGATGCTGCCATGACGGACCGACTCGCCCGCACCGAGAATCGACGCCGACACCTGGAACTGCTGCTGCCCTGGCCCAGGTTCGCCGAACGGTTCTGGTATCCGATCCCCGGGCGCGGAGACCTCGGATGCTTCGGCTCCGGGTTCAACCACTGGGGCGTCCAGACGAACCAGAAGTACCTGGCGGCGATGGCGGTCCTGGCGATGGACGACGCGGCCGACGAGCGGGCCGCCGGCATGTCGCGCGAGCAGATGCTCGACCGCGCGCTCTCGGCCCTGCGCTACGAGCTGGCGACGCACGCCAGCGGCCTCCTCCGCCGCACCGACAACTCGCAATGGGGCCACACGTGGATCAGCGGCCTGGGCATCGAGCGGATGATGCACGCCGTGGATGCCCTGGACGGGCGCCTCGGCGACGAGGACCGCGATGCCCTGCGGCGCGTCCTGACGAGCGAGGCCGACTGGCTTCTGCGGCACTACGATGTGACGGGCGACCCGTGGGCCGAGTCGGGGAAGAATCACCCGGAGTCGAACTACTGGAACGGCGCGATCCTGCTGCGGGCCGCCATGATGTACGCCGACCACGCCGACCGCCACGCCTGGACCGAGAAAGGGTATCGGTTCCTGCTGAACGCCATCAACGTGCCTGCGGACGCCGAGGATCGGCGGCTCGTCGCCGGCACGCCCCTGGCCGAGTGGCAGGTCGGGGCGAACTTCTTCCCCCACTTCGCGCTGGACCATCACTCGTATCTGAACGTCGGCTACATGGTCATCTGCCTGTCGAACGTCGCGATGCTGCACTACGGCTACGCCCTGCGCGGCATCGAGGCGCCCGAGGCCGTGTACCACCACGCGCGCGACCTCTGGCAACTCGTCCGCCGCCTGGTCTTCGGCGACGGACGCCTGGCGCGCATCGGCGGCGATTCGCGACAGCGGTACTGCTACTGTCAGGACTACCTGTTGCCAGTGCTGGTCTTCGCGGCCGACGTGTGGCACGACGACGTCGCGGGGCACCTGGAGGCCGGGCAGCTCGACCTGATCGCTCGCGAACAGGCCGCCAACAGCGACGGATCGTTCCTGTCGCGGCGGCTCGGACACATCGAAGCCATGTCGCCCTACTACTACACGCGCCTGGAGGCCGACAAGGCGGTCTGCCTGTCGATGGCGGCCCTGTGGCGACGGCTGCGCGGCATGGCACCGGCGACGCGGGCGGCCTCGCCCGAGAAGATCGAGGCGTCGCTGGCCGGCGGCTGGGAAGAGCCTCTGCACGGAGCCATGATGCACCGGTCGCCCACGCGCCTGGCGTCCTGGTCCTGGCGGGCGTGCGAGTTGCCCCAGGGGCTCTGCCTGCCGCCGGACGACGGCACGTTGGCCGAGTGGTCCGAGTGCCTGGCCGGCCGCGTGTCGCCGCTGGGCGAGCAGCGGCACCCCATCGACGGGCGATCCCGCCACCGTCTCGTCCGCACGATGCAGCGATCGTTCGACGGCGGCTTCGTCACCTGCGGCACCACCACCGACGGCGCCGACGTGGTGATGATGGAGGGTTACCGCGCCACGGACCTTGTGGAGCACCACATCGCGTTCGCCGCGCTGCCCGACGGGCACACGGCCCTGCGGATCGAGCTGGCCCGCAACGGCCCGCAACGGACGTACCTGGCCGACGTGCGCGGCCTGAAGCTCAACCTCCAGAACGACCTGATGAACGGAGGCCGGCGGCGCGTTCACACGGCTCGCGGCTCGCATGAGCTAACGATGACACTGGACGGCGCCGAACGCACGGAGGCGCTCGGATCCCTCTGGGCCAACATCGAAGACCGCATCGGCGTCGTCGCCGGCTACGGCAGCGACGGCCTGGCGGTCTACCGCCCCGGACGCCGCACCGCGGGGTACACCGGCAGCCTCTACTTCGACGAGTTGTGCACCGTGGTGCGCCTCGGCACGTTCGACGTGCCGGCGGGAGCGCCCCTTCTGGACAATGGCTGCGCGATCATCGCCTCGGTAGACGCCGCAACGACAAGGTCTTACGCCGACAGCGGCGGCCTGGCCCGAGCCGCCTGCGACGAGGCCGACGCCCGCGCCCTGGTGGCCGCCGGGCAGGACGGCGGCCGGTACCTGCTCGTGGCCAACTTCGCCGCGCACGAGGCCGCCGTCACCGTGTCGTCGCTGGGCGGCGATGTCGCGTCGGCCACGGACCTGGCCGACGGAGCAACGGTGAACACGGACGGGGCATCGCTGAAAGTGACGCTGGGCGCCGGCGAGGCCAGGTTGCTTGCCCTGAACGGAAGGTGATACCGTGGCGCGGCGTGTTGTGGCGCCTGAGTCCGTTCCGCCTGAGGCCATGGCCCTGCAACGGACCGCTTGATGTGCAGCCGCCCCATCGGTCGCCAGCGCGGCTCGGTGCCTGCGTCGGCAGGGAAATGCGTCGGATTCAACCTTGTCTGTAGATAGCCGTTCTTCAAGGGTTCTTTGGAGGATACACCATGTCCAAGCAGAGCGGAATCATCCCCATTCTCGTGGCGACTCTATGCACGGGTCTAGCCCTTGCGGCCGAGGATGCGGCAAAACCGAAGACCGACGACAAAAGCGGTGAAGGTGTCATGGAGCATTACTTCCTCATCACCAGTGAAGCACAGCCGGTGGGCTACCGCCGGGTCAAGTCGACGAAGAGGGAGAAGGAGATCATCCTGGAAGACGAAATGGCCCTCAAGTATAGAGACAAGATGGCATCATTCCAGTCCACGGTGACGTACACGACGGGCGACAGGCCGCAGCCAATCCGTGCGGAGGCCCGCACCTTCGTCGGCGACAAGAAACTCATGGAAGGCACCTTGGACTTCACCGTTCGCAAAGAGGAGGACGGAGCCGAGCAGAAGATCATACGGATCAAGGTCACCGGGTACTTCTCCAAACAACTGGAGGAGTATTCTCCACCGAAGGAAGGATTGTCCGAGATGACGCAGCCCGAGGGCTGGCTGATGTTCCCGGCGGCGTGGATATGCCTGGTGCCGAGGATGGAGCCGGAGGGCGGCATGTTGGAAAACGTCGTGAATATGGAATTCCCCGACGATCTGGACTTCCCCGAGTTGCTCAACGCCAAGAAGGACCATGCCCTGAAATGGACCCAGACGGAGAACGGCGAGCGTGCCATCCTTGTTGGCCGTCGCAAGGACGTGGAGACTTCGCCGACACGAGCAACCCGTCTGGTGCTGAACGACCAGGGAAACGTCAAGGAATACCGGATGGACGAGATGTCGGCGCAACGATGCACCAAAGAAGAGGCATTGAAGGCTGTATCGTCTGATCAGCCAAGGAAGGACTGACCGCAGTCCGGTCATCCGCCCGTGACACAGCATTCGGAAAGGTCAACGCACCGATGACCCCCGTGGACCCGCGAGCCATCCTCGACCAGCTCTACGACGCCGACGCCGAGAAGTGTTTCGACGACCCGGCCGGCGTGCCGCTGTTCGATCGCCCGGCGGTGGCCGTGGCCCGCGCCGACGATCCCTGGTTCCGAAGGTTCAAGGAACTCATCGGCGAGTTCCACTGGACGCCGCAGGAAGCCCTGTCGATGGTCGCGCCGCAGGCCACGGCGCGCAGCGTGGTCTGCTGGTGCCTGCCCGTGGCCGCCCTGGCGCGCCGCGACAACCGCGGCGAAACCTCCATGCCCGCCCGGCAGTGGGCCTATGTCCGGACGTTCGGCGAACACTTCGTCACGCGCCTGCGACACGGCATGGAGCGGCGGCTCCGCGAGGCCGGCTATGCCGCCGTGGCCCCGGCCGTGGTCCCGGAGAACCTCCTGGTGCAGAGCCCCGCGGTCGGGCTGTCGTCGCACTGGTCCGAGCGACACGCCGCGTTCGTCGCCGGCCTCGGCACGTTCGGCCTGTCGGGCGGCCTCATCACGCGGCGCGGCATCGCCCACCGCCTCGGCAGCGTCGTCACCGACGCCGACCTCGCCCCCACGCCGCGACCCTACGGCGACGATCCCTTCGCCTGGTGCCTGCGCAAGGACGGCTCGCAGTGCGGCGTGTGCATCCGCCGGTGCCCGGCCGGATCCATCGGCCCGACCGCCGCCGACCGCGACAAGGAGGCCTGCCGCTTGCACGCCTACGACCACATCAGGCGACTCGGCCTGGCGACGTTCGGCTGGGAAGGCACCTACGGGTGCGGACTGTGCCAGACGGGCGTGCCCTGCGAGGACCGCAACCCGACCGAATCCACGGACAGATGAACCGCCGAGCCCCGACCCCCGACATTCGACGACCACTGCCGTGAAACCGCACAACCTTGCTTTCCCGCTGGTGTTATGTACAATGCCGTCCTCCGGCGAGGCCGGCAGCGCGGGCGGCTGACAACCGCTCGCACAGCCGGGCTGTGCCGCGAATGCCACGCGACGGCCCCTGCGTGGGGGGCCTCCCAGCACGAGCAGACAACGGAACCTCCTGCGCGCATTGTCTCGCCAGGCGAAAGGAGCCTTCATGGGTTCGTATCGTGAGATCACGGTCGGTCCGCGTCAGGCCGACATCCTCGGTAAGGACAACCGGGCGATTCAGATGGCGCTGGACGCCATGGCCTATCGCGGCGGCGGCACGGTCCGCGTGCTGCCCGGTCAGTACACATGCTACGGCCCGGTGCGTCTGCGGTCGAACGTGCGGCTCGTGGGCGACCGCGCCAAGACAGTCCTGCGCATGGGCCCTGTGGTCCGGAGCCGGTTGGCTCTGGACGCCGACATCGGGCAGAAGGAGATCACCCCCGTCGACGCCTCCGGGTTCTGCGCCGGCATGGGCGTGACCATCGGCGACAGGAACGGCCGCAGCCCCATGGCGACCATGCCGCTGACCATCGCTCGCGTGTCCGACGGTGTCCTGCACCTGACGGACTACAACGTGCACGACATGAACGCCGAGCGCGGCGACTGCGTGGTGTCGTACTTCCCGCTGATTCACGCCTGCGAGGTGGACAATGCGACGGTGGACGGTTTCACGCTGGACGCCGCGCCGGACAGTATGGACGGCCTGAAGGCCCACTGGGGCGGCGCGATCTACATGCGTTACGCCCGCCATTGCCTCATCCGGAACGTGACGGCCCGCGGATGCGTCGGCGACGGCATCCGGTTCGGCCGCAGCGAGCACGTGACCGTCGAGGACTGCGAGACGGCCGACAACTACCATTACGGCATTCACCCGGGCAGCCATTCGCCGTGGACCACCGTGCGGCGGTGCCACATTCACCACAACGGCAGCGACGGCCTGTACCTGTGCTGGGGCGTCCGCGAGGGCATGTTCGAGGACAACGCGATTCATCACAACGGCGGCCGCCTGCACCGCAACGGCATCAGCATCGGCCACAAGGACGTGGATAACGTCATCGCCCGCAACCACGTGTACGAGAACGCCAAGCACGGGCTGTGCTTCCGCGTCAAGACCGAGGGCAACGGGGCCCACCGCAACCTGATCCGCGAGAACGTGATCGAGAACAACGGCTCGCCGAAGAACAAGGTGCCGCCCGCCCTCCGCAAGGAGCCGCGCTACGAGGTGCTCTGCTGCGGCGTCTTTATCCGCGGCGTCACCCACGACCTGACGTTCGAGCGCAACATCATCCGCGAGACGCGCCGCGGCAAAGCGGCGGTGCAGCACAACGCGTTCTACCTCGACAAGGGCGTGTCGCGCGTGCGGCTGATGGGCAACACCGTGTCGGACCATCCCGGAGGCAAACTGGCGGACGATTCGCACAGCCGCGACAACGATCTGCACGAACTGAGCTGATCTGCGACCGGGCTCAGGCCCTGTGCGGATAGGCTCTTGTCATGACAACAGGAGGGGGAACACCATGGACACAAGACGCATCGGCATGTGGTTGCTGGCTGCGGCGGCAGCCCTCGGCGCGGCGGCGCCGGCGGCGCGGGCCGAACTCACCGACGACGACATCCAGGCCGCCATCGACCGGGGCGTGGCCTGGCTCTGGACGCAGCAGCGGCCCAACGGGTGGTTCTCGGACAAGGGGTGGTTCGGCTTCGGCGAGAATGTGGCCGAGGACAAACGCACGCCCGGCGCCCACGAGACCATGGCCATGCTCGGCCTGACGTTCGCCGGCGTCAGCATCGGCGACCCGAGGATGCTCAAGGGCTTCGACGCCATGCTCGATTTCGAACTGCGCGACGTCTACACCATCGCCCCGCGGGTGATGGTGATTTCGCGGCTGCTGAAGAAGCTGGACCGCGAGCGCCGCGAGAGGGCATGGGAGATTCTGAAGAAGGACGTCAAGTGGCTCCAGGAAGCCCAGAACGGGGTGGGGGCCTGGGGCTACGACTACGAGGCCCGGCTGCACGACACCTACGGCTGGGACTTCAGCAACACCCAGATGGCCGTCCTCGGCCTGAGCGAGGCCGAAATGGCCGGCGTCGAGATCGATCCCAAGGTGATGCTCAAGGTCCAGACGCTCTATCTCGACCGGCAGCGCGACGACGGCGGGTGGAACTATGGCATGAGACCCGGGTTCCAGGACAAGGATCATCCCGACGGCGCACGCGAAGGCTCCTACGGCTCCATGACCGCCGCCGCCGTGGCCACCCTGTTCATCACGCGCGACTTCCTCTATCGCGGCATCGGGTGCCCGTGCAAGAGCCAGCAGTCGGACAAGCTGCCCCGGGACCTGAAACGCATCGACGATGCCATCGACCGCGGCGTGGATTGGCTCGCCAAGCACTTCGACGTCAAGATCAACCCGCTGGGCTCGCGATTCCACTGGAAACTCTACTGGCTCTATTCCTGCGAGCGCGTCGGCCTGGCCGCCGGCCTGAAGTACTTCGGCACGCACGACTGGTACCGCGAGGGCGCCGCCGAGGTGGTCGGCTCCCAGCAACCGAGCGGCAGTTGGGAGAATCTCGTCTGGCAGACCAGCTACGCCCTGTGCTTCCTGGCCAAGGGCCGCGCCCCCATCCTCGCCAACAAGCTCAAGTTCAAGGGCCAGTGGCACAACCACCCGAGGGACCTCTACAACCTGGCCCACTACGTCGGCGGGCAGAAAGAGCAGCTCATCAACTGGCAGATCATCAACCCCCAGGTGCCCGTGGCCGAGTGGCACGATTCGCCGATTCTGTACATCTCGGCCGAGTCGATCCCCGAGTTCACCGACGAGGAGCTTCAGAACCTGCGCCGCTTCACGGACACCGGCGGCACGATCCTGTTCGAGGCCTCGTGCGGCAATCGCACCATCGCCAACTGGTGGAAGACCACCTGCGAGAAGCTGTGGCCCGAGTGGGAGCTGAAGCTCCTGGACCGGGACCATCCGATGTGGACGGCCGATGCCCAGATCAAGCGGCCGCCGGCGATGTTCGGCCTCAGCGACGGCATGCGCACGTTCGTCTTCTTCAGCGCGATCGACATCTCGTGCCCGTGGAACACCATGGCCGTGGCCAAGCAGCGCGACGTGTTCGATCTCGGCACGAACCTCTACGTGTACTCGACCGATCACCGGCCGCTGCGATCGCGGCTGGCCGGCTCGCGGCCGTCGCCGCGCAAGGACTACGCCGAGGCCAGCCTCTCGGCCGGCCCCAAGGCGACGCTGACGCTGGCCCGGCTCAAACACGGCGGCGACTGGTACGTCGGACGCCACTACAAGGCCCCCGCCCTGCTCGCCCAGGCCCTGGGCAGCGGCGAAGGAGGCGCGGCAGCGGTCGATCCGCTGGCCGCCGCGGTCACGCAGACGGTCATCGAAACGGGCGCCGCGTCGAGCGCCCTGAAGCTCACGGTCATCGAGGAAATGGAGGCCAAGGACCTGAAGCCCGATGCCGTCCAGGTGGCGTACCTCGCCGGACGCCAGGGACTGATGATGGCCGAGGCGGACGTGCAATCGCTCAGGGCCTATCTGGCCGCCGGGGGTTTCCTGCTGGCCGAGGCCGTCATGGGCGAGCCGAAGTTCGACGCCGAGTTCCGCCCCCTGGCCGCCGCCCTCGGGCTCCAGGTGCGGCCGCTCGACAAGGAGCATCCTCTGCTGACCGGCGCCATGAGCGGCGCCGTCGGCTACAAGGTCACCCAGGTCCGGTACCGCTACGCCCTGCGGGCCGACCGCATCGGCAAACTCCAGCCCGAGCTGTTCGGCCTCTACAGCGGCGACACGATGGTCGGCGTCTACAGCCCGTTTGATCTGATGTACTCGCAGACGGGGTACGATGCCTGGATGTGTCGCGGTTACGAGGACCAGGACGCCCTGGCCATTCTGACCAACATCCTCCTGCTGGTGTCGTCGCGATAGGACGACGCGGCCGGGCAGAGCAAGGGGCGCATGTCAAAGTGGTGGGCAGGGGCGCCCCGTCAGGCATGCCGACCGCCAACCCCTCTCCCTGCTTGCAGGGAGAGGTGCCCCGAGCGTAGTCGAGGGGCGGTGAGGGTCGAACGCCGGCGTCCGCGTGGGTCCGGTGGACCCGCCCCGGTTGCGTTACCGTAGGGGCGGCTCGCCGCAAGTCCCGAGCTGCGTCGAGGGGCAAGCCGCCCCGAACTCGTCATGTTCTCTCCGCTCGTCCCCCTCACCCGGCCCTTCGGGCCACCCTCCCCCTCCAGGGGGGAGGGGTTCACTGCCCACCGCCGGGTGCCATGCCTGACGGGGCGAGCCTGTCCGACAATTCGTTGCGTGGTTGGTTGTTGCTGGGTGCCATGCCTGCCCCGTCAGGCATGAGCGAATTTCCTTGCCCTTCCGCGTGGCTGCAAGCAGCCACCCT
>JAAYDY010000087.1 GCA_012729015.1 Phycisphaerae bacterium | reverse complement strand
TAAACACCTCGGGAGTGAGGCCGACAGGACCGGACTGGCGGTCGCGAGACAGGAGAAGTCCATCCTGACGCCCATCGACGTCCGGCACGCGCAGGATACAATTGTCGAAGGCAACGAAATCGTGGAGGTCGATCGCCGGTAGCGTGGCACGCAGTTTCGGTGGGCTTCGGAATGTCAAACCCAGACGAGTCCGAGTTCGGCCCGCGAACCGTTTGCTAGGTGTTCCTCAACCCCAGCCTCTGCCCGATTACCAGACATTGCCGTCTTGGACTTAATCAAGAGGACCGCCGGATGCGATTGCCGTTTGGGCTATCCCGCCAACCGAAATGGAGTCCACCATGACGCACTGCCGCCTTTTGGTTGTGAGCATCGTCCTTGCCGGTTTCAGGCCCGGCGGCGCAGGGGGCGAGCAACCGCCGAAACTCCCGCACGCCGAGGCGCATGCCGCCGGCATGGACGCCGCACGCCTCGACGCGATCGACGGGGTGGTTGCCGAGGGGCTGCGCCAGGGCCGCATGCCCGGTTGCGTCGTGCTCGTCGGCCGGCATGGGAAGGTCGTCTTCCTGAGGGCCTACGGATACCGGCAGGTCGAGCCGGACAAGGCGCCCATGACGACCGATACGCTGTTTGACCTGGCATCGCTTACCAAGCCGATTGCCACGGCGACCAGCGTGATGCGGCTCGTCGAGCAGGGCAGCGTAGCTCTCGACGATCCCGTGGCGCGGCACGTGCCCGAGTTTGGTCGGAACGGCAAGCAACACGTGACCGTGGAGCAGTTGCTTTTGCATCAGGGGGGGCTGGTCGCGGCCAACTCGCTGCGCGACTATCGAGACGGCCCCGAGAAGGCGATCGAACGGATTTGCGAACTCCCGCTGCACGTCGCGCCGGGCACGCGTTTCGTCTACAGCGACGTCGGCTACATCGTTCTGGCCGAGATGGTTCGCCGGGTGGCCGGTTGCGACCTGCACGCCTTCTCCCGCGAGCAGATCTTCCGCCCCCTGGGCATGGCCGAGACGGGCTTCCTGCCCTCCGAAACGCGTCGGCGACGGGCGGCGACGACCCAGCAGCGCGACGGCCGTTGGATGCAAGGGGAAGTGCACGACCCGCGGGCGCACCTGCTTGAAGGCATCGCCGGACACGCCGGCCTGTTCGCGACGGCCGAAGACCTTGCCGTGTACGCGCAGATGCTGTTGGGAAGCGGCGAGTACGCGGGCGTGCGGGTGCTCAAACCGGAAACGGTCGCAACAATGACCACCCCCCGGCCCGTGTCGAGCGGCCGGCGGGCCCTGGGCTGGGACGTGCGGACCGGCTACTCGTCGAGCCGCGGCGAACGGCTTTCCGAGCGGGCGTTCGGCCACGGAGGGTTCACCGGCACGGTCCTCTGGATCGACCCAGAACTCGACCTGTTTCTCGTTTTCCTGAGCAACCGGGTCCATCCGGACGGCAAGGGCGCGGTCAATCCACTCGCCGGAAAGATCGCGATCCTGGCGGCCTCCGCGATCGACGATTCGGGCGGCGGCGCGTCGGGTGGAGAAGCAAGCGACGAGGACCGGCGGCCCATTCGGACTCCCGCCGGCACCGTGCCCGTGTCGGCGCCGTAGCGACTTACATCCTCCCGCTCGCTGGCAATTGTCCGTGTTTGGCCACGCCGCATCCGGCTGTGGTAACTGAAGCTCTCAATTGATCGACGCCGCCTCCCGTGCGTTCGCCCGGCC
>JAAYDY010000086.1 GCA_012729015.1 Phycisphaerae bacterium | reverse complement strand
GTCGGCGGGCCAACGCGTCGGCGGGCCAACGCGTCGGCGGGCCAACGCGAGGAAAGGAGCTTCCGATGGCGACTCAGAAGGTTGTGAACGTCGGTCTGCTTGGCTGCGGATTCATGGGAAGGGCCCACAGCTTCGGCTACCGCAACGTCAACGAGATGCTCCATCCCCCGGCGAAGGTCGTCATGAAGTGCGTCTCCGGCACCGAGCCTGAGAAGGTCGTCAAAGCCGCCGCCGCCGACATGGGCTGGCAGGAGTACGAGACGGACTGGCGGCGGATGATCGAGCGCGACGACATCGACATGATCGACATCGCCACGCCGAACTACGTGCACGTGGAGCAGGCGCTGGCCGCCGCCGAGGCCGGCAAGCACATCCTGTGCGAGAAGCCGATGGCCAACGGCCTGGACGACGCGGTGGCCATGGCCAGGGCGGCCGCAAAGGCGCGCGTCAAGGCGATGTGCGGCTTCACCTACCGCCAGGCGCCGGCCGTGCAACTGGCCAGGCAGATGATCGAATCGGGGGAGCTGGGGGAGATCTACCACTTCCGCGCGACCTACCTGCAGGACTGGATCATGGACCCGGACTTCCCGCTCGTCTGGCGCCTGAAGAAGGAGCTGGCCGGCAGCGGCGCCCTCGGCGACCTCGGCGCGCACATCACCGACATGGCGCTGTTCCTGGTGGGAACCATCAAGGAAGTCAGCGGCGAGCTGCACACGTTCGTCAAGCAGCGCCCGCTGATGACGGAGTTCGCCGAGCGCGGCAAGGAGAAGGCCGTCGGCGGCAAGAAGGTCAGGAAAGGCTCCGTGACGGTCGACGACGCCTGCATGTGGTGCGCCCGCTTCACCAACGGCGCGCTGGGGTCGTTCGAGGCGAGCCGGTTCGCCGGCGGCCGCAAGAACTACCATGCCTGGCAGATCAACGGCTCCAAGGGGTCGATCGGCTGGAACTTCGAGCACATGAACTACCTGGACTACTGGAAGGACGGCGAGGGCAGCCGGCAGGGATTCCGGCAGATCTCCGCCACGCATCCCGAGACGCCCAACTGGCAGGGCTGGTGGCCCGACGGGCACGTGATCGGCTACGGCGAGTGCTTCGTCAACGAGCTGCGCGAGATGCTGACGGCCATCGCCGAGAACCGCCAGCCGGCCCCCAGCTTCCAGGACGGCGTGAAGTGCCAGGCCGTGCTCGAGGCCGTGGCCGAGTCGGCCGGCTCGCGCCAGTGGACCGCCGTCCCGAAGGTCTGAACCGGCGGAAACGAGTGAGAATCGGTCCCCTCCGGGGACTTCCTTTGCAGCAAAGGGACCATCACCATGGCACGACCGGTCACGTTGTTCACCGGCCAGTGGGCCGATCTGCCCCTGACCGAACTGGCGCGCATGGCGTCCGAATGGGGCTATGACGGCCTGGAACTGGCCTGCTGGGGCGACCACTTCGACGCCGCCCGGGGCGCCGAAAGCGTCCAATACTGCAACGAACGCAAGGCCCTGCTGCAGAAGCACGGGCTCGAATGCTGGGCGATCAGCACCCACCTGGCCGGTCAGCTCGTGCTGGACGTCCTGGACGAGCGCCACAACGGCTTCGCCCCCGACGAGATGGCCGGCGACTTCGACGCGATGCGCCGCTGGGCCATCGAGACCGTTCAGAACAGCGCCCGAGCCGCAAAGAACATGGGCATCGACGTCGTCTGCGGCTTCACCGGCAGCCCCATCTGGCACCTGATCTACTCGTTCCCGCCCGTCCCGCCGCGGATGATCGAGGACGGGTTCAAGGTGCTCGCCGAGCGCTGGAATCCGATCCTGGACGTCTTCGCCGAGTGCGGGGTCAAGTTCGCGCTCGAGGTGCACCCGACCGAGATCGCCTTCGACATCGTCTCGGCCGAGCGCACCCTGGAGGCGCTGGACCACCGGCCGGAGTTCGGCTTCAACTTCGACCCCAGCCACCTGCAGTGGCAGGGCGTCGACCCGGCCGTGTTCCTCCGCACGTTCCCGGACCGCATCTACCACGTGCACATGAAGGACTGCGCCGTCACACTCGACGGACGCGAGGGCATCCTGTCGTCCTACCTCAACTTCGGCGACCGCGATCGCGGGTGGGACTTCCGCAGCCTGGGCCGCGGCGACGTGGACTTCGAGGCGATCATGCGGGAACTGAACCGCATCGGCTACGACGGGCCGCTCTCGGTCGAATGGGAAGACCCCGGCATGGACCGCGAACACGGCGCGGCCGAGGCGTGCGACTTCGTGCGCTCGGTCGACTTCCCGCCCAGCGCCATCGCCTTCGACGCCCAGTTCGACAAGTAGCCGCCCCGCAGAGGTTCCGCCGACCGGCCGCGAGGACGCCGTGCCGCTACTCCCGCAGGGGCAGGGGCGGCGCGGCGTCGAACCACGTGACGGCCGCATCGGGCAGGGCCTCCCGGAGCCCGGCCACCCCCGCTGCCGTGACCTGTGTGTACGACAGGTCCAGCGAATCCAGGGTCGGCACGGCCGCAAGGCGCTCCAGCCCGAGATCGGTGACTGCACAGCGCGAAAGGCGCAGCCGGCGCAGCGCCGGCAGCTCGGCCGCCGCCCTCAGGCCGGCGTCCGTGACGGCTGTGCCGCTCAGGTCGAGGTCCTCCAGCTCGGCCAGGCCCTGCAGCAGCATCAGGCCCGCGTCCGTCACCTGAGTCCCCGCCAGGTCGAGCGACCGGAGCCCCTCCAGCGACCGCACGTACACCAGGGCCGCGTCCGTGACCGAGGTCTGCGAGAGATCCAGCATACTCAACGCCCTCAGGCCGCAGATCGCCTGCAGACCGTCGTCGCCGACCTGCGTGGCCGAGATGTCGAGTTCCTCCAGCGCTGTCAGGTTGCCCAGGGATGCCAGCCCGTCGTCGGACACGTCCGTCCCGGCCAGCCTCAGCACCTGCATCTCCCGCAGCCATTCCAGGTGGGCAAGCCCGACGTCGGTGACTCCCGTGGCCCCCAGGTCGAGTTCGCGCAGGTTCGCCAGCGCGTCCAGATGCTCCAGCCCGCCATCGGCCACCTCCGTCCCGTGCAGGGCGAGCCTCTCGAGTGCCGTCAGCCGGGTCAGGTGGGACATGCCGGCGCCCGTGACGCCGGTGTGGGAAAGGTCGAGGAACCGCAAGGCCGTCAGCCCACCCAGCGACCGCATGCCGACGTCGGAGACGCGCCGCCCCCGCAGCTTGAGCGATTCCAGGCTCGTCAGGTCGCCCAACCCCACCAGCCACGCGTCTCGTGCCTCGCTGAGGCTGAGCCCCCGGATTGCGTGCGCCTGCACCTCCTCGCGCACGGCCGCCATGTCCACCGGACGGCGCGGCGAGACGTACCACCGATCACATGGCGGAATCTCCAGAGGCTGCCCGGACGGCGTGGACCCGACGAGCTGCTCCAGCCCGCCGATCACGGCGAAGACGTTGAACGGCACCTCGGATTCGAAGGTGGGCCGGCCCGCCCCGTCGTCCGCGTTCAGGGGCCGAACGTACAGCACCGACAGCAGGGCGATCACGACCGCCGCTGCCGGGGATCTGCGGTTTCCTCGGAACATCTCGTCCTGCCCCCTGCAGGCTGGCCGCGATTCCGGTCGCCCCCATCGCGGCGCGCCTGCCCGTTCGGCGCTCAGGATCGTGCCGTTCAGCGCACGAGCTGCAGAGCCATGAACTGGCGCATCGTGCCCGACGTCTCGCCCGTGGCGGGCAGGTAGTAGCCCTGCACGCGCCCCTGGATGTACTTGGTCGGATGGCCGTCGACATCCGTCGTGCCCCGCTCGGTAACGGTGAGCGCGACGAAGCCGACGATCCGGAACACGGTGTTCGCGCCGGTGCCCCACACGGCGTCGTAGACACAGGCGATCACGACAGCGTCGGTCGCAATGAGGTCGTCGACCGGCGTGTTCAGCGCGGCGACGAAGCCCGGGTTGCCCTCGATGAGCATGTAGCCGGGGTCGGGCGCGAGCCAGACCTGGCCG
>JAAYDY010000085.1 GCA_012729015.1 Phycisphaerae bacterium | reverse complement strand
TTGCGTGGTTCGTTGTTGCTGGGTGCCATGCCTGCCCCGTCAGGCATGGGCGAGTTCCCTTGCGCTTCCGCGTGGCTGCAAGCAGCCACCCTACGCCTGAGAAGTCTGTAATGCCATGTTCCACAGCGTGTTGCGCGTGACGAATTGTCGGACAGCCTCGTCCCGTCAGGCATGGGAAGTGACCCCGCCCGGCTCCATGGCCACGCGAGCGCGGTCATGCCACACGCGCCAACCGTAGGGGCGGCTCGCAGCAAGTCCCGAGTTTGGTCGAGGGGCAAGCCGCCCTCATGACCAGCCGCACACCGACACCGGCCGCGTGGGTCCGGGGGACCCACCCTACCGCTGCATGGGCGTCCCTCGACAGTGCTCGGAAACTACGTCAAGCGGCCATGGCGCCACGCTTCTTTGTGGCCGGGTCAGTCGCCGTCGCCGCCGGATTGGCTCGGGCCGGCGATCTTGCCGAAGATGGCGCGGTTGATGCGGCTGAGGAGGTCGCTGAATTCCATCTGGGCCTTCGTGAGCTCTTTGATCCGCGCGTCGGCGGCCACCACCTTTTCCAGTTCCGCCAGCTTGTGCTTATCGGCCACCTCGATGGGCTTGTTGGCCAGCGTGAGGTCTTCGATCCGCTGCACGTGCGTCTCGTAGTCGGTCATGAGCTGGCGCGAGGTC
Source organism: Phycisphaerae bacterium (assembly GCA_012729015.1). Lineage (GTDB taxonomy): Bacteria > Planctomycetota > Phycisphaerae > FEN-1346 > JAACEH01 > JAAYDY01. The sequence continues at coordinate 9,643 of JAAYDY010000085.1, read as the reverse complement.
TCGTTGGCGCGGACGGCGTCGCGGGCGGCCATCAGGGCGGCAAATCGCGGGTGCGACGCCAGCAGGCGGCCCAGTTCCTCGGCCTTGCGGGTCAGTTCGTCCATGGCGGGGCTCTCCTGGATTGTTTCGTGTTGATTGATTGCACGCACGATACCCCCGCGGTACGATAGTGGCAACGAAATTCCACACCTCTCTTAGGAACGATCCGACGTGACCATTCGCGACGACATTCTGGCGCACCTGAAGAGCCGCAAGTACGCCCCCGTGAAGACGCGCGGCCTGGCCCGCTTCTTCGACATCCAGGAAGACGAGTACGGCGAGTTTCGCAGCCTGATCCGCGAAATGCTGGCCGAGGGCGATATCGTCGAGGGCGCCGGCGGCAAGCTCCTGCCCCCGCGGCCCGAGGCCAAAGGCCCGCCCGGCTCGTTCACGGGGCGACTGCGGCTCAGCCCCAAGGGCTTCGGCTTCATCACGCCCGACGATCCGGCCATGGGCGACGACGTCTTCGTGCCGCCCGGCGACTCCATGGACGCGATCACCGGCGACCGCGTGCAGGCCGTCCGCGTGCGGCGCGGCTACGCCAAGCCCGGGCAGCTCAACTACGTCGCCCGCATCGTCAAGGTGCTCGAGCGCGGCCAGAAACGGTTCGTCGGCACCTATCGCCTTCACGGCCGCAGCGGCTCCATCAAGCCCGACGGCGGCATCCTCCTGACCGAGGAGATTCCCGTGGGCGACGCCTCGGCGGCCGGCGCGCGGCCCAACGACAAAGTGGTCTTCGAACTGTTGACGTATCCGGCAATGAACCAGCGGGCCGAGGCGGTCATCGTCGAGGTGCTCGGCCCGCGCGGGGCGCCGGGCGTCGATACCCTGGCGGTGATCCGGCAGTTCGACCTGCCCGACGAGTTCCCCGGGGCGGTGCTGGCCGAGGCCCGGGCCGCCGCCGACCGCTTCACCGACGCCGAAATCGCCCACCGCTCCGACCTGCGCGACCGCATGATCGTGACGATCGACCCCGAGGACGCACGCGATTACGACGACGCCATCAGCATCGAGCCGCTCGGGGGTGACCTGATGCGACTGGGCGTCCACATCGCCGACGTGTCGTTCTTCGTGCGGCCGGGGTCGGCCCTCGACACCGAGGCCGCCACGCGCGGCACGAGCGTCTATCTGCCGACGCTGGTGCTGCCGATGCTGCCGGAGTTGCTCTCCAACGGCATGTGCAGCCTCCAGGAAGGCAAGGACCGCCTCGCCAAGAGCGTCTTCATCGACCTGGACGCCGCGGCCAAGGTGCGCCGCGTGTCGTTCGCCAACGCCGTGATCCGCAACCGCAAGCGGCTGACCTACGAACAGGTCAACGAGGTGCTGGAGAAGGGACGCCGCGACCTGGTGGAGCCGGAGGTGGCCGCCCTGCTGGATCGCATGGACAAGCTCGCGAGGCGGATTCTGGACCGTCGCCGTCGGGCCGGGTACCTGGAGTTGGAGCTGCCCTCGGTGGACCTGGAATTCAACGAAAACGGCGAGGTGGTGGACGCCCACCCGGAAGACGACAGCTTCAGCCACAAGATCATCGAAATGTTCATGGTCGAGGCGAACGAGGCGGTGGCGCGGCACCTGGCCAAGCGCGGCGTGCCGTTCATCCGCCGCGCCCACGGCGAGCCCGAAGGCGACCGACTGGAAACAATGCACCGGTTCCTGGCCAGTTGCGGCTACGCGATCAAGGACCCGCGCAGCCGGCACGAGCTTCAGCGGCTGCTGGAGGAGACGCGACAGTCTCCGGCGTCGTACCCCGTACACATTGCGGTGCTGCGGAGCATGATGCGGGCCGAGTACGCCGTGAGCGACGAGGGGCACTGGGCCCTGGCGAGCGACTGCTACAGCCATTTCACGAGCCCGATCCGGCGATACCCGGACCTGACGGTGCACCGGACGCTGGCGACGGTCGAGGGCTGGGACGGCGACGGCCGGGGCGAGGCCGGTCGCGGTCGTCGCGGCGGGCGGCGGTCGAAGGCGGCGGCCGACACCGAGGCGGCGCTTCAGGAAACCGCCGCGCGGTGCAGCCAGACCGAGCGCCGGGCCGAGGCGGCCGAGCGCGAGCTGACGAAGGTGAAGGTGCTGACGCTGCTGGAGAAGCACGTCGGCGAGACATTCGACGGCGTGGTCGCGGCGACGGCCGATTACGGGCTGTTTGTGGAGATGCCGAAGTACCTGGTCGAAGGGCTGCTGCATACGCGGGACCTGCGGGACGACCTCTATGAACTGGACCGGCGGAGCTTCGCGCTGAAAGGTCGGCGGCACGGCCGCACGATCCGCGTGGGCGACGCCATTCGCGTGACGATTGCGTCGGTGGACATCCCGCGACGGGAGCTGAACCTGGCGCCGGCGCCGGACTCGGACCTGGCCAGACCGTCGGCGAAGGCCTCGACGAAGGCGGTGGATCGCAAGGCCGCCAGGGCCGCGAAGTCGGACAGGACCAGCACGGGCGGCAGAGGCGAGAAGCGTTCAGGCCACGGCGGGATGTCGTCGAGCGGCAAGCGCGCGGGCCAGCCGCCGCGAGGCCATGGAAACGGCCCCTCGCGCGGCAAGCGCCGCCCCGGCGGCAAACCGCGCGGCAAGGGCGGCAAGGGCGGCCGGCGGCGGAGGTGACATGGGCCGGTGCCATGGCCCTCGGTCCGGACCATGCCCCCCGCCGCGCGTAGGGGCGGCTCGCGAGCCGCCCGCCGCACCGCGGCACGGGCCTCCTGCCCGTGAGTGCCGGAGTGCCACACTTTGGAGCAGGTAGGTCGGGTCAACAGACCCGACACGCAGTCGGCCGAACAAGCAGAACCGTCGGGTCTGTTGACCCGACCTACGTCCTGCCACAGCAAGACGGTCAACGGGAGCCGCATGCATGACGATCCTGCGTCGCTGGCCGCAACATCCGAGGCTGACCATCGTGGCGGCATGCTTGGCAGCGTGCCTTCCCGCGGCTGCGTATGTGATCCTGCTGGACCGTCCGTACGGACTGCTCTACTCCCGGATCGGCACCGGGTACGAGCCGGCGCTGCGTGTGCTTGCGGTGGCGATGCTGGCCGTGGCACCGGTGGCAATTCTCAGCGTGTCGGCGGCGCGGCTCGGTTACCGGCGTCGCCTGGCGGGCTTGGGCTCGGCGTGGTTCGCGGCGGCGCTGGCCCTGCCGACGACGGGCTTGGCAGGACTGGCGGTTGTCTTTCTCCGCGACTTCCTCCAGGGACGCCTTCCCTGGAATCCCCGTTATCAGGACAGCACATACGTTATTCTGCGGCACGCGATGCCCTGTCATGTGGCACAGGCTCTGTACGTGGGTTTTGCGGCGGTGCTCATTGTCGTGGCGGCACAATGGGTCGGGCGGCGGCTGGCCGAGCGGCGAATCCGACAAGGGCGCGTCGAGTTCGCGCCGGCCCATCGTATCGGCTTGCGGGCCTGGGCTGCCGAGCATCCGGTGGGGGCAATGGTATGGCTCTGGATCGCCGTGTTCGGCGCTGCCGCCTTGGCCGCCGGAACGCTCGGTGAGATTACGTCGCCGCATGAACTGGTTGCAGACGGCGTGAGGTGCGGCATGGCTGCATGGGCCACGGCCGCCGACTGGGTCGCCCGGGCGGCGCTGCCGCTGGCGGCCGTCGCGGGCGGTGTGCTGGTGTTCCTGAGGGCGGCTCGCGGCACGAAGTCGCGATTCTGGATCTGCCTGGCGGCGGCGATTCTCCTATGCCTCCTGTGTGGTGTCCTCGCACGGCTCCGAGCCTATCAGGACTTCTACGCCGGAAGGGTCTTCCTCGGAGCAGCGGCCGTCGGATATGAGCCGATTGTTCGCGAGCGACGTTCCAGGATATACCACATCGGATCTGTCCGGGCCGACTTCGCGACAGCGAGGTGGCTCGTGTGGCTCCAGACGTGGCTTCATGAAGACGTACGCCGAGCGATTCTGGAATCGACCGAGCCGCTCGGCCCGGCGGCGATCTTCGCGGGGCTCTGGACAGGGCCGCTGGCGGCGCCGCTGGTGGCGGGCCTCGTCGCGGGACGCATCGTCCGTCGGCGACGAACCCGTCGCAGCCTCACGGAACCGGCCCCGGCGGAGTCATCCGCCGCTGAAGCTTCTCGCTGGCCTGCCTGAACCGCTCGATCCACTGATCCAGCGCGGGCGTCTGTTCCTGGCTGAGCCACGGACGAAGCTTCTCCAGTTGGACAATTCCTGCCTCAAGGAGCGGCTGCATTCCGCCCTCGTGCTCCATGTTGAACTGCCCGAGGGCCTTGTGGCACAGCCGCCCTCGGCTGTGCGGCCATTTCCCCATTCCCCCGGCCGAGGGCGGCCGGGCCGGACGTTCCGAGATAGTTCCTAAGGACAAGACGTGCGACGGGCCGCCGTTTATGTGGTCTTCCGACAACGCGGGGCAGCGGATCGGCCCCAGGGCCGCCGTGACGCCCAGTCGGCCGCAGACCGGAGAGGACCGCAAGCGACGACGGCCGGAGGCGTTGGGCCTGCGGCCGTCGGAGAAGATAGAGCGCTTGCCGGCCCGCGGTCGCTGCGCACACAGGCCGCGAGAGCGGCCCGGACCGCGAGAGAACGCGGCAACCGGGGGCGCAGACGCAGCACCCGGGACCTCATGGGCCTTGTGCCGCCCGGGTGCCGATGCCTCGGCGGGACTGGCGGTCTCAGGTGGTCCGCAATTCGAGGACGGCCTGCCGCACGTCCTGGGCGGCTTTCTTGATTTCCTGCATCTGTTTGCGGACACGGGTGCCGGCAGCCTTGTTGCCGCCCTCGGCCTTGGCCAGATCGCCCGCCACGTCCTCAACCAGCATTTTCAGCTTCATGTACGCTTCCATGGTCGCCTCCTCATGCAAGTAGACAGGGTCGCCTTTCGGCTGTTCGCGTACGGATAGGCTGGCGTTGATGGTACAACCGGCCCGGAATCGGTGTCAATGGGCATTCTTGGAGAATTGCGGCTCCGGCAGCGGCCCGGGGGCCGCGGAAATCGGCCCTGACGACTCAGGAAACGGCCTTCGCCCCGCCCTGTCCGGAGGATGGGTCGCGATGGAACCGGTTGGCCACGAGCACCTCTAACACCATGACAGCCATGAGGATAGGAATGAGCTGCCCAGTCCTCTCGCGTCCCTGCCGCACCAGCGTTTCGGCGTGCCGCAGGCCCTCGACGCCCTGGGCCACGTGGACCAGACCGGGGCCGAAAAACTTCTCCACGTCGGCCGTCGGCCGCACGCGCAGGACGCTTTCCTGCGTCTCTACGTTCAGACTCAGGCCCAGCCGCCGCGGCCCCGTGGGCAGGTCCACCCGCAGTTGGTAGTTGCCCGGCTGCTCCAGGGGCGGCAGGACAGCCGTGGCCGTTTGCGCGGCGATGCGACGCGTGACGGCCCCCTCCAGACCCGGCCCGGTGAGGACGCAGTCCATGCCGCCCATCGCCCGCGGGAAGGCGAACGTGAGTTCGCGGCCGATGTCGTAGCGACCCTGGCGACCCGACTGGCCGGCGACGTGTCCGAGGAGGCTTTCCAGCAGCACGACGCACTCGTTGGCGCGGCGGAAACTGCCCAGCGACGACCAGTCGGCCTGAGGCCCGGCGGCCAGCACCGCCACGGTTCCCTGCCCATGGCCGCCGACGACCAGCAGGGGCTGCCCGCCGACGGTCAGCACTGTGCGGCGGCCGGCCTCGGGCTGGATGGCCAGGCGCCGATAGACGGTCACGGCCGCCAGATCGCCGCCGGCGCCGCCGTCGAAAGCCGCCAGGGCCGCATCGGCGTAGTCCGGCGGATCGACGGGCATCCCGTTCGGCGACGGAACGACCTTGCCCAGCCGAACGCCGAGCAGCCGGCGTGCCGCGGGGCTGTCGTAGGAGGAGCGCCCGGCGGCCAGTTCGGCAGCCGTGCCCTCGCCCGCGATGACAACCAGCCCGCCGCCGCGCGTCACGAAATCGTCCAGGGCCCGCCAGGCGTCGGGCGCCACGCCGGCGGCGTCCACCAGGAACACCGCCTCATGGCCGCCAAGCGACGCCGCGGCCAGATCGTGGGCGGCCAGAAGCTCGGGAGCAACGCTCGCGCGGCCCTCGGCCCTGAGCGGCGACGGGGCCAACGCCTGGTCCACCGCAAAAGCGGCGTCCCCGGCCTGCGGCGCCCGAGTGCCGCCGTAGACCACCGCCACGGACGCCGGTTCGGAGACCTCGACCGTGAAGAACCGCCGATTGTCGGCCGCCAGCGGGTCGGGTTCCAGCAGGGCCACGCTGCCCTGGAGGAGCCCACGCTCCGTGGGCTGATAGTCGAACGTCACGGCCCGAACGGAGTGTGGCTGATCAAGACGCACGGTCTGCCGCCGGCGAATCTGACCGTCGATCTCCAGGACCGCCGTGCGCTGGGCCGGGCGGTCGCCGCACGAGACGCTCACCGTGACGGCCAGCGGCGCGTGGACGCTCACCCGTCGCGACGAAAGCTCGACGGGCCCCAGGGCGAGGTTCTGGTTCTCGTCGGCCGACACGTCCATCACGTACACAGGCACGCGGCCCTGGGTCGCCAGGGCGTCGGCCTCCAGCCCGCTCCAGGCGCCGTCGGCCATGTCGGTGAACAGGTAGATCTCGCGGCGGGCTTCGCCGACGCGATCGAGCAGCCGCCCGGCCGTGCGCAACATGGCAGCCACGGAGTCGCTGCGACTGGTGGGCCCGAGGCGGCGAATCTCGTCGGCGGTCTGGCCTGCGGCGTCACTCAGGGCGACGGTGGCCGGATCGGTCGCCAGGTGCAGCACGGCCGTGCGGCTCCCGGACGGCAGGCCGGCCAGGATCCGGGCGGCCAGTTGCTGGGCAGTCTCGAGGCGCGATTGGCCCAGGTGCCGGTACTGCATGCTCGCGGACGTATCGAAGCAGAGGACCGCGGCCGCCGGGGCGTCCTGGTACGACGCCACGACGCCGCTGGAGTCGATCGGACGAGCCAGGACCAGGACGAACAGGGCCAGCGCCGCCGCCCGCAGGGCCAGCAGCAGCCACCGCTTCAGCCGCGTGCGACCGGCCGACGCCAGGTGGCTCTGCCGCACGAACCGCAGGGCCGGAAAGTCCATCTGCCGCGGCCGCCCGCGCATGACCAGATGGACAATCACCGGCAATGCGGCGACGACCAGGGCGGCGAGCATGGCGGCGTTGATCCACATGGATCAGTACCTCTTCCGTCGGTTCAGCAGGTAGCTGGTCAGGGCCTTGTCGAACTGCATCGACGTGTCCACGGGGACGAAGTCGGCTTTCTGGCCTTCCAGGGCGTCGCGCAGGCGGTCCTTGAACGCCGCCAGGCGAGCCAGGTACTCCGCCCGGACGCTTTCGGCGTCGGTGGCCAGCGACTCGTCCGACTCCGGGTCATGCAACTGGAGCGGCCCTTCCATCGGGAAATGCGCCTCGGCCTCGTCCAGGACGTGAAACACAACGAGGTCGTGGCCGCGGAACCGCAGGTGATGCAGCGCCTCGACCGTGCGGTCCACGTCCTCGTCCAGCAGGTCCGAGAACAGGACCATGAGCGACCGCTTGCGGATGCGCGAGGCCACCTGGTTCAGGCAATCGGCCAGGGCGGTGCCGGCGCCGGCCGGCGGCTGGGCCAGCGCCGCGAGGATGCCCATCAACTGCCGCCGGGAGCTGCGCGGCTGGATGAATTGCCGCACGCGGTCGTCGAACGTCACCAGGCCGACGGCGTCCTGCTGGCCGGTCATCATGTAGCCCATGGCCGCGGCCAGGCAGATGGCGTACTCCAGCTTGGTCATGCCACCGCCGGAGGCGTAGTCCATGGACCGACTCTGGTCCACCAGGAGCCAGCACGCGAGGTTGGTCTCGGCGCGGTACTTGCGGATGTAGAGCTTGTCGGTGCGTGCCCAGGCGTTGTAGTCGATGAGGCCCGGGTCGTCGCCGGGGGTGTACTTGCGGTGCTCGGAGAACTCGACGCTGAGGCCGTGATAGGGCGAATCGTGCAGGCCCGCGATGAATCCCTCGACGATGAAGCGGGCCTTCAGGTCCAGCCGCTGAACCTGCTGGATGACTTCGGGTCGAAGATAGCTTTCGGCGGTCGGCATCAGCGGTCGTACTTCGGCACGTCGGGTTCGGGAATCGTCTCGGTCAGTTTACGGATGATCTCGACGGGGCCGATGCCCTGGGCCTGGGCGGCGAAGTTGGTGCTGATGCGGTGCCGCAGGACGGGCACGGCGGCGTTGCGGATGTCCTGGACCGAGACCAGGATACGGCCGGCCATGGCGGCGAAGGCCTTGCCGGCCATGATGAGGTGCTGCCCGGCGCGAGGCCCGGCGCCCCAATCGACCATCTCGCGGACGAACTCGGGCGCGTCGGCGTCGCGGGGCCGCGTGGCTCGCACGAGTCGCGCCACATACTGCACCACGAAGTCGCTGACGGGCACCGAGTAGATCAGCTTCTGCATGTTCATGATGCCCTGCGCCGACAGAATGTGCGACAACGGCTGGGCCTGGCCGCCGGTGGTCTGCGTCAGAATCTTCTGTTCCTCGGCCAGCGTGGGGTAGTCCACGTGAATGTTGAACATGAACCGGTCGAGCTGCGCTTCGGGCAACGGGTACGTGCCCTCCTGCTCAATGGGGTTCTGCGTGGCGATGACGAAGAACGGGTCGGGCAGGTCGTAGGTGGTCTGGCCCACGGTAACCTGCCGTTCCTGCATGGCCTCCAGCAGCGCGGCCTGGGTCTTCGGCGGCGTGCGGTTGATCTCGTCGGCAAGGATGATGTTGGCGAACAGCGGGCCGCGGACGAAACGGAACTCGCGCGTGCCGTCGGGCATCTCGTCAATGACGTTCGTGCCGGTGATGTCCGACGGCATCAGGTCGGGGGTGAACTGGATGCGCTTGAACGAGAGGTCCATGACCGAGGCCAGGGCCCGGACCATCATCGTCTTGGCCAGACCCGGCACGCCCACGAGCAGGCAATGGCTGCGCGCGAACACGGCCGCCAGCATCTGGTCAATCACGGGCAACTGGCCGACGATGGTCTTGCCGAGTTCGGCGACCACCTGGTCGCGGCGGGTCTTGAACTGCTCGATCAGGGCCTGGAACTGCTCTTTCGCCATGGGCTGCGGTCCTCACTGCGGGTCACCAGGAGGTTGACGCCGCGCGGCGACGTGGCATCGGGCTGCGGCGCCGCGATCGGCGCGGGTCATCGTACCGCCGCAGGTGGGGGAGTTCAACGAAAAGTTGGCCTGCTCTCAGTCGCGGGGTGTGCCCAAAGATTCTGGCATGTGCGGCGGTCGTTCGTTGGAGTGGACAGTCCTGCGCCTCAGGCTTTCTGGGTTAGCCCCTGGCACGTCGGCACCCGAGGCCCGAAGGGCCGACAAGAGCTTAGCCGGGGGCGAAGGCTCGACGGTCGTTTCGTCGAGCCGCAGCCCCCGGTCACGGTCTCCTTAAGAACCTCAAGCCCCGCAGGGGCGCGACCTGTTGGGTGGCCCAACGGGTTGCGCCCTTTCAGGGCTTAAGGGAGAGGTAGGGCTCGGGTACCGGAGGCTCGGTCCGGCCAACGGCGGCCGGCCCAGCGCCTCCGGCTACACTCTTGCCGGCCCTTCGGGCCTGGGTTGTCGGTCCATGTGCGGAGTTTGGCAAAACGCAGGCCGTCCTCACGCTCGACAACAGCCGTTCGGCTCGTCACCT
>JAAYDY010000084.1 GCA_012729015.1 Phycisphaerae bacterium | reverse complement strand
CGCTGCCGGCCTTCTTCTGCAGCGCCACCGAGACGCTGTCGTTGCCGTTCAGGTCATTCACGGTCACGGTCAGGCCCACGCGATGGCCGCCACGCTCCAGCGACGCCGGGATGTTCTCGTACACCCAATCGAGCCCATCCTCGGTCGCCACCGACACGTCCGGCGGACCCCAGCCTTCGCCGATTTCGCCGGCCGTGGCCGCAAAGATCGCGATGCCACGCGGTTGGTACGTCGTGCTCGGGCTGCTGTCGTACAGCTTCAGCCCTTTCAGCGTCTTCTCGGCGTTCAGGGTCAACGGTGCAGCGAACTCGTACAGGGCACTGTCGGCAACGCCGATGCTGCCGACGTTCCCGGTGCCGCCGCCGTAGTAGCGGTTCGTGGTCTGAATGACCATCCGGTAATCCGGGTGATCGGCGGCCAGCAGCGATGGATACGGCGTGGTGTCGTCGTCTTCGGGGTCTTCCGGGTCCAGGTTATCGTTCCAGGCCCAGATGATCTCTTCGGTGTCGTCGGTGTAGACGGCGGCCAGACGCATGTACCGGCCGCGGTGATCGCGGGCCGCGTCCAGGGCCGTCAGGACGCAGTTCAGGTTCGCATAGGCCGCCTGCTGCGCCGCCGGCAACTCGGCGTAGGCTTCCGCCTTCTGCCAATCGTACGTGTTGTAAGCCGCACCGGCCACCATCGTGTTGAACTGGATGTCCATGCCTTCGCTGGTGAACCGATCGTAGCCGTTCGGCCCCAACTGGGCCGCCAACGTCACGTCGTCCGCCGCCTCGATCATGTTCCCCGGCATCACCGGGTTACCGGCCGTGGACGCCAGGTAGTAATCCACCCCGGCGCCGCCGCCGATGTAGCCGCTCTCCGGCAGGCCCTCGGCACCGTCGATGTACTGCGGGTGGTCCCAGTTCAGATAGGTGGTGTGCGGCTCGCGGGTGTTGTTGGCCACACCCAGACGCTGAGTGTACTGGTCCCAGACGTTCCAGCCCATGTCGGGGTTCTCATACTGCCCGCCCTGGGCCTCGGTGCCGCTGAGGTCCGGATCGTGCGCGGCCGCATAGAGACGCAGAGCCCGCATCTCCATCGAACCCCACAGCGAGTCCACGTTGAACCCGCTCGAGATGTCCAGCTGGGTCAGCCCGAGGCTGGCGCCTTCGTCGCGGACTTCGACCCACAGCGAGTCGGTGCCCGTGTAACCGTCATCGTCGGTCACCACCAGGTCGATCTTCCAGGCGCCCACGTCCAGCATGGCCGTCGCCGTCTGACCTTCGGCCACCTGCGTGCCGAACCAGCTCCAGACGTAGCTGACGATCGTCCCGTTGGCGTCCGTCGAGGCCGAGCCGTCCAGCAGCGCTTCCTCGTCGCCCGAGCTGTCCTCGTCCACAAGAATCTGGTCCGGCCCGGCATTGGCCACCGGCAGGTCGCCGCTGTTGAACACTTCGACGATCCCCAGGCCGCACAGCACGATCGGGTCTTCAGGAGCCGCATCATCCACCGACACCGTCAACTCCTTCACGCCCTGGGTGTCGTTGGTGAACTCGTACACGTAGACGCCGTCCTCGACCTCGCCGACGAACGTGATGGTGCTCGTCCCGTCGCCGCTGACGGAGATGTCAATCGCCTCTTCCAGCAGGTCCTTGATGGGCGTCTGGTTGGCGTCCATCAGCGTCAGGGTCACCACCGCCGGCACGTCCTCGGTGTCGGGAATGCGCCATGGCTCCACCGCGATGGTGGACAGGGCCGGATCGGTGCGGCCGACTTCCTCGCTGGCGGCATACGCCGTGGCCGCCCAGATCGCGGCGCCGCGGGCCTGCCAGTTGGTCTTCGGCTGGCTGTCGTCCAGCTTGAAGCCCCACAGGTCCTTTGTCTTGTCCAGGGCAAACGGCGTGGAGAACTCGTAAATCACCCTGGCACCGTCGGAAATGCCGCCCGTGGAGCCACTCGAGTAGGAGTAGGCCTGGGCGCTGGTGTAGGCCGCGGTGAACCCGGCGTACGGGGCGCCCGCCTGGTCCATCTGCGGACGCAGGTCGGCGGCCGCATCGTCCCAAGCGAACAGCAACTGCTCATCCGTGCCTTCCTCGCCGTACAGGGCCCAGATGCGTTTGTGACGGGCACCGTGGCCCCCGTCCATTGCCGCCACCAGGAAGTTGACGTTCAGGTACTTGCCCTTCTGGGCCTCGGGCAGTTCGGCCGTCACGGAAATGTCGTGAAGGGCGGCCGTATCGTTGCGAGTGAAGTTGGCCATGACGTTGAACTTCAGGCCCAGGCCGGTGCCGGACACAAAGCCGCCGGGCGTCCAGGTCGTGGTGTCGGCCACTTCGGTCCAGTCGCCGGGCAACGTGGCGTTGCCGGCGTGCGAGGCAACGTGGTACGTGCGGTCGGCCCCGGCGATCACGCCGTCGGCCGGCGTGCCCTGGGTGCCGGTCTTGTAGCCCGGACGGTACCAGCTCGTCGGGCCGGCGTAGCCCAGATACCGATCCTCGGGGTCCTTCGGCAGATTCATCGCCTCGGCCAGCGCGGCATCCACGTTGCAGATCAGCCACCAGCCGTTGTTCAACAGGTAGCTGGGTCCGTTGTGGTTGGCGTCTGCCGCAGCCACATTCACGCCGCTCTGCATCTCGATCAGGTCGATGCTCCAGTAGTCCTTCGCATGGTACATCAAGGCCTGGTATTCCTTGACGCCACACCAGATGTCCCAGTTGAAGCCATCCGAAATATCAAGCTGCACCTGCTGTCCTGCCGCCGGTACCGCCAGCGCCAGGAACACCCCCAGGATCGCCATCCACCTTCTCATGACTCGCCTCCTTTGGTCACCGTGTTCACTACGAATTGCCCCGGCCTGCCCTGGGGGGAAGGCCGGAGACGCACACATGTATCTTCCGCATCGTTCGCCGCCCCGGAGCGATGAGGTCGCAACCCGTTGTGGCGGTTGAGATTGTGGTGCCTGAGATGTGTCCTCGGGAACGCAGATCTCATGATGCGTGACACATGCGGAACCGGTGGCCTGGATCGCGCTAACCCAGGTCCGAGCCCACGAGATACCATCAAGTATGGCACGGAAGACCGGGCGATTCAAGCCGGCGCCACGAAAACGGCCCGCGTCGAAGACCCTGGAGGGCGGGCTGTAAGTGCTTTTCGTGCATTTGGTTACGAGTGTGCCGGGGTGGGCGACGCGAAAATCGTAGAATTGGCAGCGGTTTTCCGCAAGATGCTTGCGGGGAATCCGATATCAAAACGCTCCAGGGAGGGACTCCAGGGCGGCCACGCCTCACCCTTCGGACCGCTCCGGACGTGCCCCGGACGGAACGTGCGGGCCTGGCTCACTCCTCCCGACAGTAGAGCCACCAGCGGGCTTTCGGGTGCCGCCGGTCCCGGGCCTGGCGGTCGCAGTAGAGGGTCATGATGCCGTCGGGGGCGACGCGGACTTCGAACCAGTGGCGACGGACATAGCGTTCGCCGCTGCCGTGGGAGCAGGGCCCCGTGGAGGCCCATTGCCGCAGGAGTTCCACGACCCGGAACGACTCCCCGCGCCACGTAAAGGCTTGTGGCACACCAGGTTGACCGCGTGCCATGGCGGTTGCCGCGAAGCTGCCGGGCTGTGGCCGGACCTCTTCGCCGATGAATTGCCGTGACGGGTGGTCCATGGGGGCTCGCGCCTGTGCCTCACCGGTCGAACGGATCGATGGACGCCTGCCTCAGGAGCCAGACCCGGCGGCCGCCCACGCTGGTGCGGACGAGGGCGGCGGCCAGTTTCTGCGGCCGACCGTCGTACTCGAGGTCGGCCTCGATGCCCAGCGACCCGGACGGTTCCGACGGCAACGTGACCACCAGGCCCAGCGTGGGCCCGCGCGGTCCGCCGCCGGCCGCCGTCACCGACCATCGAGCCGGTTCGGGCAGGCCGTGCGGCCGACGAATGTACACGCCCTGAATCGTCAGCGCCTGGGGGTCCATGTCGTGCGACGGCTCTTCGTAGATCGCCAGCGTGATGACCTCGGCGTCGCGGACGATGCGGCTCGTGTGGCCCGTGGGCACCACCAGGCGCACCTGCGACCCGCCGCCGGCGCACCCGCCCAGAAAGACGGTCGCCATGGCGACGCACCCCAGACTCACGATACGATGGAGCGGCTTCATGACGCCAGTGTAGCCGCTCGCGCCGCCGGTGACAAGGCTCGGGGTGCTGCTTGCGGCCAGGGCACCCAAAGCGGATGAGGAATGCAGCACCCAAGGCGGTTGCCGAGGACGGCGCGACATCACTTGGACGAGCGTGGGGCGTAGAGGCGGACCGCCTGGGGACCGACGACGAGCAGGCCGCCGGGGACGGGTGTGACCGTGATGCGGTTGGGCACCTCGTCGGCGCTGAGGTCCGTTCGGACGTCGGCTTTGCCGTCGGCCAGGGCGATCGTCTGGAGAAACGCGACGTCGCCCTTGGACCCTTTGCGGCGGCCGACCAGGAGCACGCGGTCGCGCGCCGGCCACAGACGGTCGATGGCGTCGCCGTCGGCGCATGCGTACTGCCATAGGATTCTGCCGTCGGCGCGAATCCTCGCGACCCAACGTTCGCTGTGGACCAGGGCGTCGCCGTCCACGGCGACGATCTCGCGGAGCGCATCGCCCTTGGGCACGGCGGCGTCGCGCGACCAGGCGACGGCGCCGTCGGCAGCGCGCAGGCCGACCACGCGATTGTCCCACGTGCCGACGACGAGCAGGTTGCCGAGGCGGCACGCGGGCCGCCGCCCGCTGGGCGGCACGTTGCCGGGGGATTCCCATCGAATCGTGCCGGCCCGCAGATCGGCCAGCGCCAGTTTGCGTCCGGAAAGGGCCACCAGGGCCTCGTCCCACGCACCGCCGGGACCGCACGGCTCGGCCGACGGTCTCAGCGTGAGCCCTTTCAGCGGCGCGCCGGCGACCAGGTCCCAGGCGCGGACCTCATGCTTCACGCGGTCGACCGCGCCCACGGCCGCCGGGCCATTGTCCGGCAGAAACGCGATTTCGCGGCTGTTGCCGGCCACGTCGGCCGTCGTCGCAAGGTACCCGTCCTCGGGCGCCAACAGGTGCTGCGTGTGCGGCGTCTCGACGAGGATCATCCCGCCGAGTTGATCCAGCCGCATCACCTGGAACGTGCGCGGCACGGTATGCAATTCGCTGCCGTGCCACAGGGCGACCAGCAGCGACGGTTCGAATACCTGCGGCCGCGCGCGGAGCACGGTTTCCCAGAGCGTGCGTCCGTCGGCCGGATGGAGGGCCGTGACGCGGTCGGCGGCGCCGAGGACGACGGCGTCGTCGAGCAGCAGCAGGGGCACGGCCACTCGCGAACTTCTGCCCAGGTCGATGTCGCGTTGCCAGAGGAGCGTGCCATCGTCGCGGTCGAGGGCGACGAGGGCGTACCGTGTGGCGGCGAAGACGGGTTGCGTGGCGCGGGCCTTGTCGGTGCGGCGGTCGGCGACGTGCATGGGCCCGGCGTCGTGCTTCTTGGGCAGATCGAACTGCCAGGCGGGCTCGAAGGGCCCCCGGGCGAGACGGACCGGTCGCGTGGCGTCGGTGGCGGTGCCGAGCCGTGCGAGGATGGCGCGGGCGGCTTCGACGGCGGCGGCATCGGGCGTGGCGCCGTCGGCCGACCCGGCGCCGTCGGCGGAGGCCCATCGCAGGACGGTCTCGGCCTGGAGGCGTGCGCGGTCCAGCTCGCCCGCCTGCGCCAGCAGATGCGCCAGCGCCAGCCGGCGGCGCCAGGGTGCCGGGCCGGCCGGTTCGGCCCTGAGCAGACGCTCGAACAGGGCGACAGCCTCGACGGTGCGACCGGCCTTCTCGTGCTCGGCGGCCTCGGCCTCGAGCGTGCGGACGGCTTCGTCTGTGGCGGCAAACCGCAAGGCTGCCTCGTGGAGGGCGGCCGAGGTGTCGGGCTGGCTCGCGGCCAGTTGCCGCAGTTCGGCGGCCTGGCGTTCGAAGGGGGCGAGGAGTTCCTTGCCGTGAATGGCGGCCAGCTTGCGAATGCGGCGTTCGGCCACGATGCCGGCCTGGTCGCCGTCGGCGTCGGCGCGGCGGACTTCGTCGGAGGCCAGCGCGCGGTGCAGCGCGGCGGCGGCCCGGTGCGGGTTGGCGGCGGCGTAGTAGTCGCCTTCGAGCAGGGCCTGCCGCGCCACGGTCTCGGGCGTGGCCGTGCAACGGCCCATCCGGTCGATGATGTCGGCGGCCATGGTCGCGCGGGCGTCGTCGGCCAGGCCGGCGAGCAGTTCATCGTAGAGCGTGAACAGGGCGACCGACGTGGCAGGATCGTCGCCGACGCGCTGCTGGGCGCGGCCGAGCGCGTCGAGCGCTTCGCGGTCGCGGTCGAGGCGCATGGCCGTGCGGCCGAGGTCGATCAGGGGCGCGGCGTCGGCCGAATCGGCGGTCGCGGCGGTCTCGAGTCGCGACCGCGTGGCCGGCCAGGACTCGTACAGCACGGCGTGCTGCGGCTCGAGGACGAGCAGCCCCTCGGGCACGAGCAGTAGTTCGCCGGGACCGCGGTCGGGCGGCCAGGCGATGCGCTGTCGCACGGCGCCGTCGTCGCGGCGGACGACGAGGAGGCGCCGGTCGGTGGCGACGTACACGTCGGTGGGCGTCACGAGCGGCGTGGCGGCGATGAGTTCCTGGTCCTCCAGCGTCAGCCGCCACAGGGGGCTGCCGGAGCGGAGGTCTCGGGCCATGAGGGTGCAGCCCCAGGTGTAGAGGCGTTCGTCGTCGGCGGCGAGGAGCTGGGCGGCATCGTCGGCGGGCTGCGACCAGAGGAGGCGTCCGGAGAGGAGGTCGCAGACGAGGACCTCGGCGGTCGAGGCGTCGCCGGCGGCGACGTAGCGGCCGCGCACCAGGGCCGGCGGGCGACGGCCGTTGACCTGACCGTTGAAGATCATGCCGGGCATCTGCCGCAGGGGCGACGGCCGGATGTCGAAGTCGGTGCGTTGCGGCACCTGGCGCTGCCAGAGGATCGTGCCGGAAACGGCGGACTGGACGGTGAGGAGTCCTCCACCGCAGGAGACCAGGAGTCCGTGGCGGAGGGTCAGTCCGGTGCTCAGGGGCATGCCCGGAAGGGACCATCGGCCCAGGGGCAGTTGGTTGTTGTGGGCCCCGACGCCGCGCTGCCACAGGAGTCGCCCGGACAGTCGGTCCAGGGCGGCCACCTGGACCTCGCCGAACAGGTCGGTCATGGTGGCCAGGGGCACGTAGATGCGTCGGGCGTCGGCGGCGGGCATCGAGTCGACTGCGAGCGGGCTGGAGCCGAGCCGCTCGCCCCAGGGGTTCCACTGCCACAGGATCGCACCGTCCGAGGGGCGCAGGGCAACCAGGTTGACGACGCCGCCGACCTGTCCGCCGACGACCAGTCGTCCGCCGCACGACAGTGGCGACAGGATCGCCTCGTCGCCGAACACGGGCCGATGGGCCTGTTCGTAGAGATAGTGAACGGGCGGGGCGTCGCCGGTGCGACCGTCGGCGTCGTAGCGCCAGAGCGTGCGGCCGGAGGCGGCATCGAGCAGCCAGAGGCTCGTCTGAAAGGTGACGGCCAGTTGCCCGCGGCGGTAGGCAGCCAGGGGGGCGGCGGTGCTGGCCAGCGGGTAGCGGCTGCGGACGGGGTGGGCGGTCATGGCGTGAACCCAGGCGACGGCGGCCGGTTCGCATGTCGGCAGCAGGCTCTGGTGTCCGTCGTCGGGGGCGTCGGCGCGGGCCCGGTCGGCCATGCGGCGGAGAATAGCGGCAGTGTCCTGCCCCAGCAGCGGCACGGGCCGACCGTGAAGCTGCTCGTGGAGCAGGACGGCCTGCCCGTCGAACCCGGCGAGCTTCGCAGCCACTAGGGCCTTGGTGAGCAGACGCTCGCGGGCCACGGGCGCGTCGGGGCACTGGTCGAGGACGAGTTGGTAATAATAGGAAGCGAGGGCGAAATCGCCGGCCTCGACCAGCCGGTCGGCCAGGGCGACGGCGGCAGCGGTCCCGGAGGGCGACAGCAGCCGCACCTCGACGAGTCGCTCGAGGGCGGCCAGGTCGCCGGCCGCGGCGGCGCGGGCGTACTGGGTGTCGGCGTCCTGGTCGGCGGCGCGGCGGTAGGAGTCGGCGGCCGGTTTGGGCCATGCGGCAAGGTCGTCGAGCACCTGCCGCCACAAGGGACGGTACAGCCGCTCGCCGCAGGGGACCACGTGGCCGCCGTGGCGCTCGGCCAGGGTCAGGTACAGGTGCGTCGCGGCCTCGTGGTCTCCGTCGGCGGCGGCCAGACGGGCCAGGGTCCACTGGTTCTCGGCGACGAAGTCGCTGTTGACGGTGGCCAGAACCGCCTCGGGAGGCTTGTCGGCGGCCACAGCCGCGGCGCAGACCGTCAGCGTACACAGCACCGCAGCCGCGAAAGACGGATGCCCGGGTCTCCTCACCACCGCCAGCTCCACCAGCCGAATCGTCACTGCCATTCTAACCGCCTGCGCCGCCGCGTGGAACCGCAGAAACGGTCACGGGAGGCGCGAGCACCTTCTCCCTTGCCTGCGAAACCGGGACGGTGATATGCTTCCGTGCGGGGCATGTCGGCGTCCTTTGCGCCGGCGGCACGTCCCTGGTGGTGTTCTGCGACTGACGACTCCAGGGGCGTCGACTCGGCCGGGCGTCGGCCCGAGCGACGCACATCGAACGAATGGCCGGGGCACACGTCTTCTTGCGAAGGGAGCACAGCGATGGGGTTGATGAAGGAATTCAGAGAATTCGCCGTCAAGGGCAACGCCGTGGACCTGGCCGTCGGCATGATCATCGGCGGCGCGTTCGGCAAGATCGTCACGTCGCTGGTGAACGACGTGGTGATGCCGCCCATTGGGATGCTGTTGGGCCAGGTGGACTTTTCGGACCTGGCCCTGACGCTGAAGGGCGCCTCGGTCGATGCCGCGGGCAAGGAGCTCCCCGCGGTGATCCTGCGTTACGGGCTGTTCATCAACACGGTGCTGGATTTCCTGATCGTGGCGTTCGTCATCTTCATGGCCGTCAAGACGATGAACAAGCTGCGACGCCAGGGCGAAGCCCAAGAGGCCGCAGCGAAGTGACCCGGGCGACAGAGGCCCGGTAAACGGACAGTGGGCCTCCCGGTGTGGGGCGACAGCGTGCATGCGTGCTGTCGCCCCGCGGCCGGGGCGTCACATCCGCCCTGGCACTCCCGGCAAGATGCCCGTGCCACGGGACAGCCCCAAAACGTGAATGCCACCATGCCGCCCTTGCAGGCCAGCCGCTTGACAACGGCGGGGTCTGGGGTAGAGTGGTCGGCTTGGACCGCTGCAGTAGCCGCGGTGGCCAGACGGCAGCGCCGACAGAGGACGCCTGGGGCGTCCAAAACGATGGGAACGATAAAAGGAGAGCGGCAATGAAGAGGTCGTTGTGGATCGTGGCCCTGGTGGGCGTGCTGGGCCTGGGCGTGTTTGCGGTGGCCCAGCAGGAAGCGGGCGAAGCGGCCCCGTCAGGACTCGATCCGGAGGTCCAGAAAGACATTCTGACGCTGATGGACGTGACGGGCGAGCTGGAGCAGCAGAAGCGGGCGCCTGCACAGCTTCTGAATCAGTTCCGTCAGAGGATGCCGCAGTTGCCGGCGGAGTTCTGGGACAGGGTGGCACCGAAGATCTCGTCGGAGGAACTGACGGCGTCGCTGGTGCCGGTCTATGCCAAGCACATGACCAAGGAAGACGTCAAGGGCCTGATCGAGTTCTACCAGAGCCCGCTGGGGAAGCGGTACGTGCAGGCCCGTGCGGCCATGCAGCAGGAGACGCAGCAGGCAAGCATGGCCTGGGTGCAGAAGGTCCAGATGGCGGTGGTCCTGGAACTCCAGGCGATGCAGCAGCAACAGCAGCAGGCACAGCCGGAGGCGCAGCCGCAGCCGGACACGAAGCCCGAGGCAGAGTCGCAGCCGGAGGCGAAGCCCGAGGCGGCGCCGACCGAGAGCCCGTCGGGGCTGTGAGGCGGCGGGGCAGGCGGCGTTCATAGACGCGCAAGACGATCAGGACGGGCGGTCGGAGCGATCCGATCGCCCGTTGCTCATTTCGGTACGTCGTGGGGTGAGGGCGGGGTAGGGGTTGCGGGGTTGTCTGGCGAGGTGGGGAATCGGACGTCGATCTTGTAGAGGTGCAGGACGGGAAGGACCATCATGTCGTCGTCGGCCAGGTCGAGGTCGCGCCGGATGTCGGCGAGGATCGTCTGCTGGCGTTGGGGTGAGCGGGCGATGACGGTGAACCAGAGGGACCACGGGCTGCCGCTGCGCTGGTAGTTGTGGGTGATTTCGCTGTAGCGGTTGACGACCTGGGCGGCCAGGGCGACGCGCTCGGGCGGCACGCGGACGGCGGCCAGGGTGGGTTCGTAGCCGAGTCGTCGGGAATCGAAGCTGGGCCCGATGCGTCGCAGCGTGCCGTCGTCGAGCAGTCGCAGGGCGCGGCGGTGGAGGTCGGCTTCGTGGGATGGGTCGAGGCCGAGTCTCTCGGCCAGTCGCGCGTAGGGGCGCTCGTCCAGGGGAAACCCGTCCTGAAGGGCGGCGAGGAGTCGGCGGTCGAGAGCGTCCATGATACGGAGCGATTATACGGCGGTTGCGGCCCTGGGGCAACGGCGCGATTGGAGGAGGGTGCGGGCAACGGGCATGCCTGACGGGGCAGGCATGGCACCCGGCGGTGCGGGTCGAACGCCAGAGTCCGCGTGGGTCCGGTGGACCCACCCTACCGGGGCTTTCGAGGGCATTGGTTCTTGCTCCGGGGCGCGGGGGTCTCTAGAATCAGCGGGACGACGCGGTCCTCTTACGGAGCCCCTGGCGGCCCCTGGAAACGAGAACTCTCATGGCATTTCGGACGTTGCTGATCGGCGACGTGGTCGGCAAGCCCGGCCGCGAGGCCCTTGGAGCCATTCTGAAGGATCTGGTCCAGTCGGAGCAGATTGACCTGGTGGTGGCCAACTGCGAGAACGCGGCGGCCGGGTCGGGCATCACGCCGGCGATCTACCGCGAGTTGCGGCAGTCGGGGGTGGACGTGGTGACGATGGGGGACCACTGTTACCGGAAGAAGGAGTCGATGCCGCTGTACGAGTCGGAGGATCGGCTGGTTCGGCCGGCGAACCTGCCGGACGTGGCCGCCGGTCGCGGCTGGACGATCGTGCAGACGTCGTCGGGCCACATGGCGGCGGTCGTGAACCTTCAGGGTCGGACGTTCATGAAGCCGATCGATTGCCCGTACGCGGCGATGGATCGGGCGCTGGAGCAGATCGACGGGCGGACGAAGCTGATTTTCGTGGACATGCACGCGGAGGCCACGAGCGACAAGATCGCGCTGGGGTGGCTGCTGGATGGGAAGGTGACGGCCGTGGTGGGCACGCACACGCACGTGCAGACGGCCGACGAGCGTGTGCTGCCGCAAGGCACGGCGTACATCAGCGACCTGGGGATGACGGGTCCGTACGACAGCGTGCTGGGTCGGGACAAGAAGCGTGTGGTCCGGTTCCTGACGACGGGGATGCCGATCTACTTCGACGTGGCGACGGACGACATTCACCTGTGCGGGGTGATCGTGACGGCCGACGGGGAGACGGGCCGCGCGACGCAGATTCGGCGGGTGAACATACCGTTCGTTCCGACGCCGGGCCCGGGGTCGCCGGGGTCGCCGGACGACGAGGACGTCGGCCAGGAGTAGTCGCGGCGGACGCCGCGCACGGTGAGGAGCCCCGCGGGGATCATGGCCTCCAAGAGCCGCAGACAACCTCTGGATTTGCCGCTGTTCGATCCGGGTCGGGTTCAGCCGCCGCGGGACGATCCTCCGCAGTCGTCGCCGGCGCGGCGCGGCGTGGCGTCGCGTGAGGCGCCGGTTTCTCGCGAGCCGTCGCAGGGCGAGCCGGCGTCGTCACAGCCTCGGCCGTCGTCGCCGACGGAAGCCCCTGCCTCGGCGAACGGGACGGCCGAGCGGCCGCTGACCGTGACGCAACTGGCCGGCGGCGTGCGCGACGTGCTGGACACGTGCTTCGCGGACGTGTGGGTGGTGGGGCAGATCAGCGGCCTGAAGCGGGCGACCAGCGGACACCTCTATTTCGATCTGAAGGACGATCAGTCGCAGCTCAGTTGCGTGATGTGGCGCGACCAGGCGTCGCGTGTCCGCGAGCCGCTGGAGAACGGGACGGAGGCGGTGGTCCGCGGGCGCGTGAGTTTCTACCCGGCGGGCGGCCGGTGCCAGGTGTACGTGACGCAGTTGCGTCCGGTGGGGCTGGGGGCATTGGAAGTCCGGTTCCGCCAGTTGAAGGAACGGCTGGAGAAGGAAGGGCTCTTCGCGTCGGACCGGAAGCAGCCGCTGCCGACGAGTCCGCAGACAGTGGCCGTGGTGACGAGTCCGACGGGAGCGGCCATTCGGGACATTATCCACGTGTTGTCGCGTCGGTGGCCTGGGCTTCGGATTCTGCTGTACGCGGTGCGCGTGCAGGGCGAGGGCGCGGCGGAGGAGATTGCCCGGGCGTTGGGCGACGTGGACCGGCTGCTGTACGGCGAGGCGGACGTGGTGATCGTGGGCCGCGGCGGCGGGAGCATGGAAGACCTGTGGGCGTTCAACGAGGAGTCGGTGGCGCGTGCGGTGGCGTCGTGCCGGATTCCGGTCGTCAGCGCCGTGGGTCACGAGACGGATTTCACGATCTGCGACTTCGTGGCCGACGTGCGAGCGCCGACGCCGTCGGCGGCGGCGGAGATCGTCGTGCCGGACCATCGTGAGTGGCTGGCGCGGCTGGGCGTGCAGTCGCGGCGTCTGGCGCGAGCTGCCGAGGTGGCGCTGGCGTCGGCGCGGCATCGGGTGGACCGCGTGGCGGAGCACCGCTTCTTTCGGTATCCGGAGGAGATTGCGGGGCTTCCGTCGTCGCGCGTGGACGAACTGGCGGGCCGGCTGGCCGCGGCGTCGACGGCGGGGCTGGAGCTGCGACGGCGGCGGTTGCACGAGCTGGAGCGGCGGCTGTCGCAGCTGCGTCCGACGGAGCGGTTGGCGAGCATGCGAGCGCGTCTGGCGGCTGCGTCGGTGCGGCACGAGGCGGCGGGGCGGCGCGCCGGCGAGCGCGCCAGGGCGACCGTGGAGCGGCTTGGCGCACGGCTGGAAGCGCTGAGCCCGCTGGCCGTGCTCCAGCGCGGTTACAGCATTACGCTGGCCGAGGCCACCGGCAAGGCGGTGCGTGCGGCCGAGGACGTGGCCGCCGGCGAGGTGCTGAGCACGCTGGTGGCCCGCGGCGGTCGCATTCGCAGCCGCGTGACGGAATGAGCCGTAGGGTGGGTCCCCCGGACCCGCGCGGACTCTGGCGATCGACCCTCACCGCCCGGCTTCGCCGGGCACCTCTCCCTGCAAGCAGGGAGAGGGGTTGGACGGACGGTCGGTCGCATTCGCAGCCGCGTGACGGAGTGAGCCGTAATCCCATGAAAGGCTGCCTCCAACCGGTTATCCTCGTGGGGTAACCAACGGCCCTCGAGGGCAGGAAGGAGGCAGCGATGCGTCGGAAGCGGGATCCGTATGGGAGTGTAGCCTATGGCG
>JAAYDY010000083.1 GCA_012729015.1 Phycisphaerae bacterium | reverse complement strand
TTGCGTGGTTCGTTGTTGCTGGGTGCCATGCCTGCCCCGTCAGGCATGGGCGAGTTCCCTTGCGCTTCCGCGTGGCTGCAAGCAGCCACCCTACGCCTGAGAAGTCTGTAATGCCATGTTCCACAGCTTGTTGCGCGTGGCGAATTGTCGGACGGCCTCGCCCCGTCAGGCATGCCGAATGGATTGGACCCGCCGCGTGGCTGCGGAGCAGCCACCCTACGGGCTGAATGCGTCAGTGCCTCGCCTCCGGGGAAGCATTGACGTCTTGGGGCAGCAGGAGCAGGATGCTCCTGCCACTCACGGGCGGGATGCCCGTGCCACGGTACAGCCCTCAATACGTTAGTGCCTCGCCTGCGCGCACGGCCTTGACAAGGCAGCGCCCTTCTGGTCACATGACGCAGCATGTCCGCCATGCAGTTGAAGGGGGCGAAGGGCGCCTTGTGAGAGGGCCGTCACCATGGGAAAACGCAAGACCATTGTGGCTGTGACGCTGGCGGCGCTGGCGGGTCTGGTCATCGGCGCCGGCGGCGGGCTGGCCGTCAGCCTGGTGCTGCGCCGCGGCGACGCCGAGGCACACCGGAAAGAGCTGGCTCTGCTGACGAATCGGTGCGACACGCTCATGCAGCAGGTACAGGGTCTCGAAGCGGCCGTCAAGACGCGCGACGAAAAGTGCCGGCAAGCGGCTGCCGATCTGGCCAAAGCCAGGGACGAGGCCAAGGACAAGTACGACGAGCTGGCCGCCCAGCACGCCGACCTGAAGGTGCAACTGGGTCAGCGGCAGACCGAACTGCAACGGGCTCAGGACGATCTGACCCGGCAGCGTCAGGCCCACGCCGACGCCCAGGCCCGGATGCGAGACACCATCGAGAAACTCAGCAAGGAACTCCAGGAACTGAAGGCCGGGGCCGGGCAATAGCGGACGCGAACACCGCCTCAGTCCAGCTTGATCCGCACCACCTCGATGCGCGAGGCGTCGGCGTTGCCCAGGCCGATCGTCTGGCCCCAGCGAACCATCTCGCGGGCATGCTCCAGCGGCCACACGCGGCCGAAGTGCTCCTCTCGCTTCTTCTCCAGAATGTCCAGCCCCACCGCGTCCACGGCCACCGGGTCTGTCCCGACAATCAGGCCGCCGAACGTCCAGCGGAAGTCGGGATTGTCCGACGGCCCTTCGGCAAACAGCGGCCGCGTGGCGTCCACCACGATCAGCCGGGTCCGCGTGCGGATCGGGTCCAGGCGGTTCAGTTCGGCGATGCTCTTGGCCATATCGCCTTTGGCCCAGCTGTGGAACACCGACGGGTTGTTGATCGAGCCAAAGTGGTTCTTCAGGGCAATCGACGCGCCGGTGCCCGAGTGCGTCTTGAGGACCGGCATGTTGACGATGGCCGGCGAGTCCTTGACGAGCACGGCCCGTAGGCGCGTCTCCTTGCCGCGCGTCGGCAGGACGTGCGGCTCGGAAAGTTCCAGGTCGGCCCCGCGCAGGTCCGGCCGGTCCCAGATGCGGATGCGGTCCTTGTCGCTCCCGGCGGCCTCGACCAGCCGCTCGGACACATAGGCCGACAACTCGTCGTGAGTCTTCAGAAGCTCGCCGCCGGCGCGCGTGGTCTTGATCGAGACCGGCTCGCCCGGCAGCGCCACGTGCCGCCAGGCCTTCGTGTCGCTGTCGGCCCCAATCAGTTCGCGAACGGCCCGCTCGAGCATCTGCTGGAGCACCGGCCGGTTGCCCGCATACTCCCGCACCAGCGCCTCGGGATGCGTAATGACGATCACGCGGCTCTTGCCGGCCATCCCAGCCATCCCAGCCATCCCGGCTTTGGCGGCGGTGCCGCCGGTCTCAGCGGCCGCGCCGGACGCGGGCGCCTCCTGACCCAGCAGCCGCCCCACCGACGGCGGCAGCGACGCCGCCGCGCCCACGGCCGCCGCCGCGGCCAGCCCCTGCCGCAGAAACTCCCGACGCGACAGACGCTCCCGCTCAGATCGCGGATCGGACCTGTCCTGGCTGTGGCTCACTGGGCTTCCTCCGCGGGCGGACGCGCTTCCGGCCGATTGTTCAGACGGGCGACCGGACCCTTCTATTCTAACCCCTCCGACGTTTCCGGCAACGCCCCTGGAGGACCTCTTCGCGGATCTCTCTGTGCGACCCCGCGGGCCACCCTCAGTGCGGCCCTGCGGCCACACTCAAGGGAAAGGCGTGAGCAACCCCTCTCCCTGCGTGCAGGGAGAGGTGCCCCGAGCGCAGCCGAGGGGCGGTGAGGGTCGAACGCCAAAGGCCGCGTGGGTCCGGGGGACCCACCCTACGGCTGCGCTCACCATAGGGGCGGCGCGCAGCGGGCCGCACGGCCGCGATCTCTGCACGGAACCACGTCGTGCCGGCGGCCTCAGGCCAGCAGGTCGCGAACCGCGTTGACAACCGTCTGCTGATCGTCGGCGCTCAGGTTGTTGTGGAACGGCAGCGCGACGGTCCGGTCGGAGACGAACTCGGTGACCGGGAAGTCGCCTTCGGCGTAGTCGTACATCTCGCGGTAGAACGGCTGAAGGTGAATCGGCGAGAAGTAGTTGCTCGCGCCGATGCCCCGCTCGCGGAGTCCGTGGATCAGGGCATCGCGGCGGTCGCGGCCGAAACGGTCGGCCAGGCGGATGACGTAGACGAACCACGACATGACGCCGTCGGCGTAAGGCGCGGGCGTGACGACCTCGTCCATGTCGGCCAGGAGGCGGTTGTACCGTTCGGCCACGGCGGCGCGGGCAGCGACGAACCTGTCCATGCGGGCCAGTTGCGAGATGCCCAGGGCGCAGTTGATGTCGCTCAGGCGGTAGTTGTAGCCGAGGCGTTCATGGGCCAGCCATCCGCCGCCTTCGCCGCGCCCCTGGTTGCGCATGCTGCGCGCCAGGGCGGCCAGCTCGTCGTTGTTGGTGACGATGGCGCCGCCCTCGCCGGTGGTCATCTGCTTGTTGGGGTAGAAGGCACAGTGCCCGCACTCGCCGAACGAGCCGGCCCTGCGACCCTTGTAGGTGCTGCCGATGGCCTCGCAGGAATCCTCGATCAGCAGCAGGTCATGCCGGCGGGCGATCTCCTCGATCTCGTCGAGTCGGGCCGGCCGCCCGAACACGTCCACAGCCAGGATCGCCTTGGTCTGGTCGGTGATGGCACCCTCGATCTGCGCCACGTCGATGTTGTAATCGGTCGGGTCGATATCGACGAAGACCGGACAGGCGCCCTCGAACAGCATGCAGTTGGCCGAGGCGACGAACGAGAACGGCGTTGTGATGACTTCGTCGCCGGGGCCGATGCCCAGGGCGCGCACCGACAGGTGCAGGGCACTGGTGCCGCTGTTGAGGACCACGGCGTGCCGGCAGCCGATGTACGCGGCCAGCTTCTGCTCGAACTCCGGCAGCTTCGGCCCGAGGCTCAACGTCGGCGTCTTCAGGACGGCCACCACGGCATCGATATCCGCCTGGCTGATATCGGGCGACGACAGGGGTATGCGCATACGACACGGACTCCTTTCCATAGCATCAGCGACCGCGGCAACACACGCGCCTCGCTGTGGGCGCCGCCGGTCGCAATCGACGAGATCTCAACCGCCGCGGGTCTGCGACTCGCCATCCGTCGCCGCACCATCGGCGGGGGCCGTCGCGGACGACCGATCCACGCGGACCAGCCCCAGCTTGAAGACAGCCGCGGCAATGCCGGCGAAGATCACCAGATAGATCGGCAAAGCGTAACGCAGTTCGAGAAAGATAATGCCCACGCCGATGAGGCCGAAGACCGCCGACAGGCCGTAGTTGATCAGCACGCTCGTCTTGACGCTGCATCCGCGGTCCACGAGCTGATCGTAGAAGTGGCTGCGGTCGCCGGCGAAGATGGGGCGGCGGTTGACCAGGCGGCGGATCAGGGCCAACCCGGTGTCGAAGATCGGCAATCCGAAAATCACCATGGCCCCGAGGAACCACTTGAACCCCACCGGCTTCTCGGCGAAGAGAATCATGAAGACGGCCGCCATGTAGCCGAGGAACATGCTGCCGGCGTCGCCCATGAAGATCGAAGCCGGGTTGAAGTTGTACGGGAGGAATCCGATGACCGCCCCCAGCAGCGCGAAGCTCAGAAGCACGATCGGCTCGCTGTTGACGTACGGCGAGCCGGTCGGGCCGTAGAGGTCCCAGGCCATCAGACTGGTGGCCAGCAGCAGGAACCCCGCGCTGATGAAGGCTGTGACGCCGCTGCACAGGCCGTCGAGGCCGTCGAGCAGATTCGTGGCGTTCGACGCGCCGACCACCAGGACCACCTGGAACGCGATGCCCAGGGCCAGCACCCACCAGGCGTCGGCCGGAAACAGGGCGAAGCCCCCCATGTCGCTCGGCATGCAGGTCGGCAGAGCCCGAAACGTCATGCCGCCGGCAATGAGCATCCCGGCAGCCGCCACCTGGCCGACGATCTTGGCCTTCGGCGACAGGTTCCGCGTATCGTCGATGACGCCCAGCACCATCATCAGCAGCCCGCCGCCAAGCACCCAGAACAGCGACTCCGGATTCTGAATCCAGCGTTCGGGCACGTCGCGGCCCGCCTGGCGGATCGCCTCGGCGGTCTCGGCCGGCACGTTGCCCGGCCACAAGGTCTGAATCAGGGCGACGACAAACACCGGGATGGCCCAGGCCAGGAAAATCGCGATGCCGCCCAGGTACGGAATCGGCCGCTTGTGGGTCTTCAGCCGCTCGTCCGGCATGTCGTAGACCTTGTAGCGCAGGGCAATGGTCCGAAAGACCGGCGTCAGAACGAGCGACAGGACCATGGCGCCGGTCAGGATCCAGACGTGGGGTCCCCAGATGCCCTGGAGCAGCGTCCAGTCATCGACGTGTGTGTCGGGCAGGAAAGATGCCAGCATAGGCAGAGTCCTCACTCAACGTTCCAGCCCCAGGACTGCGGGCAGATCGGCCAGGGTGTCTATCGTGTGATCCACCTCGTCGGCGGTCGCCGCCTCGGCGCTGTGAAGGCCGCCCGGCCGGGCGATCCGGACGGCGGTCCACCCGCGCGCGTGCGGCGAACTGAAATCCTTCGTCGGGTTGTCGGCCACATAGGCGCACGACTCGGGCGAACAACCCGTCCACCGCTCAAACTCCTCGAACGCCCGCGGGTGCGGCTTCCAGTACGCCATGCCCCAGCGGTCCGTGAAAATCACACACCCGACCACGTGCTCCAGCCCCACGGCCCCGGCCTTCCGCTGCTGCGTCGCCAGGGGGCCGTCGGTGATGACGCCGAGCCTCTCCTGCGGCAGGCCCAACCGCCGCAGGGCCGGCAACACGTCGTCGCACAGGGCGATCTGCGGTTCGTGCTCCCGATAGCAGCGCACGAGCCGCGCGATCAGCTCGTCGTCGACCGTCACGCCGGCCGCGGCGAGCACGCGGTTGAAGGTGTCGCCGCGCACGCCGGCCTCGAACCCTCGCCACAGGCACGCGAACCAGTCGCATCGCGGCCCGAACAGATGGTCCAATTCCGCCGCCACGGCGGCAAACCCGCTGCGCACGTAGTCGCGCTCCATCACGAGCGTGTCGTCCAGATCGAAGGCTACGGCTTCAATCATGTCGGCAGCCGGTCCCTGGGGACGAAGAAGGCCTCGTCGTAGCGCAACATCACTAACTGGTCCGCGAAGGCCATCGGATCGATCTCCGGCGACCGCCCCATGACACTCTGGATGATCCAGCCGGGGATGTCGGCCCCCGCGGCAATGGCCAGCGGCACGCCGCCGCCCAGCCGCGGGTTGATCTCAATGACACTGATGCGGCCGGAGCTCGTGCGGAAACACTGAAGCGTGATCGGGCCCATGCAGCCGCCCAGCGCCCGGGCCGTGGCCATGCCCACGTCGATAATCCCAGCATCCTTGACGGTCATGCTCTTGACGACTTCGCCGCCGCGCACCTCCAGGCGCTGCCGCGGCACGGCACACCGCGGCTCGCCCGCGAAGTCGCAGAAAATGTCGAGCGTGAACTCCTGCCCCGGCAGATACTCCTGGATGATCGCACCGGGCACTTCCTGCCGGTAGAACTCCAGTTGCCGACGCGTGCTGATGCGGTGAATGTCCTTGGCGCTGCTGCCGTCGCGCGGCTTCATGAATAGCGGCAAGTCCTCGTCGCGCACCTGGTCGTGCGACAGCAAGGCCGGCGTGTCGATGCCCGCTTTCGTCAGGAAGTCGTGCGTCCGCACCTTGTCGCGGCAGATGCGGACCACTTCTTGCGACGACAGACAGAGCGTCGTCCCGACCTCGCGGAATCGGGCGTTCAGACCAGCCAGGATGTGCAGCTCCGGGTCGATCAGCGGAATGAGCAGGTCCACGCCCTTGTCGCGGCAGAGGGCCACGAGCTGGTCCACGTAGTCCTTGTGCGTGCTGCTGTGCACCACGTGGGCCTCGTCGCAGACCTGGAACGCCGAAGAGTGCGTCGCCATGTCGCTGCCGAGGATGCGGCCCTTGAGGCCCAACCTCCGCATCGACTCGCGGAATGCATTCACCAGCGCCACGCGGCGGCCGATGCACGAGAACAGAATGGTGAAGTCGCTCTTGCTCACAGGGCACACGTTTCCTTCTGTCGAGCCTCGAAATGCACGGTCACCATTTCTGGTAGACTTGCCTGCGGCGGAAGACGTGGCCGACGGTCCGACACAGCAGCTTCAGGTCGAGCCACAAGCACGCATTTTCCACGTATTGAACGTCCAGTTCAAGCTTTTCCTCGTGCGGCAAATCGCCCCGGCCCCTCACCTGGGCCAGCCCCGTCAGCCCAGGCCGGACCTCCAGACGGCGACGCTGCCGCTCGGTGAACTCGCGGGCCTGTTTCATGTAAAGCGGCCGCGGGCCCACCAGGCTCATGTCCCCCTTCAGCACGTTCCACAGTTGCGGCAACTCGTCGAGGCTGGTCTCGCGAAGCCACCGGCCCAGCGGCGTCAGCCGCGGATCCGCCCCATCGGTCGGGCTGTCGCCGAAGGGGTCCGCGTCGGCCCGCATGGTCCGGAATTTGTAGAGCGCAAAAGGCTTCATGTCCCGCCCGGCGCGCTCCTGCCGGAAGATCGCCGGTCCGGGGCTGCCCCGCCGGATCAGCAGCGCCAGCACCAGCATCGGCAACGCCAGCACGACCAGCGCCACGGCTGCAAGAGCCGCGTCACCGATCCGCTTGATCCCTCGCGAGATGGCAGTCATGGCATCTCCGACGCAATCGGATCAGGCCGCCCGCGGACCTCGGGGTTGTCCGGCACCCGCCTCAGCCCATGAGCCGCCAGGCCCGCCAGAGTGCCGCAACCGTAGACCAGGTGCGTCAGCGGAAACAGCCAGGGCATGACGGTCAGGAACCTCGCGCCATGGGCCACAACGAGGCGAACGGAGAAGTACAGGTCCAGGAGCAGGTACGCCGCCAGGACCGCCGTGCCGATCCACGCCAGCGGCCGGCAGACCAGCCACATGGCCGCCGTGCCCAACAGGCCGAGGAAGAAAAGCATCGGAATCAGGTGCCTCGGGCGAAGGCTCCGCGGGTTCAGCCGCCATGTCATGCAATGGTAGTAACCGTTCATCCAGTGCATCCGCAGGCATGCCCGAAGCGAGGCCCGCGTGAAGTACGTCGACTCGATGCGCGGGTCGAAGTAGATCTTGTACCCGGCGGCGATGATGCGGCTGGACATCTCGTTGTCCTGGTTGCGCGGCAGCCGCTTGTCGAAGAGGCCGACGCGGTCGAACACTTCGCGGCGGTAGCAGCCGTACGGCACCGTGTCCACGTAACCGGCCTCGCCGCCGCTTCGCCAGCGGGAACCGCCCGTCCCGAAGGAACTCTCCTGCGACAGGCGGATCGCCTCGGCGATGGTCCCCGTGCCCGACGACTCGGTCAGCATCCGGCCGCCGACACAGGCCGCGCCGGTGCCTTCCAGCACCTCAACGCAGCGTGCGACGTAGTCGTCCTTGTACACGCAATGGCTGCCCATGATGATGACGGCGTCGCCCGTCGATTCGCGGATGCCCAGATTCAGCCCCTGCGGCGCGCGACGCTCCCGGTTGTGCAGAATCCGCAGGTTGGGCAGCCGAGACTCGAACGAGCGGGCGATGTCCAACGATCGGTCCGTGCTGCCGCCGTCGCACAACAGCACCTCCAGGTGCTCGTGCGGATAGGTCTGACGCGCCAGGCACTCCAGGCACCGGCCGATGTACTTCTCCTCGTTGTAGAGGATGACGATGGCGGAGACTCGCGTAGGCATAGTCCAGTTATCGTCCACACACCACATGCCAGTTCAGCGTCAATGCGCCGCGGCACGAAGGATCGCGCGGCAGACGTTTGTGTCACAAGTTCCGGGACTCCGTCGCCCCGACAGTGGCAAGGGCATCCAGGCAGCACCGCTCCGTCTGCTCGGCCATCTGGTCGAGCGTGAACTGCCGCACGGCCGCCGCCCTGGCCCGCGCGCCGCACTCCGCCCAGAAACCGCGCCGCGCCACCACGTCGACCATCGCCGCGGCCAGCGTGCCCACATCGCCCCGCGGCACAATCTGCCCCGTCTCGCCGGGCACGATCTGGTCCCGAGCCCCTTCGCTGTCGGTGCGAATCACCGCCCGGCCTGTGAACATGGCCTCCACCGGGGCAAAGCCGAACGATTCCTTGTCGCTGGCCAGAACGAAGGCGTCGGCTGCCGCCAGGGCCGCATGCGGATCCGTGAACCCCAGAAACGAGACCGCATCCGACAGCCCCAATGCTCCGGCCAGCCGACGGAGCGCCTCCCGCTCCTGCCCGTCGCCCACCAGCAGCAGCCGCAGGCCGGCCCCGGCCTCGGACCGCCGCACCTCGGCCAGCGCGCGAAGCAACAGGTCGTGCCGCTTCACGGCCTCGAGCCGCGCCACACAGACCAGCACGGGCGCCTCCAGCGGCAACCCGAACTGCCGACGGGCTGCCGCCTGCCGCTCGGGCGTGGCCACCGGCCATTGCTCAGGGTCCACCCCGTGAAAGATCAGGCGAATCCGTTCCCGAGGCACGCCGAAATGCGTCTGAAGATAGGCGACCGCTTCACTGCACGGGGCAATCGTCAGGCGGCCCCAGTGGCTCAGGCGACGGTACAGCCACGAGTCGGGAATGCCCACCAGGTGCAGCGTGGTGACGTAGGGCACGCCCGTGGCCTTCTCGGCCAGGTGGCAGGCCATCTGGGCCCGCCGCCAGTTGCCGTGCAGGATGTCCGGCCGCTCGGCCCGAACGATGTCCGCCAGCCGCCGCGCCGCCAGGAGCGACCGCAGCGGTCCGCGGCAGAGCGGCAGAGGATGGTGCCGCAGGTTGCGCCGCTTCACCTCGTCCGCATAGACGCCGCCGTCGCTGACCAGAAACACATCGTGCCCGCGACGGCGCATCGCCTCGGCCAGGCGGAGGCAATAAACCGTCACGCCGGAGTCTTCGAGGCTTCGCAGGACGTAGCCGATCTTCATGGCTCCCCCTGCCCTTCGGCGAGTGAGAAGACGGGGTCGCCGAGGTCGCCGCGAAGCCCCGAGGCGTCGATGCCCTTGGCCTCGAGGGCGTCGGCGTAGGCGTCCAGTTGGGCGCGGACGGCCTGATGGTAGCCAAAAGTGAAGTTAACGTGCCGGCGGCCGGCGTCGCCCATGCGTCGGGCCAGCGCGGGGTCGTCCACGAGACGTCCGACGGCGTCCGTCAGGGCCACGACATCGCGAGCGGGGACACGGTAGCCGGTCTCTCCATCGACGACGATGTCGTCACTGCCGCGATTCTGGTACGCCACCACCGGCTTGCCGGCGGCCCCGGCCTCCATCAGCACGGCCGGCAGCCCCTCGCGATAGGTGCTCGGAAGGACGACCACGTCGGCCAGGGCCATCAGCGCGGTCACGTCGTCGCGCCAGCCGAGCAGGTGCAACCGGTCGGCAACGCCTGCGCGAGCGGCCGCCTCGGCCATGGCTCGGTCCAGAGGCCCCGTACCCGCGACGACCAGGGCCACATCGCGGCCGCTGCCGCGCCACCGCGACAACGCTTCGACCAGGTCGAGGACGCCCTTGGTTTCCATCAATCGCCCGATGTAGGCGACGACGCGCGTCTGAGGCCCTAACGACAGTTCGCGACGGAGCGCATCGAGTTTCTCCGGAGGCGTCGGCCGCTGCCAGCGCCCGATGTCCACGCCCACGCCGGGAATATGTCGGACCAGGCCGCCGGGTTTGACCAGGCGGTGCTCCCGTGCGGCCGCGAGGTCCACAGAGTTCATCACCATGAGCAGGTCGGTGTAGCGGCCGCAGAACTTCTCGACCGCCAGCAGGGCTCGGTACGTGCATGCCCCCTGCCGCTCGAAGAACGGCAACCCGTGGGCGGTGTAGGCCACGACGGGGATGCCGGCGCGTGCGGCCAGGCGGCGTGTGATCCAACTGATGGCCGGCGTATGAACCACGCAGATGTCGTAGGCCTTGCGGGCCATGAGGTCGCGCAACTCCCGACGCAGCCTGAGCCACGTCCCGGCCGACGTCCACGGTCCGACCGTCAGCGGCAGCACGTTCATGCCGACACTTCTCAGTTTCTCGAACCGCTCGTCGCCCGAGTTGCACGCCACGTCCACGTCCACGCCGCGGCGCATGAGTTCGAACACCAGCGGCCGCAGGAAACAGTAGAACGGCCCCGGTTGGTTGGCCACCTGGAGCATGCGGATGGGCGGGGCACCGGAGACCATTACGAGCGCCCCCCTCGCTGAGCAGCGCCAAGCTGATCGAAGACAGCGACCGTTTGCCGGGCGACGGCCGCCCAACTGTGGTCACGAGCAACCGCTTCATGGATTTCGCGTTGCCGCGCATGAAGCTCATCAAGCCGGGCCGCCGTGCGGTCCATGGCCTGGGCCAGTGCGCCCGCATCGCCGGCCCGGAACTCACCGGGCCACCCCAGTTCGCCCAGGACGCCTCCCAGGTCACCTGCATCCGGAACAAGCACCGGCAGGCCGACCGAAAGCGCCTCCCAGAACTTCAGCGCCGACAACCCGTAACGAAGCTTCCGCGGATCGTGAATCGGAATCACCGCCATATCGACCGCCCGCAGGTACTCCACCACTCGGTCATGGTCTACGGCAGGAATCAGCCGAACCCGGTCCTCCAGCCGAAGTGACGCAATCTGCCGCACCAGATCGTCCCGCATCGGACCATCGCCGACAATCAGAACCTCCCAGCGGCGCTGCCGATCGGGAAGCCGTCCCGTCGCGTCGACAAGCAAATCGAGGCCCTGCCAGGCCGCCAGCGTGCCTATGAAGCCGACGAGCACCGCATCCTGGGATAATCCGAGCCGGCGGCGGGCCTCGGACTGATCGCCGGGCGTGAACAACTCGACCGCCGCTCCGTTGTGCAGGGCCACCACCCGATCAGGCCGGGCGCCGCGGCGAATCAGTTCCTTCCTCAGCCCCTGGGTGACACAGATGAAGGCCGACGCCCATCGCAGATTCCACCGGTCGGCACATCGGACAAGTCCGGCCCATACGGTTCGGCGCCGCATGGCGAGTTCCTCGTCCACCATGCTGTCCACCTCGGCCACGTACGGTGTGAGGAACATGCGGCAGAGGATGTGGACAAGGAACGAGTGGAACAGGCCGCGCGAGTAGACTGCGTGAGGACGGTACCGAAGAATCAGCCACGGCATCGCCGGCACCAGGAGCACGTGAAACAGAATGAAGGCGGCCATGCTGCGCCGTAGCGTAGGCACATAGGACACCGGCACGCCCAGATCCTCGGTTGTCTTCGGCGGATAGCCCGGAGCGACGAGGCGGACGCTGTGGCCGAGCGCCGCCAGCCCGTGAGCCAGATGGACAAAGTGCGTCCGCCCGCTCCCGGGCTTGTTGAGGTTCTCCGACCAGATCATGAGAATGCGCATCGCGTCACTCATGCACCATCGTATGTGTTCGCCGCAGCCGGCCACTCGCTGGAGCGTACCGGGTCTCGCACGGCAACGGGGCGCTCTGCGACCAGAATATGATCCCCGCTTCACTGCCTGGGAAGCCTGGAGAGAATCGGCAGCGTCTTGCCGCCGTCCGTCCGAATCAACTCCTGCACATGCTCCACAACAACCGTATCGCTTTCGCCGATCTGCTGTCGCAGCAGACGAAGCATTTGGGCTTCATCTTCGGCGCCGTAGCCGGACTCTCGAACGACCAACACCCGGATCGCGCCGATCTCGTCCTGGACATACTGCATGGCCTTGACGTTGGGGGATTCGCTGGTGACGAGACTGAGCGCAGGATTGCTGATTCTCCTCCCGTCGCGCGTCACCAGAACATGACCCGTTCGCCCACGAATGGCCTCGACAATCTGGCCTGCGCTGTGCGGACAAGCCACCGGCCGACTCGGCAGCAGCGCCGTATCCCCCGTCTGGCAGCGTATCAACGGCATGGCTTCATTGTACAGCGATGTGCCGATGATCTCCACGACGGGCATGTCGCCCTGCTGTCCAACAGGAATGAACTCGGTGATGGCATACGCCATGTCGTTGTGGAGGTGGCCGCAGGCGTACTGCGTGATGCTGGACGACTGTTCCCCCTGGCCATACTGATCGTACACCTTCGTGCGGAAGGCGGTCTCGATCGCCTCGCGATACCGAGGCGTCAGTTCCTCGCTTGTCGTAAACACCGCCCTGGGAAAGGCGCTGAACGGATAATGGTGATCGAGGATGTACTTCGCCAACAGGTAAATCGGGGTGACGTAGCCTTCGAGCCATACCCGTGGATGCTTCTGGAGATCGTCCAGATACAACGGCATCGTTGTGTCCGTCATGTGGAATGTGCTGTACATCCGCTGGTTGGCGGCCCAGTTGGCTCGCCAGAATGGCCGCCTGAATGAGTTGGGCGGTTGTATCTTGACCCCGGTGAACGAAGCATACGGTTCTCCCTGCTTCACGCCGGGCCGCCGCCGCGACCAAGTGAAAGCGTACTCCATCTGATGCGAACGCTTGCTGCGCCAATAGAGCGTCGGGGTGCCGGTCGAGCCGCCGCTCGGGATGACGTGAACCCGTCCCTTGCAGTCGTCGGCCCGCAAATCTGTTCCCGCACCGCGAATGTCGCTCTTGGTCAGGTACGGCAGCTTCGCCAGATCCTCCACCGTCCGAATGTCAGCCGGCTTCAGGTGCAGACTGTCGAAGCGGCGACGATAGAACGGCACATGCTCGTAGGCATGCCGAACGACCTCCGCCAGCCTTTCATTCTGATACGCCCGAAGTTCCTCGAAGCTCCATCTCTCGCTGGCCTGGAAGAGGTCGAAGAAATGCTGGTAGTGCTTGCCGAAATACCGGTCGCAGCGCTTCACAACACCATAGGCAGAGCAGAAGAGATTCTGCGCGGCCACAGGCGAATGGCGGTAGATCCAGCGGGTGATGGAATTCTCCATGACATCTCTCCGGAGCTGTGGAATGGTCGCCGATCACGTCGTGTCATCAATCTCGCGAAACCTGCGGCCGGGGCTCCCCTGGCCAGATTGACTCGTACAGTGTGGCCAGGCGCTCTGCCTCGACGCGGCAATGAAACCGATGGTCGCTGTAGTCGCGGGCTGCGGCGCCCCGTTCGGCTAGATCGGCTGCGGAGGCCAGGTCGCACAGCGACTTCAGATACGCCTCCGGGGACTCGTCGGCCCACGTCACCGCCGGGCATGTTCCCGCGCACTCCGCCAACAGCGGCACGCGCGTCGTCACCACGCTCAGTCCGCACGCCAGGTACTCGAACACCTTCACGGGAATCGCCACCATGATCTGCTGATAGTCGAGCGTGTGGTAGTTAACGCCGATCATGGCTCGACACAGGCGTGCCGCGACGTCACGGTAGGGAATCTTTCCCAGGCTGATCAGCCGCCCGCGCAGATGCTCGGGCGTGTGCTCGCGCGCCCACTCGAGGAACGGATCGTGCAGCCCAAGCAATTCGAACGACCACTCAGGGTGCTTCTCCAGAAACCCCGTGGCCACGCCGACAAGGGTCTGAAGCCGCTGCATCGACAGCGTGCCCAGGTGAATCGCGCAGCGCTCGCGCCGGTCGAAGGGCACCCAACCGGCATCGCGATCGCTGAGGAACACGGGCGACGGGAAGTTGACCAGGAGGGCCGTCTTCGCCCCGAGGCGCTCGTACTTCTCCTTCAGCAGTCGCGTGGGCGTCACCACCGCGTCGGCCACCTTGGCGCACAGCCAGTCCACGGCGGCAACCGACGCCGCGACAATCCCTCTGACGCCCCGGGGAAGCCAGTCCTTGGACATCATCAGCGATACATCCTCGTGGGCATCGTAGACAACATGCTTGCGCAGGAGCATCCCGGCCACAATCACCGCCGGGATCAACTCCGGATCGTGAAAATGGTAGATGTCGGCCCGCTCGCGAAGGACGATCCGAAGGCCCTTCAGCCATGACGTCAAGATTCGGCGAAGCCGTCCCCCCGGCGAGCCGACGGGACGCACCTGGACACCGTCGATCAACTCCTCGTGGGCGCAGGAACCGTAGACTGCCACCTCGTAGCCCAGTTCGTGCAGCAACAGCGCTTCGCGGTAGAAGATGCGACTGTCCAAGGCCGGATGCACCGTCGATATGTGAACAATGCGCCGCCGACGGCCGCCTGTCCGTGGATCCGCTTCAGCCAATGGCAATCACTCCGTAGAAGAACCTTCAGGCTGCCTGAAATCTGCCGCACAGACGCGGGCGATGCCGCAGGCCGTATCCAGCGCCTCGATCCGTTCCAGCAACGAACGACGCCAGCGGCCCATACCCAGCATCCTGGCCCACCGCCGCGCGCCCAATCGGATCGCCGCGGCCACACAGGACCCCGTCTCCAGCCGAAGCGGGCAATACACTCGACGATAGCCCATCGTTTCGACGAAGCCCTGAATGTTGGTCTCATGACGCAGAACACGCGCGCCATCGGTCACGAACGCCATCTGGCGATCTCTGAGGTAGTGCCGCGTCAGCTCGAACCACACCGCTTCATTCGGATTGGATCTTAGCAGACCTGGATCCGACTTTGCCGCCGAAACGTAAACCATATCTTCCACCACAATGCACGTGGCGTAAGCTGCCAGTTGGCCACCGATGAATGCCCCCCAGGTTTCCCGGCCACCATACTCGGCATTTCGCCGGATCTCCGCAAGGTAGGCCTCCTGAGACGAAGGAACTGCCCCGGGACCGTACCTGGCGAATGCCGCCTGATACACCCCGTAGCCCAATTGCTCCAGTTCGTCAATTCCGACCCGGCGAACCTCGCAGAGCTTGAGTCCCTTGCGCACCGAACTGCGGCGGCTGCTGCGAACACTAGGATAATCGTACTGCCGGTCGTCGCAGCAGACCCACCACCACGGCCCCGGCGACGTGTCCCACGCATCGTTCCACAGGGCGGCAATCGCGCCGCTCCGGCGCAGCGCACGGCGGACCTCCTGCCGGTCCACCGCACCCATTCGGTGCGGCGGGGCAACCGGCATCAGCCGCCCGTTGGCCAGCATCCACGGCTCGCCGGCCACACGGACCAACCGCCCTCGGGCCTCCAGATGGGCTGCGTAGGCTTCCAGTGTTGCACCCGTATCCGACATGGCACCATAGCCTTTGCAGGGATAAGAACACGATGCTGGACAACTGCGGCTCCGACGATGACTGGCCGGAGGAACGGGCGATCGACATCCGGCGCGGTAAGTGCCGAGGCAATGGAACTCGCCGGCGCAAGCCGAGGGCCGCTCTGCCCCGATGCCATGCTTCCGCCTGCCTTTCCGGCGACAGATGACAGACCTTGGTTTTTCGACTCGGCGTCTGAAACGTCTTCAACAATTCTCGACGCGCAGGCGCCGCCGCGTGCCGGACCGGGGAAGCCGTCATGGCCGGCGGTCGAAATGCGACGCCCATGGCGGGCCCTGGGAGCCGCCAGACTGCCGCGAGTCTTGCTCACGGCACCGAGCCCCGTCAGCCGCACCGATGAGGAGAGAACATCGCATGGCATCTAGGGAGACGTGGCCGCTGGCTTGCCGGGCAACACGTTGCCCCCGCAACGGTGTTTGGCGGCCTCGATAGCGCGTTCGTAGACCGCGACGATCTCCTGGCCCTTGTGGCGAAGCGTCTGGCCGTCTTGAACGAATGTGCGGCCACGCTCGCCCATGGCGGCCGCCAGCCCAGGCTCGACGACAAGCCTTTCGATGCAGGCTGCAACCTCCTGCGGCGAGTGGCTGTCAACGACAAACCCGGCCTGCGACTGGATCATCAAGTGCTCGAACCCCTGCCCACGACACGAAATGGCCGACACACTCTGAGCCAGGGCTTCGAGGTAGACCACGCCGAACCCTTCGTTCCAACTGGGCAGGCACATCACATCACTGGCACGGATAACCTCCAGGGCCTCGCTGTTCGGCAGACTCCCATGCAACTTCGTCCGGTCCGCCAGTTTCAGTTCGTTGATGATTGCCTGGAGCCTGGGCTTCTCGGGCCCGTCGCCGACAATGTCCAGGCGAACATCGTAGCCTCGATCGACGAGCATCCCGACGGCACGGATCGTGTCGTCATGGGCCTTCAGCGGAATCAGCGCGCCGACAGACGAGACGCGAAACGGCCGCGCCATCCCCGGCGACCAGTAGTCGGTCTTGACCCGGATGATCCGCTCGTCGATTCCGTTCCCGACAATCTCGAAATTGGAGTCGTCGAATCCCAGCATGGCGGCATGCTCAGCCAGTGTGGGGCTGACGAGGATGACCTTGTCGGCTTCGCGGAAAGAACGGATCATGCTGTGGCGGTAGAAGCGATGGTGACGACTATGCCGCGTGCATCCGCCGTGGGTCGTGACGACACGCGCCACCTCCGGATGACGCTGCATCGCCAGCCAGCCGTAGCCCGCGGTGCGGCCCCAGTGAAAGTGCAGGACGTCTGGACGGAGTCTCTCGACGGCGCTCAGTATCTTTCGATTGACGCGGTGGTTGATCAGGCGAAAGAGCGCATCCGGATAGAAGGCCAGTCTGGGCAAAGTCCTGGCAGGAATATGAATGAAGGTGTTACCGCGCTCATCCATCCGGCAGACGGCGGGCTCGGAAGCGATGGGTATCGCGGCGCTGATAGGCCACAGGTGGGTCCGGCTGACGTGAACAACGTCGACATTCATACCGCTGTCGCGGAGAGCTTCGACCTGCTTCTCAACAAACACGCCTTCATAGGGCAGAAAGCGGGAAGGGTAGCTTGGCGTAACCACAAGCACTCGCATGGGTTCGGAACTCCATTCGTCACGATCGGACGGCCGGCCGCCATGCCACGGCCGCACTCGGCATGGACTCACTCGCGGGCCGGCGCCGACGGCAAACCGTGACTGACAGCGGGGTCCGGATCGCCATAGGCCACTTCCTGATACAGCTCATTCTCCGGTAACCAGGATGGACTCTCGTCTTCCCGCGCAATGCATTTGACGGTGGCCAGAACGTATCCCAGCGTGGCAAACGTGGGAATCAGGTAGATGCCTCCGCTGGGAGACAGCGCCGCCGGGAGCATGCCCAGCATCATCGACATGGCTGTGATGGAATGAACCGAAACAGACCGGTTCACGGCCTCTTGTCTGTGGCGCCAGAGATGACGCATGATCCCCACATACCCAAGAACCAGCGGCACGAAGATGATCAGCCCGTAGTCGCCGAGAATCTCGGCCCACATGTTGTGCGTGCTGGCCACCTTCCCCGTTCCCACGACACCTTCGCCCGCCAGGACCTTCGCCACCGTCTGCCGGGTCCCCACTCCGAATCCGAAGGTCTTCGCCATGAAGTAAAACGCGTTGGCCGAAAGCGCCCAACGGACATCCTGTCGCACATAGTCGAAACTCAGAATTTCCAGCCCTTCCTCGAGACGGCGGGCGACGATATCCTTGCCTTGCGGCGATACAACCAGCCCCACGACGATCGCAACCACCAGCAAGACCACAACCGCGACAATCGAGAGCCGCGTGCGCGGATTCGTGACTCCGCCCAGGAAGAATACGGGACAGATCACCAACAGCAGCGACATCAGGCTGGCTCGCGACTGTGTGATCGAGATGATGAATAGCGACCAGAGGCCCACACCCGCCAGAAGGAGCCGGACGACCGTCCGCTGCGTCAGGATCATCCAGCCCAGAACCATCGGCACCAGCAGCACCAGGGCATAGGCGAAATCGTTGGGGTTGACGAACGTGCCCGTCGGCATGTAGAGCAACGAGCGATGGCCTTCCTGCGTGCTGTAGAGCATGCGAACCACCGTGCCGGTCTTGGCCGTCGTCACGTTGTAGGCGCTCAGAAGCAGGTGACGACCTGTCGTGTACTCCCATGTCGCCAGGATCAGCAGGCCCACGAGAACGGCGGTACAGACCCGCATGTACATGTTCAGGTCGCCCATGTCGTTCAGGTACCCGCAGACCAGGTACGCGAACAGGATGTTCGTCGCCAGGAACAACCAGTAACGAATCCCCTCCTCAACGTCGAAGGCGTAGACCAGTTGGATGGCCCCATAGATCAGCCACGCGAACAGGAAGACGTTGGCCTGTCGAAGCAGGCGCGGCTGGACAGGCACGCCCCACTGGCGGACGAGCAGGTAGACCCCCAGGGCGACGGGAAGCCAGACACGGAAAGGAAAAACCGCGATGCCCAGCGGCAGGGGATAGACGAACTGGTTCGATCCCAGATAGGCCAGAACGATGAGGATATACAACGTGGCGCGCCGCACACAGTTCCCTTCGGATAGCCGCTCGGGTCCGGCCCGTCGACCACAACCAGCGACGCGGCCCCATGCGATTCCACCGGACGCGGGCCACACAAAGAATCGACCCGCCCCTGCCACAGCCGTTTATTGTAGCACGCGAGCGTTTCCGGAGTCAAATGATACCTGAACCGTCAAACTCCTGCCGCGGGCTCAAGCCGCCAGCCGCGCCGGCGCTACACCTGGCGCAACCGCATCGTGACCGGCCAGGGCCGCCATGGCGTTGTATCGGACATCGCCCCCCCCGCACTGAAGCAAAGGACGGGTATGCCGGGCGGTCACCGTTGCCAGGGATGCGACCAGAATCAGGGGACGATGCCCCTGCGTCGAGAGATCGCCTCGCGGCATGATTCGAGAAACCGCTCAGCGATCCGCTGCCAGTCATAGGGCAGCGATTTCTCCCGAGCTTGCCGCCCCATCTCCGCGAGCCGGTCGCACTGCGTCACCACGCGCTCCATGGCCGCCTGGAACGCAGCCTCGTCACCTATTGGGACCAGATACCCCGTGCGTCCCTCGTCCACAAGAAAGGGATAGTCGGCAAAGCGATGAGCCAACAAGGGCAGCCCCGAGGCAAGACACTCCAACGCCGCATGCTGCATGCCGACGCCCTGCGTGCCTGGGAACATTCCCACATCGGCCTGTCTCAGCAGATCCGCCATTCGGTCGTGAGTCAGTTCCCCGGCGTACTCCACCTGGTCGGCCACCCCCACGGCCTCGGCAAGCTGACGATAGGGTGCCCAGAAGCCCTTGCCGACGAACACCAGATGGATTCTGCGGCGAACATCCGCGGACATTCGAGACAAGCAGCGAATGGGGATGTCCAACCCCTTGAGGCCCCTCAGTGAACTGTTCGAGATGAAGACCACCTTGTCGGCAGGCCAACGCCGCTCCTCGCCATTCGCCCTGGG
This sequence comes from Phycisphaerae bacterium, assembly GCA_012729015.1. GTDB lineage: Bacteria > Planctomycetota > Phycisphaerae > FEN-1346 > JAACEH01 > JAAYDY01. The sequence continues at coordinate 22,564 of JAAYDY010000083.1, read as the reverse complement.
ACGGAACAGGTCGGTGTCTACCCCATTGCAGAGGGCAACAACCCGGGCGGCGCCTGCGACAATGGTCTGAAGTGTGGCCGCCGTGTCATGGCCGTTGGCAAGCAACAGGTCCGCCCGTCGCAGGTTGCCGTGCTCGAGGGCAACCCAGCGTTCCCGCGTCCTCTCCGGGATTCCCTGAAGGCACATTTCTGCCGTCCAGTTGGACCGGTAGTTGATCGCCAGCGGCACGCCGAGATGCTGGCTCACCCGCCACCCGTGGTCGGCCATCACCCCCCCGTTGAGGCAGAGCACCAGGTCGAACGGCCCGCCGCGCTGTCCGACCTTCCAGAGACGTCGACCCAGGCGACGCGTATTCCATAGGGTACGACGCCAGCCGAGCATGAAGGCCCATCGCCCGACGGGGCGCACGGTCTCCACATCCGCCCATTCCTCCAAGTCGGCAAACCCCTGGAATGCCGGATGCCGGGCCGACCGGCGGAATGTGATGAACGTGAATCGGGCTTGGCCCCGCAGGCGGCGGCTGATGTTGTACATGCCGGTCTCGCGCCCCCCCGTTTGCCACGGAAACCGCGAGTCGAACGGCACAAGAATATTCAATTCACGATCCTGCCCCACCACATGCTCCCTCCAAACGATCACCCACCTGCGACACGATCGGCTATGCCGGCCCCTTACGCACCATCACACGACGGACCGTAGCCTTGAGCAGATCCATATCCTGCCGCTGAATAACGCCGGCCACGCGACCCACCACAAAGAACCCTGCCGCGATGACCATGCCGCAAAGCATGATCCGCAGGGCCGGGGGAACGATGTCGGGCACGTTCAGGCCGAACCAGTCCATCGCCAGTCGCTGCACCGGCACATACCTCAGCAGGACACTCATTGCGAGACCGAAGGCCCCCGCCGCCAGCGACGCACCGAGAATCTTCAGATACTCCTTCACGGGCAGCACAGGGCCGCTGTACCCGTGCGACCGCACCGTGCGACGAATCAGCCAGGTCATGTACGTCGAGAGAATGTACAGGCTCAGCACGTTGGCGACGGCCGGCCCGACGAAGCTCAGGACGCCGCCGCCGCCGAGCTTGATCAGCGTCACCCCCAGGGCGACATTGCCGATCAGCATCAGGAGCGAGCCCCAGACGATGGGCTTGGTGTTGCCCATAGCCCGCAGCACGGAGCCGAAGATGGCCACGCGCATCGGGAGGACGAACAGATACACCACGAACGGTTGCCAGCTCCGCTCGAACTTGGGGCCGTAGAGAACCAGGATCATGTCGTGCGAACAGACCAGCGCCCAGGCGAAGATCGGCAGCAGCAGCAGACTGCTGCGCCGAATGCCCTCGGCGAAGAGCGAGCACATCTGGCGCACCTGGCCCTTCTGGAAAAGGCTCACCAGGTTCGGCATGATGGCCACCGCGATGCTCTGGGTGATAATGGCCACGAACGGCAGTTCCTGGGCGCCGTTGACGTATTCGCCGAACTCGGCGGCCTCGAAGAACATGCCGATGAGCAGCCGGTCCAGCCACCGGCTGAGCATCCCCACCGCGTAGGCCAGGGCCAGGGGCAAGCTGTACCCCAGAACCTGCCGGTAGAAGGCGAAGTCGGGTTTCACCAGGCCCACGCCGCCGAGGCGGTACTGGATGGCCAGCAGCGCGATCGCCGCCAGCAACTCGACCCCGACATAGGCCGTCAGGGCCTCGGAGATGTTGCGGCCGAGCGTGAACACCAACGCCACGACAACAAACCGAAGCACGGTTCCGGCGATGCTCACGCCGGCCGAGACATAGGCCCGGTCCGTGGCGATCAGCGAGTTGGTCAGGGTGACGCGAGCCAGCGACACCAGCGGCAGGAACGCGACCAGGCGCACATAGTCGCGCGGCACCGGCTCCCTGGGCAGGCCGGAAATCGGACCCGCCAGCAGCAGAGCGCCCAGGGAGAACACCAGTCCCGAAAGGACAGCCAGCGACAGGATCAGTGAGAGCCGCCTGCGCCGCTCCACCACGGAGGCCGGAGGAAGGAAGTAGTAGGAACTCTCCGGGATGCTCAGGTCGGAAAGGGTGGTCAGGATCGTAGCCACCAGGAGCACGGCCCGGAAGACGCCGTACTCGCTCTTATCCTCGACGACGCGCGACAGGACCGCATAGAGCAGGATGTTGAGCGTGGCCGTGCTGACGCGGTCGGCCATGATCACCATCGCTCGGGAACTCAGTCGCATGGGCGCGCCTCAATACGCACAACTCACAGAGATCGGCACAATCGGGTTGGATCGGCGATCCGTCGCCGGGCAGCGCGTTGGCCGGACGCCTCTCAGAGACCGGCCGACATTCGATCTAACAGCCGCCGCTACCGCCGACGTAGCCACGGGGGCTACCGTTGACCGGTGGCGCCGGTTCATGCGTTCTATCGACGCCCCGCCGACCTTTTCATGACCTGAGTACCTTTTTTGGTCCCGCAGGCCGTGCCACTCCAGGCGCAACGCCGTCCCGCTACGATCGATGGAAGGCGATGATCGTTTCCAGAGAGGCGTCCAACGAGATGTGAGGCCAGGCCGACCCCAGCACCGCCCGGGCGCGGGCAAGCGACGGACAGCGACGCTCCATGTCGTCAATCGCCTCGCCGTAGGCCGCCTCGTAGCTCACCTGACGCACGGCGCTCGACGACCCCGCCAGCCGGATCACCCGCGCCGCCAAATCCGCGATCGCGATCTCCCGCTCCCCGCCCAGGTTCACGATCAGCGGTTCCGGCCCCGCCCGGTCCGTCAGCCGGTGGATCCCCTCCACCATGTCGCGCACGTCGATAAACGCCCGCGTCTGACGACCCGTGCCGTACACCTCCAGCGGCTCGCCCGCCAGGGCCGCCCGGACGAACCGCGGCACCACCATGCCGTAGGCCCCCACCTGCCGCAGCCCGATCGTGTTGAAGAGCCGCCCCACCACCAGAGGCAACCCGCGCTCCCGCGCATAGGCCACCGCCAGAAACTCCGCCACCGCCTTGCTGCACGCGTAACCCCAACGGCAATAACGACTTGAACCGATCAGCAGGTCGTCGTCCTCATCGAATGGGATGCGGTCGCTCTTGCCGTACACTTCGCTCGAGGAAGCCAGGAAGAACCGCCGCACCCCGGCACGCGACGCCTCGGCCAGCACCGTCTCGGTGCCGCGCACGTTCGTCTCCAGCGTCCGCACCGGCTGCGCGACGATCAGCGTCACGCCCACGGCCGCCGCCAGATGGTACACCGCGTCGGCCCCGCGCACCGCGGAAGCAACGCAGGCAGCGTCGGTGACGCTGCCTGCGATCACGCTCAACCTCTCATGCCCGGCCACCGACGACAGGTTCTCGCGACGGCCGGTCGAGAAATCGTCCAGCACGCGGACCGTGCAGCCCGCGCCCAGCAACCGCTCGACCAGGTGCGATCCGATGAACCCGGCGCCGCCGGTGACCAGGGCCGTCGTCACGGTTCGCCCCCTCAGGCCGCTACAGCGCCTCGATGACGCTCGCCGCCACGTAGTCCTTCATCTCGTCGGTCAGTTCCGGATAGATCGGCAACGCCACCGTCTGCTTGGCCGCCTTCTCCGCCTCGGGCATCGAGCCTTCCCGATACCCCAGGTACGCGAAGCACTCCTGCACATGCAGCGGCAGCGGATAGTACACCTCGCACCCGATCTTCTTCTCCTTCAGGTGCGCCATCACGCGGTCGCGGTTCGGCACCCGGATCACGTACTGGTTGTAGATCGTGTAGTTCCACGGCTCGATGTACGGCGTCACGATCCCGTCCACGCCCTCGAACTTCCGGTCGTAGTACGCCGCGTTGGCCCGGCGACCCTCGTGCCACTCCGGCAGGTACTTCAACTTCACGATCAACGCCGCCGCCTGAATCGGATCCAGCCGGAAGTTGCCGCCAATGTACTTGTGGAAGTACTTCGGCTTCGACCCGTGGTTCCGCATGATGGTGCACCGCTCGGCGAATGCGGCGTCGTTCGATACGATCATGCCGCCGTCGCCCACACCGCCCAGGTTCTTCGACGGAAAGAACGAGAAGCACCCGCACGTGCCCATCGAGCCCGCCTTCTTCCCGCGGTACTCCGACCCGATGCTCTGCGCCGCGTCCTCGACCACCGCAATCTGCCGGTCGCACGCCGCCGCCAGAATCGGGTCCATGTCCGCCATCTGCCCGTACAGGTGAACCGGGATGATCGCCTTGGTCTTGTCGGTGATGGCCGCCGGGATCAGTTTCGGGTTGATGTTGTACGTCTTCGGGTCGATGTCCACGAACACCGGCGTCGCCCCCGTCCGGGCGATGCACCCGGCCGTCGCGAAGAACGTGTACGGCGTCGTGATCACCTCGTCGCCGGGACCGATGTCCAGGCTCATCAGCGCGTTGAGAATCGCGTCCGTGCCGCTCGAGGCGCCGATGGCGAACTTGCACTTGCTGTACGCCGCCACGGCCTTCTCCAACTCCGTCACCTTCGGCCCGCCGATACACTGCTGGCTGTCCAGCACCTCGTCGATTGCCGGACGAATCTCGTCGCGAAGCGTGGCGTACTGCGCCTTGAGGTCCAGAAGTGGCACTTCCATGTCAGTCTCCTTCCCTTGCCGAAACGGACGGCCGCAGCCGGCCGCTAGAGGTTCTGCCGATACCACTCAATGGCTCGGCGCAATCCGTCCTGAAAATCTACCGACGGCTCGTACCCGATCAGCCGCCGTGCCGCCGAGACGTCCGCCCACGAATGCAGGATGTCGCCCGCACGAGCCGCCTCGTACACCGGCTCCAGCGAGGTCCCCAGCAACCCGTTGACCACGCCGATGATCTCGTTCAGCGAGATGCCGCGGCCGCAGCCGATGTTCGCCACGACCGGACCGTCCACCGTAGCCTCGGCCGCCTTCAGGTTCGCCTGAACCACGTTGTCCACGAACGTGAAGTCCCGCGACTGCTCCCCCGTGCCGAACACCACCGGCCGCTCGCCGCGAAGCATCCGCGACACGAACGCCGGGATCGCCGCCGCGTACTGGCTCGCCGGATCCTGTCGCGGGCCGAACACGTTGAAGTACCGCAGGCACACCGTCTCGACGCCAAAACAACGGCTGAACATCGCGCAGTACAGCTCGCCAATGCCCTTGCTCGCCCCGTACGGACTGATCGGCCGAAACGGCAGCGACTCCACTGCCGGCAACGTCGCCTCCGGGCCGTACACGGCGCTCGAGCTGGCGAACACCAGCCGACGCACCCCCTGCTCCCGCGCCGCCACCAGGCAGTTGTACAGCCCGTCCACGTTCGTCCGGTGCGTGTTCTCCGGATCGATCATCGACCGCGGCACGCTCACGTCCGCCGCCTGATGGAAGATCGTCTCGCAGCCCTTGGCCGCGCGCCGGCACGCCTCCGCCGAGCAGATCGTCTCCTCGACCACCTCCACGTCGTCAAGAATATCGGCCAGATTCTCACGCCGGCCTGTGGCGAAATTGTCGAGAATCCGAACTCGCGCCCCGCTCGCTAATAGCGCCCGAGCCAGCGACGACCCGATGAACCCCGCACCGCCGGTAATCAGCACTCTGCCCACTTATTCACCCTTCCCCGTGCCGACTTCCCGACACAACCCGTTGTCCAGAACGTAGCTCCATCCGCACTCGGCGCACGTCGCCTTGCCGCCGGCGAACTCCAACGCCACGCCGCACTGACACATCCACCCGTGCTGCCGCGCAGGGTTCCCGTACACCAGGGCGAAATCCGGCACGTCTTTGGTCACCACGCTGCCCGAGCCGACGAACGCGTACCGCCCAACCGTGTGACCGCACACGATCACCGCGTTCGCTCCGATGCTCGCGCCCTTGCGAACCAGCGTCGCACGATACTCATGCTTCCGCGAAATGTGCGACCGCGGATTCAGCACGTTCGTGAACACCATGCTCGGACCGCAGAACACGAAGTCCTCCAGCTCCACACGGTCGTACAGGCTCACGTTGTTCTGTATCTTGCACCCGTTGCCGATGACCGCCTTCGAGCCGACCACCACGTTCTGACCCAGGCTGCAATCGCAACCGATTACCGCGCCGCTCATCACGTGGCTGAAGTGCCAGATGCGAGTCCCAGCCCCGATCTGAGCCCCTTCGTCGATGTACGCACTCTCGTGCGCCTTGTACGGTGTGTCCGACAATGCCTGTCCTCCCACAAGACTGCGACCTCTCCTTGCCCGGGCACGCGTCTGCCACGCAGAGGCGCCAGCCCTCACGACATGCCGCTACCCCTACAGTTCCACCGGCGCGCCGCCTTGGCGAAGGCTCTGCGTCGCCGCCTCCAGCACTTTCACCACACGCAACCCGTCGCGACCGTCCGACAACGGCGTCGTATTGTTCAGGATCGACTCCACGAAATGCCGGCACTCGTCCTTCAGCGGCTCCCCGCCCTTGATCATCGGCATGTGGATGTCGCCCTGGCGTATCGTGATCGAGTCGGCGTAGCTCACCGTCCCCGGAACCACATCCGCCGCCTTGTCGTACACGCGAATCTTCTCGCTCGATTCCATGTCGTCGAACGTCGCCATCTTCTTCGTGCCCACCAGCGTCATCTTCCGGATCTTGTGCGGATCCAGCCACGACACGTGGATCGACGCCATGCGCCCGTCCGCGAATCGGATCTGCGTGAACACCACGTCCTCAACACCGGGGCGCAGGTAGGCGTGCCCCTGGCTCGTCACCGTCTTGGCCTCGGCCCCGAACAGGTACAGCACCACCGACACGTCGTGCGGCGCCAACGACCACCACGCGTTCTCGTCCTTGCGCACCACGCCCAGGTTCAGCCGCTGGCAGTACAGGTAGTACAGGTCGCCCAGTTCGCCCCCGTCGATCATGTCCTTCAGCATCCGAACGCACGGGTGGTATTCCAGCAGGTGGCCGACCATGAGCTTGCGGCCCGCCTGGTCCGCCAGGGCCACCAGACGCTCCGCGTCCGCCGCCGACAGCGTCATCGGCTTCTCCACGTAAACGTGCTTGCCCGCCTCCAGGGCGCGACGGGCCATGTCGAAGTGCATCGGTGCCGGCGACGCGATCACCACCGCATCGATCTCCTTGCTTCCGATCACCTCGTTCAGATCCTGCGTCGTCCGCAGACCCGGATACAGCGACTCGTTCTGCGACAGCTTCGCCGCATCCAGGTCGCACACCGTGTGCAACTTGCAGTCCTTCAGCCCCGCGAAGTTGCGGATCAGGTTCTTGCCCCACCCACCGGCTCCGACCACAGCTACATGAACCAAGTTCGTGCCTCCTTGCGGCGATTGCTGTCTCATCGATCATCGAAAACGGCGGGCCCCTGAGGACCCGCCGCTTGTCGTACACCAGACTCCTGCGGTCGGCGGCCGGGATGCCTACTGCCGTTCCTCAAGCCCATGCTCCGACCTACGACGCCTTCGGCGCCTCTCGGTCGCCCGGTCCAGAACCGCTCAGTTCGTCCAGCGCCGCCGTGTCGGCCGAACGCGCCGACGGCGACGATGCCCGCGACGCCGCCGTGGCCGCGCCCGCGGACGGCTTCGCGTAGTCGTAGTAGTTCCGGTACGTCTCCCGGAAGTACCCGCCCTTCTGCGCCCGGATCCGGTTCAGCACCGCGCCCACCACCCGGGCCCGGAACCCCTGAAGCATCCGCCGGGTTCGCATCGCCATGCCGCGCGACGTCTTGCGGCAGTTGATCACCATCGTCACGCCGTCCACCAGCCGACACAGCACGTGAGAATCCGCCACCACCAGCACCGGCGTCCCGTCGATGATCACGTTGTCGTAACGCTGGCGAGCCTCCGCCAGCACGTTCTGCATCGCCTCGCTGCCCAGCAGGTCCGCCGGACTCGGCGGCACAGGGCCGCACACCAGCACGTCCAGGTTTGCCACCGACGTGCTTCGCACCGACTCGTCGACACTGCTCAACCGCGCCAGCACACTCGACAGACCCACCGTGTTCGGCAGATCGAATACCCGGTGAATGCGAGGACGACGGAAGTTCGCATCGATCAGCAGCACCCGGCAGCCGCTCGCCGCCAGCGTCGCCGCCAGGTTACACGCCACCACCGTCTTGCCTTCGTCCGCCTTGGGGCTCGTCACCAGAAGCGTCTTCAACTCCGTGTCGCTCGAATACATCAACGCCGTCCGCAACTGCCGGAACGACTCGGCCGTCAGCGACTGCGGCGCCTGCGCCGCCACGCGGGCCAACTCGCCCACACGCCGCGCCGCTTCGTCTTCCCTGGCGTCCGGAACCGTCCCCAGAACCGTCATCTGAACGCTCCGGATCACCTGCAACGGCGTCCGCACCCGATTGTCGATCAGGTCGATCAGCAATGCCATCCCCACCGCCACCACCAGACCGGCCAGAATCGAAGCAGGAATGCGCATCAGCAGACTCGGTTCCTTGACATCCGACGGGTCGGGCTCCATGGCCTCGCGACCGATCTGCACGTTGTTCGATGACACCTGCGCACGAATCCGTTGCTGGACAATCGCGTCGTTCACCACGTCCACCTGACGCTGAATGTTCAGATAGGCCTGCTGCAGCCGATCGTACCGGACCAAGGCTGTCGTCACTTCACGCAGACGAGACTTCGCATCGTCGAGCTTGCTCTTGATCTGGTTGCGACGCTGTGTCGCCTCCGCCAGCCGCGCCCCGATCGAGTCCAACTGCTGGCGATACAGCAGATCCAGCAGCTCGCCCTCACGCGCCTTGACTTCCATCTCGGCGCTGGCAATCTGCGCATCCACCGCCAGCACCGACTGGTGCGTCTTGCCGTACCCCTGCTTCAGCAGCATCTCGCGGCTGCTCTTTAGGTTCGTCAGCGCCCCGCGCAGCGCAGCCAACGCGCGGTCGCTCTCCATCGTCAACTGCAACTCCGGCGTCATCTTTGCCGTCGGCGGCTCGGCGCCTTCCGCCCCTTCAGCGCCCGCCGCTCCGGTCATCTGCGCCTGGAGCACCTGGAGTTGGAACACCTCCAGGTCGGCCTTTGCGAACTCGCCGTCGTAGTACTGAACCTCGCTGGCGATATTCGGACGATCCATGCCCACGTACGGCGTCACCGCCAGCTCTCGCTCGCTCGCCAGGGCGGTCTCGGCCTTCCTCAACTCCGGCAGCAGGCTGTCCAACTGCTCCTGAAGCCCCGTCAGGCTGCTCTGCTCATTCCGTCGCCGACGCTCCCGGTACGCCACCATGTAGCTCTCGAGCACTGAGTTCACGATGCTCGTCACCAGTTTCCGGTTCGTGCCACGCAGACGCACCTGAATCGTGAACGTCTTGAACGGGTTCGCCACGTGCAGCTCATCCTGGAGCCACACCACCATGGACGACATCGACGGCGCCCGACCTTCCGGAAACAACTGTTCCTGGATGTACGCCGTCCGCTGCCGCACCCGCTCGTCCGCGGCGTCCATCGAGGCCCGGTCCCGCTCGCCACCGCCGTCGATGCGCTCCGTGTCGCGCGCCAACTCTTTGATGATCTGTTCGGCGATCTCCGGGTTCAGCGCCTTTCGCAGCACATAGTCTTCCCGGACGCGCTGCACCTGTTCGTTGATGAACGAGTCGAGAACGCCCACCGGCAGCGACTGCTCGACGGCGCCCACGATCCCCTGTTGCTGCCCCCCGGTCGCCGCGGGAAGCACCACGATGGTTCCCGAGGCCTCATAGATCGGATGGTACTTGTACTGATACACGGTGACGGCCGTTCCCGCCCCGGCGATCAACACGAACAGCACGATGATCAGCACCATGTGCCGTCGCATCGCGCCCAGGACCTCGCCCAGGCTGAGTGCCCCCATCTGGGCCGCCGGCTCGCGGACGGCCGCCCCGACAGGGCGGCCCACGGGGTTCGATGCGGTCTGTCGCTGGGTATCGTAGCTCATTGTGCCCTTACCTCATGGTCCTCGATTTGGCCAGAGAAAGCGAACCTGTTTATTATCGGTTGCCCCTACAGGCCTTTCAAGACTTTTTCGGCCTCCGCCCGCTCACGCTCATGGGCCGGACCCTTCGACTCGGCCAGGAATTCCCCCAGCAGCCCCTTGGCCCGCAACTGCAAATCCGCCTTCGCCGATGCCGACGACGTCTGCTCCGACCGCTTCGCCAGAGTCATTCCGAGGTGGTATTTCGTCACCAGGCTTGGTGATGACGCCAGCGACTCCTCCAGTTCACGCTCCGCCGACCGGTAGTCTCCCGCCAGGTAGTGAATCCAACCGCTTGTGTCCAGCAGCGACGAGTGACGCGGCTGGAGCCGCAGGGCCTGGTCGATCCGCGTCCGCGCCGACGCCACGTCTCCCTTCTCCGTCGCCAACGCCCACGCCAGGTTGTTCAACGCCCCCCACAGCCCAGGATCCAACGCGATCGCCGCCTCAAACTTCTCGATCGCCGCATCCACGTTCTTCTGGCTCAACTCCAATTCCCCGAGGTCCACCAGCACCAGCGCAAACTTCGGCTGAACCTTCAATGCCTCCTGCATCACACGCCGGGCCTCGCCGACCTTGCCCTCCAACAGGTACATCCGACCCAGGTACCGCGACAGCACCAGGCTCTGGCCGTTCTGGGCACTCGGCGGGAAATCCTTCAACGCCTGCTCCAGCAGCCGGATCGCCTCGCCCGACCAGCCCGGCTTCTGCCCGTCCGCCAGCAACGCATACGCGTCCATGTACGCCGGCAACACTTCCGGGGCCTGCCGGTGCGACTGAATCAGCCCCTCCAACGCCTTCCGAGCGTCGTCGCGGCGGTCCAGCCTCAGATACTGCGTCGCCAGAAGACGCCCGAACGCCACCGACGCCGATGTCCCCGCCGACGGAGGCTCCTTGGCCAATGCCTCCAGCTTCGACGTCGCCTCAGCCGTCTGATTCAGCGCGTTCTTCGCCGCAGCCCACGAACCCCACACCTCCGAGTTCCCCGGCAGCCGCTCCGTCAGACCCGTTGCGATCTTCAACGCCCGAGACGCCTTCCCCGCGTCACCCTGCATCAGCAACGCCTGGCACAGCACCAGTTCCAGTTGCGGATGTCCCGGCGCGTACTGCAACCCTTCCGCCATCAACTGTTCCACCCGGTCGTACGCCTTGTCCCGGGCAAACAGGGACGACAGTTGCAGCCGCGCGTTGATGTTCTGCGGCTGAAGCTTCAGCAGTTCCGTCAGCGTCGCCACCATCGTCTGCTGGTTCCCCTGCCGGCGGCTCACCTCGACCAGCATCGCCAGCGCCTGCACGTACACCCGATCCTCGGCCCCCACCTGTCGAAGCTGAACAGCCGCCTCGCTCAGGTTCCCGCCGGCCATCTCGATCTCGCCCGACAGCAGCCGAGCCTCGCCATACGTCCGCTGCTCGTTCAGCACCCCCGACACCACCTGACGCGCCTCCGCCAGCGACTCCGTGAACTCCGTCCCGCGGCCGTTCGCCTGCGCCGTCAGGGCCTTGTCCAGCAGAATCCGACCCAGCAGCGTCCGCGCGTTGGCCGCCTCCGGCGCCGACTTCACGATGTCCCGTGTCAGCGATTCCGCGTCCGCCGCGCGACCCGGGATCCGACGAAGCACGTCCGCCAACTGAATCCGCATCACCATCTCGTCCGGATGCTTCTTCAGATACCCCTCCAGCAGGCCCGCCGCTTCCGTCAGCATCCGCGTCCGCTCGTCCACCGTGCCCGACGCGTCGCCCGCCGTCACGTACGCCGACACCGTGAACAGCACGTCCCCCGCCAGAGGTTCCGCCACCGACGACTGCGCCCGGCGCGCGTACGCGACCGCCTTGTCGAACTGGCCCACATTCTGCCAGTACACGCTCAACGCACGCAAAGCCGCCGCATCCGACGGCAACGCCTTCTCCAGATCCCCCATCAACGCCTCCGCCTCCGCCCCGTTCCCACGGCGGACCAGCAGCAACGACAACGCCAGCGTCGTGTCGCTCTGGTGCGGCTGAATCGTCAACAGGTCCCGGTACGTCTTCTCCGCTCCCGCCAGATCCCCTGTCGCTTCCTGGGCCTGACCCAGAACGTACAGGTTCGCCGTGTTCCCCGGCTGCACCCCGCGGATCTGCTCCCGCAGACGCACCACTTCCTTGCGGTTCCCCTGAATCTGACGGGCCTGGGCCATCCGATCCAACGCCATCACGTCGTTCGGGCTCAGCTTCAGCAACTCGTTCGCCTGCGTCACCACTCGGTCGTAGGCCGGCATCTGCATGTACACGTCCAGCAGCATGTAATGGCTCTGGAGATCCTGCGGCTGAATGCGGATCAGGTCCAGGTAGTACTTCTCCGAATGACCCAGTGACGCCGCGCGATCCGCACCCCCCTGCATCGCCAGAAGCGAGTACGCACGAGCCAACGCACGCATGATCCGAACGTCCGTCCCCAACTCGTCGCGGCTCTCCAGATCCTTGAATACCCGGATCGCTTCGTTGATCCGACCCGTCCGGTACGCCGCCTGCTCCGTCCCGCTCATCCCCTTGATCTGCTCCGCCGGAGGCTCCGCACCGTCCATCAGCGTCAGCAGCCCGTCGGCCATCTCCCGCTCGGTCTTCATCTCCGATGGAAGCCGCTCGATCCACTCCTTCGCCCGCTCCCGACCGCCTTCCCGCGTCAGCAGCAGCGTCCACACGTTGTCCCACACCAGACGCACCTGCGCGTCCTTCTTCCCCGACAACGCCAGGTCGTAGGCCTTCCGGTACAAATCCAGCGCCTCGTCGATCTTCCCCTCGTGAACGTACCACATCGCCTTGCGGATCACCGGGTCCGGATTCTGCGGATCCGCCGCAATCTGCTGGTCCAGCTCATTCGGAATGTCCGCCATCGTCTTGTCGTACAGCGCCAACCGCTTGCGGTCGCCCTCCGTCAGCGACGCGTCGCCCTCGATTCGCTGCTTCAGCTTCTGCGTCTCGTCCTTCAGGTCGTACTGGGCGCAAATCCGCCGCGCCTCCTCGTACAGCGGCAGCCGCGGCTCCGCCTGCTTGTCCAGACCCCCCGTCAACGCCCCCAACGCCTCCGACGCCTGACGACCCGCACTCAGCAGAATCTGCGATTTCAGCAGGTACCCCTGCGGCATCTTCTCCGCCAACTTGATCATCTGGTCAGCTACCGACAGGGCCTCCCCGAACTTGCCCTGGCCCGTCAACGATTGCGCCAGAATCATCGCCGCCACATAGCTGTTGCCGCTCGCGATGATGCTGCGGCTCTCGCTCTCGGCCTGCCCGAACTGACGCAGCGCCAGCAGCAACTGCGCTCGCTCCAGCCGAATATCCAGGCGCCCCGGCAGCAGACGCAACGCCTCGTCGTACGATTCCCGGGCCTTCCCCAGCAGGTTCTGCGCCTGATAGATCTGCGCCAGACGCCGGTGGTACTCCGGGTTCCCCGGACGCAGCTGCACCGACTTCTGAAGCAGCCCCTGCGCCTCCCGAAGATCCCCGTCGCGCGCCGCCAGACGGCCGCGAAGATAAGCCATCACCCCCTCGTCCACCGGCTCCAGCTTCCCCATCTCGTCCACCCACCGACGAGCCTCGTCCGCCGACCCCGCGTCCCCCACCTGCTCCAGCAGCATGTTCGCCAGAATCGCCAGCACGTTGCGACGCATATCGATCTGCGTCTTCTCCGTCAGCTCGGCCGTCGGCGTGCATTTGCTCATCGCCTCCCGAAGCACCCCGATCACTTCCGACGCCTGACCCTCCTGGGCCTTCAGTTGCGCCATCCCGTAGTACCCCGCGTCGTTCGTCGGATCCGCCGCCATCGCCGCCCGGAAGTGACCCTCGGCTTCCTCGTACAGCTTCTCTCGAGCCGTCCCCTTCTCACGCTGCGCCCGCGCGATCGCAATGTTCCCCAGACCCACCAGCGCCGACACGTTCTTGCCGTCCTCCGACAGCACCGCGCGGTACGCCTCCGACGCCTCCTTCAACTTCGCCTCCGACTCGCGCGGCTTGCCCGACGCCTGCAAGTACGCCGCGTGCTGCGCCGAGATCGCCGCCACCTTCAGCATGGCGCCCGCCTTGTCCTCGCACGCCGCCGCGGCCGCTCGCGCCGTCGCCCCCGCAAGGCCCAGGTTCTCGTCCATCCGCTCCGCGTCGCTCCCGCTCACCAGCAACACGATCTTCGTCTCGTAATTCGCCATCTCCCCGGGCGCCATCGCGATCGCCTTGTCCGCCGACGCCAGCGCCGACTCCATCCGACGACGCTTCTCCACGATCCCCGATTCCATCTCAGACCCGAGGAACTCGATCTGCGCCATCAGCCGATACGGTTCCGCCGACTCCGGCTGCAGCGCCTGCAACCGCTGCGCCTGGGCCAGCGCGTCGCTCAGCATGCGCCCCCCGATCAGCATGTTCAAGTACTCTTTCCTGTACTCCACGTTCTCCGGCGAACGCTCCACCGCGTTACGGTAGCACTCCAACGCCGTCCGGTAATCCGGCTGTGGCAGCTTCCGGTAGCACTCCCCCAGCATCATCCACACGTCGCCGCGATTCTGACCCCCCGACCCCTTCAGCACCATGATCGCTTCGCTGTACTTCGCCGGGTCCGTCGCCGCCTGCGCCATCAACTCCTGCGCGCGCGCAATGTCCGCCGTCGGATCCTTCGGCCGACGCATCAACATGAACAGCCCACCGCCGATGATCGCCGACACCGCCACCACCAGCACCAATACCACCAGCCTGCGGTTCATCCGTTCAGTCTCCTCTGATTATGCAACCGACGCCGCCTACACCGCGCCGACCACCAAGCCTCGATCACTCCACCGGCGCCGGCGGTAGATACTCCCGCTCCAGCACCGGCACCACCCAACCTAACACTTCCGCCGCCCGAAGAAACCGGCGGCTCTGCGACACCCGCTTCGGGTCGATCTCCATCCACTCCACGCCGCTCAACGCCATGCTCACCCGGGTCTGTGCGTAGTAGCCCCCGGGACGGTCCGCCATCACCCGTACGTCCACGCGGCTGTCCGTGTACTGACCGTTGATGCAGTAGAAGTTCACCACCATCTGACGATCCACGTCCTTCTCGAACAGGAACACGTTCACCGGCAACGGCCCCATCGAGCCGTCGCTCAGACGCACCGTCAACCCGTCGATCGTCGTCCGAAGAATCCCGTACGGGAGCGACCAGCCCTGGGCGCCGTAGCACACCTGCGGCTCGTGCTCCACCATCGTCGCGCCCTTGCCCACGTAGCTCGTGTACAACTCCATCAGGCTCGTGTCGCCCTTGCGGAAACCCGACAGCTTCAGATACGCCTCCGCTCCCGTGGCCTTCTCGATCGCCTCGTCCAGACGCCCGTGACGCCACTGGTACTCCAGGAAGTCCGTCGGAAACTCCGTGAACGCCTTCCGCAGCGGCGTCGACGGCCGCGACGATTCCCCGCGCGACACGCTCCGAATCCGGTACCCCACGCCCGACGCCAGCAGCACCGCCACCACCGCCGCCGTCATCGCCACGCCCGCCGCCTGGGCAGCCCCGCGACACCGGCCGCCGCCGCGACGAACCGCCTGCCCTCGCTCGCCGAGACCTCCCGTCATGGCTTGCCCTCCTCGCCCGACGTCGCGCGACCCGCGCGGCTCGGATCCGCCGCCACCCAGTCCGCGATGCGCTCCATCCCGTCCAGCACCCGCATCTCGGCCCACAGCAGCAGAAACGCCAGCGGCAACATCGCAAATCCCGCCAGCTCGTGCGTCATCCCGTGCGCGATCTCCTTGAATCCCCACTTGTACACCAACGCCATCAACGCCACACGAACGAAGTTGCAGAACACCGCAATCGGCACCGACGACAGCACAATCACCACGCGACGCCACGCCGGACGTGGACTCAGAAACGCGTACACCACGCTCAACGCCACGAACGCGAACAGAATCTTCAGCCCGCTGCACTCCTCCGCCACCGTCAGACCCTCGCCGCTCGCAGGGTCCATGATCAGTTTGTTGCCTTCGCGCCACAGGTTGTACCCGCACAGGTGCATGAACCGTTCGGCCATAATCGCCGCCCAGCGCTGCGGCCGCGAGGCCATCGCTACGTAATACCGCTCCGGCCACGGCACCGCCAACGCCACAAACAGCACCGGCGCCCACACCACGCGACCCAGACGCCACCCTCCCAACGCCAGAAGCGACCCCAGAACCACCGGGATCAGCGTAATGTCCGCAAAATACCGCACCTTCAGCGAACCCGCGTGCCACCGCCACACGACCGCCGCAACCAGCAGCGCCAACCCCGCCAGACGCACCGCCAGATCCCCGCGATCCGCCGGTGCCCATCGCAGCCACAGACCCAGCCCCAGTGCCGCGCCGCCGGCAATGAGCGGCACGTACCAGAACATCACCACCATCGTGATCGGTTCGGCCACTTCCGTCGTGCCGCCCACCAGACGATCCACCCATTGCGGATGCGTCGCCGCCGCCAGCCCCACAAGCCCGAGCACCACGCCCACCAGACCCCAGGCCGTCAACAGACGACGGTGCGAGAACGACGCCGACGGACCCACCGACTCCGTCGTCGCAGGCGTCAGCAACAGTCCGGCCTTGTGATCGCTCGTCGCCATACGGCCAACCACTGCCCCGCCCAGCCCGCCCACGGCCACCACCGACAAGGCCCCCACCAGGTCGTTCCGAGCCCGATCCCGTCTGGACGGCATCGCCACCAGGCCCGTCCGCTCCAGCAACAGGAAGTAGAAGAGCATCGCCGCAATCGGACCGATGAAATAGCCGTAACCCCACTGGGAATGCGTATCCCACAGGCTGACCCAACTGCCCGATTCCGCCCCGTAGCCCAGAATCAGCAGCCCGATGAACACCGCCCCCGGCAGCCACACGCGACGCACGCCCGCGCGGCCCGCGTAGGCATAGACGAAGCCCCACGACCAGGCCATCAGGCTCAGGTAGATCGGCATCATCCAGCTCAGCCGCATCCACAGCCCCGGCCGCCACGGCACCGCGTCGCCCTGGTGAGCCACCACCGCCTGCACCAGCGCACTGTGCCGCCAGCCGCCGACCCAGAACAACACCACCGCCGCCAGCGCCACAATCAGCCCGCGCACGCGGGACCCGTCCGACAACGCCCCTTCATAGAGCGCCTCGCGCTGGGACGCGTCCAGCCGGTACCAGATCGCCGCCATCACCAGCGGCCCCAGCAGCAGCACCAGCGGCCACAGCTTCACGGCCGAGAAATTCCACGCCGCCGCGGCCCGCTCCATCGGGTCCCGCAGACTCCGTATCTCCAGCTCCAGAGAGCTTTTACGATCCTGAAGGTAGGCAGCCCGACGCGTCGTCAGCGAGGGGCTCTTCAGCTCCTCCTCCACGCCGCGCAACTCAACGCCCAGTTTCCGAATGCCTGCGAACGTGCCCTGGCGGTCGAACCGCTCGGCGACCCCCTGAACCACGTCGCCCTGAAAGGCCATCAATGCCAGCGGCAGGATCATGATCGCCGCGCAGACGGCATCCCATCGTCTCCGGGCCAGTGAAGCATCGTGGAGGGTCTCGTGTGGATTGTCTGGATTCACCGAATCGTCCCTGCTCCAGTCAACAGTGGTCGCGCCGGCCGCGGACTCCCGCTGCGACGCATCGCACCGGCAGACGTCCGCGGACCTTGCCATATGCCCCGGCCCGCAGGGGATTATACGGCAGAATGGGCGGCCCGGCTACCGGATGACACTGTCGGCATGCATGAACGCGCCGGGGGCCGTGCCGTGGCCTGGGCCGCGTGACCCTCCGCGGGTGCTTCCCGACCCCGCGTCCCCAGAACGCTATGCAGCCACGCTGTCTCAGTCGCGGCCGAACAGAGGCTGTATGTCCCCTCTGAAGGGATAGATATCGGCGAAATTCTGGTCGTACACCAGTCCAAACCCGTAGGTCGCCCGGAACGCGTTGCGAAGCACCGCCATCCAGATCGCCCCCTGGTCCGTCCCGATGTTGATGTAGTCGTCCGGCTGAAGGAAAAAGTCCGGCGACTCGCCCTTGGCGATCTTCGCCAGGTCGAAGTAGATGATCTCTTCCTCGTTCTCCCCGACCCGACGCACCACTTCCCCGCGCTTCGGAATCGCCACTTCCGTCAACCCGCCCGCCGCCGCAATCGCCTGCAACAGCGTAATCTTCCGGCCCGTCAGGCTGTACACCCCGCGGCGAACCACCTCGCCGTTGATGTACCACTCGCCCGCCGCAGGTTCCGGGAAGTTCACCACGTCGCCGTTACGCATCACGGGATTCTGCGTCGGATCCAGTTGCAGGGCCGAACGAATGTCGATCCGGATGATTCGCCGCAACCCCTCGCCGCCCTGCACGATGCCCAACCGGGCCAGCTTCTTCTGAAGCGATTCCGGCAACGTCGCCAGGTCCACCGTGCCGTCTTCAGGCAGCGTAAACCCTGCCGCCGTCGCACTGTCGTCGCCCTCGGCAGCCGCCGCGGCGCCCGTCTGAACCCATCGGCCGTCCACGAACTTCCACTCGCCGCCATTGCCCGACGACGGAGCCGCCGGCGCCTCGGGCACCAGGGTCTCGGCCGCCGGCGTCGACTCCGCCTCCGCGGCCGCACCCTCCGTCACCGGAGGCGTCCGCCCCTGCGTCAGCAGTTGCAACTCCTCCATCGGAGTCAACTTGTGCGATCCGTTCGAGGCCGCGGCATCGTCCGACGACGCCGTCGGCGCCGCCGATTCCGCCGCGCCAGGCGCAGCGTCCGAAGCCTTGTCCTTATCCTCGCCCTCGCCGTCCTCGGCATACGATTCCAGCAGCAGGCGGTTCAGCTCTTCCGCCGTGAACCGCCGAGACAGGTACGCAAACTGCTCGGCCATCGGCGACACGCCGCCCGCCTGCGCCACCGCCTGAAGCAGTTCCATGTCCGTCGTCAGCAGCGGGTACATCCCCGGCTGATTGATCGCGCCCATGAAATAGCAGAACCGGTTCCGGTACTCGCTGATGAACACCGATATCTTCGGGTCGGCCAGCGGATCGGGCGAGTACATCGCCATCAGCCGCTGCTCCAGACCTGCCGCCGACAGGCCCGCCGCCTGCACGCGGCCCACGTACGGCAACTGAATGTTCCCGTCCTCGGCGATGCGCACCCGCTCCAGGTGACGCACCCCGGGCTGGAACAGGTCGTTGATCGTAATCTCCAGAAGGTCGAACGACCCCAGGATGTAGTTGCCCTCCGGCGGCTTCAGGTCGCTGGCCAGCGGCCCGGGGAAGTCCACGTCCTGCTCAAGCTCTTCCTGAACCCAGTACCGCAGATCCTCGTACCACTCGTCGAACGAGTCCCAGATCGGGTTGCGCACCCGCTTCGGCGTGCAGAACGCCAGCTCGTTGTACCGGCCGATCCAGTTCGGCGCGCAGCCCTCGGTCAACACCAGGGCCGCCAGGACCGCCAACAGCAACGCCGCCGGCATGCGACGGGTGATGCGGGTTTGTTTGACCACGCCAAGGTACTCCTTCTTGTTCGCCCTGGTCCGAATCAACACCCGAATGGCTTAAGCCGCAGAGACGGAATCATAACGCGCCCCGGCTCCCGGCGACCAGCAAAAAAACGCCCCAACTCGCCACGCAGCCGCGAGGATCCGATCGAATCACCGAGCCGCGGCCACCTCAACACCCAATGCCGCAGCCGAAAAGTATAGCAGAACCCATATCCCTGTCAACAGTACTGATACGAGGGGTACATTAACGTTTTGGGGTCGTACCGTGGCATGGGCATCTTGCCCCTGCTTCCCCAATGCTCCCGACACGAGGCACCCCGTCGGCTCTCGAATCAACCCGGCCCGTAGGGTGGCTGCTTGACGCAGACCCCGAGCCCGTCGAGGGGCCGCCAGACCCCGAGCCCGTCGAGGGGCAGCCACGCGCTAGAGCACAGGCCGCTCGGCCGGCTGCCCAACACCGTCACGCGCGCAGCACCGCCGCCGAGCCGATTATCGGGCGTTGCCGCCCCGCTTCTGCACAGAAACCGCGTTCCTGGCCATCGAAATGCCCCCTGGCGGCACCCCCGGACGCCCCCACAGGCACCCTGCCCGCAAGCGGCCCGGGCCACCCAAGGACACCTCGCCCGTCATCCGCCGCGGCCCGTCACCCGTCCTCGAACCCCGTGTCGCGCAGACGACGGTACAGGTCGCACCGCCCCATCAGGTCGTCGTGGCGGCCGATGTCCACAATGCGGCCGTTGTCCATGACCACAATCCGATGGGCCAGCGCCACCGTGGACAGCCGGTGCGCGATGATGAACACCGTGCGGTCGCGGACAAACCGTTCCAAGGTGTCCTGCACGAGCGATTGGGTTTCCTCGTCCAGGGCGCTGGTGGCCTCGTCCAGGATCAGAATGGCCGGATCGCGGATAATCGCACGGGCCAGGGCCAGCCGCTGACGCTGGCCGCCCGAGACGGTCGTCCCCAGGGGGCCCAGTTCGGCATCGTATCCCCCGGGCATCCGGTCGATAAACTCCGCCGCATGCGCCAGTTGCGCCGCCTCGACGATCTCCTCGCGCGTGACCCGCCCGCTGCGGCCGCGGGCCCGAACCGCCGGACGGCTCCCGTAGGCGATGTTCGCCGCGACCGTGTCGCTGAACAGGATCGTGTCCTGGCTCACCACGCCGATCTGGTCCCGCAGGCTCCGCAGCGACACCTCCGCCGTGTCGCACCCGTCGATCAGAATGCGCCCCGCGGTCGGCACGTAGAACCGCGGAATCAGGTTCACCAGCGTGCTCTTGCCGCAACCCGTGCGGCCGACAATGGCAATGACTTCGCCGCAGGACACCTCGAGCGAAATGTCGTGCAGCACCGGCTCGCCCGCCGGATCGTAGGCGAACGACACCTGCTCGAAGCGGATGCTGCGGCTCAGTCGCGGCAGGGGCTTGCCCTGGCGGCCCGAGTGCGCCTCCGGCTCGGCGTCGGTCAGCTCGAAGATGCGATCCGCCCCGTTGGCCGCCATCTGGAGCCGGTTGTTGATGTTCGTCATCTTGCGCAGCGGGTCCAGCGCGCCGACCATTGCCGCGAAGAACGCCATCATGTACTCCTGCCGCTGGCCGATGCGCTCGCCCAGCAGGTACGCCCCCGCGATCACCGCCAGCGCCACGCCCACCGTGGCCATCAGCTCCAGGCTCGGCCCCGTGGCCACCTGCGTCCGGAACGCCTTGAGCGAGTACTTCAGGAACACGCGGCCCTCGCGGAAGAATCGCTTGCGTTCGCGTCCCTCCATCGAGTACGCCTTCACGATCCGCAGCCCGGCGAGGGTCTCCTCCAGAATCCCCAGGATCTGGGCGGCCGACTGGAGCTGCCGCTTGGTCGCCCGCTTCATCCGTTTGGCGAACGTCCGCACCAGCCAGGCCGTCAGCGGCCCGATCACAACGATCAGCAGCAGCAGACGCGGGTCGATCTGCGTGGCAAACCACGCCGCGGCCGCAAGGCACCCCGCGGCCTTCAGGGGCTCGGTCACCACCTTGCCGAAGACCGACTGGAGCCCTTCCTGGACGGCGAACGCATCGTTGATGAGGCGGCTGGAGGCCTCGCTGGCGCCGCCGCGCTTCTGGAAGAAACCCAACGGCAGCCGGAGCACCTTGTCGAAGGCCCTGAGCCGCAGGTCCAGCACGCTGCGGCAGGCCACGTACGACACCAGCGATTCGTTCAGGTAGCGGAAGATGCCGCGCAGGGCCGTCAGAACGACGATCAGCAGCATCATGACAGTCAGGGCGCGGGCACGGTCCTCGGGCATGCGGTCCACGACGGCGGCAATGTACTTCTGATACCACTTGCCTTCGGCCTGGAGGACAAACCGCTGAAGGCCGCCGGGGTAGATGCGGTAGCCGTCGGGCACGTGGGCCACGCGGGCCTCCTGGTCGATCCGCAGCGGCTCGCCCGCCGGCAGCAGCCGAACATCGTAGCCGCTGGGAAGCGTCACCGAATGGACCGTGTGGACGGACCCGTCCGGGAGGTCCTCGCTCACGGCATCGACGCTGACGCCCGTCTGGCCGAACAGCAGCCGAAACAGCGGCAACGTGGACGAGATGCTCGACGAGTAGAGCACGCTGACCATGATGGCGCAGAGCCACGCCGCCACGATGCGGTAGCGATACGGCCAGCAGTAGCCAAGAGCGCGAATGAACGCCTTCACACGGTCTCCCGCAACGAAACGGCCCCGGTCCAGTCCGAGGCCGGAGCATTATACACCACCGCCCCCGATGACGAAAGCGCCTTCACGGACGAGGGGACAGTCGGGTGTGCCCAAAGGTTCTGGCATGTGCGGCGGTCGTTCGTTGGAGTGGACAGTCCTGCGCCTCAGGCTTTCTGGGTCAGCCCCTGGCACGTCGGCACCCGAGGCCCGAAGGGCCGACGAGAGCTTAGCCGGGGGCGAAGGCTCGACGGTCGTTTCGTCGAGCCGCAGCCCCCGGTCACGGTCTCCTTAAGAACCTCAAGCCCCGCAGGGGCGCGACCTGTTCGGTGGCCCAACGGGTTGCGCCCTTTCAGGGCTTAAGGGAGCGGTGGGGCTCGGGTACCGGAGGCTCGGTCCGGCCAACGACGGCCGGCCCAGCGCCTCCGGCTACACTCTTGCCGGCCCTTCGGGCCTGGGTTGTCGGTCCATGTGCGGAGTTTGGCAAAACGCAGGCCGTCCTCACGCTCGACAACAGCCGTTCGGCTCGTCACCT
>JAAYDY010000082.1 GCA_012729015.1 Phycisphaerae bacterium | reverse complement strand
GGCTCCTTTGCTCAAGCTGTGACCAATCGAACCGGGAAAACTACCGTTCACCGGATTCCAGTAATCCGATGTCGTAGGATACCAGAACTGGTCGAGCCCACAAAGTGCGTGGTGCGCCCGAGTTCCCAAACGCGCCTGCTACCCCTTGACCTGCCAGTTTCCCCTGACTATGCTTGAGTTCTGTGAGAAGAATCAATTTTCCTATCCCTCCGTCGGGGGCATGTTCCGCGCGAACACGGAAGGCCTCGCCCTGTTGCTGCCCATCATGACCTACATCGCCGCCTTCGCGATGGCCCTGGGACCGATCCCGTGGATCGTTTCGTCGGAGGTCTTTCCGGCGAAGCTGCGCGGTCGGGCCATGTCGGTGGCGACGTTCACCGTCTGGACGTCGTGCAACATCGTGGTTCTCGTGTTTCCGTCGCTCCGCGACAGCCCTCGGGTCGGGCCCGCCCTGACGTTCTGGATTTTTGCCGGATGCAGCCTGGCCGCCTTGCTGTTCGTGGCCTGGAAGATGCCGGAGACGAAAGGCCGCAGCCTCGAGGAGATCGAACGCTCATGGTCGTCGGATCAGTGAATCGTGGTTCCGGGAATGACGCTCGCTTTGGGCGGCTGACGGGCGTCTTGGCTCTCGTGGTGATGGTTTCTTTCGCGAGTCAAGGCCTGGGCAGCCAATTGGCGGAGCCTCTTGGGCCTGACAGCCCCCGGATAGCAGAGCTATCCGGGCCACCCGGAAACGGGGCAGATATACCGGCGGCGATTGGGCGATTTGGTGTTTCCAAGGAACGGATGATCCTGGGGCCAGAGCATCTTTGGGTGGACAGCGGGCGAGTCACGGTGCGGCCGGACATGACGGAAGTGGGGTTCGGCAGCCTGTTCTCGCCGCCGTTCTTCGCCAACCCGATTCGGGCGGCCGTCACGCTGGGTGGGCGACCCGTGCCGGTGGCCGACTACACGTGGTATCCGTCGGAGGTCGTCGTGCGAGGCCAACCGACGGCCGGGCTCGACGTGGCCGGACGCGTCGTGCCCTTGGCGGTCGGGCCGATCGTCGTCTGCGAGGTAAGCCTGCGAAACCGATCGGGCAAGCCGATCGCCACCGAACTGGCCGTCTCGCTCACCGGCGGGATCGGCACGAGTCCGAGCTGGCCCTTCTCCGCGCCGCGAGACAGGAAACGTGACACGAAGCGAGTCAAACGGTCGGGCCGGTTGGCGTTGCGGTCGGCGGACGACACGGCCGAATTACTTCTAGCCTTGGCCGGAGAAGAGGCCACGGCCACCGACGGGCGGTTGCACGTGCCGGTCACGCTTCCGGCCGGCGGGCAACAAACCTACTGGATCGTGGCCGTGCTCGACGCTCCCGACAAGAAGGCCGACGTGCTCGAAAAAGTCGCCGCGTCGCCCGAGCGGTTCATCGCGGATGCCCGGCGGAACTGGCAGCGGC
This sequence comes from Phycisphaerae bacterium, assembly GCA_012729015.1. GTDB lineage: Bacteria > Planctomycetota > Phycisphaerae > FEN-1346 > JAACEH01 > JAAYDY01. Next base: position 2,368 of record JAAYDY010000082.1, on the reverse strand, counting down.
GGATCGAAGCCCTTGAGGCCACGGCTCCGGTGCTCGAAACGCCCAGCGCCGCGTTGGCCGCCTTCTACCGCCGAGGGCTGCTCACGTGGCTGACGTGCCGCTGGGACAGCCCGGCGATGCATTTCCGGCCCTGGTACGCGACCAGCGGGATCGACGGCGGAGCCGTGTGCAGCTACCTGTGGGACCTTTCCTACACGTCGAAGATGGCCGTCTTGTGCGACGGGCCGGCCGTGCGGCGATATCTGGTGGCCTTCGCCCGAGCCGACATGATCGACGGCAACGCCCTGAATCCACTCGACGGCCGTCCGTTGGGCGCGATGTACAGCTACAACGACTACAACCTGGTGCGTCTGGCTTATGACTACGTAGCCCTGACCGGCGATCTGTCGGTTCTGACCGAGGAGATCGGCGACGAGACGTTTCTCGACTACCTCTATCGCTACGCGCTTCGGGCGGAAGACCTGACGCGACCGCCGACGTTGATCGACTATGGCACGAACCGCAATCTGCTCGAACTGAAGCGGACCGACGACTACCAGCACCACACGCCCAGCCCCAACGCCGAACGCGTGCTGATCTACGCACGGCTCGAAAGCCTTTTCAAGTGGACGGGGCGAACGACGCCGCACGACCTGGCCGAGCGCGCTCGCGTGCTCCGCACACGGCTTGTCGATCAGCTTTGGGATGCCGAGCACGGCTGGTTCCAGTGCCGCGATCGAAAGGGACGGCCGCGTCTGGCCTACTCGATCCAGATTTTCGACCTCCTGCGGACCGGCATCCTCTCACCCGAGCAGAAGAAGGCCGTCGTGGCGCATCTGAACGAGGACGAATTCCTCGGACCGTACGGCGTTCACAGCCTATCGAAGAAGGACGAAGGCTACGACCCGGGCGACGCCGACTGGGGCGGGCCGGGGGCCTACGCGGGCGACGTGCCCGAGCTGGTCGTCGATCTGATCAACGCCGGCTTCGAACGCGAGGGCATCGACGTGCTCCGCCGAGTCCTCTGGTGGGGCGAATTCCCCTACATCCCGCAAGCCGTACTGGCCGGCAGCCGCGACTATCGCCGGAACGGACGTTCAAACGTCATCGCCGGCTTGTCCACCGGGCAGGCCGTCGTGAACGGTCTGTTGGGCGTTCGCGTCGACGCTCGCACGATCCGCATCCGCCCGATCAAACACCCGATCGTCGCCGGCATGAAGCTCTCGAACCTCACGATCCGCGGCCGCCGGTTCGACATCACGATCGACGCCCGGGCCAAGTCTTACACGGTTCGCACGGGCGACGAAGAAGTCCGCCGCCCCATGGGCACGCCCATCGTGCTCCCGCTGCCGGCGCTGAGACGTTGATGGAACAACGGCCGGATGGCAATCCCCAAAGCCCGCCGGCGAACGTCGCGCCCCCAATCCCCAATCCCCAATCCCCAATCCCCAATCCCCAATCCCCAATCCCCAATCAGAGTCGCGACGAGAGCGCTTCGATGAGGTGTTGGGCGACGGGGCCGGCCGCCTCGCCGCCGTTGCCCGAGTGTTCGAGGACGACGACCAGGGCGTATTTCGGGTCCTCGACGGGAACGTAGCCGGCAAACCAGGCGTGGTCCGCGAGGTTCTTGCCTGTTTGGGCCGTGCCCGTCTTGCCGGCGATCGAAACAGTGGCGTGAAAAACGGTGGCATAGGCCGTGCCGCCGGGCGTGGCGACCGCGTCGACCATGCCGCGACGCACGGCGGCCAGCGTGTCGTCGGAAAGGGCGACGGTCGGCGTTTCAGGTCGCTCGGGCACGATGTCCGGCTTGTCGCGCCGGCGGATGCGGTCGACCAGATGAGGCGTGACCAACCGGCCGCCGTTGGCCACGGCCGCCACGAGTCGCGCGACCTGCAGCGGCGTCACGCGCAGCGTCCCTTGACCCACGGCCAACGACATCGTGTCGCTCGCCGCCCAAGGACGTTTCTTGGGATCGTCCGACACCTTGGGATCGTCCGACGCCTTGGGATCGGGCAGCTCGCCGGCCGACTCGTGGGACAGATCGACGCCCGTCGGTTGGCCGAAACCGAACCGCCGTGCCCAAGCGATCAATGGCCCCGGCCCCTGAATCGACGCGTGGTGGAAGAAGAAGACATTGCAGCTTTGGGCCAGGGCGTCGGACAGCGTTCGACCCGCTGGCCTGCCCTCAGTGCGGCGGCCAGATGACCGTCGTCGCCGTCATCGAGCCGCCGCAGGGCGACGTGCGGGATGAAAAAGGTGACAGCCACGAATGGCACTGCCGCTTACGCTGTAAGGACTTAGGGAAAACGGCCGATTGGCGTGCTTGGCGCCACGTGCGCACACCTTCATCGGCAACACGCCTCGTGCGTGTTTCGCAATTCCGTCTCGC
>JAAYDY010000008.1 GCA_012729015.1 Phycisphaerae bacterium | reverse complement strand
CGGCCACCTGGCGCGGGTCCTCATCCGGCCCCAGGCCGCGCAGGAAGAGCAGGAGTTGTTCGGGCGCATCATCGGGCGACTTCGCCATTTCCTGCGCCTTCTGGAGGCAGAGCCGCCGGGCGTCTTCCTCCGGCATCGCCTTGAGCATGCTTTCCGCTTCCTCAACGGCGTCGCTCCGCCGGCGGACCCGAGCGGGAGAAAGCGCCGTTGCCGACGCGGTTGGCGGTGGGTTCACGGGCTTCCCGCCCTCCAGCAGCCGAACGAGTTCGGCATCGATCACCTTGGCCATTGCGAGGACCGTCTCGGGACTGAGGATCCGCACGGACGAAACGTGAACCCATATGTTAGCTCTTGTGAAATCGAGAGCCCCGCCCGATGCAGGATGGAGACATACATCGCCGAGGTCATATACTGATCCAACCTGTCCCACTTCTGCAGCGCGCCCGGCATAAGAACTCATGGCAAAGCCTCGAAGAACCAGTTCCTTGGCATCGAACGGCGACCCGGCCAATAGGGCAGAAACTTCAATGCTTGCGTCTGCCTTGCCGGTCAGCTTGACCCGGTAATGACCTGCCGCGGGGGAACTCCCTGATTTCACCTCAACATCGCCGAATGCGCTAAGGACACCTTGGAGGTCTGGCACATCACCAAAGGTCCTGCCTGGCAACTTGTCGTTGTCCTTCCATAACTCGAATCCGTAAAGGGCTCGCATTTCTTGCATTCGACCGTCAATTATCTCCTGGAGATCAGCTACGACATCTGGCGATGTCACACATATTGCGAGCACCGCCAACAGCCCCAAAACGGTGACGGAGCCCAAGCACCATCTGCGGCCATTCATCGCATCCTCCACATTGTTTCTGTCACTGCACTGAGGCCGGTGGCTGAGTTGTTCCAGACACAGCATTTTCATCAAGCGGATCCACTAGTCTTCCCCGATAGTCGTCGAAGGCGGCGCCCGGCGTCCCGGCATCAAAGGCCATGTTCTGGGGAAGAACGCCTGAATGAGGAGAACACGTCGGGTCAAGGTCATTGTCCACTTGAAGACAAGCATCAAAGATCTGTGGCCAACCTGTCCAATGGCATGAGAATGGATCGCGGCCGCCTGCAACGAATGGGTCATTTGTCCAGCCCCGGCCAAGTGGCCGGATGTAGTTCAGATAGAAGAAGCCAGCAGTACTGGTGATGTAGTACATCTGCAGATCTGCACCAAGCGCGTTAGAGAAGACAGACAACATCTGCGCACAGTCCCAGCAGTTGACGTTCGAGGCATCTCCCCATTCCTGCAAGCAGTCTGTCAGTTTGAAGCACCCAGTCGAAAAGTCGTAATACCGGGGCCGCCCCGGTTGCCCAGTGTCCTCACCCGTGTTGTACTCGAGACCGGAACAGTATATGGCCTCCGTGACCTTTCCGGCGGCGCCTTGCTGAGTCGTTTCCTGTTGCGCCCATTCCGTGGCCATCTCCAGCACTTCGACCCAGGGTGCCGTCATCGGCGCGCGCGGTTGCTCCAGAATGATGTAGTAGACCAGGTTGTTGCTGCTGCCCGTGTCAACCCACTCGTCGGTTCCCTGTGGTGACTTCACTTGGTAACGCCAACTGATGTCCGTGTTATGATCGTAGTCGATGTATGGCACCGTTGTCGCCTCCGAGTACACAGCGGCACCAGCGCCGCTGATCATGTAGGAGCTTCCGGACTGGAAACTCGCACTGTCCCGCCCGTAATCCTGGCCGGTGATGTACTCGTCCAGCCAGTGGACGTCACCGCGGACTTCCACTGGCGTGGCAAAAGTCAGTGTCTTGGTTGGATGCCAGAACTGAACCTCCACGGCCGTCTTGCAGCCCATCTTGAAGCAGGCCGGATCGTTGACATTCGCGGGATAGGGCGGCATCCGCTGCCACGTATCCGTTCTGTCGTGTATATGATACGCTTCCCCGCCCTCGCCGCTGATGAAGTGCAGAGAGACGAACTCGGGACGCATGGCGTCAATGGTCACGGTCTTCGTGTTCCCGCAGATGGCGGTCAACTCATAGCCGTCCCCATGGAAGTCAAATGTCACTGTCTTCTCTTCGCCCGTGCCCGTGGCCAGGCCGTCCCACATTGGCCGGTTGGGCGGCCAGCCGGCGTCCTCCGGTGCGGCCACTGCTGTGACATCTCGTCGCCGGCCCAGGAGGCCATCGCTCCACACAGCCGGCCGGCAAGCCCAGGCGGGTAGCTCCTCAGCAGTGCCCGCTCCCGCTTCGCCGACCACAGGGGTTATGGCGGCATTCGGTACGGCCGTCAACCGGTCTTCCTCTCCGTCCCGGCTCTCGCAGCACCCTCCTTCATACTCCGGCGGCGTCCGACAGCCCGCGCCGAGAGTTCCCGTTCGGCGCGGCGCCGCAGGAGGATCCACGCCGCCAGCGCCGCCACGCAGACGGCCGTGACCGTCAGGATCGTCGCGTGGCCCAGGCTGGCCCACTTCGCCTGCTCAGGCGGCAGCTTCGTGCGCTTCTTCGGCGGCGCGTTGCGGAGCCGCGCCAGCTCGGTGCGGAAGTGCTCCCGCCGGCGCGGCAGGTCCGCGTTCTCAAACCGCGCCAGCGCCGTCTCCCGCTCGCGGCTCATCCGGTAGCGCACGTCCGCCGATCGCACCAGGATGTCGGCCCGGATCACGTTG
>JAAYDY010000081.1 GCA_012729015.1 Phycisphaerae bacterium | reverse complement strand
CGACCACACAGATCTACACCACGTGACGATGCGGCGAATGCAGGAAGTCTACGACAAGAGCCATCCTCACGCCCAGGACGACGACGACCACGCCGACGCTGCCATCGAGGCCGACGCCGAGGCCGAAAAAGTCGGCGTCTGACCTCCTCCCGTCAGTCCGTCAACGCACCCGCCGGCGGCATGGCACCCAACGCCGTGAACTGTGACAGTGAGCATGTAGGGTGGCTGCTCCGCAGCCACGCGGAAGAGCAATCATGCCTGACGGGGCAGGCATGGCACCCAACGCCGTGAACCGTGACGGTGAACGCGTAGGGTGGGTCCCCCGGACCCACGCGGTTTCCTCACTCCGACAGCTTCTTCTCGAGTCGTTCGGTCACCAGGCGGGGATTGGCTTTGCCCTTGCTGGCTTTCATGATGTGGCCCATGATGCGTCCCAGGGCCTGCTTCTTGCCGGCCCGGTAATCGGCCGCGGGGCCGGGGTTGGCCGCCAGGGCCTCCTCGATCCACCGGTCCAGGTCCCCGGCGTCGCTCGTCTGGGCCAGACCCTCGGCCTCGATGATCTCGCCGGCCGTGCGGCCCGTGTCGATCATCGCGCGCAGCACCTTGTCGCCGGCCTGCTTGTTGATCGTCCCCGATTCCACCGCGCGCACCAGCTCGGCCAGATGCGACGCCGTCACGGGGAAATCCGCTTCGCTCTCGGCCGTCACGCCGCGCTCGTTCATCTCGCGCGCGAGCCCCTGCGTCACCCAGTTCGCCGCCGCCTTCGGCGAGCCCGAGGCCGCCGCCACCGCCTCGAAGTACCGCGCCATCTCGATCGTCGCCGTCAACACACCGGCGTCGTACTCGCCCAGGCCGAACTCGCGCACGAACCGGTCCTTCTTCGCCAGCGGCAACTCCGGCAACGTCTGCTGCAACTCCTCCAGCCACGACGCCTCCGGTGTCACCACCACCAGGTCCGGCTCCGGGAAATAACGGTAATCGTGCGCCTCTTCCTTCTCCCGCTGCACGAACGTCTCGCCCGTGTCGTCGTTGTACCCGCGCGTCGTCTTGCCCGCCGCCTTCAGCGTCCGGTGCGTCTCGTCCCACTCGGCCAACTGCCGCCGCGCCTCGAACGCGATCGACCGTTCCACCGCGCGGAAACTGTTCAGGTTCTTCAGCTCCACGATCGGCGTCGCGAACGTCTCCCCGTGTTCCGCCACGTGCAGGTTGATGTTCGGCTCGAACCGCATGTGCCCCATCTGCATGTTCGCTTCGCTGACGCCCAGGTACGTCACCAGTTGCCGCAGGCTCGTGCAATACGCCCGCGCCTCCTCCACGCTCGTGATGTCCGGCTCGCTCACGATCTCCAGCAGCGGCGTCCCCGCGCGGTTCAGGTCCACTTCGCTGCACTCCTCGCCGCCCGGCGCGTGGTTCAGCTTCCCCGCGTCCTCCTCCAGGTGAACGCGGAGAATCCGCACCGCTTTGCGGCCGGCCGGCGTCTCGATCTCCAGCAGCCCGTGCTCGCCCAGCGGCCGATCATACTGGCTGATCTGGTAGTTCTTCGGCAGGTCGGGGTAGTAGTAGTGCTTGCGGTCCCACTTGGTCCGCTCGTTGATCGTGCAGCCCAGGGCCATCGCCGTCATCACCCCGAGGCGGTACGCCTCGCGGTTCATCACCGGCAACACCCCCGGCATCCCCAGGCACACCGGGCAGCAGTGCGTGTTCGGCGGATCGCCGAACGACGTCGCGCACGAGCAGAACAGCTTCGTGCGCGTCTTCATGTGGACGTGCACCTCCAGCCCGACGACGAGACGGACGCTGCGTTCGTCGCTCACGCCACGCCCTCCTCGTCCAGAATCGCCGGCCGCCCGAGGGCGTCGCCGCCCTCGCCGCCGCGGGCTCGCTCCAGCCACCGCGCCGCCCCCAGCAACAGGCCCTCGCTGAACACGTCGCCCAGCATCTGCAAACCCACCGGCAGCCCCGCCGACGTCCGACCGCACGGAACGCTCAGCCCCGGAATCGTCGCCAGGTTCGCGCTGATCGTGTAAATGTCCGACAGGTACATCTGGAGCGGATCCTCGGTCTTCTCGCCGAACCGGAACGCCGCCGTCGGGCAGATCGGACCCATCAGACAATCCACCTGCTCCAGCGCGCGGTCGAAGTCCCGCTTGATCAGCCGCCGCACCTTCAACGCCTTCAAATAGTACGCGTCGTAGTACCCGCTCGACAGCGCGTACGTCCCCAGCATGATCCGCCGCTTCACTTCGTCGCCGAACCCTTCGGCCCGGCTGCGGCTATACATGTCCACCAGGCCCGCGTGCTCCGACGCGCGACGCCCGTAGTGGACGCCATCGTACCGCGCCAGGTTGCTCGACGCCTCGGCCGTCGCCACCAGATAATACGCGGCCACGGCGTACGGCGCGTGCGGCAGGTCCACCTCGACAATCTCAGCTCCCGCCTCGGCGAACGTCCGGATCGCCTCGCGCACCAACTGATCCACCTCGGCGTCCAGACCCTCGCCGAAGTACTCGCGCGGCATGCCGATCCGCAACCGGCTCACGTCCACCGCGTCCATCGCCGCCGCGTAGTCCGGCGGCGCCTCGGCCACGCTCGTCGCGTCGCGCGCGTCGTGCCCGGCGATCACGCCCAGCAGCAGCGCCGCGTCCTCGGCCGTCCGCGCCATCGGCCCGATCTGGTCCAGGCTCGACGCGAACGCCACCAGCCCGTAACGGCTCACGCGACCGTAGGTCGGCTTCAGCCCCACAATCCCGCAATGGCTCGCCGGCTGACGGATCGAGCCGCCCGTGTCCGACCCCAGCGCCAGCGGCACCATGCGCGCCGCCACGGCCGCCGCGCTGCCGCCCGACGACCCGCCCGGCACGCAATCCAGCGACCACGGGTTTCGCGTCGGGCCCGAGGAACTGTTCTCCGTGGACGACCCCATCGCGAACTCGTCCAGGTTGCACTTGCCGACGATCACCCCGTCGGCCGCAACGATCCGCTCCACCACGTGCGCGCTGTACGGCGCCCGGAAATTCTCAAGCATGCGGCTCGCGCAGGTCGTCGCCAGCCCGTCGGCCGTGCACAGGTTGTCCTTGACGGCCACCGGAACGCCCGCCAGCGGACCCAACGGCTCGCCGCTGGCCCGACGTCGGTCAATCGCCTCCGCCTCCGCCAGGGCCTGCTCGCCGCGCGTGCTCAGAAACGCCCCGATCCGACCGTCCAGACGTTCGATGCGCGCCAGCGACGCCGCGACCAGCTCGCGGCTGCTCGTCCGCCCCGCCGCCATCGCCGCCTTCATCTGGCACGCCGTCATGTCGAGCCATTCGCTCATCAGTCTTGCGCTTCCTGTGTACTCGCCGCTCGCCCGGCGCATCTACCGTAGGGGCGGCTCGTGAGCCGCCCATCATGGCCACGCGAGCGTGGCCATGCCACCCCGCCGAATGGAAGAAACGATACGAACTCGCAGCGCTTCCTCCGCTCGCCCCCCTCACCGGGCCCTGCGGGCCACCCTCTCCCGTCACGGGAGGGGCAACCACCCGCCGCCCGGTTCACGCGCTGCCGCCGTCGTCCAGGACGCGCGGCACCTTGAACCCTGCCGCCGTCCGCGCCGGAGCGTTACCCAGGGCCGCGTCGGCCGTCAGGCTCGCCTGGGGCACGTCCTCGCGAAACACGTTCGCCACCGGCAGCGCGTGGCTCAGAGGCTCCACGTCCGCCGTGTCGAGCTGGTTCAACTGGTCCACGTAATTCAGGATGCGCGAGAGTTGCTCCGCGAACAGGTCCACCTGGTCGTCGCGCAAGGCGATCCGCGACAGCTTCGCGACCTTCTCCACTTCGCTTCGCTGGATGCCCATGATCGGACCCTCCGCAAGGACGGTGACAGGTCGTCAAACGAAACCGGGCGAAAGACGCGTCGGAAACCGGCCGTCTCTTCGGCTCAGTGCCCGTCGCCTCTTCCGCCCGATCGGTGCGTCGATGCTTTCTACGGCCGCCGCAGCGCCGCCGATCAGCCCCGAGCCGCCTCGCCCACCTTCGGACGACGCATGGGCTTGGTCACCTTGCCGCTGCGAATGCACTGCGTGCAGATCAGTTGACGCTTGACCGTCCCGTTGTCCGTCACGGTCCGCACCTTCTGGATGTTCGGCTTGAACGTCCGCTTGCTGATGCCCGTGGTCTTGACGCCGACGCCGCCCAGATACTTCGCGCGGCCGCGACGAGCAATCGAACGTCCGAACGTCGTCTTTTTCCCACAAATCGCACACACTCGAGGCATGGCTGTTCTCCCTGCGAGAGCCTGGGGGCGACCCCATTCCGAAGACCGCGCCACGGTCAGGCTCTTCCCGTAGTCGATAGAAGGGGCTATTATAGCTTCCAGACGCCTTCTGGCAAGAGGGATTCCGGGCCCCCGGGCCCCCAAAATCCCGAAATAGCCCGCGAGGGCCTCCGTTATACTGGGTGTGATATGGCGCCGAGAGCCGACCGGGACATCGTGGCCCAACTTGTGTCGCAGTGCCGCCGCGGCGATCCGCAGGCCTTCGAACAGGTGTTCGCCCTCTACAGGGGGCCCCTCTACGCCTATCTCGCTCGAACCACCGGAGACCGACACGAAGCCGAAGACCTGCTCCAGGACGTGTTTGTGCGGCTCGTGGAGAATCTGGATCGCTATGAGGAATCCGGCCGGTTCGAGGCCTGGGTCTTCCGGATTGCGGCCAATCGCGTCCGCGACTGGGCTCGGCGTCGAAAACACGCCGAACGCACCGCCTCCGCTCCCCCGGGCGGTCGGGAAAACGACGGCGACGGGCCCTTGCCCGGCGTTCTCGACAAGGCCGTCGAAGCGCCGCCCGAGGGCCGGATGATCGCGGGCGAACAGATCCGCCAACTCGAGACGGCCATGGCCGGGCTCGAGGCCGACGAGCGACAGGTTCTCGTGCTTCGCCATTACGGCGACCTGTCGTTTCGCGAGATCGCCGATATCATGGGCAGCCCCCTGGGCACCGTTCTGGCCAAGAGCCACCGTGCCCTGCTGAAACTGAGGGACAAAATGGACCGCCCGGCCGCAAGGTCGGACCCCTGAAAGGCAAGTGCCGTGAGCGCGTGTGATCCTCGAGAACTCGTTCTGCTGGCCGCCGCCGAGCTGGATGGCGCGGCCCGCCGCCGCATCGAGGCCCATGTGGCCGAGTGCCCGCGCTGCGCCGCCGAACTCCAGGCGCTGCGACAGGGCCTCGCCCTGGCGGCCCGCCTGCCCGCGCCCGAGCCTTCGCCCGAGGCCATCGACCGAGTCCGCCGCGCCGCCCTCGGCGCCTTGGCTCGCCGACGCCCGGCCCGCCGGCCCAGAATCGCCATCCTGCGCCGTTATGCCCTGACGGCCGCCGCCGCGCTGGTCGCCCTCGTCGGCTGGTCCCTCGTCCAGCAGTGGTTCGCCCCCGATCCCGTCCCGCCCGGCCACGTCGCCGTCGCCGACGGCCGCGAACTGACCCACAACTGGGACCGCTGGCAGAACGCCGTCACCGACAGCGCCGTCCTGACCGAGGAACTGGGCACGTTGCAGCAAAGCGATCCCTGGACGCTGGCCGAGATACGCCTCGCCGGCAGCGCCAGCCAGAAGGCCGGCGACGAGCTTCAGGAGATTATTGAGCACGTGGAACTGATCGAGCACGACGCGGCCGACGGGTCCTGAGCGGCCGTCCGAACGTGGAGGAACCGAGCATGAGACGTGTGTTCATCGCAGGATGTGCGTCGGCGGTGGTGGCCCTGACGGTGCTGGGCGCCATGGGGCAGCCCGATCCGCGTCCCGGCGACGGGGCCGACCGCACGGCCCGGCCGCGCGACCGACGCGAGCCGCGATGGGCCCGCGACTGGGAGCAGCGGCTCGACGAAGACATCGCCTGGCTCCGCGAAAAGGGCCTGGACGACTACGCCGACAAGATCGCCGAGCTTCGCACGCAGCAGTCGTCACCCGAGAAACGCGGCGAACTGTTCAAGGCCGTCGGCAAGGTCCGACAGGTGCGGTTCCTGATCGACCGCCAGCCGGAGCAGGGCGCCAAGGCACTGAAGGCCATGCAACTCGAGAGCCGCATCTCGCGCCTCGCCCAGCAGTGGCAGGCCGCCGACAAGGCCGGCGACGACGAGGCCCGCCGCCAGGCCGGCGTCGAGCTGCGAAAACAGCTCGAACAGCAGTTCGACGCACGCCTCGAATTCACCCGGGCCCTCATCGAAGACATCAAACGACGCCTCGAAGAGCACCAGGCCGAACTGAAACAGCAGGAGCAGCTCCGCGCGCGGCTCATCGACACGCGGTTCCAGGAACTGACCCAGGGCGGCCCCACCAAGGAGGCCGACGACGCCCCCCTGGGCGTTCCGGGGATGCCCGGGGACGGCCCAGCCGCCTTGCCCGGCGCCCCCAAGCCCCCGCCCGCCTCCGGCGACATGCCGCCACAGTAGCCTTTCCAACGTGGCTGGCGGATGGTGCGGCCGCCGGCCCGATGGTTTGAAGAAGGCGAACGCGTTCTTGTGCCCGAGCGGGGGCTCATGCCCCCTGTCAGGCATGGCGGCCCGTGGCCCCCAGTCGCCCACCCAGAACCCTACGAAAAACGTCGATGCCGCCCCTTTCGACCCACCCAACCCCCCGTCGCCCCCCCTAACTGATGGTTCCGCAAGGCGTTGCAATAAGAGGAGAATAACATTGTCGGGCGTGTAAAATCTCACCATTTTCCGGGTTTTTGTGCCATTCTGCATTTGACGGAAGTCCTTTTACGGGCTATATATATGGGAGCGTTGGCGGTCGGCGAGCTTCATCGTCCTCAAATCACCCTGTAGAAAGTGATACCGCCGTTGACGTAACGATTTACATTCCGTGCGTGGTATCGGCCCCTTTGAACTCCACCTTGTGACGCCGCCACGTCCGGAATGTGTGCGACCGTAGTGTTGCGCACCATGAGGCTGCTCCTTAGAGACCAACCCGGTCGGTCTGTCGTGTCGTGTTTGCCGCGAACCGTGCATCGATTGGGTTGGCAGTGTCGTCTCCGAGCCTGGCGGCCCGGGGCGACTCTGCTGTAGAGCTAAGGAGACTGCGCATGAGGAAGCTCTTTCTTTGTCTGGCTGTTGCGCTGGTGGCCGCAGGAACGGCCGCAGCCCAGCAGGTTCAGCTCGACATCTCCGACGGATTCAACTGGGACGTCTTCTGCGGCGTCAAGGAGTACCAGGCCCTGATGTACCATGCCTTGGACTATTGGGGCATCGACCTCGTCGAGTTGCAGAGCGGCCCCGACCGCAACACGGCCGACCGGACCCACAACGGCCCTGTCTACTTCGTCAGCGGCGGCAACTGGCAGATCAGCAACATTGACGCTGCCCTGGCCGAAGCCATGAACCTGCCGCAGGACGGCTCGGGCGATTACCTCGGTTACGCCGGCCCGACGAACTGGTGGCGTCCGGGCTACAAGACCGGCACCCAGGGCTTCCCCGCCGACGGCGTCATCGCCGGTGCCGACCGCACCTACCATATCGCCTCGCACGCCGGCAACGTCACACTGCCCGGCGACTGGACCGAGATCGAAGACACCACGACCTGGACCGCCGGCGGCGCCGTCTCCGGCACCGGCCTCGGCCTGAAGTTCAACCTCATGGCCAGCTTCACCCGCGACGACACCGCCATTCTCCAGGACGGCGCGGTGGTCGCTGAACTGCCCGAGGCCCAGAAAGGCCACTACAACAACGTCAACTTCCTCGTGGCCGTGATGGACGGCTACAACGGCGGCCGCCACAAACGCATCTGGGCCCTCTACGGCGACGGCGGCACCGATCAGCAACTGCTCTTCGCCTGGGCCGAGTCGGCCGCCGACCTGCGGCCCCAGATGGACGGCGCCGGCGCTCCCTATGCCGGCTTCACGGCCGCCTACACCGCCAGCGAGTACTACTCCTACGGTACCGGCGCCACGGGGGCGGTGCGGGCTGGCAACAACACCATGTACGAGTTCTCCGAACCCCTGCCCCTGGACAAGACCAAGATCCTCTGGGGATTCATGATCGACGACAGCACGCCCAAGACCATGTACCGGGCTCGCGGCGCCGCCATCTGGGCCGCCACGGCTTTCGCCGCAGGAGACTCCGCCCACACCGATCCCATGCTGTCCGGCGTGGACGTCGAACCGGACCACATCCCCAGCACCCAGACCGTGCCGGCCGTCGTGACCGTCACCCTGAAGGACCAGAACCAGAGCCTTCTGACGGGCCTCGAAGACGCCATTGACATCGCCGTCAGCGGCGACGGCTCCAGCACCATCACCTTCGTCGGCGAAACCAGCGACGGCGTCTATGTCTACGAGTTCACCAACGACACCGCCGGCCTCAAGGAACTCACTGTCTCGGTGGACGACAACCAGCCCGAGCCCCCCACCGTCCTGTGCGCCACGGGCATGGTCGTCGTCTTCGATCCGAGCACCCTGCCGGTGGCCAACGCCGGACCCGACCAGATCGTCGTGGACACCGACGGCTCCGGCGACGAGGACGTCCTTCTCGACGGTTCCGCCTCCACCGACAGCAATGGAACCATCGTCAGCTACGTCTGGAAGTGGTTCGGCACGCAGGTGGCCGAAGGCCAGACGGCGACCGCTCTGTTCGGCGTCGGCGCCCGGAAGATCGACCTGGTCGTCACCGATGACGAAGGCTACACCGGCACGGACTCCCTCTGGGTCGAGGTCCGCGCACAGGACGCCGACCTCGCGCTGACGCAGCTGGACATCTCCGGCGGCTTCAACGTCGATTCCCTCTGGGGCACCTACGAGATGAAGGCCCTCTTCTGGTACGCCAATGCCAACGCGACGGACCTCGGCGGCGTCCAGGCCCAGGGCTACTGTTCCAACGCCGACCTCATGAAGGTCAACCCCGACATCGCCTGGCTCGTCTGGAGCCAGTACTCCAACGGCACCGCCATCACCGTCAACAACACACGCGACACCTACACGACCTACGTCCAGTGGTGGCACCCGGCCTACATCGACGGATCCGAAGGCCTGCCCGAGAGCGGCTACGTCCCCGGCCCCGCCGGCGTGGACTACTACCTGGCCTCCTCCAGCGGCAACCCGGTCATGCCAGGCAACCTGATTGACGCCGCCGACGACCTGACCCTGACGGCCCAGTTGGGCCCCAACGGCTACGATCGCCTGACCAGCCAGGGCATGGACGTCATCTTCAACACCATGGCCGTCGGCTCGGTGGACGTGACGTGGGTCTGGCAGAAGACCGAGGCCTATGCCGAGCTCCCGCCCGAGCAGCAGGCCGCCTACGGCAACCTCAACTGCGTCCTGACGGCCTTCGAGAACGCTCGCATCCACCGCGGCCGCCACATGCGTCTGGCCGCCGTCTACACCGACGACACCGAAGAGGTCATCTGGGCCTGGAACGATAATGCCGACCCGGAGAACCCCGACGATGACGACACCACGCCGTATCCGACCCTGGTCGCCGCCGACCACCCGGACTACAGCCTGCTGACGCAGGTCACGACGTACTACGGCGGCGGCGGCGCCGGCACCCCGGGAGACATCCGCGCCGGCAACTTCGCCCTCTATACCTTCGCGTCGCCCCTGACGCTCAACGCCGAGAAGACCCTCAAGGGCCTCCGCCTCTACGACAGCAGCCCGGGTTCCATGTACCAGACCCGCGGCATCGCGATCTTTGCGGCCACGGCCGGCGAGATCGGCGAAGGCTGGGGTCCGCCGGACGTGTCGGTGGCGACCGAGGATGGGCTCGATTGGGTGTACGAGAACATCCCGGCGTCGCTGGAACGTG
>JAAYDY010000007.1 GCA_012729015.1 Phycisphaerae bacterium | reverse complement strand
GCTGGTGGCCATGGCCGCCGCCTCGTCCGTCGTGACGCTGCTCGTCCAACAGGCCGGCGGCGCCGTCCGAGGACTCGACGCCGTCCCCCTCGCCCAACGACTCGCCAACGCCGCCTACGCCTACGTCATGTACCTGGCCAAGACGTTCTGGCCGGCGCCGGGAAGCCTGACGCCGTTCTACCCCCTGCCCGACCACGGCGGCCCGACGGTCGGCGCGGGCACGGCCGTAGCGATGGCGGCGGCGCTGGCGGCGATCACGGTGGCAGCCGTGGCCCTGCGCCGGCGGCGACCGCACTGGGGCGTCGGCTGGCTGATCTACCTCGGCATGCTCGTGCCGGTGATCGGCATCGTCCAGGTGGGCAAGCAGATCATAGCCGACCGGTACACGTACCTGCCGCTGGTGGGCGTGTTCGTGGCGGTGGCGTGGCTTGTGGCCGACTGGGCCGCGGCGCGGCCCGGCCGACGGGTGGTCGCCGCAACAGCCGCCGTCGCCATGCTGGTCGCCCTGGGCGGCCTGACCGTGGAGCAACAGGCGGTGTGGCGCGACTCGGTCACGTTCTGGCATCACAATGCCGCAGCCTTCCCCGGCAACGGCGTGGCCTGGAACAGCCTGGCGAACGCCCTGTGGCAGCGGGCGATGGACCCGAACTGGTCGGACCGGACGGACGCGCACGCCGCGGCCGCCCTGGACGCGCAGCGCCGCGCCGTGGCCGCGGAGCCGCGCGACGCCCGCTTCGTCAGCAACCTGGGCGACAAGCTGTACGCCGTCGCCAAACGCCGCCAGGACGCCGCGCAGATGGCCGAGGCGGAACAGGCGTACCGCCGGGCCCTGGAGCTTGACGCGGGCTGGTATGGCGCGGAGATCGGGCTCGGGAGCGTGGCCCAGCACCGCGAGGACTATGCCGAGGCCATCCGGCGGTTCGAGCGGGCGGCCGCGATGAAGAGCGACCTCGTGGCCGCGCACTACAACCTGGGCATGACGTACCACCGGATGGGCAACCTGGATGCGGCCATTGCGTCGTATCGGCGGGCGCTGGCGCTCGAGCCCGACCTGCCCGACGTTTGCCGCAACCTCGCCGCCGCGCTGACAGTTAAAGGGCAGACCGCCGAAGCGGCCCAGTGGGCGCGGCGGGCCGCGGAGTTGGAATCCCGACAGAAATGACTCGGTGTGGCCGAGAGCAATCACAGGAGACAGACGAATGAGCAAGGTGTCGTTGAACGGCGCGTGGCAGATGCGCCAGGACGGGGGCAAGGGACGCGTGCGGCAATGGGTGGATGCGCGCGTGCCGGGGTGCGTACACACGGACCTGCTGCGCGCCGGGAAGATTCCCGATCCGTACTATCGCCGCAACGAGCTGGACGTGCTGTGGGTGGACCAGGCGCCGTGGGAGTACGTGCGGCGGTTCCGGGCGACGGCCTCGCAGGCCCGGGCGGCCATGCAGCACCTGGTGTTCGAGGGGCTCGACACGGCGGCCACGGTGTACCTGAACGGCCGCAAGGTCGGCACAGCCGACAACATGTTCCGCCGGTGGAGGTTCGACGTGGCGGGCCGTTTGCGCGAGGGCGAGAACGTCGTGCGTGTGGTCTTCGAGTCGCCGATCGCGTACGGCCGCCGCATGAGCAAGCGGTCCACGTCGGTCTGCAACCGCCTGGAAGAGCGGGCCTGGGCCGACCGGCCGCCGCGACCGACGTTCCGCCCGTTCGTGCGCAAGGCCCAGTGCCATTTCGGGTGGGACTGGGGCCCGCTGCTGGCCACGAGCGGCATCTGGCAGGATTGCTACGTGCTGGCCACGGACGAGCCCGTGCTGGATTACGTGACGACGCAACAGTCGCACGGCGCGCGCGGCGTGAGGCTGGACGTGACGGCCCACGTGCTCGCGCCGAAAGCCGGCCGCGGCACACTGGCCGTGCGCATCGACGGGCAGACGGTGCTCGCTCCGGCGTCGCTGAAGAAGGGCGCCAACCGCGTCGCCGCCAAGGCCGTCATCGCGAAGCCGAAGCTCTGGTGGCCGGCCGGCGCCGGCAAACAGCCGCTGTACGATCTGGACGTCTCGTGGACGCCCCAGGACCGCGCCAAGGCAAGCGACCGCTACGAGACGCAGATCGGCCTGCGAAAGGTCGAGCTGGTGCGGGAGAAGGACGCCATCGGTCGCAGCTTCAAGTTCCGCATCAACGGCCGCGACATCTACTGCAAGGGCGCCAACTGGATTCCCGACGACGTCTTCGCCGACCGCACGACGCCCGACCGCCTGCGGCAACTGGTCGAGGACGCCGTGGCCGCGAACATGAACATGCTCCGCCTCTGGGGCGGCGGCATCTACGCCCAGGAGGAGCTGCTGCGTCTCTGCGATCGCCACGGCATCATGGTCTGGCACGATCTCATGTTCGCCTGCGCCGCGTATCCCGAGGACAAGTGGTTCCTCGATAACGTCGAGGCCGAGGTGCGGCACCAGCTCCGCCGCATGAGCAACCATCCGTCCATCGTGCTGTGGTGCGGCAACAACGAGAACCAGACCGCCGTGGATTCGTGGTGGTCCCAGGACCCGAACCAGAAACGGTTCCGCCGGGCTTACGACAAGCTCACCTACGACACGCAGCAGCGCGTCGTCGGCGAGGAAGACCCCGGCCGCCCGTGGGTGCCGAGCTCGCCCACCGGGTGCCCGCGCAAGCCGGGCTATGCCCACGGCGACCCGAATGTCGGCGACATGCACTACTGGATCGTCTGGCATGGCCGCAAGGACTTCGACAACTACCTCACCGTCAAGCCGCGATTCTCCAGCGAGTTCGGGTTCCAGTCGTTCCCGAGCATCGACACGCTGCGCACCGTGGCCCGGCCCGAGGACATGAACGTCTCCAGCCCCGTCATGGAACACCACCAGCGGAACATGCAGGGCAACTCGATCATCGTCGATTTCATGACGCGGTATCTGCGGCTGCCGAGCGACATGGACGGCTTCTGCTACCTCTCGCAGCTGAACCAGGGCCTGGCCATGAAGACGGCCATCGAGCACTGGCGCCGCGTCAAGCCCCACTGCATGGGCACCCTCTACTGGCAGCTCAACGACATCTGGCCGGTGGCCTCGTGGTCGAGCATCGACTGGCTGCTGCGGTGGAAGGCGCTGCACTACATGGCCCGGCGGTTCCACGCGCCGCTGCTGGCTTCGGTCAGCAACGACACCGAGGGGCTGCGGCTCTGGGCCACGAGCGACCTGGGCGAGTCCGTGCGCGGCTCATGGTCGGCCGAGGCCCGCACCTACGACGGCCGCCGCGTCTGGAGCGGCAAGGGCGCGTTCGCCCTGAAGGCCGACCAGTCGCGAGCCGTGGCGGCACTGCCGCGAGAGAAGATCATCGAGGCACTGGGCGGCACGGCCGGCGGATTCGTCCGCGTGGCCCTCAAGGCCGGCTCGCACCGGTCCGAGAACGATCACCACTTCGCGCCGCTGAAGCGGGCCGAACTGCCCAAGCCGCGCATCGTCGCCCAGGTCGCCCAACGAGGCGACGCACTGACCGTCACGCTGAAGAGCGACGCCACGGCCCTGTTCGTGGAGCTTTCGACCGGTAAGCTGCTGGGCACCTTCAGCGACAACATCCTGACGCTGCTGCCGGGCAAGGAAGTGACCGTGACGTTCCGCGGCCGCCGCCCGACCGACGCCGCCGCCCTGCGCAAGGCCCTGAAGGTCCGGTCCCTGCGCGACACGTACTGAGAGAACCGATGCCGGAGGCCCCGGCCGCTCTCGGCCGGGGCCTTGTCGCCAGGCGTCTGACGTGCAGGTCGGATTGGCAGTACAACGCTGCGTGGCCGTTTCGCCGTGGCACGGGCATCTTGCCCGTGCGTCCCAGGGGCATCCTGCCCCTGGCCGGCGCCATGGCCGCTTGACGCAAGTCCCGAGCACCGTCGAGGTGCGGCCATGATCGGGGCCATCGCAGGAGACAGACCTCATGAGTCATCGCGACACGACCGTTTTGTTCGAGGAGGTCCAGAGGTTGCGCGCCCCGTGGCCCCGAGTACTGGTGTCGCCGGGGCTGTGGGGCGGGCTGATCGGCCTCGTCTGGATCGTGTTCCACTGGATTCAACACGGAGCATTACCTTGGTTCGCATGGGTTGCACTGCCGTGTGGCGTGTTGCTTGTGGTTCTCTCGTTGTGGATGAACTGGAAACTGGTTCTCGCCACGCGTGTGGAAGCCGGATGCGTGACCGTGGCCATGAACCGTACGACAACATTCACATGGGCCTCATGCGAAATCGAGCGGTGTTCGCAGGTCGCGGTGAAACCCTGGAGGGATTTCTCGGAATGGGGGCACACCTCCGGCGCCGACGAAAAGGGCGGACCATGCGAAGCATTCGTCATGGGCGGCAAGGGCGGCGTGCAACTCGTCCTTGCCGGCGGGAAGACGGTGGTCCTTGGCTCTCGCAGGCCCGTGGAACTGGCTGAGGCCATCAGACGCATCACGGGCGACGCGTAGAGAAGATCGCCCCTTACTGTGGCTGCTTCCCGTCCGCCTCCCCCTGGGCCGCGGGCAGGGGTTCTTTCGCGGTGTCCTTCGGCTCGGGGTTCTTGCCTTTGCTCATCCCCAGGCGGGCGTAGCCGGCCACGGGGTGGTACTTGCCGAACTTCTTGCAGATCATCGTGTGGACCCGGTCGAGGGCCTGCTCGTACACCTGGGCCGTCGAGGCCTTGTTGTTCTCGGCCGTGGTGCCCTGGGCCAGCCGGAACGAGCACGCGTAGTTGTCCTTGACGGTGTTGTTGACGGCCTTGCCGCTGACTTCGATCCACGGCCGCAAACGCGACCGCCACTTCGACCACGCCACGTTCCGCTCAATCCGGGCGTTCTCGGCGTCGCACAGCGTCACGCCATGCCACATCTCCACGCACACCACGTTGTCGGTCACCGTGAAGTCGATCAGCGGCCCGTCGAAGAAACCGATCGCCTGGAGGCTGTTGGTCAGTTTCTGCTCGTCGTCCTCGCGGTTGATGATGATGTTGGCGTGAATGGTCGCGCGGCGGACGGTGCCCGTGCCCTTGTTGAACAGGAAACACTGAATGGCGTCGTCGTGGTTGGCGTCGCCGTCGGCGGCGTTGACGTAGATGTTCTTGATCACGTTGTACCGGACCGTCAGGCCGTCGCGCGTCACGCGGATCGCATCGGCCGAGAAGTTCGTGATCACATTGCCCTCGCACAGCGAGTCCTCGGCGCACAGGGCGATGCCGAACCGCGTGTTCAGGACGTAGTTGTTGCGCAGCGTCAGGTTCTTGCCATAGCGGCCCATGAAAATGCCGTTGTTGGCCGCCATCCACTTGGCCGCGTTCCACCCGGACGAGTCGAGTTCGGTGTAGATGAAACAGTCCTCGATCACCAGGTCGCTCGACGCGCCGCCCTCGGCGAGGGTGACGATGTCGCCCTTGTACGGCTTGTCGCCGCAGGAGGGGCTGATCGTGAGCCCGCGGACGAGCCACTTCGACCCCGAGGCGATCTCCAGGCGGCCGAGCGTCGGAGTCTGGCCCTTCCCGGCGGCAATGGTGACGAAGTCCGCGTTGTCGCCCGACAACGTCACATGGCCGTGGTACCCGGACCCCAGCAGGACGGTGTCGCCCGGCTTGACCTTGCGGATGCCGCCGCGATCGACCACTTCGGCCAGCGTCCGCCACGGTTTGGCCTGCGAACCGTCGCCGCCGGTTGTCCCGGTGGCCGGCGACACGTAGAACGTCTGCCCCGCCTGCGCCGCCGCACAGCAACACAGGACCGCCGCCGTCAACACGCAACACCTGAACATGGCACGTCTCCCCTGACCGGATGCGGAGGCCGACTCCCGCGCGGCCCCTGTCAGGATCAAACGACGGCGCACGCCGCCTGTTGCTCGAAAACCGTTATTGCGGCAAGATTTGCGCTATTCACCCGCACAGCCACGGGCGGGTTGCCCCTCGACGAGGCTCGGGACTTGCGGCGAGCCGCCCCTACAGGAGCGCGGCCGTAGGGTGGGTCCACCGGACCCACGCGGACTCTGGCGTTCGACCCTCACCGCCCCTCGACTGTGCTCGGGGCACCTCTCCCTGCAGGCAGGGAGAGCGGTTAAGGGAACGTGGTTCGCACGCGGGGTAGACTGAGGAGTCGCGTGGGTCCGGGGGATCCACCCTACGCGCTGAGGATGACGCGCGGAGCAAACATCGGGTGCCATGGCCGCTTGACGTAGTTCCCGAGCACTGTCGAGGGGCGGCCATGAAGGCTGGGCACGGCCACGCCTGTCGTAGCCATGCCAAGTCACTTCACCCAAGTCACTTCAGCGACGGCTGCACGGTCAGGATGCGGTCCACCGGACGACCTTCCCAGGTGCGGCGCTCCATGACGGTGAACTTGAATCGCGATCCGACGGCCTCCTTGGCGTTGCTCCCGGCCGCACCGAACACCGTTTCCGGGTCCTCGATGGCCAGGGTGATGCGTCCGTCGGCGTCGATCGGCGGCACGCCGGCGACCGTCTCGATGTCGCCCAGGACCGCCACCGCCGTATGGAACGGGTGGACCTCATAGGCCGTGCCGGTGAACTGCTCCTGCGGCACCATCTCGGCCACGCCGGCGAAGACTACCCACGCGACAACGTACTCGCGGTCGGCGAGGCCGTCGATGACTTTCTGCTGATTCTCGAAGGCCAGGGGAAGGCCGTCGGTCGTGGCCTTGGACCGGCATCCCGCCGCCGTCGCAACCGCCAGAACCGCCAGGACCATCGCCGCCGCCGAGTGCCGCCGTACATGGTAGGCCATGGATTCGCTCCTTTGCCTGAGCCGCAAGAACCTTCCGCCCGCGATGCCGCCGTATCGGGCCATCATATCACAGGCCATCGTCCGCCGAAACGCCCTACGCAGGAATCCCAACAACTCGTCGAAGTAGTCGGCCCCCAGCGTCCGGCCGGCCTTGATGCGCTCGTCGTCCAGCGTGAAGCCCTTGACGAGCAACTCGCGCAGGCGAACAGTGGCCCACTGGCGAAACAGGGTGCCGCGCGGCGAACGGACGCGATAGCCTACGGCCAGAATCACGTCCAGGCTGTAGTGTTTCAGGCTCCGATGCACCTGCCGGCGGCCTTCGCTTCGAACCTGTAAGTATTCCTTACAAGTTGCCGCCTCGTCCAACTCGCCTTCCGCGTAAATGGCCTTGATGTGCAAGGTCATATTCTGCGGTGTGGTCTGGTACAAGTCGGCCATTGCCGCCTGGGTCAGCCAGACCGTCTGCCCGTCGAGGCGCACCTGAAGGCGCATCGCCCCGTCGTGGTAAATCAGCACCTGGCCTTCGGGCGACCTCGGAACAGGCACGGCCGATTCCGTCATGGCGGATCTCCTGGAAGGCGGCGGAATCGCCGCGCGTCGGGCCTAGCCACGGCGTGCGCCCCCCTACAGCCGCACTTCGCGGCCCAGGGCGCTGCTGCGGTACAGGGCGTCGATGATCTGCTGCGTCACCAGGGCCTCTTCGCCCGGAATCGGCACGGGGCGGTCGTCCAGCACCGCCTCGGCGAACGCGTGCAGGCCCGCGGCGTGCGGCTGGACGCGGTCCTTGACGAACTGCGGCTGGCATTCCATCATGTAGCCGGCCTCCTCGACCAGCACCTTCAGCGGGCTGACGGTCGCGCCGCCCTTGTCGCCCACCACCTCGGCCGAGAACTTGTCCTCGGCCAGGTTCACGCAGAAGGCGCTTTCGACCATCATCGTCTGCCCCTCGGCGAACCGGACCAGGGCCACCGCAAAGTCTTCCACGTCATAGGTCTTCCAGTCCCACGGGCCGAACATGCCCATGTGGCCGGGCGTCTTGCCGATGGTCTCGTAGAACCGCCCGCTGACCGACACGGGCTTGGGCTTGCCCATCAGGTACCACGCCATGTCGATGGCATGGACGCCGATGTCGATGAGCGGCCCGCCGCCCTGGAGCTTCTTCCGGCCAAAGACGCCCCAACTCGGCACGCCGCGGCGACGAATGCTCAGGGCCCGCGAGTAGTAGATGTTGCCCAGCCGCCCGGCGTCGGCCAGCGCCTTGATGCACTGGACCTCGGACCGATAGCGGTTGTGCAGGCCGATCATGAGCTTGCGTTTGGCCTTCTTCGCGGCGGCCACCATGGCGGCGCCTTCGCGACTGTTCATGGCCATCGGCTTCTCGCAGTAGACGTGCTTGCCGGCCTTCAGCGCCGCCAGGGCCGATTTTCTGTGATCGTAGTTCGGCGTGCAGATGTCCACGACGTCGATATCCTGGGCCAGCAACTCGCGCAGGCTGGTGCAGACCGTCGGCACGTTGAAATCGCGAGCCGCCGCCTGGGCCCGCGCAGGGTCCATGTCCAGACACGCTACGATCTCCGCACGAGGACAGCTCTGCCAGCCCGGAAAATGGACGCTCCGGGCAATGCCCCCCGTTCCGATCATCCCGACACGCAGCTTGCCGCTCATCCTGCAACCTCCATCCCGACGTCCAGGGGCCGATCCTCGCCGATGACCGCCCCGGGCGACCCCGTCCGCGAGGCGATAGGGGCCTGTCTTAGCCGATTCCGGGCCGCTGTCAATCCCTAACCCCTGCCGCAGCCGCCCAAAAAAGCGGGGGCGCCCGACTGGGCGCCCCCGACGGCACTCTGAATCCATGATGTGCGCAGACCCGATCCGGTCCGGCACCGGGCCGCCTCAGACGTTCGGCAACGCCCGGCCCACGCGGCGACGGCGGCTGATGATCGCGCGGCCGCCCTTGGTTTTCATGCGGCTGCGAAACCCGCATTTGCGTTTCCGCTTGATGTAGCTGTTCCTCGGTTTCTTCATGCTGAAGCCCATGGGGCGTCTCCTTTCGGCTCAACCTCACTGCACGCCACCGCAACCGATGACGAGCCGAGGATTTTAGCCCGCCAGGGCCGTTCTGTCAAGAAATCTTCGGCCCGCCACGCAGCCTATTCTCCCGCGGCCCATCCCCCCTCCTCCACAACCCGATGGGGCAGGCCGCGCCATGTGCCCGACAGGACGGGGGCGGGGCCGATCAGCCCTGGAAATCCTCGCACTTCTCGCTGCGCTCGGCCAAGGTCATCAGGTGGCGCCGCTCCTGCTCGGCAATGGCCTGGAACACCTCCCGGGCCGCCGGCGAGGCGCTGAAGTTGAGCATCTCCTGGTAATAGAGCATCACGTCCCGCTCGACGCGCATCGCCAGGCCCAGCGCGGCAATGTCGCTGTCGGTGTCGTCCAGCAACCGGCGGGCCGCCCCCTCGTCCGAGAAGACGTGCGACCCCACCAGCCGCCGCATGTACAGGTCGATCGCCTCGTCGTCGAAGTAACTCTCGCGGCGCGGCTCCTGGAGGAGCCGCTCGTGCAGGTCCTCGAACGCCGTGATGTGCTCCCGCTCGTCGGAGGCCAGACGCTCGAACACCTTGCGCACGGCCGGGTCCTTGACCCTCGCGGCGGCATACGTGTAGAACGCCAGCCCGCTTCGCTCCATATTCACGGCGATCTTGGCCGCCTCGACATCGTTGAACATCGTCTTCGCCATGGATGCTCTCCCAAGTGACGGCTAAACATCACGCAGATTGCGAGCTGAGCCTCTACGCCGTCCGAAGCGTTTCGCGGCCGAAGGGGCTGATCTCGCGCAGTCGCCGGACGATCCCCGGCATGACTTTCAGCACGCGGTCCACCTCGGCGTCGGTCGTGTAGCACGACAAGCTGAACCGGACGGACCCGTGAGCCGCCGTGAACGGCACGCCCATGGCCCGCAGCACGTGACTGGGCTCGAGCGACCCGGTGGTACAGGCCGACCCGCTGGAGGCGCAGATGCCCTCCTGGTCCAGCAAGAGCAGAATCGCCTCGCCCTCGATGAACTCGAAGCTGATGTTGGTCGTGTTCGGCAGCCGGTGGGCCGTGTCGCCGTTGATGCGGGCGTCCGGGCACGTGGCCAGGAGGCCCTTTTCGAGGCGGTCGCGCAGCGCCCGGACCCGCGTGTTCTCGTCGTCGATCCGCTCGGCGGCCAGGTCGGCGGCCCGGCCCAGGGCGATGATGCCGGGAACGGCCTCGGTGCCCGCGCGGCGGTTGGACTCCTGGTGCCCGCCGCGAAGAAACGGCACAAATCGCGTCCCGCGGCGCACGTACAGCGCGCCGATCCCCTTGGGAGCGTGCAACTTGTGGCCGGACAGGCTCAGCATGTCGATGTGGCCCGCCGCCAGGTCGATGGGCAGCTTGCCCACGGCCTGCACCGCGTCGGTGTGGAAGATCGCCCCGTGCAGATGGGCCAGCGCCGCAGCTTCCTCAACCGGGAAGATCGTCCCCGTTTCGTTGTTGGCCCACATCAGCGTCACGACGGCCGTGTCGTCGTCCACCGCCTGGCGCAACTGGTCCATGTCCAGCCGTCCGTGGCTGTCCACGCCCACTTCGGTCAGGCGGTATCCCTCGCGGTCGGCCAGCCACTGGCACACATTCTGGACGGCCGGATGCTCCACGCGGCTGGTGATGATGTGCCGCCGCTTGGGCAGGCTGCGGATGGCGGAGTAGATGGCCGTCGAGTCGCTCTCGGTGCCACAGGACGTGAAGAGGATTTCCTGCGGCTCGGCGCCGAGCAGAGCCGCCAGACGCTCGCGGGCTTCCTCGATCCGGGCGGCCACCTGGCCGCCGAACGTGTGGATGCTCGACGGGTTGCCGTAGAGCTCCCGCAAGTACGGCAGCATGGCCTCCATCACTTCCGGGGCCACACAGGTCGTAGCGTTGTTGTCAAAATAGGCCACCTTGGCCATGGCTTCCCCTTTCACGGCATCGCCGCCGCAGGCTCATTCCTCGGCCTGGTGGACAACGATCCGTTCGCTGACGTGTTCGCGGAGCTTCTGCTCGACGACGCCCTTGAGGGTGAACTGGCTGACGCGACACGTGGAGCAGCGGCCGCGCAGCGCCACCGTCACGTCGTCGCGGTCGATGTCCACCAGTTCGATGTCGCCGCCGTCGGCCCGCAGCGCGGGGCGGATTTCGCGGGCGATGGTCTCTTCAACGAGCCGCATCTTCTCGATGTTCGTCAGTTTGCGTTTCGCCGGCGGTTCGGTGGCGGCGGTCGCGGCGGCCGTCGCCTGACCCGTAATGCGGTCGATAATGGCCTGGATCTCCCGGTGGCACCCCTGGCACCCGCCGCCGGCCTTGCAGTAGTTGGTCACTTCCTCGATGGTCTTCAGACCGTGGTCGCGGACCACCTTCTCGATCAGCTTGTCGGTCACGCCGAAGCAGCGGCAGACCACCTTGCCCTCTTCCTCGGGGATGAACTCCTGGCCGCGGTAGGTGGCGATGGCCTTCTGGAGGGCTTCCATGCCCATGACGCTGCAATGCATCTTCGCCTCGGGCAGCCCTTCCAGAAACTCGGCGATGTCATCGTTCGTGAGCCGCGCGGCCTCGTCCAGCGTCATGCCCTTGACCATCTCAGTCAGGGCGCTGGAGCTGGCAATGGCCGACGCGCAGCCGAACGTCTGAAACTTCGCGTCCACGATTCGCTCGTTCCCGTCGAGTTTGAGCATGAGCTTCAGCGCGTCGCCGCAGGTGATGTTGCCCACCTCGGCCACGGCGTCGGGATTGGCAATCTCGCCGACGTTCCGCGGGTGAAGGAAATGCTCCTTGACCTTCTCGCTATAGTCCCACATAGCCTGCGTATCCTGACAATGGCCTCTCGGTCGGGTCGTCCCCTGCATCGGCGCCCGTCAAGGCATTGTATAGCCGCAACCGCCCGCCTTCAAGCGCCGCGGGAAAGGAATGGGCGAAACGCACCATGGCAGCAGGCCGCACCAGGCGTCGGGATCGTGAGCCCGTAGGGTGGCTGCTCGCAGCCACGCGGATGTCAACCCCTCTCCCTGCTTGCAGGGAGAGGTGCCCCGAGCGCAGTCGAGGGGCGGTGAGGGTCGAACGCCAGAGTCCGCATGGGTCCGGTGGACCCACCCTACGGTGGCGTTACCGTAGGGGGCCGCTCGTGAGCCGCCCTTGCCCCTCCCCGGCCGCAAGGCTTGACAGCCCTGGGCCGGCGAGGATAATGGTTTCCAGGTGCGGCCGGAAGAATGCATTTCCTCGAATACATCCTGATCGTCGGTCGTCGAATGCGGGCATGGTGCGGTTCCGGTGGAACACGTCGAGTGACCTGTAACGCAAAGGAGGCCCCTGACATGGCGGGAACATGGTGCGGCAAGCGGTGGGCGGCGGTCGTTCTGGGCGTCACCCTGGCCTGGGTCGGCGGATGCTCCGTCTCGGTCCAGAATCACAGGTCGGTGGTCGTCGGCGGTTCGCCGGCCGCCTGTCGGCTGGAGTTGACCGGCCTGACCCGGGCGGCCGACGGCGGCCCCATCAGCGGCTCGTGGGCGGCCCGGGGCAAGTGGGAGAAGCTCTGGGGCGACGATCCTGTGACGATTCAGGCGGTCTTGCCGGCCGCCGGCGGACTGCCCGAGCGGGTTCTCAGTCGCATCGTGACCGCAGACAGCTTCGACGGCACGCTGCCACGGCGCTCGGCGGCGCCCGACAAGCCCAACAGCTTCTCGCTGGCGCGCGGCGCCGGCGTGTTGCGGTTCGACGCCGACCCAGACGGGAAGCCGTGGAAAGGCCCCTTCCGCCTGGAACTCGATCCGGCCTACGCCGCCGAGGCGGCGTCGCTCGTCAGCGGGGAGCTGACGCCCGAGCACTGGATGGCCTTCGTCGTGGACGACGTTCGCATCGAGGACCTGCGACAGTTCCGGGACGCCGGCGTGATCCTGACGGCCGACGACGCGTTGCGGGCGATCCATGCCGGCCTGACGCCCGACTACATGGCCGCCCTTCGCGACGCGGGCTACAGCTTCACGCTCAACGAGCTGATCGACATGAAGAGCCAGGGCGTATCGGCGGACTATGCCGTCGGCATGAAACGTGCCGGGTACGATTTCACCGCCAAGGAACTCGTCCACCTCAAGTGGCAAGGCGTCACGACGAGCTATGCCACGGGGATGAAAGAGGCCGGCTACCACCTCGCGGCCGAGGATCTGGTGAACCTGAAGTGGCAGGGCGTCTCGACGAGCTATGCGGCAGGAATGAGCACGGCCGGCTACAGCTTCACGCCCAAGGACCTGATCGACCTGAAATGGCAGGGCGTCCCGACCAGCTACGCCGCCGGGATGAGAGAGGCGGGCTACGGCTTCGCGCCGCGCGAGCTGATCGACCTGAAGTGGCAGGGCGTGTCCACGAGCTACGCCGCGGGGATGAAGCAGGCCGGCTACGACTTCACGCCCAAGGATCTGATTGCGCTGAAGTGGCAGGGCGTGACGACCAGCTACGTGGCCGCCCTGAGCAGCCCCGACGGAGCGAAGCTCTCGGCCCGGGAGATCATCGAACTCCGGCAGACCGGCGTGAGTCCCGAAACGATCCGCAAGATTCGCGGGCAGAAGTGAGGCACGGGAACAGCCACGAAGAGCACGGCCAACGGCCAAACTGGCCCTACAACACTACGAAGCCTTGTCACCGTGGCACGGGCATCCTGCCCGTGAGTCGCAGGGCCATCCTGGCCCTGCGCAACGCTGTTCATCCACGGGCAAGATGCCCGTGGGACGCATGGGCAGGATGCCCATGCCACGATGCAGCGTGGTAGTACTGGCGCCTTCAACAGCCTGCTATGGCTTGGCGTCGGCGTAGGTGACGCTGCCGCTGCGGCCGGCGGCGCCGTCGTCGCCGCGGCGACCGTTCTGGCCGGACTGACCGTCGGGGCCGCGCGGGCCGTCGGGACCGTCGCGACCGCTGTCGCCGCTGCGGCCGCTGGACCCGTCGGCCCCGGAGGGCCCAGGGGGATAGCCGTGGCCTCCCGAGCCGCCGCTGCCGCCTGACCCGCCGCTGCCGCCTCGGCCGCCGTCGCCGCCCTGGCCACCCGAGCCGCCCGAGCCCCCTGCGCCGCCAGCGCCGGGCTGCCCTCCCGCGCCGCCCGAGCCGCCGCGCACGTCGAAGCTCACGCACCGGCGGACCATGGCGACAAAGTCGTCGTCGCCGGACAGGGCGACCTGGACCGCAGCGCCGTTGCCGCCGCGGCCACCCGTGCCACCGTCGCCGCCGGGCCCGCCCGCGCCGCCATGGCCGCCGTCGCCACCGTCACCGCCGTCGCCTCCCGAACCGCCAGGGCCGCCAGGGCCCCCTGCGCCGCCGGCGTATCCGCCCCTGGGCGGGTGGCCGGGCGAACCGGAACTGCCGGACTCGCCCCAAGCGCCGTCGCCGCCGTGACCGCCGTCGCCGCCGTCGCCCCCGCGGCCGCCATCGCCACCGGGGCCGCCATTGCCGCCCTGGCCTCCGCGACCGCCCGCGCCGCCGCAGGCCGTGACGGTGAACGTGTGGCCCCAGGGAATCACGATGCTGCTGCCGCCGGAGCGTGCGCGAATCTGAAGGTTGACCAGCGGCCGCTCGAACAGCGGCGACTCCAGCGGCGCGATGGCGACCAGGAGCGGTTCGGCGTCGGCGCCGTCGTTGCCGCGGTGGCCGGCCTCGCCGTGGCGTCCGGTGCTGCCGCTGCTGCCTCCTTCGCCGGAGGCGCCGGCCTGGCCGCGCGATCCGGACTCGCCGCGGAACATGCCCGAGCTGCCGAAGAGTCCGTCGGAGCCGCCGTTGCCGGATCGGCCCGTGGCGCCGCTCTCGCCGTGGTCGCCATCGCGACCTCGGGCCCCGGCCGGCGCTTCGAAACCGACGAACTGGATGTCGTTGAGCCGCGGCGGCGCCACCACACGCTGGAGCACGCCGGTCGAGCCGACCGAAACCGTAGCGACGTAGCCGCGCACGGCCACGTCGAGCGGGTCCACCGGTTCGGCCCGCAGGACACCGGCGTCGGAGAGCGTTCCGGGGCTCGCCTGGAACCGCAGGACGTCCGTGGGCAGGTGCTTGTGGAAGTCGTCGGCGGGAGCGGGCTGGTCGAGGCGGCGGGTGTAGAAGAGCTGCCCCTGGCGGGTCCGGACGATGACGCGCGAGAAGACGCGGAGGCTGTCGGACTCGTAGGGCGAGAGGCCGCGCCCGAGCGGTTCGACGACGAGGCGGACGGCCTCGGCGTCCTTGGCGGCGAAGCCGTCGGCGGGCGTCGGCGACCATGGCGACGGGGTCAGCGCCAGGAGCCTGGCCGGCACGGCCGGCGCGCCGTCGGCGCTTGTGTCCAGGACGGGGCTGTTGCCGGGCAGATAGATGCCCTCGGCCTCGTCGGGCGGCGCCTTGAGAACGGCCAGGCGCATCTCGGGCAGCGGCGGCTCCTTGCATCCCGCGGCCGCCGCCATCACCGCAAGGCCCGCCGCCATGAGTATCCACCGAACGCGGCTCATCGGGTCGCCTCCCTGGAGCTGTCGGGGTTCGTGTTGGCCGCCGTCGGCCTGGCGGCGGCCGTCTCGACCAGCGCCCGCACGGCGGGCGATCCGCGCGCCGCCTCGGGCACCGTCTCGCCGAGTTCCAGCAGATACCGGGCGCACAGCAACGCCGTCTCCTCGACGGGCGACGCGCTGCCGGCCCGCAGGGCATCCACGGCGGCCTGGCGCGCTGCGACCAGCCCGGCGGCCCGGCGTTCGGCAAAGGGAACGGACGCCGCAGCCGCCACGGTGTCGCCCAGGATCACGTACTCGGCGTAAGGCACCGTCGCCCCGGACGCCTGCCGCGCGGCTACCTGCTGCGCCAGCAGACGCAGAAGCCGTTCCGGCGACCGCTCTCGCAGGAACGTTGCCGCGGCGGCGGTCACGGGCGTTTCGCTGCGGCCCATGGCCCGGCCGAGCACGTCCCACGGATGCGACGGGAACAGGGCTTGCTTCCGGGCACCGTAGGCCGCGGCCCCGCGGCCTCCCTCGAACGCCTCCAGGCAGACAACGTACGACGCCACCAGGGCGCTGGCCGGCTCGGGCGGCTCGTCGGCCACGTGCTCCATGCGCCGGGCCGCGGCCACCGCCAGAAGCAGCGGCTCGTCGCCGACAAGGTACGTGGTCAGCTCGCGTCGCACGGCGGCCGAGGGCTTCTCGACGAAAGCCGCCATGAGCGTCGCCAGCTCCTGCCGCTGGGCGTCCGTCAGGGGCAGCCCTGCCCCGGTCCTCAGGTGGTTCAGGTACCGCACGTGCTGCGACGCCTGGGCGTCGGCCTCGCCGAGCACGCGTGGGCTGAGGCGGCACAGCTCGACGCGCAGCCGCTGCGGATCGTGGGCCAGGAGACGGGTGTAGACGATGTCCCGCCGGTCGGTGGGCACCTGGGCCATTCGGGCGAAGAGGGCGTCGATGGCGCGGCCGCGGGTGTCGGCGTAGCCACCGGACGGCGCTGGGACGGCCTCAGCAGCGGCGCTGGGCGTGTGCCCGGCCGCACGGTCGGCCCCCGGCAGAACACCGGCCAGCAGAGCGGCGTCCTCATCGGGCAGACGTCCCTGGCGCAGGGCCTCGCCGCACGCGGCCAGGAGCGGCACGGGAAACTGCTCGGTCAGGATCACCCTGGCCCGTGTGCGGACGGACGCCGTCGGGTGCCAGGCCAGCGTCAGCAGCGACCGGAGGTTGTCGTCCAGGCAGACGCTTCCGGCGGCGGCCTGGTGGTCGCCCAGGCGGAGCCGCTGGTAGTTCCATTCGAGCAGTTGCAGCGTGGAGGCGTCGGGCAGGCGGCCGTCGGCGGCCTCGCGCAGCAGTTCGACCAGGGCCGGATAGCTCTTGAGCCTCCGCTCGAAGAACTCGCAGGCCTGCCGCGCGGCCCGGTGCGACGGTCCGCCGGCCGAGCGGTCCAGCTCGGACTGCATCAGGGGCAGATGAGCCAGGAGGGCGTTTCGCAGCGGCGCGTCGGCGGCCAGGGCGTCGGCGTGCGGCGCCAGGGCGTCCATGGCCGCGCGGCGAATCAGCCAATCGCCGTCCGTGGCCGCATCGTGCGACCGGATCGCCTCCACCATGTAGGCGTTGAGGCCCGGATCGCCCATGGCCCCGAGCGAGTGGACAGCCCAGGCGCGCAGAACGTGGAGTTCCTGGGCCGTGGTCTCGGGCGTGGCCTTCGAGGCGAGTTTCAGTTGCGGCTGAAGGTACTCGGCCTTGAGCAGGGCGACCAGGCGGGCGTGCAGTTCGGCGTCGCGCGCGTCGGCCGGCTGGGCCGCATCGAGGCGGACCATCGTGGTCATGGCCTCGGCCCGCCAGGCCGGGCGCTCGGGCTTGACGAAGTGGGTAGCCAGATCGGCCAGTTTCGCGGCGGCGTCCTCGGCGGCAATCGGCCGGTCCTGCATCGTGCGGAGTTGCTTGACGTCGGGACGACATCCGCTCGCCAGCAGCAGCCCGCCAACCGCCACGGCGACCCTGAGGCACGTGCGCATGGTGATGGCTCCTGACCCGAGGAGGTGCGGCCGCCGGTCGCAACCGGCCGGAGCCGCGACGGCCCCTGCCTGCGACAGGCACGCGCCCATGATTGTGCATGACGAACAGCGAATCCGCCCATTCAGATGAAAAACCGCTTTTTCAGACTACTGCGGTGCCGTGCCGCTGTCAATCCGCTTTCGCATGGCACATGGCACGGGGTATACGTCACGTTTGTAGGTACGCAGACTCTCGCACCGTAAAAACGGGGGTGCCACAAACGTGACGTGCATGCCCAAGCGACCACCCGGCGGAATTGGCGCGTGCATTGGCCTGGGAAGTTGTATATAATAGTGTGACTTGTCCGGCCGCTGCGGTGGCCGGGACAGTCCGAGGCGCCCGCAGGAGACAGACGGGCGCATGGGCCTTGGGCGGCGCAAGCGTGTTGTGCCCCGAGTGCTCCGAGCCCGGTGCGGCGCATTCCCACATCGAGGCGACCGACGGGTAAGCGGCGTGCGGTCAGAGGCTTGGCCGCCGTGCCGCGATCCGAAGGCGCCCCCAGCCCGCCACGAGCCTATCTTCTCATTCTGTGGGTGTTCAGAGAGGCGTGTCTTGACCAGCAGTGTCCGCAGTGAGACCAACGACGTTCCGTTCCGTGACCTTCCGTTTCTTGAGACCATCCAGGAGGATCTGGCTGCCGCCGGGTTCGAGCGGCCGACACCGATCCAGGCGGCGGCGATTCCTCCGGCGCTGGAGGGCCGCGACCTGATCGGTCTGGCCCAGACCGGCACCGGCAAGACGGCGGCGTTCGCGCTGCCGATCATCCAGCGTCTGGCCCAGCGTCTGGAGCTGGCGGCGCTGATCCTGGCGCCGACGCGCGAACTGGCCGTGCAGATCACGGGCGTGTTCCAGCAGCTCGGTCGCTCCAGCGGCATCCGCGCCGCGACGATCGTCGGCGGCGTGCCGATGGACCAGGACCTGAAGGCCCTGCGCAGCTGGCCCAACGTGCTCGTGGCGACGCCCGGACGGCTGATGGACCACATCCAGCAAGGCACCGTTCACCTGAACGAGATCGAGGTGCTCGTGGTCGACGAAGCCGACCGCATGCACG
This sequence comes from Phycisphaerae bacterium, assembly GCA_012729015.1. GTDB lineage: Bacteria > Planctomycetota > Phycisphaerae > FEN-1346 > JAACEH01 > JAAYDY01. Next base: position 35,703 of record JAAYDY010000007.1, on the reverse strand, counting down.
ACATGGGCTTCATCCCGCAGATTCGCTACATCGTGCTCCGCCTGCCCACCGAGCGGCAGACCATGATGTTCACCGCGACGATGGACAAGGAAGTGGAGAAGGTGATCCGCGAGAGCATGCGCGACCCGGTGCGGATCCAGATCGGGCAGCGCGGCGCGCCGGCCCAGCGGGCCGAGCAGCGGCTGTACGCCGTTCACGAGGAGGAACGCACGCCGCTGTTGCTGAAGCTGCTCCGCGGCAACGGCGACAGCCGCACGCTGATCTTCGTCCGGACGAAGCGCGGCGTAGACCGGCTGATCCGGTCGGTGCGTCATGCCGGACTGACGGCGGCGCACATTCACGGCGGCCGGCAGCAGTCGGACCGGGACGAGGCAATGGCGTCGTTCCGCGACGGCCGGTGCCGCATCCTGATCGCGACGGACATTGCCGCTCGCGGCATCGACGTGGCGGACATCGGGCACGTGATCAACTACGATTTTCCGCGGCACTCGGAGGATTACGTTCATCGCATCGGCCGCACCGCCCGTGTGGAGGCCAGCGGCCTGGCGATCAGTTTCGTGACGCGGGCAGACCGGCGGTGGCTGTCGGACGTGAAGAAGCTGATCGGCGACGCGTTGCCGGAGTTGCAGCCCTCGCCGCTGAGCGGCCAGGGACACGGGGCGGACGACGCGCCAGCCGGCGGCTCGTCGCGACACCATCACGGCAAGAGCCGCAGCCCGCGTCGGCGCCGCGGCGGGCAACGACGCGGGGGCCGGTCGGGCGACGCGCCGAAGACCGAGGCAACGGGCGACGGGGCCGCACGCGCAGCGGCAGACGGCGGTGATGCCGCGTCGGGAGCCAGGGACGACGGCGTCGCGGCGACGGCCAACGGTCCGGCGAAAGCGAAGAAGCGTCGCCGTCGCGGCGGTCGTCGGCATCGCAAGAGCAAGGGCGGCGACGGCGCGTCGCAAAGCGCCGGTTCACCCGACGCCGCCGGGGGCGGACCACCGTCGGCAACCGAGGCCTGAGATCACGGCACCGGCGTCACGGGCCTTGGCCGTGTGCGGGGTTTCTCACGTTTCGGCGGCGGGGGCGTCTGTTCCTTGACCAGTTCCCGGATCGTGCCGTCGGTCAATCTTTCTACCGAACAGTTACCTCCTGAGATTTTCACAACATACGTCAGGTCAGATTCAAACCTCGGGCCGGCTGCAACCAGGTAAGCCTGTTCGGGACGATACGCAAGGTCCTTGCAGAAGTAGCGGATGCCACGATCATCCATCCTCTTGATATCGTCGGGGAGTTGCAGCGTATAGGCGTCGATTGCACCCGATGACAGCAGCGCATCGAGATCCGGTGGAAACCGATTGCCATGAGCCCGAGCATACGCGAGGGCGGCCTCCGCAATCGACGTGAGTTGCTTCGGCACACGATGGTGACACAGGACGCGGCTGTTGGCGAGCATCTGGTTCTGACCCACATCAGCCGTCTTGCCGTCGCCCAGAAGGGCCTGGGCACTGGTGTCGGAGAGGTACAGCTTCTTGGGTTCCGCAACCAGGATGTACCCAGGCGGCACGTCCTCCAGGCGAAGGCCTTGGCCGAAGTAGGAATAGGGGGCCACCCGGCTGCTGGATTTCGCGTCGTAGACCATCAGTGGACTTCGCAGCGTGTCCTCGCTGACGCGGCACTCGCGGACCAGGGTCCGGAGATCCGGCGGCAGCCATCCCTGGTGCTCGGCGGCATAGGCAGAAATGGCCCCATGCAGTTTGTGCAGGTTCGCCCGACCCTGTTCGCGGTACGGCTCGCGCTTCCTGGCGTGTTGCGCCCTGAGAGCGTTCATCGTGTCGGCCCGCCGCTGAGCATCCGAGCGCGTAGCGTAGCGTACGGCCGTCGGCGTGAGTGCCGCCAACCACCCTGACACGCCCAGGGGGCTCGCGAGCCCTGGCACCGCGAGCAACCCGGCCATGACTCCCAGAGCGACCACCCGGGGCCTCGCATTCTTGGCCATGGCCTTCGACCCCTTCGACAGCATCAGAACGATGAATGCCAATGCAGCAGCAGCCACAATCAGGCTGACGACAACAGCGAGTATCGCATACGACATATCGAGCGAGGCGGCGCGATTGATTCCCGCCAGGGCGGCTAACAGACCGAAGACGGCGCCTCCGAACAGGGCGCCCATGGCGAAACCGTTCCGCCGAGCATACAGAACAAGCATGGGAACATTCACCGCCAGGGCCACAATCGCCCCAAGCAGGAAAAGAACGCCTGCCGTCTTGGCATTCGGGTTGTCATCGGCCAGCGACACCAGCCCGAAGAGCAACAAGCACACCGTGTTGAGCACAATCAGCCCAACCTGTCCGATGAGAGCCACGACATGGAGGATTGGCACAGTGGACGTCGGGTGCGACGGACCGACATCAGCACGAACAGTTGCCTGATGTGGCCCCGTCGGCACAGCCCGCCCCGGGCTGCCTTCAACAGCCGCGGGAATCCGAATCAGGGCCTGGCACCTGGGACACTTGGCCACGCGGCCCGCGTAGGAATCGTCGAGTTCCCGCCTGAAACCGCACGTGCACTGGGCCGGAACGCCCATGGTCGTCTCCCGATGATGGCGGATAGAAGCACAGAACTGAGCAGAGCTGCCGCACCGGCGCCCATGTGCCCGACCGGCGGCAACCGCCCCGGGGCAGACACATATTCGGAATTATACCTTGGTGCCCGTGCCCTGCAAGGATTCATCGGAAGGGTCCACCTGAAAAGCGTGCGCCGGAATCGCCTTGACCCCGGGCGGCTCGGGGGGTATAGTTCCGCAATGACAAGTGAATAAGCAGTTGCTTCATCAAGAGTGGCTGAGGGACGGGCCCTGTGACGCCACAGCAACCGGTTGCGACGGACCCCACGGTTCGGCGCAACGCCAGGTGCTAAATCCCGCCCCCCGCGTTGGGGGGAAAGATGAGGGACCGGCACGACAGAAGGATTGTCCACAGCCTCTTCCCCATCGGAAGAGGCTTTTTTTGTGCCGCGATCCGACAAGCACACCTGCGGCAACTGCGGAAAGGACGGTCGTACCATGACCCAGACGAACCCACAGCGAGGCCTCGCGACGCGGTGCCTCCACGCCGGCTACGAGCAGCCCGAGCCGACGACGGGCGCCCGCGCGGTGCCGATTTACCAGACGTCGAGCTACTGCTTCAAGGACGCCGACCACGCGGCGCGGCTCTTTGCGCTCCAGGAGGCCGGCAACATCTACACGCGGCTGAGCAACCCGACGACCGACGTGCTGGAACGTCGCGTCGCCGACCTCGAGGGCGGCACGGCCGCCGTGGCCTTCGCCAGCGGCATGGCCGCCATCACCGGCGCCCTGACCGCCCTGCTGCGTCAGGGGGACCAGATCGTGGCCTCCACGCGGCTCTATGGCGGCACCGTGACGCTCTTTGCGCACGAGCTGCCGCGCTACGGCATCACGGTCAACTGGGTCGATAGCGACGACCCGGCCGACTTCGCCCGGGCCGTCACGCCGGCCACCAAGGTGCTTTACGCCGAAACCATCGGCAATCCCGCGCTGAACGTGGCCGATTTCGAGGGCCTGGCCGACGTGGCCGACGGCGAGGGGCTGCTGATGATGATCGACAACACGGCGGCCAGCCCGGCCCTGTGCCGGCCGCTGGAGCACGGAGCTCACGTGGTGGTCCACAGCCTGACGAAGTTCCTGGGCGGCCACGGCACGAGCATCGGCGGCCTGGTGGTCGATGGCGGCACGTACGACTGGGCCGACGGGCGGTTTGCCGACCTCGTGGAGCCGGACGCGAGCTACCACGGCGTGCGGTTCGCCGAGACGTTCGGCCCGACGGCGTTCGCCACGAAACTGCGCACCGGGCCGCTGAGGAACACCGGCGCGTGTCTGAGCCCGTTCAACGCGTTTCTGATTCTGCTGGGGATCGAGACGCTGACGCTCCGGATGGAGCGCCATGCCGCCAACGCCCAGGCCGTGGCGGAGTATCTGGAGAAGCACGCCAAGGTCAAGCGGGTGTATTACCCCGGCCTGGCCTCGCACGCGACGCGGCCGCTGGCCGAGCGCTATCTGCCGCAGGGCTGCGGCGGACTGGTCGGGTTCGAGATTGCCGGCGGCGTGGCGGCGGGCCGGCGGTTCATCGAGTCGCTCGGGCTGTTCAGCCACCTGGCCAACATCGGCGACGCCAAGAGCCTGGCGATTCATCCGGCCTCGACGACGCATCAGCAGTTGTCGGAGTCGGAGCTGCTGGCCGCGGGCGTGACGCCGAGTTTCGTCCGCCTGAGCATCGGCCTGGAATCCATCGAAGACATCGTGGCCGACCTGGAGCAGGCCCTGGCCAAGGCATAGGGGGAGTGTGGACGGATGTCGATTGACGATGATGTGGAAATCAGGGGGCAGAGCGTCGGCCTGGTGGAGCCGCAGAGCTTCACCTTCGCCGCGCCGCCGGAGCCGATGCTCCTGGAGAGCGGCGAGACGCTGGGCCCCGTGACGCTGGCGTACGAGACGTACGGCCGGCTGAACGACGACCGCAGCAACGCGGTGCTGGTGGTCCATGCGCTGACGGGCGACGCGCACGTGGCCGGGCGACACTCGGACGACGACCGCAAGCCCGGATGGTGGGACCTGATGGTCGGGCCGGCCAAGCCGATCGACACGGACAAGTACTTCGTCATCTGCTCGAACATCGTCGGCGGGTGCAAGGGCTCGACCGGCCCCGGCAGCACGAACCCGGCCACGGGCAAACCCTACGCGACGGACTTCCCGATGGTGACCCTCGGCGACATGGTCCGGGCCCAGGCGGCGCTGGTGGACCACCTCGGGATCGAGCGGCTGATGAGCGTCGTGGGCGGCAGCATGGGCGGCATGCAGGTGATCGAGTGGGCACTGGCGTACCCGGACCGGGTGGCGAGCATTGTGCCGATCGCCGCGGCCGCGCGACAAAGCGCCCAGAACATCGCGTTCGACGAGGTCGGCCGCCAGGCGATCATGAAGGACCCGAACTGGAACGACGGCCACTACTACGACGGCCAGGCGCCGGCGTCCGGGCTGGCCATCGCGCGGATGATCGCTCACATCACGTACCTGAGCGAACACTCCATGCGCGAGAAATTCGGCCGGCGGCTCCAGGACAAGGACGCCTACGGCTACGATTTCGGCACGGAGTTCCAGGTCGAGAGCTACCTGCGCTACCAGGGCGACGCCTTCATCAAGCGCTTCGACGCCAACAGCTACCTCTACATCACCCGGGCCATGGACTACTACGACCCGACGACGAGGTACGGCGGCGGGTCGCTCGTCGCGGCGTTCGAGCGTCTGCGGCCCGAGACGCGCGTGCTGGTCATCAGCTTCACCAGCGACTGGCTCTACCCGACGGCCGAGTCCAAGGAGATCGTCCGGGCGCTGAAGGCCAACGGCATCCCGACAACATTCCTGGAGGTGCCGTCGAACTACGGGCACGACGCCTTCCTGCTGCCGAACGACCTGATGGAATCGGCCATTCGCGGGTTCCTGGCGGCCGTGGCGAAGGGAGGCCGGCGATGACCAACGGCGTGCGGCGCCGCCGCGTCGATTACGAGTTGATCGAGGAGATGATCGCCCCGGGCAGCCGCGTGCTCGACCTGGGCTGCGGCGACGGGGCACTGCTTCAGGAACTCGTCGAGCAGAAGAACGTCGTGGGCCGCGGCGTCGAAATCAACGATCAGCGCGTCCTCGAATGTGTGGATCGCGGACTGGCCGTGTTTCACGGCGACCTGATCGAGGGGCTCAGCTACTACGGCGACCAGTCCTTCGACACCGTCATCCTCAGCCAGACGCTTCAGCAGACGCTCGATCCGCGCAAGGTGCTGCGCGAGATGCTTCGCGTGGGCAAGCGGGCGATCATCAGCTTCCCGAACTTCGGCCACTGGTCGATCCGCCTGCAACTGGTCTTCACCGGCCGCATGCCCCGGACCCGCCATCTGCCGCACCAGTGGTACGATACGCCCAACGTGCACCTGCTGACGGTCCGCGACTTCCGCGAGTTTGCCGGCAAGGAAGGCACGCGCATCCTGCGCGAGGTGTTCCTGAACCTGGGCGGCCGCCGGATGATCCCCCTGCTGGAAAACTGGCGAGCCTCGACGGCCATCTTCCTGCTGGAAAAGGCCTGAGGCGCGGCCGGACGAGATGGGACGTCGGACCCGGCGCTTGCAACCACGGACGGCGGCCTTACAATAGGCGTCGTGATCTGGCCTTCCTCTGGGTCGTGGCGGGCGGCGCATGGACTCCTTCAGTGACGAAGACCTGATGCTTCGGCTGCAACGCGACGGCGACGGCGAAGCCTTCGCCGAGCTGTTCCGCCGCCACCGCGCCGGCATCACCAGCTACACCTGCCGCCTGGTCCGCGACGTCAACGAGGGCGAGAACCTGGCCCAGGAAGCCTTCCTGCGGATGCTCCAGAAACGCGACCTCTACAACTATCCCCGCAAGCTCTCCACCTGGCTGTTCACCATCGCCCGGAACCTGGTCACCGATTACCAGAAGAAGAAAAAGGCCATGACGAGCGAGTCGTTCGACCTGATGGCCGACTCGCAGGACGACGGCCACGCCTGGCGGCCCGACGTGGCGGCCATGGAGGAGGAGTCGTTGCGGCTCCTGCGCGGGGCCATCGCGTCGCTGCCGCCGCAGCATCGCGAGGTGCTGGTGCTACGTGCTTTCCACGACCTGAGTTACCGCGAAATCGCCGAGATCGTGGACTGTCCGGAATCGACCGCCCGCAGCCGCATGGACTACGCCCTGAAAGAGCTTCGCGCCGTGTGGCAGCGCCTGGAGCGGAAAAAGACCGGGAATCCGTAGCGTACCGGCCGCCGCCACTCGTACTAGTCTGTGAGGAACCGTTTCGAGGAATCGCCACGTCCGACAGATCCGTCTGTGCCCGGCCCGAGCCCGAGCCGCCAAATGATCCGAAGCGTGCCGCCGCGAGGCGGTCGGCCGACGTGCCGAACGAGGAATGTGCTGAACCATGAGCTGCGAGCAGTGCCAGGTCCATCTGTTGTATGAGTTTGCCCGGGGCGCCTTGGGCGGCGAAGAGGCCGCGCGCGTGGCGGCCCACGTGGACGCCTGCCCGGAGTGCCGCCGCACGCTCGACGGCCTGCGCGGGCTCGGGATGGAGTTGGGACGGCTTCGGGCTGCGACGCAGCACGATCTGCCGGACGGCTCCGCCGATCGCGTCCTGCTCCAGGCCGCGCAGGAGCTCAATCGCCCCGCCGCCGAGCGCGGCGGCATGCGGCGACCGGCCTCGCGGCCCCGCCGACGACTGGTCCTGCGGCAATTACTGATGCCCGTAGCCGCCGCCGTCCTCGTCCTGCTGGGTCTGCGCCTGGTCAGCCCGCTCATCCAACCGCCGCGCTATCGGGCCCTGGATTACCTCTACGCCGACGCCAGGAACGTCGCCACCGTCACCGGCATCCACGAGCTTCAGCCGCGAGCCCTCAGCGCCATGGACGAGGCCATTGCCGCCGAGAAGCCCGACGTGCTGCGCGTGGCCAATCTCCAACTGGTCCATTACATCACGCTCCGCGCCGGCGAACCCGACCAGATTCAGGACGTACATTTCCTGCTGAAGCGGCTGAAGGATGCCGACCGCCCGGCGCCGTCGGCCGCAGCGTCCACGCCTGCGCCGGCGACGGCGTCGCTGTGGCAGACCGGCGCCGTGGCCGCCGAGACGAGCTCCGCGCAGCAGGCGGCCGAGCTGATCCGCACCGGGCGCTACGATGACGCCTACCGGCTCCTGGCCGGCAGCAACAGGCCGGAAGTCCAGGCCCTGGCGGCCTATGCGGCCCTGAGGTCCGACCGGTTGCAGGAGGCCCGCGAGACCATCGAGGCCCTGAATGCCCTGGGCGGCCCCGAGCACGGCATCGCCCCCCTGCTCCAGGCCGAGCTGGCCATGATGGAGAGCCGCTTCGACAAAGCCACCGACTACTTCGCCGCCGCGGCCAACGAAATCGACAACCGCCTCTGGTTCCAGGCCGGGTACCTCTGCAAGTACGAGGTCGGCGACGACACCCTGGCCGGCCAGTACTTCGAGCGGACCGCCGACGCGGAAGTGGCCGACCACGTCGCCCGGCGATTCCACGAGGACGTGCGCGTGGCCCGCAGCCGCATGGCCCTCATGGAAGAGGATTACGAGGCCTATGCCGCCGGCCCGCTCCCGGACGCCTGGAAACTCGTGCCGACGCATCCCGAGGAGTTCATGATTGCCGAGATCGACGGCTCGCGCGTGCTGAAGCAGAACGAGATGGGCCACCGCGGCGGCAAGCTCGTCACGGGGTTCCCCGGCTGGTACGACTACGTCATGAGCTGCGACTTCCGCGTGCTCCAGGCCGAGGCGGAACCGCAACTGGATTTCGTCGTGTACGACCTGGGCAAGAGCCACTACGCCGTGGAGTTCGCCAACCAGTCCGCGCGGCTCCAGATCAAGAGCCGCCAGGGCCCCGAGGCCGTGGTCAGCCGGCCCGAGAATGCCCAATTGCGGTTGCCGGGGCCGCTGGCCGACGGACGCTGGTGGCGCGTGACCGTCGAGGTCCGCAACGTCGGTCCGGACGCCACGCAGGTGACCGCCACGGTAGTTCCGCGCGACGCCGCGGACGCTGCCGCCGAGGCCGCCACCTTCACCTGGACCGATCAAGCCGATGGCGATCCCTCGCCGCAACGTCGCGGCCGCGTCGGATTCCGCGTCGGCGGCGCGGAGGTCGCATTCGATAATCTCGTGGTCGTGCCCAGCAGGCAGGACTGATCGCCGGCGAGCGCCCTACTCGCGCAGGGCTACACGAAACGCCCGCCGGAACACCGAAGCAGAGGCCGCCTCCCAGCGCGCCTCTGCTTTCTGTCTGTCCCTCCGGCATTTCCCCTCCCCCCACACAAACCCCTCGCCCTGCTTGCAGGGAGAGGTGCCCCGAGCGCGTAGGGTGGGTCCCCCGGACCCACGCGGTCGGTCGGTCAGCCCCGCGTGCGAAGCACGCTCCCTGAACCCCTCGCCCTGCTTGCAGGGAGAGGTGCCCGGAGCGACAGCAAGGGGCGGTGAGGGTCGAACGGGGTTACCCTGCCGCGAACGTCGGGTGCCATGCCTGCCCCGTCAGGCATGCCGAAGGCCCTGAACTTCCCGCCGCGCCCGCCGCAGGCGCGGCTCGCTGCAAGTCCCGAGCCTCGCCGAGGGGCGAGCCGCCCATCATGGCCACCGCTTCTCTGGCGTGCTCTCACCGCTGCACGAACCGGGCGCGACGCCCGCGCAGGGCCTCCATCACCGCAATCGTCTGCACGGTTTCGGCCACGGTCGGCCCCGGCAGCGCGCCGCCGCGACGCACCGCATCGAGAAACGCCGCCATCTGCCGGTCGAACCCGCCCAACTGGTACGGCAACAGGCCCGGCAGCCGAACGTTCACGATCCGCATTTTCTCGTCCGCCCAGATCTCGATTCGCGATCCCGACTCGTCCCGCGCATAGTGGGCCACGAAACTCTTGCCGCCGGCCTGGACCGTGTAGCGCTCGAGCATCTGCCCGGCCATGGGCGAGAACTCCATCTGCACCGTCGCGCCGCCGAGCATCCGGCCCTGGAGCCGGTAATCGGTCACCTCGCCGGCCGGGCCGCCGGGGCTGTAGGCCATGTCGAGCCGCTCGTAGTCGGCCCCGGCCACGAATCGCAGCGCGTCAATCGCGTGAATCGCCGTGGTCGTGAAGTCCGGATCGCGACGGTTCGGGCGACGAACCAGGCAACTGAGATAACGGATCGGCCCGCCCGCCGACGTCTCGACGGCCCGCTTCAGGGCAACCACCGACGGCGTCCAGTGCCGGTTGAAGGCCACCTGCACCAGCTCGCGCCCGCCGCGCCTCGGTCGCACGTCGCGCGCCAGCGCCTCGACGGCCCGCCGCGTCAGGGCCGGCGGCTTCTCCAGCAACGTCGGCACTCCCGCCGCCACGCACAGCCGCGCCACCGCCGCGTTGGCCTCGACGTTCACTGCCACCACGGCCGCATCGAGCCCGGCCTCGCGCAACATCGCCTGCGGCGACGTGTACGCCCGCTCGAACCCGAACGCCGCGCGGACCTCCTCCGCCTTGGCCGCATTCAGATCGCACACGCCCGCCAACGCCACGCGACGCCGACCGCCGCCCACATAATCCGCCAGCGACGGCCCATGCACCGTCCGCGCCGCCCATCCCGCTCCGAACAACCCGACACGAATCGCCATCACGTCTCCCAGTACACAGTATGTAGGTCGGGTCAACAGACCCGACACGCCGTTCAGCGGCCACAGAAATCCGTCGGGTCTGTTGACCCGACCTACGTGCCTGCGTCAAGCCCCCGCCCTACGGCTGGTCCGCCGGGCTTTCCCCCTCCAGCCGCTCGACCCGGATGTGCCGGAAATACCGCTGGTCCACCATCCGTGCCGCCTGAAACGCCACGATGCCGCAGGCCAGGCCGAGAATCGCGCCGCACAGTTCCGGATCGAGGCCCAGCAGGTCTGTCCACCACGGCCACCGCATGCCCAGTTGCAGCCCGGCCACGCCCGAAGCCATCGGCAGCGCGAACACCAGCACCATCGACAGCCACGGACTCGCGTGCGGCAACTCGACCGCCACACGGTCCCCCACACCGACGCCGTCGGTCAGCGGCACGCGCAGACGCATCTCCTTGCCGCCGCCCAGGGCCTCGCACGCGCGACACTGGTTGCACATCTCCGGCCGCGCAGCATCCATCCGCACGTCCATCTTCGTCCTGCCGATGACCACGACCGTACCCGCCTCTTTCATGGCCTCAGGATAGCGAACCTTCGTCGGCAAGGGAAGCGCCTGCCTCGGCAGTACGCTCCGACCCCCATGCCCACCCCAAACCCGTAGGGTGGGTCCCCCGGACCCACGCGGTTCCTGAATGGGGTCTGGTGAGGCGATGACGGAGGACTATGGTGGCCGGGGGGCCGGGGGGGGATGGGGAGGCGGAGCCGCTGTGGGTGTGCCACGGCGGGTCTCGCCCGCCGTGCCGGCGAGCGGGGATCGTTCCGAATGCGGCGTACGCAGGGACTGGCATGGAGTGTGCCGAACGCTGCTCCGGACCTGTAGCCATAGACCTGTGACGGCAACGTGGCGCACCGCACGGCGGGCAAGACCCGCCGTGGCACAGAAGCTCGACGCTGCCACCCGGCGGCCGCGACGTTCCCCCGCTCACGCCTCGTCGGGGCGCGGCAGGTCGGCGATCTTGGCCACGCGGTACGACAGGCCGCTCTGGGTCACTTTCTGATCGAGCGGCAGGAGCAGATACCGGCCGAGCTGGTTGTCGCTGTAGAGGATGATGTGGCGGGAGTTGGGCATCTTGAAGCCCATCTGCGACGGCTGGTGGCCGACGATCAGAATGTCGCAGCCGACGTGGCGGCAGAAGATGCGGGCGGCCATGTCGTCCTGGTTGCGGCCCCAGAGGAAACTGTAGAGCTGGCTCTCGCGCGTGAAATCGTCGTCCCCGAGCGGCCGCTCGAACAGGCTGTAGTTGAAGTCGGCCAGGGCGGCCAGGTGCGGCGTCGAGTGGCTGATCCAGACGCGGTTGGGCGTCTTGATGGCCAGGGGCAGCGCCCGGAAGAAGTCGCAGTAGGCCCGCTTGACCTCGGCGGCCTGCGTCCCGTAGGCGTGCTGGAGGCCCTGGGCAAAACTCTGGGTCAGATTGATCGAGCCCTTGCGGAGCTGGATGCCGAGCATCTCGGCCACGTCGTGGTTCGCCAGCAGGATGTGGACGCGATCGGGGTAATCGATCTTCAGCCGCGCGGCCTCTTCCAGCAGTTGCCACGACAGGTCGCCGCCCTCGGCATCGGTGGGGCCGCCGTGGATCAGCTCGTGCAGCACCAGGTGCCGGTCGGGATGGTGTTCGAGGTCGGCGAAGGCAAGGATGCGCTCGAAGTTGGGTCGGCAGCCGTGAACGTCGCCGGTGACAAGGATTTCGCCCTGATCGGGCATGTAGAGGACGTTGCCGCGGCGCTTGGCGTCGCGTCGGGCCAGCACGGCCGCGCGGCCCATCGTGTCGATGACCTCGCCGGCGTTACCGTCGGGGGCATGCTTCAGATCGATGTCCCAATCGTCGGCGGCCAAACCGTGCGTCCCCCCCCCTCACCCGTAGCGGCCAGGCAGGCGCCGCGGCCGGGGCCGTCATTGCGGGCGGGCCTTGCCGCGGCATCTCTCGCCCACGCGGCGGAACAGGTCGCCGGCGGGCAGTTGCGGACCGGGACACGACACCGCCTGCACGTCGCTGTGCAGAAGCACGTCGGTCAGCGGAATCGCGAACCGGTCGCTCAGAGTATATACGAGGTCGGCCAGCGTGTCCATCTGCTTGGCCGTGGGCCCGTGCCGCGCGAAGTCGCCCACCAGCGTCACGGTGATGCCCTGCCGCCGGATCGTCGCATAATCGGCGGCCGCCACCCGCAAAGCAGGCTCGGCCGAGTCGGCCGGAAGCTCGAAGGCCGGTTCCTGGCGCAGCCAGCGGTCGGTGCAGACCAGGGCGCCGTCGGCCAGGCCGCGACCGTTGCCGATCAGGAAGTGGCAGGCCGGTTCGCCGGCCGGCGCCACGCCGCGCCGCCGAGCCAGGTCCAGGCTCTGCACGTCGCCCTGCTCCGTGGCGGTGTGGTGCAGCACAATGAACCGCCAGGGCCGCAACGGAGCCATGCCCTCGGGAAAGATCGCCGACGACGTGCGCTGCTCGGCCGCGACGGCTCCGCGCGGCGGCGGCATGACGGCCCAGCACAACGCGACGCCCACGGCCATGGCGGCCAGGAGCGCAGCCAGCATGGTGCCCACCCGCTTAACGTTGACCGTGTCGCTGCGTTTCTTGCCGGGCATCGGCGAGCCGGCAGCCGAAGCGGCGGGCGCGGGCACAGCCGAGGCCGGCGGCGGCGACGAAGCGGCCGGCGACTCCGGGGCGTTGTCGCCCGGTGTCGGCAAGGAAGGCGTAGAGGAAGCGGGCGGGGGCGTCGGGGTGTCCAAGGCATTTCTCCCTACTCAGTGACTGCCACGTAGGGTGGCTGCTTGCAGCCACGCGGGGAACACCGCAGGCACATGACGCGTGGCTGCAAGCAGCCACCCTACGCTCCCGCCGCGCGCCGGCGGCGGGCTTTGACGTTGAAAAAAGACGTTTATCCGCTATGCTATGCCCTTGCACGGGCCTGTAGCTCAAGTGGATAGAGCAACTGCCTTCTAAGCAGTAGGTTCCGCGTTCGAGTCGCGGCAGGCCCGCTTTCTTCTGGCTGACGGTCGGCCGGATCGGCAGGAAGACGCCTGCTCCGATATTCTTCGGCAATCCGGCCGCTCGTTTTTCAGCGTATCGTGCTCCCTCACAGCGTATCACGACAGGAATCCGCCGTCGATGAAGATTGAGACGTTCACCCTCGGGGCGTTCATGGTCAACTGCTACCTGGCGACGAGCGACGACGGCCGCCACGGCGTCCTGATCGACGCGCCCGAAGAGATCGAAACGGTGCTGGACCTCTGCGACGGCCGCGGCCTGGAGCCGTCGGTGCTGGTCAACACCCACGGCCACGTGGACCACATCATCGGCAACGAGGCCGTCAAGCGGCACTGGCCCGGCATCCAACTGGCCATCCACGCCGACGACGCGCCGAAACTCGCCAGCAGCCTGCGGAACCTGTCGGTCCTGATGGGCCTGGCCGTCAAAAGCCCGCCGGCCGACCGACTCCTGGCCGACGGCGACCGCATCGTCTTCGGCGACGAGAGCCTCGACGTGCTGCACGTGCCCGGCCACAGCGTCGGCGGCATCGCCCTGGCGTCGCGGCCGAAGGCCGGCCCGCCGGTGGTCTTCACGGGCGACACGCTCATGGCCATGAGCGTCGGACGCACCGATTTCCCCGGATGCAGTTGGGCCAGCCTCGAAAAGGCGATCCGCGAGAAACTGCTGACGCTGCCGGACGAGACCCTCTGCTACCCCGGCCACGGGCCAAAAACCACCATCGGCCGCGAACGCACGAACAACCCCTATATCAACGGTGAATGACGCCGCCGGCCCGCGCCGCACCCCGCCCCAGAGCAGTCAACGACCCGATGTCCCCACGGAGCGCCATGGCCCGCTTGACGCAACGTCCCGCGTGGGTCCGGGGGACCCACCCTACCCACTACCACTTTCGCTGAACCGATGCAGCGGCGAGTAAATTGGTGGACCATTTCGGGAATAACAGAAGGCGGGTTTGTGCGCGGGAACCGGGCCGGTGCCGCCGGCGTCTAATATGGCGGACGAAGCCATGACACGACCTCGCGCCCATCTAATGATGATGCTCCTGGCCCTGGCAGTCGCGTTGGCAGGATCAGCGGTGTTGCGCGTCTATCCGCAGACCGTTCACCATATCAGCTTTGACACCGACCTCCCGCCCGATGGGACGCGCACACCACCGATGGAGACGATCAGCCCCGGCTGGTGCTCGCTTGTGGACATCGCGCGAGAGGGGTGGCTGTTCGAGCCGACGATAGTAGATGGCTGCATGATCTACGTCCGGCGGCCTGCCGATGCAGCGCGGTACCTGGCGGTCGTGCCGATCCTGGCGGTGCTGGCGTGGCTCGCGATCTGGGGATTGCGGTGGGTCTGGCTGAAGCGGCTGTTTCTGCCGATGGGTTGGCGGCGGTGGCAGTGGATCGCGGGGGGCGTGGTCGCGGCGAGCCTGCTGGGGCACGTGACGTACTTTCTGAACTGGCCGCTTCACGACGAGTTCAACTTCACACTGGCCGGGCAGGCGGTTTCCGGTGCAGGGGAGATCCTGGGGCATCTGACGCTGCCGGTGACGTTCGTCAATCACGTGATCGTCTGTGCGGTGACGAGCCTGCGGCACCTCGCGGCCGAGTGGACCTCGCCGCAGCTCCTGGCCTCGTGCTACGTTTCGCCGATCTTCGGGTCCTATTCGTATAGCGGGCTGAGGTGGGAGATCAGTCAGGTGGCGGTGATGGCGGGGTTCTGGATGGTGGCGATCAACGCAGTTGGAGTGGTTTTCGCGCGGGTGCGGCAGGGATGAGAGGGTGGCACAAGTCTTGGGGAGTACTTGTTGATGATCTCCTCGACCATCTGCCCGGCCTTGTGGCTTAGGGCTTAGGGGCGAAGCCGACGCCAAGGTGTGGTCTGAGCCCGGCACCGCACACGGTGGGGCTGCGCCGTGCAGAGTATGCACCCGCAGATTCAACCGTGACCGTCCACTGGCTGCGTGCAATCGTTGTTGCACGCAGTTCAGCCGAGGTGCTGGCGGACCGCCATGAACACCAGCAGGGCCAGCCACGCGACGTAAACGGCCACGGCCGCCTGAAACGGTCGTCGCGACGGCGCCGGGGCCGCAGCCGGATCGGATTTGGAAGGGTTTCTGTGTCGCCGTGCAGCCAAGGGACATGCTCCCGAGCGGGCTATCGATCAGCCCGCTGCAATTACGCGGCACAGCCGCGCTCGGCTGTGCGGATGCAGAGACAACCGCTCTTCTCGGCCTCTCCCCACGCCCGAGGGCGGGCGTGCCGCACGGGTTCTGGCTGGATTCGGCGGCCCGCGGTGTTCTGTGATCATCCCCGCCGCCCCCGCGACCGGGCACCAGCGCCCGCCCCACCGGCCGTTCATCGTTGCGGCTTCAGGTCGATGCGAAACGCCTCGTCGAACGCCTCGCGGAAATCGTACACGTCGCTGAAGTCCTCGATCGAGTCGGTCTCGGTCTTCCGCAGCAGTTCGGCGTCGATCATGGCGAAGACAATGCGGCCGAAGTCGCTGGTCGAGCGGACGTTCCACGATTCCAGCACGCGCCGGGCCATAAATCCGAACTGCTCCAGGGCCCAGGCCCGGGCCCCTTCGCACAACTCGGCGCCGGTGACGTGGCCCTCGCGGTCGAACAGGCGGGCCGTATGGGCCAGGGCCTCGCTGACGAATTCGTAGACTTCGCGCGGATAGCGCGGGTTGCGCCGAAGCAGTTCGGTCAGCCTCTTCTCGCCGTCGGCATCGTACGTAGCCATCAGACGTTCCTCGCGGTCGCTCACTGCGGCGCTCCACCGGCGTCCGGGGCAGCGTCCGGGTGGCCGTCGCCGCCGGGACCGCTCTTGCCGCGGCGATGGCTGCGGCGACCGCGGCGACGCTTGCTGCGCGATCGGCCGTCCCGGTCGCCCTCGCGGCGCTCCTGCGGCGGGCGCGAGGGCTGGCCCCCGCCCGCCTGGTTCGACCGGTCCCCGCCGTCGGTGCGGCCGTCGTTCCCGCGGCCGCCGCCGTCGGGCACGATTCCGAAATCCTCAAGCACCGCTCTGGGAACGCCCAGACCGCGGTCGTCCTTCCCATTTTCTCCGCCGGAAACTGCGGGCGCCCCGTTGCGGTCGCCCCTGGGCTTGCGACGGCGCCGCCCGCGGCGACGACGCTTCGACGAAGATTGATCCTGTCCGGAGCCGGCCTCGCTTGTGGCCGTAACCTCTTGCGGGCCTTGGGCTTCATCGTCGGACGCAACGGCTTCGGCCTCCGGCGACGGGACACTCGGCACCGGCGGGCGCGGCGGACGACGGTCGTCGCGGCGGCCTTCCGGACGGTCCGGCCGACGCGTCGACGAGCCGTCCCCGCGGTCCGGCGGACGACCTCCCCCGTCGCGGCTGCGCCCCATGGGCCGCGCCGGACGCGACGTCATCGCCTCCTGCACCTGCGCCTCGGTCAGGTCGCGGGCCAGCAGCGCGTCCAGCGGAAGCACCTGCACCTTGCCCGCGATGAACACCTTGACCAGTTGCGTCAGGATGTCGCCGCCGATGACCTTGCCGGGACCCATTTCCGTCAGGACGAAGCTGTTCTTGCGCGGCAGCGCCTTCTTAAGCTCCTCGTAGGTGTCGTTTTCGAACCGCAGGCAGCACATCAGTCGCCCGCAGCGGCCGCTGATCTTGCTCGGGTCGAGCGTGGCCTTCTGCACCTTGGCCATCTTCATTGAGATGGGCTGGAACTCCTTGATGAAGGCCCGGCAGCAGATGAACTGGCCGCAGCGCTCGTAGTCGGCCAGAAGCCGCGCCTCGTCGCGCACGCCGATCTGCCGCATCTCGATCCGCGTCTGGAACTCGTGGGCCAGGTCCTTGACCAGGTCGCGGAAATCGACGCGTCCCTCGGCCAGGAAGTAGAAGATGATGCGGTCGCCGCCGAACAGATGCTCGACGTCCACCAGTTGCATCGGAAGCTTGCGCTGGCGAATCTGCTCGTCGCAGAACTTCCGGGCGCGGGCCTCGCCAAGGTGCAGGTGTTTCTCGTCCGCCAGGTCGTCGTGCGTGGCGATGCGGCGGACGGTCCCCATGCGGCGCAGAGGCTTGCCCTCGTAGGCCAGTTGCGGCGAGCCCTTGCACAGGACGGTGCCGATCTCCAGGCCGCGGTCGCTCTTGATGACGACGCGCGTGTGTCGTGAAATGTCGCCCATCTTCGAGCGAAAGAGGCCCAGGGAGTTCATCCGGCCGTAACGGACGCAGACGAGCGTCTCGCCCGGGCCGGGAGCTTCGTGGTCGGCCTCGTGGTCGGAGCCGGGGGCCTGCTCGCCCAAGACGCCGGGCTCCTGCGCGTCGGCCGGGAGCGTCTCGCCTTCGACGGGCGTGTCCGCCGGCGGCGTGTCGCCGACCGGGGCCGCCTCCTCGTGCGGCGCGGACGAAGGCTGACCGCTGTCGGCCTCGGGGCCAACGACGGGCGCAGAGGAATCCACCGGCGGTGTCGCCGGCGGCGAGGAACCCGGATTGTCGGACCGGACGGGCTCGCCGTCCTGGTGGATATCAGTCATGCCTGTGCAGAGTCCTTCCGCTCTGTCGGCGGGCGGCGTCCGGTGCGCGACGCATCGCCCTTGCCGGTCAAGACCAAGGCATTATAGGCCCCCGACGCCATGGCGGCAACGATATTAGTGCGACGACGACGCCGGGCCGCCCCTCCCGTGGCACGGGCATCCTGTCCGTGCGTGGCAGGGCCATCCTGGCCCTGCAAGGCGCGGTTCGTCCACTGTCTCTTCTGCCCGTGGGACGCATGGGCAGGATGCCGATGCCACAGTGCAGCATTGCAGTGCTAACGACCGCCGGGGCGGCGAGAGGGCGGCGCGGGACGATGAATCTCCACGGGACACTCCGGCAGGCTCTCCAGGAAGAGCCGCCCGTAGCGCTTCGTGACGACCCGGTTGTCGAGAATGACGACGATGCCGCGGTCGTCCCGGGTGCGGATGAGCCGCCCGATCCCCTGCTTCAGCCGCAACACCGCTTCGGGAATCTGGTAGTCCATGAATGGGTTGCCGCCCTGGCGTCGGATCTCGTCGATGCGGGCCTCGGTCACGGGCTGATCGGGCACGGCGAAGGGCAATTTCGTGATGATGACGTTCGACAGGCTTTCGCCCGGCACGTCCACGCCCTGCCAGAAACTCTCGGTGCCGAGCAGGACGCTGTGGATATCGCGGCGGAAGCGGTCGAGCATGACGCTGCGCGGCAGTCGGCCGCCCTGCTGGAACATCTTGATGCCCATGGACTTCAGCGGCTCGCGAACGAGGGCCGCCACCTGGTTCAGCATCCGGTAACTGGTGAACAGGACGAACGCCTTGCCCTCGGTCAGGCGGATGTAATGGAGAATGCGTTCGACGGCCCGCGGCACGAAGGTGTCCAGCGAATTCGGGTCGCCCAGGCCGGCCTCCACGTGGACGACCATCTGCTCGGCGTAGTCAAACGGGCTGCCGAGCTGGACTTCCAGCGGATCGATCAGGCCGAGGCGGTTCTTGATGTAATCGAACGGGGCCTCGGCGCCGACGGCCAGCGTGGCGCTGGTCAGCACGGCGCAATCGACGTGCATGAACAGTTGCTGCCGCAGCAGGGTTCCGACGTGAATCGGCTGACAGTGGAGGACGACCCGGTCGGCGGCGCCGGCGAGGGCCGCGTCGCCGCCGGTTTCGACCCAGTACACCGACTGCTCGCGCGCCTGGCCGACGAAATCGGCCACCGACGCCGAGAGGTTCATGCAGCGGTCCATCGCGCCGGCCACTTCCAGGCGGTCGTCCTCCTGGGGACATCGCTTCAGCAGACCGCGGAGGACCGTGTGCAACGCGGCCAGGGCCGGCGAAAGCGGATTGGGCACGACGTCGGGCTCGACGATGCGGCCGTTGGCCCGGGCCTGGCCCGCGGCGTAGTCGCGGACGCTGTCGAACAATTCGGCGGCGGCAACCGAGGCCGTCCGGACCGCGTCGAGGGCGTCCTTGTCGCGAAATCCCGCCAGCAGGCCGCGGTCGGTCTGCGCGTTGTAGAGGCCGTCCAGCAGGTAACGAACCTGGCCCGAGGCCACCTCGATGCCGAACGCGTCGCTGGCCACGGACTCCAGGTTGTGAGCCTCGTCCACGACCAGGAGCGAATACGACGGCAGAAACTCGCTGCCCTCGGCCCGGATGGCCAGATCGCTCAGCAGCAGCGAATGGTTCACCACGAGCAGATCGGCCTGCATCATCCGCCGCCGCATGCGCTGGTAGAAGCACTTGCCCTCGTGGGGACACTTGCGGCCGAGGCAGTTGCCCTGCTCGCTGGAGACGCGCGACCAGACGTGGCGACTGGGCTGCGGATCGAGGTCCGAGAGGGTCCCGTCCTCGGTCTGGTAGGCCCACTCGACGATCTGCTTGAGCTGGGCCACGTCGTCGTCGGTGACGAACAGTGCGGCAGCGCGCTGCGTGGCCCGCTCCAGGCGGCGCAGGCACAGGTAGTTGCTCCGCCCCTTGACCAGGACAGCCCGGAACTCGTCGGGCCAGACCGAGGCCAGCAGCGGAATGTCCTTGGCCATCAACTGTTCCTGGAGGCTGATGGTGTAGGTGGAAACGACGGCCCTGCGGCCGCGCTCGGTCGCCTGCGCCAGGCAGGGAACCAGGTACGCGAAGCTCTTGCCGACGCCCGTGCCGGCCTCGACGACGAGGTGCCGGTTGGCCTGCTGGGCCCCCTCGACGGCCTCGGCCATGGACGACTGTTCCTGGCGGAACTCGTAGTGCGACAGCCGCGCGGCAATCGGGCCGTCCGGGCCGAGGAACTCCTTGACGCTGATCACGGCAACCGGTCTCCCTTGGCGATCGGCGGGCACACGGAAATCACTTACGGGCACTCGGCCGCCAGGTGCGCCGCCGTCCAGGCCGCGGCGAAGTTCACGAACCGCGAGCACCGGGCCTTGCACCCCTTCTGCCCGTACTCGGTGCGCCAGTCGGCGGCGGCGAAGTCGATGCCGATCAGGTCGTGGCAGGTGGTGTAGTTGAACTCGCGGTTGAAGACTTCGACGAGTTCGGAGGCCCACTCGTTGGCCTTGTCCTTCTCGGCGGCATGGTTCTTCAGGCCGAGCCGCGCGACGCCGAGACCCAGGGCCATCACGCCGCCGGTGATCGCGCCGCAGACCTGGCCGGTGTGGCCGACGCCGCCGCCCATGCCGGTGGCCAGGGCCGGCAGACAGCCGCAGTCGTACCCGATCGCCCGCGCCACGGCCGTGGCCACCGACTCGCAGCAGTTATAGGCCTGTTGCTGGAACAACTCCTCGGCCGCCTCGCCCACAAGCTTCGGATCCGTCATATCGTCCTCCGCGGTTGTGCTCAGTCGTGCAGGGTCCCGGTCCGTTCACCGACGCCGATACGGACACAAGCCGGGATTATAGGACGCTGACGCGCCCATGGCAACAGCGGGCTCTCTGTTCGAGCACGGAGGTCGGGGTCAACAGACGCGACACCCCGAGGCGGGAACAAGGCGACGAATCCGTCGGGTCTGTTGACGCGACCTGGATACTGCCCCCGGGGGGCTCAGGCCAGGCCGCGGAAGGCCATGATGGACTTGACGATCAGGTGAACGCCCACGACCGACAGCAGCGCGTAGACGACGCCCGTGAAATGCGTCTGCCGCAGGCGGCGGTTCAGGGCCACGCCCAGCAGCGATCCGGCGACGATGCCCGGAGCCAGCCACACGGCGGCCGCCAGGGTCTCGCGGTTCATCATGCCGAGGGCGACATACAGAGGAATCTTGATCTGGTTGGCGATCCAGAAGAAGAAGCTCGTGGTGGCGGCGAACCGATCCTTGGGCATGTCGTGCCGCAGCATGTAGATCGTGGCGATGGGGCCGGCGGCGTGGGCCAGCATCGTCGTGACGCCGGCGGCGGTGCCGAGGGTGGCGGTCTCCCAGAACCCGGGGCGCGGCGCCGGCGGCTCCGGGGCGCCGTCGTCAGCCGCCACGGGAGACGATGCGGCCGGCGTTGCGCCGCTCGTGCGTCGTCGCGACAGTTGCAGAGCCACGAAGCCCAGGGCGATCAGCCCCACCAGGAGCATCAGCGCCGCATCGGCCGGACTCGGACCCCCGCCGCGGAGGCCGCGCAACTCGTCGAGCCGTCCCATGGCCGCCAGCGCGGCGAAACCGACCACCAGGCCCGCCAGCATCCCCGGCACCAGCCGCATCGCCGCGGGAATGTGCCACCGACGCCACCACGCCAGCACCGACACGTAGTCGCACAGCACCAGCAGAGGCAGCATGATGCCGGCGGCCTTTCGCGTCTGGTCGCCGCAGGCCATGATCATCAGCGGGTAGCTCAGGAGCCCCACGCCGCCGCCGAAGCCGGCCTTGCCCATGCTGACCAGCAGGGCGGCCGCCGTGCCGAACACAAGGTACCGCACCGGCTCGTCGACGGCCGTCATATTCAACGAGAGCATCAGATCGCTCATGGGCATTCCGAATCTGGCCGCAGGGTGCATCATCGCACTGCGAGCAAGTCGGATGATTCTACGCCGTCGCCATGCCGCGGGCAAGAACGTGGTGCGGGGCGTTCGCAGAAAAGGATGCCGCGTCCTGAGGGAGCAGGCTCGGGCTCACGGAGGGCCCCCTGGCCGCGCAGCCGAAGCACACTCCCGGCAGTGCCGATGCCGCCGTAACGGACACCACCGGCCAGTTGCGGCCGCCGAGGGCGGATGCACCATGAGGACGCCGCCCCTTGTGCCCTCATTGGTCAGCAGGCCCCACATGCTGTGCTCTCCGAGTTTTCCCCTTGCAGATGTCTCAGGAATCTGTAAAGACTGGACGGTATCCAACATCCATGGCAAGGCGTTCCTGTCACGTGGCAGGTTCGTGGTGTCACTTTCGCAACTCTTGTGTCCCGTTTCGGGGCGAAAGGAACAACCATGACCCAGCAACAATCCCATCCCATTGGCGAGCAGTTCGGAGGCATCCCCCTGCGGTTGCCGCAGGTGGCTGCCTCACTGGACCAGAACGAGGAATGGTGCGAAGCCCGCATCGGCAACCAGTGGCGGCGCATTCGCCTGCACGACTACGGCGAGATTTACAATGTGCCGAACCTGTACGAATCCTTGTTTCCTCGTCGGCTGAAGTGCTGCAGCCCGGAGCGTGTGGTGGGGTTGCTCGAGGAGGTGTTGTCGGACTTCACCCAGGACATGGATGACCTCCGCGTGCTGGACATGGGGGCCGGCAACGGCATGGTGGCCGACCAGTTGCGACGGTCGGGCGTGAAGACGATCTACGGCGTCGACATTCTGCCGGAGGCCCGGTCCGCCGCCCGACGCGATCGTCCGAAGGCCTACAACGACTACTTCGTCTGCGATCTGACCGAGTCGGAGCATGCCGACTTCGGCCAACTCAAGGCCGCGCATCTGAACACCCTGGTGACGGTGGCCGCCCTGGGCTACGACGACATCCCCACGAAGGCGTTCATCCAGGCCTGCAACCTGATCGAGAGCCCGGGTTGGTTGGCCTTCAACATCAAGGAGACGTTCCTTGACGAGGATGCCGACCAGACTGGCTTCTGCGCCTTGGTCCGCCGCCTTCGCAGGCAGGGGTACATCCAGGTTCAGGCATATCGGCGATATCGTCATCGCCTGTCGGTGACCGGGACGCCGCTCTACTATATCGCCATGGTCGCGACCAAGCGGAAACCGATTCCGATGTCGATGTTGCCGTGAGCGGCTTCCGATCGGCTGGGAACTGCCCCGCGGCACAGGTGCGGACATAGGGAGTCTTTGCCGTGATCAACCTGCTGGAGGCTGCAAAGAAATACGACGGCGGCGACTGGGCCGTGGACCATGTCACGCTGAGGGTTCCCGAGGGCGAGTTGCTCGTCCTCCTGGGCGAGTCGGGGTGCGGCAAGACAACGACCCTGAAGATGATCAATCGGCTGATCGAACCGACGAGCGGTCGGATCGAGATCGACCGGCGCGATGTCTCGACCCTCGACGTGTCGCAGTTGCGACGCGGCGTGGGGTATGTCTTCCAGAACATCGGGTTGTTTCCGCACATGACCATCGGCGGCAACGTCGCCGTGGTGCCGCAACTGCTCGGGTGGGCCGGCGACGCGATTGCCGATCGCGTGGACGAGTTGCTGACGCTGGTGAATCTGGACCCCGAGCTGTACCGGGACCGGATGCCTCACCAGCTTTCGGGCGGGCAGCGGCAGCGGGTCGGGTTGGCCCGGGCCCTGGCAGGCAGGCCTCGGATCATGCTGATGGACGAACCGTTCGGGGCCCTCGATCCGCTGACGCGCGACACGCTTCAGACCGAGTACCGGCGGATTCACCGGCAATTGGCGTTGACGACGGTGATGGTGACCCACGACATGACCGAGGCGCTGTTGCTGGCCGACCGGATTGCCGTGATGAGCCAGGGACGGATCCTCCGGCTCGACACGCCGCACTGCCTGCTGACCGATCCGGGCGACCCATACGTCCGGCAACTCATGGAGACGCCCAAGCGACAGGCCGACCAGCTTGAGGCCCTGCTCGTCGCGGGCAACGGAGAGACCCCCTGATGTGGAGCGACTTCTTCAACCGCGCCGGTCACCTCCTGATTCTGGTGCCGACGCATCTGGCCAGCCACCTGATGATCACGGTGATTGCCCTTGCGGCGGGCCTGGCCATCAGTCTGCCCCTGGGCGTGGCGTTGTCGCGCCGGGCGCATCTGCGCTATCCGGTGATGACCGCCGTCAGCGTCATTCAGACGATCCCGAGCCTCGCCCTGCTGGCCTTGATGGTGCCGGTGCTGGTGGGCGTGGGGGCGCTGATGCAATGGACCCTGGGTGTCCATGTCTCGGCCCTCGGATTCTGGCCGACGGTCATTTCGCTCACCCTCTACAGCATGCTCCCGATCGTCCGCAACACCGTAACGGGCATCCTCGGCATCGACCCCGCCGTCAAGGAGGCCGCCACCGGCGTCGGCATGACGCCTGCGCAGGTGCTATGGAAGGTGGAGCTGCCGCTGGCCGCGCCGGTGATCCTGGCCGGCATACGCACCGCAACGGTCTGGGTCGTCGGCATCGCGACGCTCTCGACGCCCGTCGGCCAACGCTCCCTCGGCAACTTCATCTTCAAGGGGCTCCAGACACAGAACTGGGCCATGGTCATGGTCGGCTGCGTGACGGCCGCGTTGCTGGCGGTAATGCTGGACATGCTGATCGGCGGACTGGAGAAGGCCGTGGAGCAACGACGCCGGGCGTTGGGCGCGGTGTGCGGGGCCCTGCTGGCGGCGGTCCTGGTTCTGGGGCTGACGGCTCCGGCCCTCGTCCGTGCCGCCGGACAGACCGAGACCGGAGGCCGGGCCGTGGCCGTCGACGGCCAGGAGTTTCGCCTGCGCCGGCCCATCCGCGTCGGCGCCAAGACGTTTACCGAACAGTTCATTCTGGCCCAACTCATCCAGAACCGGCTCCAAGAGGCCGGGTACGACGCCCGACGCCGCGAAGGGCTCGGCTCGACCGTGGTATTCGATTCGCTCGCCGCCGGCGAAATCGACGTCTACGTGGACTACTCCGGCACCATCTGGGCCAACCACATGGGACGCCAGGGCTCGGCTCCGGCCGCGGTGGTCCTGGACGAGGTCACGTGGTGGCTGGCCACCAACCACTCGATCCGCTGCCTGGGGTCGCTTGGCTTCGAGAACAGCTACGCCCTGGCCATGCCCCGCCAGCGGGCCCAGGAGATGGGCCTTCGCACGATTGCCGACCTGGCCGACCACTCGCCCGAACTGGTTCTCGCCGGAGACTACGAGTTCTTCGGCCGTCCGGAATGGCGGAGCCTGCGCGATGCCTACGCCCTGCGCATGAAGAACCAGGTCGAGATGGACTCGACCTTCATGTACCTGGCGGTGAGCAACGGAGAGGTGGACGCCATCAGCGCCTTTTCGAGCGACGGACGCATCGCGGCATTCGACCTCGTGACCCTGACCGACCCCGGGCAGGTGATCCCGCCGTACGATGCCATTGTGTTGCTCAGTGCCGCTGCGGCCGAGGATGGCCACCTGGTTCGGGCCCTGCGAGGCCTGATCGGCCGCATCCCGGTCGAGGCCATGCGCGATGCCAACTACCGGGTCGATCGCGACCGCGACAAGCAGAGCGTCGCCGAGGCGGCACTGTGGCTTGCCGAACAGGTCGGCACACCGTAGCACGACAACGGCAAGCGGCCGACGACGCCCCCCTCAGCGGCCCAGGTCGTCGAGGATCAACGCGGCCACCTTGCGACCGCTCTTGAACATGCCGCCGAAGATCGGCCCCATGCGGAAACCGCCCATGATGTTGTTGGCGGCCATGCCGCTGGAGTAGAGGCCCGGATAGAGCCGCTTGGTGTTCTCCACCGTGCTGGCCTCGCCGGAGGCCATCCACATGGGCCGCTCGCCCATGACGCCGCCGCTGGGCGTGTCGAGGCGGATGCCGGCCTTCCGGGCCGCCAGGGTCGCGACCTCCGACGGGTGCCCCGTGCCGTCGATGACCGCCCTGGCCGTCACCACCAGCGGGTCCACGTGCATCTGCAGCCGCTCCACGGGCGTCCAGTTGATCACCACGCCGCAGACGCGGTTCTCGTGGAACATGATGTCCTCGACGCTGACGGCGTTGTAGAAGACGGCGCCGGCCTTGCGGCTGTGGTAGATCAGGGCCGAGGCCACCTCGACGGCGTCGGCCGTCAGATACCCGTCGCCGGCATCCGCGGCCGTGATACCGAAATCGTCCAGGATGTCCTTCACGTCGTCCTGGAACACAATCTCGTTCATCAGCATGCCGCCGCCCCAGATGCCCCCGCCGGGCGCCAGCTTGCGCTCGAAAAGGGCCACCGACTTGCCCGCATCGGCCAGGTACTTCGCGGCAATCATCCCCGACGGCCCCGCCCCGACGACCACCACGTCCACGGTCAGGGACTTGCGGAGCTTCTCGAAGAAACGGTTCACGATAGCGGCTGTGATTTTCTCTTCCACAGTGGTGCTCCTCCAAACAAAAAGGGCCCCGGCAGAGGGACCCCTGGGCGTTACGTCGCGCGATCGGTTCCCTTCGCCGGCATGATCCGGATCAGGTTCGATGGGTCTGATCTCAGCCCGCCGAGTCGCGCCGACAGGCACCCCAACCGTTCCATGTTGCAGCTAGGTACCATTGACGCCGTGGCGAGTCAAGGGAAAAGCCCCCCAGGGGCCACGGGGGTGTACGTCACGTTTGTGGTGAGGGGTGCGAGAGTGGGTAGGGTGGGTCCACCGGACCCACGCGGGACTTTGCGGCTGCCTGGCCTGAAGCGGAAGCGTATTGTGCCTGCATGACACTCTGTGGGCGGGCTTTCGTGCCGGGTGGCACATTTCTTCTCACGGTGCTGACCTTGGCCCGGCGGGCACTCCTCGCCACGGCAGAGTCCCGGCGGCTTCTCGGCTGAGCCGCCCGGGTTATCGGGCTCGTTCCGCGTGGGTCCGGGGGACCCACCCTACAGGCTGAACGCGTGGCGGCATGCAGGCCATGAAGCAGCGCATGGAGCACTGACACAAGAGCCCAGGCCTCAGCGCCTCGCATCCTTGTCGTTCCTGGTGTCCTTGTCGTCCTTCTTGTCGCCGCCGCCCGGGGTGTCCCACTGGATGTCGTAGTCTTTCGAGTTGCCGCCGGTGTCCCGCTGCGAGCGGAGCCACTGGCGCCACTTCGCCTTGTCGTAGCCGAAGTCCTCGCCCGTCAGCTTCTTCAGCGCGGCCAGCACCCCCGCGTGGCGCCGCGTGGCGATCTCCCAGTCGGGTTCGATGCGGTAGCCGCCGGGAGCGATCACCGACGTGTTGATCGCCGAGACGCGCACCGTCGGCACCTCGATGATGCCCGTGGCGATGCCCATGCCCGACGCGGCCGCCTGCACCGGAACCTGCCGGAACGTCGGCACCCCCGCGTTGGTCGCCCGGATGTCGAGGATCACGTTGTACGTGTCCACCCAGGCCCCCTTGGCCCGGATTTCCTCGGTCGTCAGCACCTCGATCAACTCGGCCACCGCCGCCGTTTCCTTCAGGTCGGCCAGCATGGCCGCAGCCCGTTCCCGGACGTCCGCCCGATGGTACGTCGCCGCGCGGTACCGCAACTGATCGGCGTGCTTCGGCGTGTCGGGATGCAGGATGGCGGCCCGGGCCTGCCCGCGCAGGATGCCGCTGGCGTCGCCCACGGCCATGTCCGACAGGTACGCCAGAGCCACCTTGTCGGTCGGCGGACCGCTCGTGCGGGCAAACTGGGTGGCCGCCTTCAGAAACGCGCTACGATGACGCATGTTCGGCGTGTACAAGGCCAACCCCATGGGCCACAAGGCCTTGGGGGCCGTGATCTCCAGCAGCCGCCGCTCCCCGTCGCGGAACTCGTCCATGCTCGCGCTCGAGAGCGGCCCCTCGGCCAGATCGCGGCACGTGATGTACCACCTCATCTGCTCCCGGTCCAGCGCCGCCACGTGGTCGGCCCGCGTCTTGACCGGCTCCTTCGGCGCCTCGGCAAACGGACTGGTCGAGTTGTCGGCGGCAGCCGCCGGCGCCGTTTGCCCCCCGCCCGCCGCTGTCCCGGCCGGCTCATCCGCCCATGCTGAGACCGCGACCATGGCACACACGGCTGCCACGACGATCCATCCTGACCGTGCGTTCATCGTTCGTACCTCCCACACAGAAGCGAGGCAGACCGCGCCGACGGATGCACGTCACCGTTGAGGGCCGGGGGACCACTCATCGCAGCGAAATCGCAGGTGTTGGGCCCCATGCCGGGTGCCATGGCCTGCCCCGTCAGGCATGGGCCCAGTCCCATGCTCATTCTAACGTTCGTGCCGCAAGGAAGATTGACGAAATCCCCCTCCCCGGAGGGGCGCGGTGTGCCCGAAGATTCTGGCATGTGCGGCGGTCCCTGGGTGGAATGGACGGCTCTGGGCACCAGACTATCGGGGTCAGCCCCTGGCACGCTGGCCTCTGAGGCCCGAAGGGCCGACGAGAGCTTAGCCGGGGGCGGAGGCTCGACGTCCGTATCGTCGAGCCGCAGCCCCCGGTGACGGCCTCCTTAAGAACCCCAAGCCCCGAAGGGGCGCGACCTGTTTTGCGGCCAAACAGGTCGCGCCCTTTCAGGGCTTAAAGGAGAGGTGGGGCTCCAATACCGGAGGCTCGGTCCGGCCAACGGCGGCCGGCCCAGCGCCTCCGGCTACACTCTTGCCGGCCCTGTCGGGCCTGGGTGCTCGGTCCATGTACGGAGTTCGGCAAAGAGCAGGCGGTCCCCACGCTCGACCACCGTCGTTCCACTCGTCACCTGCCGCGGCAAGACCGCCTCTGTCGTGCTGCCAGAAAAACCAGGCACTCCCCGGCGGGGCGTCACGCCTCGCCGGCGGCGTACCGTCGCGGCGACACCCCCGTCCGCTGCCGGAACAGCCGCGAGAAGTATCCCAGCCCCGCGAACCCAAGCGTCCGGGCCGTCTGGCTCACGCTCAGGCCGCCGTCGCGCAGCAGGTACCGTGCCCGCTCGATGCGCACGGCATTGACGTACCCCAGCGGCGTCACGCCCACGTGCCTGTGAAACAGCCGGCAGAGGTGCGCATAGCTGTACCCGAGACGCTCCAGCCGCCGCTGCACCGGCTCGGCGTCGGTCATGGGCTCGTAGGCCAGCGACTCCAGCGCGCGGCGGGTTTCCTGCACGAGTCGCACGTCGCGATGGGCCTGCTCCGGCGCGCGGCCCTGCGGTTCCAGGAGCCGCACCAGCACCTCCAGCAGCACCGCGCGACAGGTGCTCCGCTCCAGGGCGTCCTCGCTGGCCCACCGGCGGCACAGATCGTCCGCCAGGTCGAACACCTTCGGATCCACGCTGCCGGCCGCGTGCAGGACACCGTGCGGCACAAACGACGGTGCCGGCCGCAGCGCCGCCGCGTCCGCCGCCGCAGGGTGATACGTCCACAGCGGCCACGGGCCCCGGTCGTGCTCGGCCGTCCAATCGAAATGGACCCACCGCCGCACGCCGCCCAGGCCGCCCGCCGACCGCGACACGTGCAACCGCCCCGGCGGCACGATCAGAAACGACCGGTCCGGGCACGCGTACCGGTCGCCGCCGATTTCGACCACGAACGGCCCCCCGGCGAACAGCACCAGTTCGTGATCGTAGATGGTGCGCATCGCCTCGACCCACCCGGGCCGATGCGGCGCCTGGCCGGCGATATGCACGGCGGGACAGATGCGTCGAAGCCAGTCGGCCATGGGGGCGGTCTCCTGAACAAGGGCGTCGGTCGTGGGTCGGGCGATGCGACCAGTATATCAGGATTGTGCAAGTGGCATCAGGAAAATCCCATTGATCGGCAGTGATAAGCGATGCATGATACCGAAGGAAGCCGAGTGAGTGTCAGTTTTGGGTGAATAGGGCGGAGGCAGGAGGAGCGTCCCATGGGTGCCGAACGTATCGCCGAACGGGCCATCGAGCAGGGTCGTGGGATTCTGCGGCTCTTGCCCACCTGGGTGCCGCGGTCGTTCTGTGTGCCCGGACGACGCATCAAGCTCCACCCCGACGACTATTACGCCCTCGGCGGCGCCCGCGGCGGCATCGACGAACGCTGGTTCGCCTCAACCACGCCGGCCGACAATGGTCCCCTGACCGCTTGCGACGAGGGCCTCAGCCGCATTGTCTTCCAGGACGCCGGCCGCACCGATACCGTGCTTCTGCGTGACGCCGTCGAGACCCTCCGCGGCGACCTCATCGGCGACCGCCTCTGGAACGAGCACCGCCGGTGGCCCATGTACTCCAAGTTCTTCGACAACATGGGCCCGTTGCCCCACCATGTCCACCACCGCACCGAACACGCCGCCGAGGTCGGACAACTCGGCAAACCCGAGGCCTACTACTTCCCGCCGCAACTGAACAACCACGGCGGCCGCTTTCCCTACACGTTCTTCGGCCTCGAACCCGGAACCACGCGTGAGCAGGTCCGCCGGTGTCTCGAAGAGTTCACGCGCGGCGACAACAAGCTCACGAACCTGTCGCGGGCCTACCGCCTGGAACCCGGCACAGGCTGGAACGTGCCGCCCGGCGTGCTGCACGCCCCCGGAAGCCTCTGCACCTACGAGCCGCAACGCGCCTCCGACGTCTTCGCCATGTACCAGTCGCTCGTCGGCGACCAGGTGATCCCCGAGGAACTGCTCTGGAAGGACACCCCGCCCGAGAAGGTCGGCGACTTCAACCGCCTCGTCGAGGTGCTCGACTGGGACCAGAACGTCGATCCGCATTTCGTCGAGAACCACTTCATGCGCCCGCGTCCCGTGCGACCCATGGAGCAGATGGAGGCCGAGGGCTGCATCGAACACTGGATCTGCTATCTCAGCGACGCTTTCAGCGCCAAGCAGCTCACCGTCCTGCCGGGACGCACCGTCACGGTGCGCGACGGCGGCGCCTATGGCATGATCATGATGCAGGGCCACGGAACGATGGGGCCCTGGCCCGTCGAGACCCCGGCCCTTATCCGATTCGGGCAACCGACCCATGACGAGTACTTCGTGTCGGCGTCGGCTGCGGCCGAGGGCGTCACCCTTGTCAATCCGTCGCCCACCGACCCCCTCGTGATGCTCAAACACTTCGGCCCCGGCAATCCGGATTTGCCCCTGTGACTCTGCGGAAAGGCGACCCCTTCATGACTCAACCCTGGTTTCAGCGCGGCCATCGACGCATGCTCGTGGACATGCACATCCCGGACTGGGACCCGGCGTTTCTGGCCCAATACGATCCGGCGGAGATGGTGCGCCTGTACCAGCGCGCCGGCCTCACTTCCGTCATGTTCTACACCCAGTCGCACGTCGGCCTCTGCTACTGGCCCACGACCACCGGCAAGATGCACGAGGGCCTCCGCGGCCGCGACATTGTCGGGGAGACCCTCGACCTGCTGCGCCAGGCCGGCATCGACGCCTGCGCCTACTACAGCGTCATCTACAACAACTGGGCACGCCTGGAGCACCCCGAGTGGCGACTCGTCATGAACCGTCCCGCCAACGAGGGCTCCCGCTACGGTCTCTGCTGCCCGAACAACCCCGGCTACCGCCGCTTCTGCCTCGACCAGGTGGCCGACCTCCTCGGTCGCTACCGGTTCGACGGCCTCTTCTTCGACATGACGTTCTGGCCGGGCGTCTGCCTCTGCGAGCACTGCCGCCGCAGGTACCGCGACGAGACCGGCCGCGAGATTCCCGCCGTGGTCCACTGGTGCGACGAGGCGTGGTGCCGGTTCCAGGAGGCCCGCGAGCAGTGGATGCTCGATTTTGCCCTCGCGCTGAACGACGCTGCGCGCCGCGCCTCGGCCGGCATCACCGCCTACCACAACTTCGCCAGCAGCCTCGCCAACTGGGTCTCGGTCGGCTTCCGCAACGCCGCCGCCAACGATTTCCTCGGCGCCGATTTCTACGGCGACCCCGCCGAGCAACTCACCGTCTGCAAGCTCATGACGAACCTCTCGGCCCATCTACCGGTGGAGTTCATGACGAGCCGGTGCCTGACCCTCGTCGAGCACGAAAACAACAAGAGCGCCGAAACCATCCGCATGCAGGCTCTGGCCACCGCCCTGTTTGGCGGCGCCATGCTCTTCATCGACGCCATCCACCCCGACGGCACGGTCAACCCAGCGCCGTACGAGAGCATCCGCACCGTCTTCGACGAGATGAGCCGCTACGAGCCGCACTTCGGCGGCTGCCCCGTTGAGGACGTGGCCGTCTACTTCAGCGGCGAATCCAAGATGGACTTCGCCGACAACGGGACGCCCGTCGCCGACGCCATCTTCAAACGCGCGTACCCCCACCGCGCATCGGTCACCGGCATCTGCCGCACGCTCCAGGAGGCCCACATCCCCTTCGGCGTGATCACGCGCCGGCAACTGGCCGACCTTGACCGCTACAAGGTCGTCGTCCTGCCGAACGTCCTGCGGATGGACCAGGAGGAAGTCGCGGCCGTGCGCGAGTACGTCCGTCGCGGCGGCGCGATCTACGCCAGCCGCTACACCTCGCTCACCGAAACCTGCGGCACGCGCCACGACGATTTTCTGCTCGCCGACGTCTTCGGCTGCCATTTCGCCGGCGACGACCTGGGCGATGTGGCATACCTGAAACCGGCCGACGACCGGCTGCGCGAGGCCATCGTGCCGCAAAACTACCTCGGCCACATGGGCCGCCCTGGCACGCTCCACGCCGGCGCCGGCACGTTGCGACTGGCCGCCCAAGGCCGCGGCCGCGCGCTGGCCACCCTCACCGAACCCTACGACCGAAGCTGGGGCGACCTCGGCACGAGGAACTGGTCGAGCATCCACAGCGCGCCGCCCTGGCGCGACACCGACGCGCCCGCCATCGTGGCCCATACGTTCGGCAAGGGCAGGGCCGTCTACTCGGCCGCGGACATCGAGCGTATCGACTGCGCCGCCCATCGCCGCGCGGTCCTGGCCCTCCTGCGCGACCTCCTCGCCGGACGCCAGAGCGCCGCCGCCGACGCGCACCCCTGCGTCTGGATGACCGTCGCCGACCAGCCCGACCGCAGCCGCCTTGTCGCCGGCTTCCTGAACTACCAGAAGCAACTGCCCAGCGTGCCGCTCGCCGAGACGCCGTTCACCCTGCGGCCGCCGGAGGGCAAGACCTTCACCGCCCTCACGCGGTTGCCCGACGGCCAGGCCGTGCCGTTCCGCACCGACGCCGACGGCCTCCTCCACGCCGCCGTCACGGACCTCGACGCCCTCGCCCTGCTTGCCGCCGAGTACCGCTGAACGCGGCGCGTCGTTGATGTCTCTCCGCATTTCCCGGGTGTTCGGGTGACGGCGCCTCATGTATAATCGGCATCACGGTTGGCCACAGCCGGATTCGAGCGAACCGGGTGCATTCGCGTTCTGGGGGCTGTGCCGTGGCATGGGCATCTTGCCCATGAGTGACAGGGGCATCCTGCCCCTGGTTCCCCACAACGTTAATGCGCTGCGAGCGAATCGGGTCTGCGCGATAACGGAGGCGCCCGAGTGTTCCAACAGAGCGAACTCGTCTGCCTGGGCCTGGCGGTGCCGCTGACGGTCCCGATTGTGCTTCTGGCGCGCGACGTGCGGTTGCCGGGCGTGCGGCTCCTGGTGGCCGCAGCCATCGCCGCCCTGGCCGCCACCACCTTCACCGTGGCCGAGGACATCCTCTGGTTCCCCGTGTTCAATGCCCTGGAGCATGCGAGCTATGCGGCCGCGGGCGTGCTGGCCGCCGTCGGGTGCCGACGTCTCGCCGCCTGGTCCCGACGCGCCGACGACAAGGAGGCCGCGCGATGACCTGGCATGTCGCTCTCGACGCCGTCGCGCTGGCCGGCATCGTGGTCGCCGTGGTCGCCGTCCTGCGGATGCGCGCCCGCCGCGCAGGCGGCGTCGTCCGATGGCTGCTCCTGGCCACCCTGGCCGCCTACCTCTTCATCGCAGGAGCCAACACCGTCGAGCACCTCGGACTCACCGACGCCCTCGACCCCTTCGAGGACTACGCCGAAATCCTCTTCTTCCCCTTTGCGCTGTTCTCCCTCTACGCCCTCTGGGTCCAGCAGGAACTTCTGCGACGCACCCAGGCCGAACGCCTAGCCGAGCACCTCAACCAGGTGCTCCGCTCCATCCAGCAGATCAACCAGCTCATCGTCCGGGAAGTGGACCGCCAGTCGCTCCTCACCCAGTCGTGCAGCATCCTGGTGGAGTCGCCGAGCTTCAGCGGCGCATGGGCTGTCCTGCTCGACGACGGCCGGCGCGTGACGATCTCGGCCGAGGCCGGTGCGACCGAGCAGCTTCGCCGCGTGGCCGAGGCCATCGACCAGGGCCGCCTGCCCGAGTGCATCGAGCGGGCCCTTGGGGCGCAGGCCACGGTGCGGATTGCCGCGGCCGACCGATGCCCGCCCGATCCCGGCGCGACGGACGCGATATGCTCATCGTGCGGCGTCACGCTCGTGACGCGCATCGGCCACGCCGGCCACGCCTACGGCGTGCTCGCCGTCAGTCACGAAGCCCGTGACCCGTTGGCGGCCGACGCTGAGAAGGCCGAGGCCGAACTGCTCGGCGAACTGGCCGACGACCTCGGCCTGGCGCTGCACAAGCTGGCCCTGGAGCACGAGAAGGAGGAAGCCGAGGCCCAGTTCCGCCAGGCCCAGAAGATGGAGGCCGTGGGTCGCCTCGCCGGCGGTCTCGCCCACGACCTGCGGAACCAGTTGACGGTGATCAACGGGTACAGCGACCTGCTGTTGCCCGAGGCGCCGGCCGAGGGGCTGTGGCGCGAAGGGCTCGAGGAAATCCGCAAGGCCGCCCAAGGATCCGAGCACCTGGTCCGGCGCCTCCTGGCCTTCAGCCGCAAGCAGGAACTCCACCCCGAGGTGCTCGACGTCGGCGAGTTGCTGCGCGAGTTGCAGAAGACCGTCTCGAAGACCGTTCGCGAGGACGTTCAGGTGTCGGTCCATGCGGCCGAGGACCTGGGCCGCATCGAGGCCGACCGGGGCCAGCTCGACCAGGCACTGATCAACCTCGTCATCAACGCCCAGGACGCCATGCCCAACGGCGGCACGCTCGCGATCGAGGCGTCCAACGTGGACCTGGACGCCTCCTGCGGCGAAGCGCACCAGGAGATGAGGGCCGGCCCCCACGTTCTGATCGCCGTCAGCGACACGGGCGTCGGCATGGACCACGCCACGCGCGAGCACTGTTTCGACCCGTTCTTCACGACGAAGGAGGTCGGCAAGGGAACGGGCCTCGGCCTGTCGATGGTCCACGGGTTCGTTCGTCAGAGCGGCGGCGCCGTCTATGTCTACAGCGAGCCCGGCCTGGGCACAACGTTCAAGCTCTACATGCCTCGGGTGGACAAGCAGAAGACCCCGCCGCAGGCCGCCCAGGCCGTCGAGCCGCGCCCCGGCGGCACCGAGACGATCCTCGTCGTCGAGGACGAGGAGAGCGTGCGCCGCCTCGCGGTGAGCGTGCTGCGGCGTTGCGGCTACACGGTGATGGGAGCCTGCGGCGCCGACGAGGCCGTCGCCCTGTTCCGCGGCGCCAGCGCCGGGCCGCACCTCCTCCTGACCGACGTCATCATGCCGAGTGTGTCCGGCCCCGAGTTGGCCGATCGCCTGACCGCCGAGCAGCCGGACCTCAAGGTGCTCTACATGTCCGGCTACAGCGGCCCGTCGGCCGACCGACACATCGCCGGACGCCGACCGGCCGACCTGCTCCCCAAGCCGTTCAGCCCCGACCAACTGGCCCGCGCGGTGCGCCGTGCTCTCGACGGACCGGTGTCCACGTCACATCTGTAGGTGTACCGTGGCATGGGCATCTTGCCCGTCAGTGGCAGGGGCAGCCACGCGGAAAGGCCAGAAGAATCGCCCATGCCTGACGGGGCGAGCCTGTCCGACAATTCGTTGCGTGGTTCGTTGTTGCTGGGTGCCATGCCTGCCCCGTCAGGCATGGGCGAGTTCCCTTGCGCTTCCGCGTGGCTGCAAGCAGCCACCCTACGCCTGAGAAGTTTGTAAT
>JAAYDY010000080.1 GCA_012729015.1 Phycisphaerae bacterium | reverse complement strand
GGGCGGGCCGCGGGCGCCGGGGGAGACGATTCCACCCGGGCCTCATGCGGCGTCTGCCGAGACCTTCGCCCTCGACATGGCCGCGGTGAACCGTATCATGTCCGAAACGCGCCAGGTGGCCGAGATCCTCACCGCGGCCATGAAGGGGGACGGTGAGGAGCCGGCCGAAGAGCCTGTGACAACGCCGCAACCAGCGGCGGTCGGAGCCACAGAGTCGCCTCAAACGGCCACGGCGGTCTTGGAGCAACAGACAGCTACTCCGTGGGAGGGGCTCTCCCCGCGATTCCGGCCGTTCCTGGCGGCGATGTCCGGGCAGGCCGCTTGGCCGGCGGCCGACTTCGCCGCACTGGCTCGCCAGCACCACCTGATGCCCGCCGGGGTGGTCGAGGCCATCAATGAGTGGTCGCAGGAGCATCTGGGCGACTGGGTGATCGAGGACGGCGACCCCGTGCGGGTGCGCCTTGATCTGTTGAAGGAGCAATGGGATGCGTAGCATCACACAGCGTGAGAGGTCGGCGGTGCTGCAGTCCCTGGCTGCGGGCGTGGTTCCGGCGGTCGGACTGCCGCACATCCAGGTGGGCCGCAAAGAGGAAGTGACGGCGGTCATCGAGGACCTGAAACGGGCCGAGAGCGGGGCCGCGGGCATCCGGTTCGTGGTCGGCCGCTTCGGCAGCGGCAAGACCTTCTTCCTGAACCTGATGCGGACCGTGGCCCTGGAGCGCAAGTTCGTCGTCGTCCAGGCCGACATCACCACCGAGCGGCGGCTTCAGGGCACCGGCGGTCAGGCCCGGGCCCTGTTCAGCGAACTGATGCGCAACCTCTCGACTCGCGGCAGGCCCGAGGGCGGGGCGCTCGGGAACCTGGTCGAGAAATGGATCGGCGAAGTCGACTTCGCGGTTCGCCAGGCCGGCGGCGACGACGAGGAGGTCAAGAAGAAGCTGACTGAGGCCCTCAACCCGCTCCTGGACTTCGTCCATGGGTTCGACTTCGTCACCGTGCTGACCCGCTACTACGAGGGCTACCTGGCCCAGGACGAGGAACAGGCGCAGTCTGCCCTGCGCTGGCTGCGGGCGGAGTTCACCACCAAGACCGAGGCCCGCCAGCAACTCGGCGTGCGGACCATCATCGGCGACGACTCGGTATACGACTTCCTGAAGCTCTTCGCCTCGTTTGTCCGCATCGCGGGATACGCCGGGCTGCTGGTGAACATCGACGAACTGGTCGTCCTGTCGCACCGCCTGAACAACATCACCGCCCGGAACAACAACTACGAGGCCCTGCTGCGGATTCTGAACGATTGCCTTCAAGGGAACACCCAGGGTCTGGCCTTCCAGTTCGCCGGCACGGACGACTGCATCGAGGACCGCCGCCGCGGCCTCTACAGCTACGAGGCCCTGGCCACTCGCCTGGCGCCGAATCGCTTTGCCACCGACGGCCGCAAGGACTACTCTTCGCCGGTCCTGAAGCTCGATCCGCTGACACCGGAAGACTGCTTCGTTCTGCTCTCGAACATCCGCAATGTGCATGCGGAGTACGACTGCGGCAAGGAGCTGATTCCCGACGAGGGCATCGTGGAGTACCTGCGGCTGTGCAGCCAGCGGATGGGCGCCGCCTACTTCCAGACGCCCCGCGACACGGTTAGGGATTTTGTGGGATTGCTGCGAATCCTGGAGCAGAATACCGGCACGGATTGGCGGCAGGTGCTGAAAGTGAATACAGCGGGGCCGCCCCAGGCATCTTCCGCCGATGCTCAGCCTGGACAGCCACCCACGGGGCCGGCCGCGGCCGACCCCAAGCCTCCCCAGGATAACGCTCCCGGCGGAATGAGCGAGTTTCGACTCTAATGGCTACCGATGCCTTCTCGCTCCTGGCCAAACCCGTTCAGCGTGCCCTCTGGCACATGAAGTGGGCGGCGCTGCGCCCGATCCAGGTCGAAGCGATCCACAAGATCATCGAGGGCGACCAGGATCTGATCCTCGCGGCGGCAACGGCCTCGGGCAAGACCGAGGCGGCGTTCCTGCCGATCATCTCACGCATTTACGAACACCCGGGCAGTTCTGTCCGGGCGCTTTATGTCGGTCCCTTGAAGGCCCTGATCAACGACCAATTCCGCCGGCTCGACGACCTGTGCCAGCACGCCGAGGTTCCCGTGCACCGCTGGCACGGCGACGTGTCCGCCAGCAAGAAGCAGACGGCGGTTACCAAGCCGTCAGGCATTCTGCTGATCACCCCCGAATCGCTCGAAGCTCTGTTCGTCAATCGCAGCGCAGCGCTGGCCCGCATGTTCGCCGACCTTTCGTTCGTGGTCATCGACGAACTGCACGCCTTCCTTGGCCGCGAGCGGGGTACGCACCTCAGGAGCCTGCTCTTTCGCTTGGCGCGCCGCGCGGGGGTCAACTTCCGCATGGTCGCGCTGTCGGCCACGCTCGGCGACATGCCGCGAAGCGCCGAGTGGCTGCGCCCGGGTGAATCGCACCGCGTCGACCTGGTCACCGACCAGGCGGACCAGAAGACCATCCAGTACAAGCTCTACGGGTTCCACAATCCACTCCGTCCCGAGGCCGAGGACACATCGGACCGGGGCTCGTCGGCCGCCGCTGTCGGCGTGAACCACAAGCTGGTAGACGAGATGATGGCTGCGTGCTGTGGCTCGAAGAATCTGATCTTCTCCAATACCCGGCAGAACGTGGAAGTCTATGCCGATGCCCTCAACGAACGCTGCCGGGCCGAGGGACGGCCGCCGGAGTTCCTGGTTCATCACGGCTCGCTCAGCAAGGAAGTCCGCGAGCAGACTGAGGAACTGATGCGCGGTTCGCGGCCCGCGACCACCGTCTGCTCGTCGTCGCTGGAACTCGGCATCGACATCGGTTCCGTCAAGTCCGTCGGACAGAT
>JAAYDY010000079.1 GCA_012729015.1 Phycisphaerae bacterium | reverse complement strand
TCTTCTCCAAGACCTGGGAGAACATCAAGGCGGGCGCGCAGAAGGCATGGAACTGGATCAAGTCGCTGTTTGATGATTCGGTAGACCTGGAGGCCGAGAACAAACTGGTCGAGGAGCAGAAGCAGGCTGCCATCGCCCGCATCGAGGACGAGCAGAAACGTAAGACGGCACAACGCGAAGCCCAGCGAGAAGCCGAACGCCGCCGGGCATCCGCCGTCCACGAGGCAACCCTTGGCGAGATCGGGCGGCAGAACCTGGAGAAGCACCGCGAGCTCGACACCGAGTACGCCAACCGCATGTCCGAGAACGAGGCTGACCTCGCCAAGGCCCGGCAGGAATGGCGCGAGGCCATCGAGACAGCCAAACGCAAACGGCAGGAGAAGGAGTCCGCCGCCCCCGAAGGACTCGAAGGCCCCGACGACATCATCAACAAGGCCCGCGACGCGCTGGCCGGACTGGGCGACATCGGCGACATGGTTCAGCAGGAGGCGGCGAAGATCGGCGTGCGCGGCACGTTCAATGCCGCCGCCATCCAGGGCCTGGCCTCCGGAGATGTCGCCGATCGCACGGCCAAGGCGACCGAGGAAACTGCCAAGAACACCAAGAAGCTCGTCCAGGCCGCGCAGACCGGCGGCCTGACGTTCGCGTAACTCCCGGAATCAGGAGAGGCATGGATGCCCGTTGTCTGCACCGAGAACATCGACTCCCGACAGATCACCGAGACCCAGTCTGCGGAGCTGCTCTACACGATCACCGGCACGGCCGATGAGGCGACGGCTATCGCCACGCTCAAGGCGACCGCGCCGACGGTTCTGCACAACATGAAGCGCCAGCCGGTGACGGTGGAGCCGGTCCACGTCGACACCACCAACCCAGACAAGTGCATCTGGACCGGTATGGTCAACTATGCGCCGTTCGAGTACCAGGAGCCGCCGGAGACCGGCGACTCATCTTTCAGCTTCGACACCGGCGGCGGCACGCAGCACATCACCCAATCGCTGTCCACGATCGGTCGGTATGCCGCATCCGGCACCGCGCCCGACTTCAAGGGCGCAATCGGCGTCACGCACGACAACGTCGAGGGCGTGGACATCACCGTGCCGGTCTACAACTTCTCTGAAACCCACTACCTGTCCGCCGCCCAGGTGACCACGGCCTACAAGGGCACGCTCTTCCAACTTACCGGCAAGGTGAACAGTGGGTCATTCCGTGGTCTGGCTGCCGGGGAATGCCTGTTCCTGGGCGCATCCGGCTCGCGTCGCGGCACCGGCCCCGACGACGATTGGGAGATCACCTTCCGCTTCGCCGGTTCGCCCAACCGCACGGGCATCACCGTGGGGCCGATCAGCGGCATCGCCAAGAAGGGCTGGGAGTATCTGTGGGTGCGCTACGCCGACGCCGAGGACACCGGCAGCAACACGCTGGTCAAGCAACCCATCGCGGCCTACGTCGAGAAGGTCTATGAAGACGGCAACTTCGCGGCATTGGGGATCGGATCATGAGCGACGCCTTGAAGAAGGTCCAGTCCGGCCAGCCGCTGGTCATTCCCGCCAGCGCCTACAACGCCTTCATCGATGCGGCTGTCGACTTCCGCCAGCGCACCGCCCACCTGGGCCAAAGCGCACAGCCATCATCCCAGCAGGCGTCCATCGTCCTGGTCCGCAACGACAGCGGCTCGAATCAGAACCGCCTGGCCGTGCTGGGCATCGACACACCCATCATCGATCCGGCCACGAACCTCAACGAGTTCAAGAACCGCGTGACCTTGTCGTGCGTGACACCCGCCGTGGATACCCACGAGGGCAAGTTCGTCGTCCTGGCCGAACCCATCGCCAGCGGCAAGATCGGTCGAGCCTACGCCGCCGGTGTCTGCCCGGTGCAGTTGCTGGTAATCGACGAGGACGCCGCAGAATACGAGTACGCGGACATCTTCGACGGCGTCGCCGGAGGTCTGTTCGCCTCACCCAATGGCTCTGCGTCCATCCTGTGGAAAGAGGAAGGAACCGGCGTCAAATGGGCCGTCATCCGCTTTGGCAATCACCAGCCCATGCGCGTCTTCCCGGTGGACCTGACGCAGGTCGGCGGCAGTCAGGGCGACGAGGCCAACCCCGCGACGTGGACCTATGACGTGCTGGATGTGGCGACCGGCGAGACGCTGGAGAGCGCCGTCGATCCCACGGCCTCGCCGCACAAGTGGCAGCGCCCGAGCATTGGCCAGATGATCGCCGCCACGTTCGGTTACGCCCACTACGTTCCCAATGACTCCTACGGCTACGACCTGGTGCTCGGCTGGATCAACGAGATGGTCGAACAGGAATCCTGCGACGACTCGGGGAGCACGTAATGGCTACCGCAGGCAAAGCCGTCGTTCGTCCTGGTGGAAAGCGCGGCGTGCTCGTCGGTGGCAAGGCGGCGGTCTTCGACTCCGAAGGCCAATGCCCCACATGCTGCACCTGCGAGCCATTCGTGCTGGGATCGTACACAACTCACCGCACCTACTCCCCATGCTGGGATCTGACGCCGTACCAGGGGCCAGGCAAGGCTCCGCCCGGTTCCTTCTGGCGGTTGATTGAGATGGGAAGTTGCTATCCCAGCTCGTACCCGTGGTACGGCGCGGGGTGCGTCAACGCCGAGGGCAGGCTGGTCAATCTGCCGAACCAGTTCTGCTCGAACTACTACTACAACGGTTATCTGCAGCTTCAGATCGGATGCCTGAGCCCGGATGGCACTCAGATCCTCTGGCCGGGAACCTGTCGCACACCGACATCGAGGTACTCATGCTGAAACAACTTCACGACGCGGGCCTGATGACCCACATGCCGTTCCTGACGCCGGACGAGAACGGCCAGCCGGTGCTGCTGTTTTGCCAGGCGGACGAAAGCCGTGTCTGGAAGGCGCACTATCGACTGCCGGATGGAAAGATCGCACGGCTGGTGACGGGTCTGGCTGCGGATGTCAGCGAGTGTTCGCCCACGGCCTGGCGCGACGCCGGTGGATGGCACATGACGTTCATCGCGGGGGGTGCGAAGGAGAATCCGCTCTTCCATCTGTATCGAATGGATGGTCCGGCACTCGACGCGATGGGCAAGCGGGTGATCGTTCACCCGACTCGAGCCGGATTCGTGTACGGCGACAGAACGGTCGAGGCCGACCTGGCCAACCTCATCCACGTCCATCAGCCTTCTGGCGATTTTGACATCGAGCTTCCCGGAGCATTCATCTATCGCGTGGCGTACCGGGCGGATCATCCAGACACGCTGCTGATCAGCGGCCAGTGGCAGACCGAGGACGAGGTGTTCACGCTGGAGTACGACTTGGCGACCGACCAGCAGAACGTGATCGAGTGCGACGGACGGCCTGCCTACAAATGCACCATCCTTGACGATCAGATGCTTTACGCCCAGCGAATCGGCGAGCACTTCGAGAGTCGGCAGATTGCCACGGCCGCAAGCACAACTCGTCGGATGACCCGCCCAGCCGTGCGCCGCCGAACCGGTGAGGTCGAGCCGATTGTCACCCAGCCGACGGGCAACTGTGGCTGCCGTGGCCGGTCCTCGCCTAACGGCGTGGCCGTGACACGGGCCTCGTGTGTCGAGTGTGTCGAAAAGCACCTCGGGGCCGCCTACGTCCTGCTTGCGGAAACGCTCGATGGCTATGCTCACCGCTTGCGCGCCATCGGACATCTGCACGAGGCCGA
The DNA here is from genome assembly GCA_012729015.1 of Phycisphaerae bacterium. Lineage (GTDB taxonomy): Bacteria > Planctomycetota > Phycisphaerae > FEN-1346 > JAACEH01 > JAAYDY01. The sequence goes on along the minus strand of JAAYDY010000079.1, from coordinate 104,802 downwards.
GGACGAGTCGCAGGAATGGCCGGAGTTGCACGCGGCGATCCGTGAAGCCCGAAAGGCCTACCAGACCGACGGCACCATGCCGGATTGGGAATCGCTGGCGGGAGCGATGGCGCGCACCGCTGCCGCAAGGTGACCGGGGGGGGCGTAGAACGCGAAAACAGGCGATTTTGAGACTTTCGCCTGTAAACCCCTGTAAATGCGGGGTCCAACGTTGTCTCACGGTCTCAGCCCGGTGAGACGGCTGAGACTTCATGGATGGGCAGGGAGGCGCAGAATGCGGAAATGCCCGATTCTGACACTTTCGTCCGTAACCTCTTGTCAGCACTGGGCTCGATTTGGTGTCACGTTTTCGCCAACCGGCATTATCTCAACCCCCTGATCGAAAGTCAGGCACTTCCAGAGCCGCCGCTGCTTGCGCCAGTCTGGCTCGGCCGCGATGGGCCGCACCATGATCTCGCGGATGGGGTCGCGCCCCCGAAAGGTGCGCGGCAGGAACAGGATGTCTTCCTGGATGTCCGGCGCGAGCTGGAGCAGGTTCATGATCTGCGTCACGCGGGCGCGGGTTACGTTGCCCAGCCGCGCCAGGTCGGCCTGATCGGTGATCTCGCCCGCCTTGATGAGCCGGTCGAAGCGGATCGCCAGCGCCATCAGACGCGCGATGCGCTGGATCGTGCCTTCGGGCGTCACAGCCGGTTCGGGCGGTGGGCCTTCCTGGATGACCTTGCGAGTGCGCTGGCCCCGCGTGAAATGCACGTCACACTCAATCCTCAAACCCTTCATGCGGTCACCTCCTGTCGGTTCAGTTCGTCAGCCAAGGTCTTGATGCCCGTTGGGTGGAAAGTGATGGCGACCTTCCCGTTCGGGCCGTCATAGTCCACCCGTTCGATGAGCAGGTGCAGGATGCGGGCCTGTTCGCGGGCGCTGAGCGTTTCCCAGAGCGGCTCGAACAAGGAGCACGCTTCGCCAACCTCGCGGGCGTCCACCAACTCGCGGGACAGAACGATGATCTGCTCGCGCACCTCGGTGGCGCGTTGCTCGGTAATGCGAATGCGATCCTGAATGTCGGCCATGCGGTCGGTCGCCAGACCGTCCTTACCGGCCAGCTTGCGAAGGTCGTTGTTGTGGCGCTGCAATTCGCGTTCGAGCGTCCGCTTCTCGACCTCCAACTTGCCGATGGCCTCCTCGCGTTGGCGGCGGCTTTCGGCGAGCGTCTCGGCCAGCAGGTCGGTGTCCTTGCCGATGACCTTGACCTGCTCGACCACGAACCGTTCCAGTTCCGGCGCTGGCACCGACGGCGTGGGGCAGACATGCCAGCCGCGTTTCTGGGCGTTGGTGCAGCAGTAGTAGCGATACACCTTGCTGCCGTTCTTGACGGTGTGGGCCGGGGCCATCGCGCAGTCGCAGGTCACGCATCGCACCAGGCCCTTGAGCAATGCCCCGTGGCGGTTCTTGACGTGCGCGCCGCCCGTGCGGCCGTTGCGTTTGAGCATCCGCTGCGTCCGCTCGAAGATTTCCTCGTCGACGATGGCGGCGTGCTCGCCCTCGTGAATCTCATCCTTGTAGGTGATCTTGCCCAGGTAGAGGCGGTTGGTCAGCATCTTGAAGAGGCTGTTCTTACCCCAGGGCTTGCCGCCCATCTCGCGGCCCTTCTTCGTGACCCATTGCTTGGTGGTCCAGCCTCGCTGGTCCAGTTCCGCCGCCGTGGTGATGAGCGACTGGCGGTCGAGGTACAGCGCGAAGATCTCCCGCACGCGGGCGGCCTCTTCCTCGTTGACCAGCAAGCGCCCGCCACGCACGTCCACGTCGTAACCCAGCAGCGGCATGCCGCCGGTCCATTTACCCTTGCGGCGCGTGGCCGCGATCTTGTCGCGGGTACGTTCGCTGATCATCTCCCGCTCGAACTGGGCGAACGACAGGAGCACGTTGAGCATCAACCTGCCCATCGACGTGCTGGTGTTGAACTGCTGCGTCACCGAGACGAACGACACCTTGTGCCGTTCGAGCACGTCCATGATCTTCGAGAAGTCGATCAGCGAGCGGCTGAGGCGGTCCACTTTGTAGACAACGATGCAGTCAACCTTGCCCGCCTCGATGTCCGCCAGCAGGCGCTGCAACGCCGGGCGGTCCATGTTGCCGCCGGTGAACCCGCCGTCGTCGTAGTGGTCGGGTAGGCAGACCCAACCCTCGGACTTCTGGCTGGCGATGTACGCCTCGCCAGCGTCGCGCTGGGCGTCAAGGCTGTTGAACTCCTGCTCCAGTCCATCCTCGGTGCTCTTGCGGGTGTAGACCGCGCACCGGAACGTGATGGGCGTGTTGGCGGTGGTCCTACTCATCGGCGACTCCATTCTTGCCGGGCTTCAGGTTGAAGAAGTGGTAGCCGTTCCAGTGCGTGCCGGTGACGGCCCTGGCGACGGCCGAGAGCGTGCGGTAGACCTCGCCCTCGTATTCAAAGCCCCGTGGCAGGACGCGCACCACAACCTCGCGACCCTTGTATGGCCGCCGCAGGATCGCGCCCGGCATCGGCAACCGCGAGTCGTGGTCGAAGGCGACCGACGCCGTGGTGGTGATGGCGACCTGGTTGCCCTTCGGGGCGGTCGTCCGCAGGTCGGCGTCGTTGGCCAGTTCGTCAGCCCGCCGCCTGGCCCGTTCGGAAAGGTCGCCGCTGGCGTTGGCCTGGATGCGCCAGGCGATTCGCTTACGCAGCCAGTCCTTGTTGCCGCTGCGCGTGGCCTCGCCGAAGACCTCGATGTGCTTGGCCCGCAGGTCCTTGACCGTCAATCGGCCCAGGGCGGCGACCTCTTTGGCGATGTTCAAACTCATGCTTTTCGAGCTCCTTTCATGTCTTGCTCGTGGCTATCGAGCGAGCACATGAGGGCTCGTTTCGGCCCCCTCATCAAGTCCGTTTTGCCTCTGTTTCGCGGGATTTTCGGGGGTGCGAGAGGAACGCGAACCTGGCGATGATTGGCCCGCCTGGCGAAGGCGAAGCACGCCACGGGCGAGGATGGCGGCGATCTCCTGGCGTCGCTCGTTCGGGGTCATCGCGGCCGGGTTCGGGGGGTCGGCGAACGGTTCTTCCATTGCGGGCTCCTTGCGGATGTGCCCACAACGGCCTTCGCCTTGCGACCGGCTCGCTGTCTGGCTGGGTTATCGATGCTCGTCTACTGTTTACTTACCCGGCGGAAGTTCGAAATGGCGGTAGGGTCCGGGACGAACGGGTCTGTTAACTGGACGAGGGCTGTTTACGAGAGAGTCCGAGAGTTCGGGCCGTTGCTCTCGGCGGGCGGGCGAGAACGTGTACGTTTACCGCTGCGGGTTTGTCGGGGCGGTTTGAAACAGAGAGCGCGGCCCGTGGTGGTTGGTGCGTCGTAACCCTTTGTTGGCAACGGGATACGAAAACGCCCGGCCAGTTTCCTGGTCGGGCGTTTCCGTTAACTTGAACCGACGGCAAATTCCGTCGGATTGATTTTGGCTCCCCGAGCTGGACTCGAACCAGCAACCTGCCGGTTAACAGCCGGACGCTCTACCGATTGAGCTATCGGGGATCGGATTTTTCGCAACGTCGGTTGAGCGAAGCCTTCCTGGTGCCATCGCCCCAGCCGGGTTGCCTCATGCACCGCCAATACATCGGCTGCAAGAGCAGCGAGTATACAGCAAAACCGTGGGCTGTCAAGGTAGGCAATCAGAGTTTCGTGGGCAATCAGAGTTCTCGTGGCAATGAGGGTTTCCGGCCATTGATGCGTTTCTCACCCGCCGCGGCCGGTCGCCGCCACGCCGAAAAGGCGGCGGGGCGCGGCGGCTCCGTCCTCCTTTGTGGTTTCCTGGTGGACCGGCAAATCCAGTCCGAAAAGGCGGCAGCAGGAGCTACCGGCTTTCCAGGTCGTGCCGGCGACCGCTGGAGTGTGTCGCTCGCTCGGGCAGAGCCCCGTGGGGACGGCCGGGAACATGACCGAAAGAGATCCGGGACAGCCCTGCTTGAGACACGGCCGGAGACGTGACCGAGGGAGATCCGGGACGAGCCCGTTCGAGACGCGCGGGCAGGGGAGTGGCCATCATGGGAGCGGGGTGTGTTATACAGTTGGCGTTCAAGGTATGGTCGAGGGGTCGCCGGGGCCGTGCCGTTCGCGTGAAGGATGCTCACGTGAAGGAAGGTTCTTGGCTTTTTCCACGATTGCGGTCACGTTGTTGCTACAGTGGAGAATCCGGCCTTGCATGTGCGTGCTGGTGGCATATTGACCTATCTTCCGCGCGGGGATTGCCACGCGGTTTGGTTCGAGGCATGTGGTTTAATACCGTATAGCGGCTGCACGGCGGTCGCGATCATTCGCCGCGAGGCAACGGCGGCGGAGTATGCAGTGGCATCGGAAGGGAGGCAGTCACGATGAAGTCAAGGACCTTGGCGGCACTGGTGCTGGCAGCCGTTCAGTTGTGCGGCTGCGTGGGGATGACATGGGCTCAGGGGGGTGGCGCGGCAGCCATGCCTCAGGAGCCCGCAGGGCTTCGCGATGCAGACGGCAATCGCGTGGTGCCGTTCTATGGGCTCTACTGCTGGGCGAGCGATTTCGTGTCGCCGCAATACCTGGATCTCGTGAAGCAGACGGGCTTCGGCCTGATCTCGACGACGCTAGGGCCGGATCAGGAGAAGGGCGTTCTGGCCGCGGCTCGCAGTGGCATCGAGATCGCTGGCTACTTCTCGCCGAACCGCTGGGCGAAGACCGGCGACGTGAAGGGGTACCGAGCGGCTGTGCGCGAGGCTGCCGCCCGTTTCGGTCCGGGCGGATCGCTGTGGAAGGAGAACCCGGACGTTCCGGCGCGGCCGGTTCGCTACTGGGTCATTGACGGCGAGCCCGGGACGGAATTGAAGCCCGATGGGGACACGATGCCGGACGAGGCATACACTGCATGTCTGAAGGCGGCCCACGCAGAACTGAAGGCTTGCAGCAAGGAGTGTCGGATTGTGGCCATGGGCCCGATCGGCTGCGTGGACGGCGCCCTGCCGGGGCCGAACTACGTGGACAAGGAGCGGAAGGTCATGGGCGGCCAGGCCTTCATCCACGGCGTGCACAAGCACGGCGGATTCCCGTACTACGATTGCATCGACCTGCACCCGTTCTCGTTCCCGCTGCCTCCTGACTCGACGGGATTGGCCAAGGCGCTCAACTGGGTCAAGGACGAGTGCCGCAAACGCGGCAAGGAGCGGCCGATCTGGTTCACGGAAATCGGTTGGCCGATGGCCTACGGTCCGGCGAATCCGTTCCACACGACCAAGGACCAGACGGCCGACTACATGATCCGGGCCTTGGCATTGTCGGCGCGGCACGGCGTGCAGTGCCTGACGTTGACGTATGTGAACGACCAGTTCTCGCCGCGGCGGGAGCAGGGGTACTACCTGCTGAAGTCGTACGGGTTCTTCAAGGACGGCAAGCTGCGGCCCGTGGCGAAGATCACGAAGCTGATGATCGAGCTGATTCCCGACCCGAAGGTGCTGGAGATCGTCGGCGACGGCGAGAATATTGGCGAGGCGGCGTCGCGGTGGAGCGACCGGCCCTTTGCCGACAGCGCGTTCTATTGCTACAAGTTCCGCGGCAAGGGCGACAGCGAGGTCTACTGCCTGTGGACCGAGGGCAAGCCGTTCCGTTACAACCTGAAAGTGCCGAAGGACAAGATGGTGCTCTACAACCGCGAGCTGCTGGGCGGCATCGTGTACTCGAAGGAGAGCGGCTCGATCAGCGCTGCCGGCGAGATGCGCGTGCCGGTGACGGGGACGCCGATGTTCATCTCGACGGCCGTCTCGCCGGAGCAGGAAGCGGCCACGAAGAACTACCTGTCGCCGACGGACTACCGGCAGTGGAAGCCGATCGAGGGGGCTGAGGACTGAGCGGCGGCGCCTGTGCGGCAAGACGGCGACATCCCGGGCCGCAGTCTCCGCGATAGAGGCTGCGGCCTGGTTGCTTGCGCCCGCGCCGACGACGGGGTTACTTGCCAATCTCGTTGATGCGGCCGCGGGCTTTGTCTGCGGCCTCGGTGCCAGGGAACTCGTTGACGACCTTGTGGTAGAACCTCAGGGCATCGTCCGGCGTGGAGCGGTTCAACTCGTAGGCCCGACCCAGTTGGAAGAACTCCTCGGCGATGCGTTCCTGGGTGGCCGGGTGCGGCGCGGCCCGAAGCATCGCGTCGATGCTCTCGCCGCGCGTGACATAGGGGCCTGTTCTGTAGGACTTGTCGGTCGACGAGATGCCGCCCATGTTCCAGGCCAGGACATAGCCCCACCGGGGGTGCCAGGCCATGTCGGCCATGCTGCCGGCCACGCCGTCAAACCAGGGGGACACCTCCCATGTGCCGTCGGCCTTCTCGCGACAGAGTTGCATGGAGTCTGGCTTCTCGCCGAAGAGAGCCACCGTGGTTCGTCCCGAGCCGTCGTGAAAGGCCGACAGACTGTACTCGCGACCCGATGGAAACGGAATTCGGGAGATCAGTTCAGGCTCTGTCCAGTCTGTCCCCTCCGTGCTGATGGTCCTGGTCAGCCAGAAATTGGTGACAGGGCTGCCATACCTGAGGAGTCCGACGACCTCAATGCGATGGTCCCTGCGATGCAGCACGGCGGCGCTGTCAAGGGATCGCCTGCTGCTGCCGCCGCCCGCGTGATTGCCCAGTCGTTGCCATTGAATGAGGTCGCGGCTGCAGGACAGAGTGCCGTTCCAGTTCATGGCCAGGAGACGCCCGACGCGGTCACAGGCGGTGGAGCGAAGGCTGCCGGTGATCAAGGGTGTCATGGCCGGACCGGACCAATGCTCGAAGTCACGCGACCAGGACACGTAGCAGCGACCCTCATGGAGCAGGTCGCGCGTACTCTTCATCAGGAGCAGCACGCGACCGGCCTCGTCGCGGAGCAGTCTGGCATTGGCCTCGAGCCATGCGGCCGAGACGGGAAGGGCCAACCGTCGCGGCGCGCTGAAGGTGTCGCCGTCGAAGCTCTCTGCCATCCAGAGATCTCCGTCGCGGGACCAGACGACCCGGATGCAGTCGTCATCGAGGAGCAGGGCGGGCGAGTCGGTGATCTTGTCCTCCCATGACGAGGGGGGCGTCGTGTAGTCGCCTCCGACAAGCCGAGTCTGTTGCCAGGAGGAAAAAGGAGACTCCTTCTTCCAGGACAGGGGGCCGGTCACTTGGGTGGCCTTGCCCTCCACGACGTCAACCGTGGTTTCCCATGGCTGATAGAGGGCCGCACTGTGGTCGCCGCGCGGAAGGAAGGTCACTGTATGCCGTCCGACGGGGACGAAGCCGACAATGCCGTTGCCCAGCGATGCCCTGTCCTGGTCGACCTTCACCAGGTAATCTGCCGTTGAGGGGCAGTTGGTTCGGATTGCCCCCAGTCCGGTAGTGGGTCTCGCGGCTCTGGCTGAGACCTCAAACCCCTCGACGAGCGTCGTCGACCGGAACGTGATCCTCAGTTGAAGCCAGTAGCTCGGAAGGAAACCGGTCAAGGTGGCTCCCTTGTCGCGAGCCACGCTCATCGGAACAGTACACTCTGCGACTGCGTCGCCGTTCAAGTCGTGCCCCACCGCGATGGTGAGATCGCCCTCGGCGTCGGTGCTGGTCTTGGCGACGACGGTGACCGATCGGAGAACCATGCCCTCTGCGGCCACCAGGGTACACCACTTCGGATAGTTGGCAATGTAGCGGTCGGTCTTCTCCCTGTTGCTGCCGCCGACATCACATGAATACGTGCGAGGGGTGCCGTCGAACCGATATCGTGTCTTGTCGAAGATGCCGCTTGATTGGCCCGTGACCAGCAGATGCCTCGTTTTCAGGGCGGGAATCTCGTCGCCGCGCATGGACTGACCATACAGCCCATGGTTGAGGCCGACAGACTCGCCGAATGGATCCAGGTGTTTCAGGAGATTCTCTCTCTTGGCTCGCAGCAGATAACACGCCTTCCGGGGGGAGATGACGGGGCCGCTCATGGATTGACTCTGCAGATGGAATGCCATTGTGCCGGCCATCCCGTGCTTGGCCATGTCCTTATCCGCGTGAAGCAGCAAGTCGAAATGCTCCCATTCGGTGCTCGATGCCGGAGCGTCGCCGGCGAGTTGTTTCTCCAGCCTCTCGTAGAGTTGCAGAAGCGACTCCGTGGGCATATCCGCCCTTTCGAATGTGTCGATGCACTCGATCACCGCCTCTCCGACTCGTGGGTGGTTGGGGGCGCCGTACAGGAACTGCTCGTATCCCCGTCGGGCGTGGTCATGGCGGTCCATGAAGTAGTACATCTTGGCCACCCAATACGTGGCCTCGGCATACGCGGGGTCCGTTTTCGAGGCCTGGCGAAACAGGAGCCACGCCTCGGCGTAGCGGCCCTGATCGTAGAGGTCCACTCCTTCGTACAGCGCCCTGGCCGCGGGGATGCTTCGCGTCCAGGCCGGCAGATCGGCCAGAATCCGTTCGGCCTCTCCTTCGAGAAGCCATGCGAGGACTTCGGCGCTCAGCGCTCGAGTCAGGTCGAGCACCTGGTCCACCGGCCCGCAGACCCTGCAACGCGCCATCTCCTGGCGAGTCTCCATGTCCACGATGATGGCGGTCATTGACAGCGTGTCGTCTGCCACATCGTAGATGCCGCTGATCAGGTACTCCGGCCGAAGCTGCTGACGGACCGTGTCCAGCCCGTCTTGGGAATTCATCAACTCCGGCGTCCACTTCATCTGTTCGGCGGCGCGCTGCATGGCGTCGCGCTGGACCACCTGCACCTGGCGGCAACGGTAGAGATCCGTGATGACACGGTCGGCCATGGCCTTCTCGATCCATCGCCACTCTCCTGTGCCGTTCTTCATCTGGAAGTTGAACGGCGCCACCACGGTGTTCGTCGTTCGGGGCCGCCGCGGTCGTGCCGCCCCGGATGCCCGCCCGGGTGTCGGGCCGTGTTCGATGACGGTCGCCTCGGACGGCGAAGCGGCCGTGGCCACCGGGGTCTTGGGGGCAGAGGATGCGGTGGGGGCCGAAGGCGTGTCCGACGTGCCCTCGTCCTTGGGGATCAACCCGTCCGGCGGGACCACCCGTCGAATCCATTGTCCCTGCAAGGCCGGCTCGCCGTCGGTCACCTCCTCGATCTCGACCTTGTAGTCCAGGCACTCCTCGGGGCCTCGCACAATCGTCGGCTTGAAGTGGACGGAGATACTGTGCGTGATCCAGTAGCTCCTGATGGTCGGACGGGGGGTGCTGTAGTCCATCTCCTGCACCACCTCCATGAGAATCCCAGGAGCCTGGCTGCGGAAATCAACGTACCGACGCGACCCAGGAAGCAGGTCGCCGGCATCGTCCACCGGCTGCGTGTACGTGCGCATCGCCACTGTGTTGGCCCACCCGGTCCAGTCCTTCTCGAAGGACGGCAGGGGGCCGGGATGCTCCCAGTAGGCACAACGGGCGGCCTTCAGGGAACGCCCATCCGACTCGATGGGCTCCTTGGCCCAGAACCAGGTGCATGGAGACATCACGTGTTTGTGCCATCTCAGCGGTTTCGTGTAGGTCTTCCAGTGAATCCCCGCGTACTTCTCAAAGGATTCGTCCGGGGTCTTCGTGGCATCGTCCAGGCCGCAGGCCTCGCCGCCCAGTTCAGGCGTCACCCCGTACTTGCCCGCCTCTTCCCGCCACCAGGCGTTCATCTCCTCGAGATCCAGGAATAGCTTGCACTCTCCCCGCATCTGGGGATCGGCGTGATAGCACCAGAGCTTCGTCTCATAACGCGACTTCCCATCCGCGTCGACGTGGACTTCGGTCCGTCGTCTGCGGCGTTCCTTGCCGTCCACAAACGTCGTCCGAGTGAATGCCGTGAGCACAATCCGGCCGCCCCGTCGGTGGATTTTCGTTGCGAGAGTGTAATCCTTGCCCTTGTCTTCGTGTCGTGAAATCACATCCTGCGCGCTGACGACTCCGGCGGTCCCATGCACCGCGATTCCGAGGGCCAGTACCGCAAACCAGGTTGTCTGCAAGCGACGAGGTGTCTTGTGCATGGATGCTATCCCTTTGAGCCGTGGGTGGGCTGTTCCTGGGGCGTGGCGCCTTCTTCCGCCTCAGGCGCCAGTCGCGGTATGGCCGACTCCTTGTCCAGTTGCCTCGCCTTCTCCAGCAGCGGCGCGATCTCCGCAGCGTGCTCCGACCACGGGCGGCGCTTCAGGTATTTCTCCCACTCGATCACCGCGTGCGGCCATTCCTTCAGACGCCAGTGGCACATGCCCGTCCAGTAATGGACCTCCACGTAGTCCGGGTCCAGGTCGATCGTCCGCATCAGTTGCATGATGGCCGAGTCCATGTCGCCGGCGTAGTAGTGGCTCAGGGCCTGGGCGAAGTGCAGCCCGGCGATGGGCGATTTGTCCACGGCCCCCGGATCGATCGGCGGCAGGGGCGTGGCCATCTGCTCGGCCAGGTTCCGGGCCAGTTGCAGGGCGGCCTCCATCATGTCCTCGGGGCGGCAGGCCACCTGATCGGCGGCCACGACGCGCGCCGTGGCAATCTCCAGGGCCTTGAGGCTGACGATCAACTTGCGGTCCTGCATGAACAGCCGCCCGACCAGCACGGTGTCGGCCTCAAGCAGTCTCCCGGCCGCCACGGCGTGTTCCTGCCCGGTCAGGCCCTTGAGGCTCATGGCCTGTTCGCGGGCGAGGGCGTCCAGTTTGTATCGCTCCACGATGGTCAACTGCTCCTGCCGCGACAGGAACACGCCGACCAGGTCGCCGATGCCGGCCGCCACAGGCTTGTACTGCTCCTGGCCGGTCTCGTTCTCGACCGTGGCCGCAAACAGCGTGCGTCGGACCGCGTGAGTGGGCTGGTCAACAGTCACCACGGCGGCGTCGGGCGGAGCCGGCACGCTGGAGGGGGGGGTCGCGTTTTCAGCGGCCTTCGGGGCGGCCGCCGTCGGAGAGGTCGATGCCGCCGACGGGTCTGGCCGAGAAGAGGAGGAATCGCCCTCGGCTGCCGGCATCGAGACCTCCACGAGTGACACCAGGACAACCGCCAGGGAGACCGACATCATTCGCATGACTTCCTCCATCAACAGGTTACGGCCGTTGTGGCAATCGATCCCGTCGTTGCACACATGGGGCTGCGCCGGGAGCGGCCGCGGAGCCGCCGACGGGCGCGTTACATGAAAGACACGGCAACTCGTCCGCGCCTTCCCGAATTCTCGAAAACCGGCGATTCGTTTTTCGTCACCTGAACTTCTGCTACTTGTGTTCGCACGGTGGGTGCCGCCGCTGCCGCGCAGGCCTCAGGCATTTCTACCGACTTGCCGCGACGCAGGCAAGCAGCATTTGTCGGCCTCGCGGTGGGAACGCGCTGCCGTCCATTCGGGGCCACCGGGTGCATTAACGTTTTTGGGGCCGTACCGTGGCATGGGCATCTTGCCGCTGCTTCCCCAAAACGTTGATGGACCCGGGGCCACCGAGAGAGTGGACCGTCACGGAGAATCACCATATAATAGGTTTCGTACGCGTTTGCGAGACGGCCATGGTGCGAGGTCGATGGCGGTTGTGGGTCGTGAGACTGGGAAGGGACGCCTATGCCTGCCGAATCGATTCTGGATTGTTTTCGTAAGGATGCCGTGGTCCTGTACGTTGGGGCGCATCCGGACGACGAGCACACGGTGGGGCCGCTGCTGGCGTTTGCGGCCGACCGTTGCCGCGAGTTGACGGTGGTCTGCCTGACAGAGGGCCAGAGCGGCTGGAACCTTCACAAGGAAGACCTCTCGCGGACGCTGGCCCAGGTGCGCCGGGCGGAGTTCGAGGCCGCCGTGCGGACCCTGGGCGGCGAGCCGATGATGCTCGATTACGTCAACGGCACGTCCCGGGCCCACCCCGAGGGGCTGGCCGTGCATGATGACGAGGAGACGGCGTTCAGGCGGTGGAAAGCGATAGAGCGCAGCACCCGCGACAACACGCTCGAGGGCATCCGCGAGCGCTGGGTGCGGCAGACCGGCGACCCGGTGGCCCGCCTGGCGGGCATCTTCCGGCAGAAGCAGCCCACGGTGGTCCTGGTGTTCGAGCCCGGCCGCGGCTACACGAACCATCCGGAGCACGTCGCCGTGGCCCAGGTGACGCGCGAGGCCCTCGGCCAGTACAACCGTGCGGCCAAGGCCAAGGCGACACTATACTACACGCACAATCCCGACGACGATGTGCCGGGGGCCGAGCGGATCCGAACCGAGCGTCTCAGCGAGATCGGCGGCCGCGACTACCGCAAGGTCGCCGACCGGTCGCAGGAGTTCTACGAAAGCCAGTACGGCACCCATGGCTCCGAGCAGGCGGCCAAGTACTACTATGCCCATCACGACGAGCAGTTGATCCAGTGCGCGGGTACTCCGTAATCCTCTGTTGCCGCACGAACCAATCTGGTATGATTCGCCGCGTGCGACGCCCACCGGAGGGCGGCCGCACGCTTGTTTCACTGTGAGGGCAATTGTCGTGGCTGAATCTGAACGCGAAGTGACCAGTGACGAGTCGGCCGGCGGCGGCGAGCGGGTGGACTTCATCCGCAACGCCGTGGTCGAGGACACGAAGTCGGGGCGGTTTGGCGGCCGCGTGCACACGCGGTTTCCGCCGGAGCCGAACGCGTACCTGCACATCGGGCACGCCAAGGCCATCTGGATCGACTACGGCGTGGCCCAGGACTTCGGCGGCCTGTTCAACCTGCGGTTCGACGACACGAACCCGACCAAGGAAGAGCAGGAGTACGTTGACGCCATCATCGAGGACGTCCGGTGGCTGGGCGCCGACTGGGGCGACCGGCTGTTCTACGCCTCGGACTACTTCGAGCAGATGTACCAGTACGCCCTGGACCTGATCCGCAAGGGCAAGGCCTACGTGTGCGACCTGTCGCCGGACGAGATTCGCGAGCATCGCGGCACGCTCACCGAGCCCGGCCGCGACAGCCCGCATCGCAATCGTAGCGTCGAGGAGAACCTGGACCTGTTCGCACGGATGAGGGCAGGGGAGTTCCCCGACGGGTCGCGGACGCTGCGCGCGAAGATCGACATGGCTTCGCCCAACCTCAACCTGCGCGACCCGGTGATGTACCGCATCCTGCACGCCGAGCACCATCGCCAGGGCAACGCCTGGTGCGTCTATCCCATGTACGACTGGGCGCACGGCCTGGAGGACAGCCTCGAGGGCATCACGCACTCGCTGTGCAGCCTTGAATACGAGAACCACCGCCCGCTCTACGACTGGTTCCTCGACCAGCTCGGCATCTACCATCCGCGGCAGATCGAGTTCGCGCGGCTCAACATGACCTACACCGTCATGAGCAAGCGGCGGCTCATCGAGTTCGTCCGCGCCGGCATCGTCCGCGGCTTCGACGATCCGCGCATGCCCACGCTGGCCGGCCTGCGTCGCCGCGGCTACACGCCCGAGGCCATCCGCGAGTTCTGCCGACGCATCGGCGTCAACAAGTTCGACAGCGTCGTGGACATCGCCCTGCTGGAGCATTGCCTGCGGCAGGACCTGAACCGCACGGCCCGGCGCGTCATGGCCGTCCTGCGGCCGCTGAAGGTGGTCATCACGAACTACCCCGAGGGCCAGACCGAGGAGATGGACGCGGTCAACAACCCGGAAGACCCCGCCGCCGGTACGCGGAAGGTGCCGTTCTCGCGCGAGCTGTACATCGAGCGCGAGGACTTCATGGAAGACCCGCCGAAGAAGTTCTTCCGCCTGGCCCCCGGCCGCGAGGTGCGGCTGCGGTACGCCTACTTCATCACCTGCACCGACGTCGTCAAGGACCCGGCCACCGGCGAGGTGACGGAGCTTCGCTGCACCTACGACCCGGCGACGCGCGGCGGCGACGCCCCCGACGGACGCAAGGTCAAGGCCACCCTCCACTGGGTCTCGGCCGCCCACGCCGCCGACGCCGAGGTGCGGCTCTACGACCACCTGTTTACCAAGGAAGACCCGGACGACGTGCCCGAAGGGCAGGACTTCCGGGCCAACCTGGACCCCCACTCGCTGGACGTGCTCGCCGGGTGCAAAGTCGAGCCGTGCCTGGCCGACGCGCCCGCCGGCAGCCGCTACCAGTTCGAGCGGCTGGGGTACTTCTGCGTCGATCCGGACTCGGCGCTGGGGCGGCCCGTGTTCAACCGCACGGTCACCCTGCGCGACACGTGGGCGAAGATTCAGCAGGCCGGGCAGGGCTGACAGCGGGTGCATGGTGTGCAGTCTGCGTGGCGCACGACGCAACAACTAGGGCTTTGCAGCCGACAGTGAGGACTCACAGACGATGGAACGGACGCGAATCAGCGACGCGATGGCAACGGTTCCCGTGGGCACTGAGGTGGAGGTCGGCGGCTGGGTCCGCACCGTGCGGACGAGCAAAGGGGGCTTCGCCTTCATTGCTCTGAACGACGGGGCGTGCATGGCCAACCTCCAGGTCGTGGCCGACCAGAAGCTGCCGAACTACGAGAACGACGTGACGCACCTGACGGCGGGCTGCTCGCTGGTGGTTCGCGGCAAGCTGGTCGAGAGTCCCGCCAAGGGGCAGCGCGTCGAGCTTCACGCCGACGAGGTCCGCGTCCTGGGCCTAGCCGACGCCGAGCGGTACCCGATCCAGCCGAAGCACCACACCTTCGAGTTTCTGCGCACGCAGGCCCACCTGCGGACGCGCACCAACACGTTCGGAGCCGTGGCCCGCGTGCGCAACGTGGTTTCAGCGGCCATTCACGACTTCTTCCAGCAGCGCGGGTTCCTCTACGTCCACATGCCTATCATCACCTCCAGCGACTGCGAAGGGGCAGGGCAGCTCTTTCGCGTGACGACGCTGGACCTGGCCCAGGTGCCGCGCGGCTCCGACGGCCGGCCCGACATGGACAAAGACTTCTTCGGGCGATCCGCCTACCTCACCGTGTCCGGGCAGCTCGAAGCCGAAACCTATGCCTGTTCGCTCGGCAACGTCTACACGTTCGGCCCGACGTTCCGCGCCGAGAACTCCAACACCCCGCGGCACCTGGCCGAATTCTGGATGGTCGAGCCCGAAATGGCCTTCTGCGATCTCCAGGGCGACGCCGACCTGGCCGAGGCGTTCCTCAAGCACATCTTCGCGGCCGTGCTCCAGCGGTGCCCCGAGGACATGGAGTTCTTCAACCAGCGGATCGACAAGACGGTGATCGAGACGCTGCGCGGCATCGTCGATCAGCGGTTCGAACGCGTCACGTACACCGAGGCGATGGACATTCTGACTCGCGCGGAACGATCGTGGGAGTATCCGCCCGCCTGGGGCAGGGACCTTCAGACCGAGCACGAGCGGTTCCTCACCGAGGAGACGTTCAAGAAACCGGTGATCGTGACCGATTACCCGGCGACGATCAAGCCGTTCTACATGCGACTCAGTGACGATGGCCGCACGGTCGCGGCCATGGACGTGCTGGTGCCGAAGATCGGCGAATTGATCGGCGGTTCGCAGCGTGAGGAACGCCTCGACGTGCTGCTGGAGCGGATGAACGCCCAGGGCCTCAAGGAAGCCGACTACTGGTGGTACGTGGACCTTCGCCGCTACGGCTCCGTGCCGCACGCCGGCTTCGGCCTCGGCCTGGAGCGCACCGTTCAGTTCGCCACCGGCATGGCCAACATCCGCGACGTGATCCCATACCCCCGCACGCCGCGAAGCGCCGACTTCTGACGGGTTGTTCCCGCGCGGTCACTTGTCGCGACGCCGCCTCCTGATCGCCCGGCTCAGCGCCTCGCTCACGGTCCGCAGCGCCTTGATCCGCGCGTACAGTTTGCAGTTCGACTCCAGGATCGTCCACGGCGCATCCCGCGTGCTCGTTTTCTCCAGCATCTCCGCGACGGCGACCTCGTAGTGCCGCCACTTGCCGCGGTTGCGCCAGTCCTCCTCGCCGATCTTCCACCGTTTCCAGGGCGTGCGCTCGCGGGCCTTGAACCGCCGCAACTGCTCCTGCCGGTCGATGTGAACCCAGAACTTCACGATCACCGTGCCGTGCTCGATCACTTGCCGCTCGAACTCGTTGATCTCGCGGAACGCCCGCCGCCACTGGTCCTCGGTGCAGAATCCCTCGACGCGCTCGACCATGAGCCGCTCGTACCACGACCGGTCGAAGATCGTGATATGCCCCGACCTCGGCACGTTGGCCCAGAACCGCCACAGGAAATGATGGGCCAGCTCTTCCCGGGTCGGAGGCCCGGTCGGCACGACCTCGTACCCGCGCGGGTCCAGCCCCGCCGTCAGCCGCTTGATGTTCCCGCCCTTGCCGGCCGCGTCCCATCCCTGGTACACGATGACGGCTGGAATCTGAGCGACGTACAGATGATGCTCCAGCTCGAACAGCCGCTTCTGGAGCTTCTTCAACTGCTTGTCATACTCGTCGCGCTGAAGCGACAGGCCCAGGTCCACGCGCCGCAGGATGCTCGTGGCTCGAGCCCTGCCCCCCTTCGGCAGGGCCATCGGCCGCGGCTTGGCCGCCGGGTGAGCCGCACGGCGGTGAATCTCGCGGTCCACGGCGTTAACCACCGTTTCGAACACCTTCGCGCGGCAATGGCGGCCCTGGTTCGATTCGACCACCGTCCACGGCGCCGACTCCGTGCTCGTCTGCGCCACCATGTCCTCGACGGCGGCCGCCCACGTGTCGTACCGGCGATTCTGTCGTCGCTCCGCCTTGCCCACCTTCCACGCCGTGGCCTTGCGCCCGCTGAGCTCTTTGAACCGGCGTCTCTGTTCCTTGCGGTCGATGTGCAGCCAGAACTTGATCAGCACCGTCCCGTCGTCGATCAACTGCTGCTCGAACCGGCGGATGTCCTCGTATGCCTCCTGTCGCTGCGATTCGCCGATATGCCCTTCGATGCGCTCCACCAGCACGCGACCGTACCACGAGCGGTCGAAGACGGAGAACTTCCCCGCGGCCGGCAGGGCTTTCCAGAATCGCCACATCCACGGATACCGGGCCTCGATCTCGTTCGCCGCGCTGATCGGGTGGACCCTGAATCCGCGCGGGTCGATGGCCTGCGTCAGGCGATTGATCACTGTGCCCTTGCCGGCCGCGTCCCACCCTTCGAAGACGATCACCACCGGAACGCCGGCCGCCTGGGCCGCACGCTGGCACTGGCCGAGACGAATCTCCAACTCCGGAAACACCCGCTGGTAGTCTTCCTTGGACAAGCTCTTGCCCGCGTCAATCAGCTCCAGCATGAGATTGCTCCTCATCGGCCAGGACGCCCCGTGAAACCTGCCCGCTCGGCGTGTTGTCCACAATACTACGCCGCTCAACGCTTCCACGCAAGGGACGAACGCACGTAAGAACCGTGGACCTCGTGGCCGATGGTTGTATAATGCCCCACGTCCGCCGCCGTTGCGTTGCAGCGGCCGCGCGCTGCCCTACGACACCCTGTCCGAAGGTGTGCATGTTGACCGTTGCCGGCGAGCCAACCACCCGAAGCCTCAGACGCGCCACGGCGTTCTACGGATTCCTCCTGGCCGCGGTCGCGATCTTCTCCTTCGTCCACATCTACCGGTACGTCCAGGCGCCGCTGGTCTACCACCAGGCCACCCGGCTTCCGTCCCGCGTCGATGCCAAGGCCAAAACCGTCGCCGACTTCCTTGTCTACCCCGGCGGGGCCGTCGACGGACTGGCCGACCTGCTGAGCGATCAGTACCATCGTGCCGTGCCCGGCGCCGTCATCCTGGCCGCCCTGGTGGTTCTCGTCGTTGCCGCCGCCGCGGTTCTCAGTGCGACCCTCGGGCTGTCCCGTCGCGCTGCTCGGCTGCTTCTCCCGGCTGTGCTCCTGATGGTGCTTCTGAACCAGTACGTGGATCCCACGACGTTCGCCCTCAGCCTGGCTGGAGTGTTCCTGGGCATTGCGGCTTATCATGGTCTGGCCGATCAGTCGCCGCGCCGTCGCGGCGCGGCGTTCGTCGTCCTGTCGGCCCTCGTGTACTACCTGGTCGGCGAGTACTACCTGCTGTTCGCTTCTGCCTGTGGCCTCTTTGAGCTGCTGCGGCGCCGCTGGGTCCTGGGCGCCGTTGGCATGGCCGCCGCCGTGGGGCTGCCGTTCGCCGGCGACGTCTGGCTATTCCCTCTGGCTCGCTACATCCACGCTGTTCCTGATTCGTGGGCCGCCAGGTTTCTGCCGCTGTACCACAGCCCGTGGACCGGGTGGCAGCCCTTCGTCGCGGAATGGCAGGCCGGCGACCGACCCGTCGAACTCGGCCTCTCGCTGCTCGCGCAATGCTACGTCACCTCTACGGGGGCCGCACTACTCATCACCGTCTTCCTGCTTGTTCTCGTGGTCGCCGCCCGGCGATCGCGCGCGGAGCCGCGGCCGAACGCTTCGCGCGACGACCGCCCGTCCGGCAACCCACGGTGGGCGCGTGTCCGCCGCATAGCGCCGCAGGCGATCCTGGTTCTCGTTCTGGCGATTCTGCCGACGGCCAACTTCAGCCCACAGCGCCGCTCGCAGCTCCGCATCGACTACTGTGCCGAGAATCGCCTCTGGCAGGACGTGCTGGCCGAGGCGCCCCACTGCTTCGACCTCTACGATACCGCCCTCGGCGCCACGGTCAACCGCGCCCTGTATCATCTGGGCCTGCTCAATGAGGCCATGTTCCGATACCCTCAGCAGATCGACACTCTGGCGCTGGGCGACTACCTCAAGGACGGGGGCGATCCCCAGCTGCTCGCCCAGCTCTACTTCCAGCTCGGCCGCTTCAACGAGGCCGAACGGTTCTGCCATGAGTCGATCGAGACATTCGGCGAGCGTCCGGCCGTGCTGTACTTGGCGGCCCGGCTGAACATCGCCAAGCGCCGCCCCGAGGCAGCCAAGGTTTTCCTGCGGAGGGTCCGCCGTTACGGCAGGTACCGACAGGATGCCGACGACCTGCTCCGCCGGCTCGACGCCGACCCGATGCTGGAGTCCGACCCGCGGGTGACGCGACTGCGCGAACTGGCCCTGAAAGACGATTTCGCCATCGGCAACCAGGTGCTCTACGCCGACGAGCGATGGCTCCGGCCGCTGGAGGCCAACCCCTCCAACCGGGAGGCCTACGAGTACCTGATGGCGTTCTTCCTGGTCTCGCGGCAACTGGATCCCCTCATCGCCCGTCTCGGCCGCGCAGGCGATTTCGGGTACGCGACGCTGCCCAGGCACTGGGAGGAGGCCCTTGTCCTGCGCGACGCGCTGGCCGAGGCCGAAACGCCGTCGCCGTGGCGGTCCCACGTAACGCCTCCCGTCGCTGCCGAGGTCCAACGCTTCCTGGTCGCCTACCGGGCGGCCAGAGAGGCTTATCCCCTTGACGCCCACGCCCAGGCTCGGGCGCTCGCCGCCCAGTACGGGGCCGGCTACTGCTACTACTTCTTCTTCGGGCCGGGAGGACTGGCTTATCCTCAGGGAGGGCAATGAGGTGATCGCACCGATCCCATGGCGGCTTGCCCTGGCGACGGCACTGCCGCTGGCCGCCGTCCTGCTGCTGTCCTGCACTGGCGGGCCGAGCGTTCCCGACTCCGCGGCCGACGCCGGACGGCCCCCGAACCTCGAACCCGACTACGCGGGCGTCGTTGTGCCGCCGAACCTTGCGCCGCTGAACTTCGCCGTGCGTGAACCCGGAAGCCACTATGTCGTCAGGCTGTCCGGCGACCGCGGCGAGCCTGTGGCGGTCGCCTCCGACGACGGTCTCATGGAGTTTCCCCCGGGGCCGTGGGCCGCGATGCTCGAGGCCAACCGCGGCGGCCCGATCCACGTGGATGTGTTCGTCCGCGGCGAGGACGGCGCGTGGACCCAGTACCGGCGCGTGACGAACACCGTGGCGGCCGAACCCATCGACCGCTATCTTGTCTACCGGCTCATGTGGTCGCGGTTCAACACATGCGGGCGGCTTCGCCTCATCCAGCGCGACCTGTCGAGCTTCGATGAGACGCTCGTCCTTGACAACGCCGGATTCGGCGCCGGATGCATCAACTGCCACACCTTCCGCCAGAACGATCCTGCCGACACCCTCATTCACACGCGCGGCGGCAGTGGCGGCAGCAGCACGATCCTTGTCCGCAACGGGCGTCCGGCCCGCGTCAATACCGTGACTGGCTACGGGCTGACCGGCTACGCCTCGTGGCATCCCGACGGCGGCATGATCGTCTGCGCCGTTGTCCAGGTTCGCCCGTTCGTGCATCCGGCCGGCGACATCGTGATGGACGTTATTGACATGGACGCCACGCTCGTCTGCTACCGGACCGACGACGACCGGATGGACGTGTCGCCCAGCCTCTCACGAAAGGACCGGCTCGAGACCTACCCGTGCTGGTCGCCCGACGGCAAATACCTCTACTTCAGCAGCGCCCGCAAGCCCTGGGCCGATGCATCCGCATTTCCGCCGCGACAGTACGCCGAGGTGCGCTACGATCTGGTCCGCGTCGCCTACGACGCTGCAACAGGCACCTTCGGCGAGCCCGAAACGGTTCTCGCCTCGGCCGACACGGGCATCAGCATGACCCAGCCGCGAATTTCGCCCGACGGACGCTGGCTGCTCTTCTGCGGCAGTCCCTACGGATGCTTTCCCGTGTGCCACGCGGCGGCCGACCTGTACCTGCTCGATCTGGCCTCCGGACGCTGGAAGCCCGTGGCCGCCAACAGCGACAAGGCCGACTCGTGGCACTCCTGGTCGAGCAACGGACGCTGGGTGGTCTTCTCCAGCAAGCGCGGCAACGGACTCTATGCCCGGCCGTACATCAGCTACGTGGACCCAAGCGGAACGTTCCACAAGGCGCTGCTTCTGCCCCAACGCGACCCCGAGCACTACCGGTCCTTCGTGCGGACCTACAACGTGCCGGAACTGATCGCCTCGCCCGTGCCCGTGGAGGCTGACCGGCTCTCGCGCCTGGTCGCCACCCCCATGGAGGCCGAGAGCCGCCTGCCGATGACCTCGGCCAGCCCCGAAGTCAACGGCGGCATCCGCTACGGCGAAGGGAGGACGCCGTGAACAGCAATTCCCGCCCCTCGTTCCCGCGGTCGTGGATCGATCTGCCGCTCAGGTACGTGCTGATCCTGGGAGCACTCTTCGCCTGCATGATGTACTGGATCGACACGGCCCTGATGTATCACCTGTATGTCATCCGGGCGTTTCGAAGTCCCTGGGCCACGCTCGATGCGGGCATGCTCGACCATGTGTTCAGCACCGTGCCCCTGTCGATGCGGGAAGAGCCCCTGGCGGCGTGGTTCGTCCGTCCCGGAGGCCCCATCGGTCTGGCGGCGGCTTGGATCAGCGAGTACTTCTTCATCGGCTGGGTCGGCGCCGTGGCCGTCACCGTCGCGACCGCCCTTGTCTGCCTGGCTATGGGCGAACTCCTGGCGGCCGTCGGCCGCCGCCGCAACCATCCGCTGGTGTTCGTCCCGGTCGTACTCGTGCTGGCCATGGCCGCTCAGTATGTCAACCCGCTGCCGATGGCTCTGGCTGTTCTGGTGGCCTTGGCGGCCGCCGCTGCCTATCTCCGCCTCGCCGGCCGCTCCGCACTCGTCTCGGCGGTCGCCTTCCTCGCCCTCTCGCTCGTCGTCTTCTACCTCGCCGGCAAAGCGTATCTTGTCCTGGCGCTGGTGGCTGCCGCTTGGGAACTGAACCGCGCCGGCCGACGGGTGATCGCACTGCTCTGGTTCCTGGCCGGTGTTCTCGTGCCGGCCGCCGGGGCACACCTGTGGCCCGAGGCCGCCCATCCGTCCTGGGTGGGACGCTGGCTGCCGTTTCTCGCTGCCGAGAACGGACGGCTGACCTTCACCTTGCCCATGGGCCAGTGGACCACGGTCCCCATGGCCATCGGCTTCGTTGCGACAGGCCTTGCCGCCGTGGCCCTGACCTCATGGCGGCGAGCCGAGCGGCTGAGGCCCCTTGCGTCCGTCGTGCTGGTCCTGCTGCTCGCCGTCGGAGCGTTTTTGGCCTGGCGTCTCCACAACCCCGTGCAGCCGGCCGCCGCACGCATGAGTCTCTTGGCGGAGTCCGGGCAATGGGACCGGCTGCTGGACGAGGCCCGCGCCTTTCCCGAACCGTGGTATGCCGCGCCGCTACGGCACGAGGTGCTGCGAGCCCTGTACCACACCGGCCGCCTCGGCGACGACCTGTTCCTGTATCCCCAGGACATGGAAGGGCTTGCATTCAAGATGCAGCGCGATGCACGCAAAGACTGCGCTGCCATGGCATGGTCCTATTTGGAGCTCGGACGGCTCAATGAGGCCGAGTTTCTCGCCCAGAACTCCATCGAAACCTACGACGACCGGCCGGGCGTGCTCAAACTGCTGGCCGTCGTCAACGTCGCCAAGGGCCACGGCGAGGGCGCGAAGATCTTCCTTCGCCGTCTCCGCCGGTACAGGGCCTATCGCGACGAGGCTGACGCCATGCTCGCCGCGTTGGACAAGGATCCGCTCCTGACGGCCGATCCGTATGTCACTCACCTCCGCTCCGTTGCGTTTCCGTCCGATGCTGTCAAAGCCCACAGCAGGATCGGCGACCGGTGGGAAGATCTTGTCCTTGCGAATCCTCGCAACCGCATGGCCGTCGAGTACCTGTTCACGTGGTGGCTGCTCAGCCGCCAGGTGCCGGAGATCGTCAATCATCTGTCGTATCTGGACGTGATCGACCGCCCGATGTTGCCTCGCCGCTGGCAGGAGGCGATCCTCCTGTATCACGCGATCGAGAAACGTCCGGTGGCCCTGGGGCGGTGGGGCATCGGCCCCGAGGTCGTGGCCTGTTACACGGACTTCCTGCAACAATGGGAGGCTGCTCGCCGGGCCGCCGACCCCGAGGCGGCCATGGCCGGACTGACGGATCGCTTCGGCCACACGTACTTCTACTACTACTTCTTCGGCCCTGGGGCGGGAGAACGGTGATGCGTATGGTTGTCGCCTGCGGGTTTCTGCGAACCGCCAGCCTGGTGGCCCTGCTGCTGGCGGCCTCGGGCTGCGCGGACCGGGCCGCCGAGCCGCCTACGACGCCCACGGAGGACCGCCCGCCGCACATTGTCCCCGACTACGCCGACGTCACGGTCCCGCCCAACATGGCCCCGCCGAGCTTCCGCATCGACGAGAGCGGCAGCCGTTACCATGTCGTCGTCGAGGCGCCCGCCGGCAAGCCGATGGTCCTGGCCGGCGGGCAGAGCGACGTGGCGATCCCCCTCGCGGCGTGGCGCGAGGTGCTCGATGCCAACCGCGGCCGGTCCCTGAGCCTGCGGGTCTCGGTGCAGGGCGAGGACGGCCGGTGGCGAGTCTTCCGCCCGCTGACGGTCCACGTGGCCGACGACCCGATCGACCGCTATCTCGTCTACCGCCTCATTCGCCCCATCTTCAACACCTGGGGGCCCATCGGCATCTACCAGAGAGACCTGGCCGGCTGGGACGAGACGACGGTGATTCACAACGCCTCTTTCGGCGAGGGCTGCGTCAATTGCCACACGTTCAAGGCCAACGACCCGCGTACGATGATGCTCCACACGCGAGGAGGCACGGCCGGCAGCGCCACCATCCTGATTCGTGACGGCGACGCCTCGCGCGTCAACACCGCGTCGGCCTACGGCCTCACGAGCTACACCTCATGGCATCCCGGCGGCGCTATGGCCGTCTGCGCGGTCATCAAGGTCCGCCAGTTCTTCCACGGTGTCCGCGAGGAAACCCGCGATGTCATCGACCTGGATTCCACGCTGGTCTACTACCTCGTGGACGAGGACCGCGTCGCCACGCATCCGAGCCTGTCCCGCAGGGACCGCATGGAAACCTATCCCTGCTGGCATCCCGACGGCCGCTGGCTCTATTTCTCCAGCGCCCGCAAGCTCTGGGGCGACTCCGACCAGCTTCCCCCCGAACGCTACAGCGAAGTCCGCTACGATCTGGTGCGCGTCGCCTACGACGACGCCACAGGCCAATGGGGCGAACCCGAGACCGTCCTGGCGTCCGACGAGACGCGGCTCAGCATCACCCAGCCGCGCATCAGCCCCGATGGGCGCTTCCTGGTGTTCTGCATGTCCGATTACGGCTGCTTCCCGGTCTTCCAGAAAAGCAGCGACCTGTACCTCATGGACCTCGATACGAGGCAGTATCGACGGCTCGACATCAACAGCGACCAGTCGGACTCCTGGCACAGTTGGTCGAGCAACGGGCGGTGGCTCGTCTTCGCCAGCAAACGCGGCAACGGTCTTTTCGGGCGGCTCTACATCTGTCATGTAGACCTCGATGGCCGTTTCAGCAAGCCGCTGCTCGTCCCTCAACAGGATCCCCGGTTCTACGATTCGTTCGCCATGACGTACAACGTGCCCGAGCTGGCGTCGGGCCCCGTGCCGATCCGCGGCAACCGCCTGGCCCGGCTCATCCGCTCGCCGATGCCCGACGGGGAGCGCCTGCCGATGACGTCCGCCAGCCCCACGGTCGGGGCAGGACAGGCCGAGGGCGATCTGTACCGGCGCGACCCGGGAGGCGAGCCATGACGCAGAGCCGACCACGGGGCCGCGAGCCCGACGCTGGGAGGGCCAAAACTTCCGCAACGTTCGTTTGCCACCCGGCAGTTCGTAAGTTATACTACAACAACATCTTCGATGTGGGTCCGCACGCAATTCGTTTCGTGTCGCCCGACTCAGCGAGTCGGAATGTCTTTCGGTTGATGCATGTCTGTACGAGACAGGTGACAGCTCGTCTGCCTCGGCGTTGACGCTTCTTGCACCTCTTGCCGCTCCATCAGCGCCGTGGCACACCAGGGTGAATGGCCGCTGTCGAAATGCCCGACCAGGGCGGCTCGACACCGGCGGCTTCCTCGACGTGCCCGAGGGATCGATCATGACCACAGTCGTACCGAAGCGGCTGACATGGCTGGCGGCGAAGGGCATCGTCCTTCGCTATCTCCTGCTGCTGGCGGCCTTCTACGCCTACGTCCTCCTCGTCGTGGACACACGGCTCATTCACGATCGCTACATCTCCGTCTCCATGCGATTCTCGCGCACCTGGGACCATCTTCTGGCCCGCCTTGACCAGACCGGTGCCCTGGTGGCCTATGCCGCAGGGTGGCTGCACCAATACTACTGCCACGGGCCCCTTGGCGCCGCTATCCTGACGCTCGTGGCCGCCGCCCTCGCCGCCGGCCTCGACCTCTGGATGCCCGTACGCCGGAACTCGTGGCTCCGTCTGCTCAGTTTCCTGCCGGCCGTGGGACTCCTTGTTGCCGCCAACTACTACGATCTCAAGCTCCCCCATCCCGGCGGGCCGCTCCTGTACGCCCTCGGCCTTCTGCTGGCCCTTCTGGCCGCCAACGTCCATGCCCATCTGCCGTCGCGGCGGCTGCACATCCGCATCGCCTCCGGGCTCATCCTCGCCGTCATCGTCTACCACGCCGGCGGCGCCATCTACTCCGTCGCCCGGGGCGCCGGCGAAGCGACCGGACGAATCTACCTCCCAGGCCCCTTGCCCATCTTCGTCGGCCTTGCGGTCGTCAGGGAACTGTGGACCCGGTGGCTCGCGGCTGCGGCTCGACAAGCGGCCAGGTCGAAGACGCAGGCCACAACCCGTTCGCCCGCTGCCGCCGTCGCCGTGTGGCTGGTCCAACTGGCCATTCTGGCAGGCGCCGGAGCCGCGGTCGCACAGGCCACCAGGCAGCCCGACCTGCGAATGTCCTTCCAACTCGATTTCTGCCGCCACCACGGCCTCTGGGGCGAATTCCTGGAGGTGGCCGCCAGGATTACTCCCGACCAGTTCGCCCACGTGGCTCGTTCCAGGCCGAGCGACGCCTTCTGCCTCAACCACGACATCAACCGGGCCCTTTGCCACCAGGGACGCCTCCTCGACGATATGTTCGCCTATCCCCAGGCCCCCGGCGGCCTGCTCCTGGTCGATCGGACCGACCGCACCAAGGAGTTCATCCGGCCCGAGGTCGAACGCTACGCTGCCGCCTTCCTCGAACTGGGCCGCGTGAATGCCGCCGAGCACGCCGCACACGAACTCCTGCAAGTCGATGGCGACCGCCCCGCCACGTTGCGGCTCCTGGCCGAGGTCAACATCGTCAAGGACCAGCGACCCGCCGCACAGACGTTCCTCGGCTATCTGCGGCAGCTGCGCACCAGCCCGTGCCACGAACGCTGGGCCGGCGACCTTCTCGAACACTATCGCCTGCACGGCGAATTCCCGCTCGATGAACGCCTCCGGCGGATCAGGCAGTGGAACCTGCGCGACGACTACATCCTGAGGTACTCCAGCGTGTTCGACGACATGCAGCGGCTGCTCGAGAGCAATCCGAACAACCGGATGGCGTTCGAGTACCTCGTGGCCGACTGTCTGCTGAATCGCCGCTGGGACGACCTCGCCGACCAACTCGACCGGTTCAAGGCCCTCGGCTACGCGCGCCTGCCTCGCCACGTCCAGGAAGGGCTGATGCTCTACACCGCCGGCCCGAACGCCAGGGTCTCACGAGATCGGTTTGTCTGCGACGCCGCCGTCCGGCGCACCTACGAGCGCTTCGGCCGCACCGTGATGATTGTCAGACAAAGGGGCGGCGCGAGGCCGCAGACGCTCAGGGCCCTTGCCGCCGATCCGGAGCTGGTCCGGACCTATTTCTGGTATGTCTACTCCACCTTCGTGCCTGTGGAGGGCCCCGCACGATGAAGACGCGTCTGTCGTGGATCGCGGTCGTGGCAGCGGTCGCCTCGGGCGGCGTGGCGATTGCATCGGTGGTGGCGCACCTGCCGCCGTCGGTGGACGGATGTCCCGATGCCGGACGTCCCCCCACGATCAGCCCCGACTATGCAGGCGTGACGATTCCGCCGAACATCGCGCCGCTCAACTTCCTTATCAAGGAGCCGGGCACGGCGTTCATGGTCCGTGTCGCGGCTGACGGCGATGGCAAACCGGCCATCGAGGTCCACGGTCGCTCCCCGGCCATCCGGTTTCCCCTGGACGCCTGGCGGCGCTTGCTCGACCGGAAACCCGCGGCCGTATCCTTCGACGTGTTCGTCAAAACCCAGGACGGCCACTGGACCCGCTACGAGCGGTTCTCCGCCTCCGTCGCCCCCGAGGCCATCGACCCGTACCTGTTCTACCGCAAGATCAAGCCCATGTACAACAGTTGGGGCCCCATCACGTGGCACCAGCGGCACGTCGAAACCTTCCGCGAAGACTGCCTCCTCGACAACGCCCGGATGGACGACCACGCCGGCTGCATGAACTGCCATGCGTTCTATCAGAACCGCCCCGACACCATGGTCGTTCAGATCCGCGGCCCCCGGGGCGGCATGCTCGTGCTCCGCGACGGCAAGCTGGAGAAGGTCGAGACCCGCACGCCGCGTAACAAGGCCCCCGCGTCGGTCGGATCGTGGCATCCCAGCGGCCGTCTGGCCGCCTTCTCCGTCAACAAAGTCGTCCAGGCGTTCCACATGGGCGGCGTCGAAGTCCGCGACGCCATGGACATGACCTCCGACCTCATCCTTTACCGTACGGACGACCGAAGCGTTTTCTCCACGCCCAGAATCGCCGAACCCGCCTGGCTTGAGGCCTTCCCGCAGTGGTCGCCCGACGGCAAGCACCTCTACTTCTGTCGCGCTCCAAAGCCGTGGACCGACGACGACACCGTGCCGCCCGAGGGATATCAGAACGTCCGCTACAGCCTGGTCCGGATCGCCTACGACATCGACTCGGGGCAGTGGGGCGACATCGAAACCGTGCTCGACGCCGACGCGATGGGCCTGAGCATCACCGAGCCGCGATTCTCCCCCGACGGCCGCTGGTGCGTCATGTGCCTCTGCGCCTACAGTTATCAGGGATCGTTCAAGGCCGACGCCGATCTCTACCTGCTCGACACCGCGACGGGCCAATGCCGTCGCATGGAATGCAGCAGCGACCAGTCCGACACGTGGCATTCCTGGTCGAGCAATGGTCGCTGGCTGGCCTTCAGCAGCCGCCGCCGCGACGGCCAGTTTCTGAAGACCTACTTCTCCTACATCGAAAGCGACGGCACGGCCCGCAAACCGTTTCTGCTGCCGCAGGAGGATCCGACCGATCATGACGACAACATCCTCCTGTATCATCTTCCGGAACTGGTGACGGGGCCGATGCCCGTCGAGGCCCGCGAGATTCTCCGTGTGATCCAGGACTCCGAGCTGGTCACCGGCGACGCCATCACCGGGGCCTCGCGGCGAGCCGTCGGCGGCGCGCCCGAGGGGGCCTACCAGCTTCCCGACGGCGGCAAGCACTGAGATGTCGCCGCAGACGCCGCCGCTGGAACGCCCCGGACTTGCCGCAACACTGACGGAGAAACGGCGTTAGACAGTCTGTGGGGCGGCAGTCGCTTGCGGCCCCAGCCCGGCCGAAAGGGCTTTTCGGCATAGTCCGGCCGTTCCGTCGGCCGATGTTCCGTGCTGGGGATGATGGACAGGAGCTGCAAACGTGACGATCACTGTCAGGACTATTCAGGACGGCCCGTGGGCCGAGTTCTACATCACGGCGACGCCGCCCGAGGGCTTCGAGCCAGAGTCCCAGGCCGGGGAACTGTTCGCCGGCATCGCCGGGACCCTGAGGGACGCCGATGCCAGGATCTTCCAGGAACGGATCTTCTCCCGGGCCGACCTGATGCCGCGTCTGATGGACGCCCGGGCTCACGCTTACGGCGATCTGGCCGATTCCGTGCCGCCGACCCGGTTGGCCGTGCCGGCGGGGCAGGCGGGCCCCGTCGCGGGTGTCCAGGTCCACGCCGTCCGCGGCCCGCAGCGGCCCGAGCCCATGTGCGACCAGGACGCGTGCTGTGCTCGCACGATCCGCAAGGGCGACCTTGCCTTCGTGGCCGTGTCGGGCCTGGCGGCGTCGCACCACGACAGCCCTCCGGCCGATCAGGCCTGGGCCATGCTCGGCAAGGCGCTCTGTCCCCTTCACATGGTCGGCGGCGACGTCTCCGACGTGGTCCGCACGTGGATGTGGCTCGGCGGCATCCTCGACTGGTACGGCGACTTTAACGCCACCCGCAACCGGTTCTTCAAGCAGCACCGCCTGATCAACGAGGGGCCGAACAACGTCCGACTGCCGGCCAGCACCGGCATCGGCATCGGCCCGGTCGGCGGCGCTCAATGTGCCATGGACGTCTATGCCGTCGTGGGCGCCCGGGCGCGCAGCGAATTCCTCCTGGCCGGCGGGTGCCAGCAACCCGCCTTCAACTACGGGTCGGCCTTCTCGCGGGCCTCGCGCAGTGTCACTCCCGCCGGTGAGGCCGTCTTCGTCTCCGGCACCGCCGCCATCGACTCCGCCGGTCACAGCGAGCACCCAGGCGATCCCGCCCGCCAGATCGATGCCACGTTCGAGTACGTTCGCGCCGTCCTTCGCCAGACGCATTGCCGCGACGAGGACGTCGTCCAGTCCATCGTCTACTGCAAGACGCCCGAGGTCGAGCGCGTCTTCCGCAGCCGTTGCGGAGACCTAGCCTGGCCGCACATTACGGCCATTGCCGACGTGTGCCGTCCGGAACTCCTGTTCGAGGTCGAGGCCACCGCCGTGCCGCTACGCTGACCGCCGGCTGCGCGTCACCGGTCACGTTGGCGAAACGCCTCGATGATCTTGCGGCTGCCCCTGGGGAACGCGTACCGGTCCAGTTCCGCCGGCGACACCCACGCCAGGCATTCGCTCTTCAGCGGCCGCGGCCGCCCTGTGGCCAGCCGGCACTCGAAGGCGTGCAGCGTCACCCGGAAATGCGAATAGGCGTGCGATGTCGTGACCAGCGGCCGAACGTCGCCGACGGTGATTCCCAGTTCCTCGCGAAGCTCGCGGTGCAGGCACTCCTCGATCGTCTCGCCGTCGAGCCGCTTGCCCCCGGGAAACTCCCACATGCCACCGAGCATCGCGCCGGCCGGACGCCGGTCGATCAGCACCTTGCCGTCGTTGAACACGACGCCCACCGCTACGTCGTAGTGCGGCACGGCCTTGCGCGGCGTCTTGGCCGGAAGCTCGTTCTGTCGCCCGTCGGCCCGCGCGCGGCACGCTTCGCCCAGCGGACACAGCAGACAGAGCGGTTGCCGCGGTGTGCAGACCGTCGCTCCCAGGTCCATCACCGCCTGGTTCCACAGGCCGCTGTCGCGCCGCGGCGCCAGCCGCTCCGCCCAGTCCCAGAACACGGCCTGCCCCTGGGCCGTCGCCGGATCGTCCTCAAGGAGCATCAACCGCGACAGCACCCGGATGACGTTGCCGTCCAGTGCCGCGCCGCCGGCGCCGAACGCGATGCTCGCAATCGCTCCCGCGGTATACCGTCCCACGCCCGGCAGCCGCCGCAGCTCCTCGGCCGAGGAAGGCAGTCGCCCGCCGTAGTCCCGCACCACCAGCCGCGCCGCCTCGTGAAGCCGCCGCGCGCGGCCATAGTAGCCGAGGCCCTCCCACTGCTTCAGCACGCTCGACACGCGCGCCCGGGCCAGCGACTCGACCGTCGGAAATCGTTTCAGAAAACGCTCGTAATAGGGGATCGCCGTCGCCACCTGCGTCTGCTGGAGCATGATCTCCGAAACCCAGATGGCGTACGGGTCGCTCGTCCGTCGCCACGGCAGATCGCGGCTGTGGCGGTCGTACCAGGCGAGCAGCGTGCGACGGATGAAGGGCAGGGGATCTGTCCGACTCATGGCCTCACAAGACGATGGTCTGTCCACGGGCCGCCGAAGCCGCAATCGCGTCGGCGACGCGCACGTCCCACAGCGTCTCCTCCGGGCTGTTGCGGCACGCGGCCTTGCCGTCCATCGTGTCCAGAAACGCCGCGGCCTGGAGCCGGAACGGGTCGGCGGACCCGGCAAAGGTGTGTGTCCCGGTCCCGTCTCTGCCGTAGTGAATCATCGTGCCGATGCCATTCTCCGCCGGGATCAGTTCGAGACCGGCATCTGTTCCCACGAGGGTCGCCGACCAGCCCGGCATCGCCGCCGGACGCACGAAGCCGGCCGTCATGCTGTACGGCACGTCGTCCTCGAACAGGATGTTCGCCACACACGTCTCCTCGCGAACCGTCCGCGGCCCCGTCTCGCGCTTCCGATTGGCGAAGGCCGAGACGGCCACCGGGCGTCCCAGAAGCCAGCGCATCGGATTGACGAAGCAGTACGTCATGTGCGTCACCGGCATGCCGCCGCTGGCCTGCTGGTCGTAGTACCAACTCCCAGGATCGCCGTCCCACAGGGCAATACTGCGCGCCGCGACGATCCTGCCCAGCCGCCCTTCGGCGACCATTTGCCTTGCCGCCTCCCACAGCGCACTGTACCGCGCCTCGTAACCGGCTTCGACCGCCAGACGTTTCGAGGTCGCCAGACGCACGATCTCCGAAGCGCCCGCGACTGTGGTCGCCGGCGGACCGCCGATCAGCACGTGCAGCCCGGCCTCGAGCGCCCACGTGACGATCTCCTGCTGCGACTCGTGCGGCACCTCCACCAGCACCGCCTCCGGCCCCGAGTCGATCGCGCGACGATAGTCGTCCAGGCACGCGCATGCCGACAGGCCGAGTTCGCTTGCCAGCCGGTCGGCCCGCTCGCGCCGCCGAGCGGCAACGGCGCACACCGTCGCACGCCCGGTCGCCAGCAGCGCCGCCGCCCGAACCCGAGCCATTGTGCCCGCTCCGACTACCGCAATCCGTCTCACGGCCTCACCCCTTGCTCCCGGCCTGCCTGTTCCGCATCCTGCGCATGATCAGGGCCACGATGAACCAGCCCGTCAGCATTCCCAAGGCAATCAGAAACACCTTCAACCCACCGATCGCCGCCAGCAGCGGCAGGGCCATCCCCGTCCACAGGCCCCCGCCCATGAACGGTTCGTGAATCAACTGCTTACACGCGAACGCATCCGCCGCCGGGGTCTCGTAGTCCGGGTCTACCACGCGAAGCAGCAACAGCCCCGTGGCCGTCACGCCCATCGATTGCCCCATCTCGGCGATGCTCCGCTCGAACCATGCGTCCGGAAGCACCCGCGGCGCCAGCACCAGCACGCACAGCAGGTTCCACACCACGCCCGCCACCATCAGGATCGCCAACGGCGCCCAGTGGCTCCGGACCGTCTCGATCTGGATCGTCGCAATGGCCGCCACGACTAGGAAGTCCAGCGCCGTGTTCTGAATCCGCCGCGTCAGCCCGGGATCGATCAGCCGGTGCTTGTCGAAGCGGTCCTCGGCCATCTGGATGACCAGTCCCCCGATCATGCACAATGGAAACAGCGGGAAACTGCTCAACAGGTGGTTCTCCGCCGCCCACGGCCACAGCGTTTCCAGGCTCGTCAACCCCCACTTCGCCAGCATGCCGATCAGAATCGCCAGCCCCACCACGCACAGGTGCATGCTGAACGCCTCGATCGCGTCGCTCTTCACCGTCAGGCGGCCCGCCTCCGGCCGACTGTCCACAGGAATCACGCCCACCGAATCGTCTTCCTGAACGTCCTCCGGATTGAGCTGCCGAACCGTGCGCCCCCGCCGCGCCGCCCAGTTCACCAGGATCATGCCGAACACAATCGCCCCGACGATGCCCACCGTCGCACTGGCCAGGGCCAGATCCGTCCCTTCCGCCCAGTTCAACTTCTCGAACGTCGGCCGCAGACCGCTCGCCGTGCCGTGACCGCCCTCGAAGCCCACCGGCAGAATCGCGCCGAAGGTGTCCGGTACGCCAAACGCCTGTCCCAACACCGCGATCACCAGCCCCACGCCCACCACGTACTGACCCCATGCCACCATCTGCCCATAGGCCACCTGCGGCCCGGCACGACGCCACAACGTCCGCGCCTGCGGCAGCTTCACACCCAGAAACAGGCAGGCGAACACCACGTTGATCAGGATTCCCGGCAGCTTCTTCCACCCCGCCATCCACTCCGCCGGCACCGGATGGCCTGCCCACCCCGACCCCTGAATCGCCGCCAACCCCACCAGCCCCGCGATCACGCACGACGGCAGGTAGAGCCGACGCAGCAACCGTATCCGCATCCGAAGCAGGTGTCCCGCTCCGAGTAACAGGCACAATCCGATGAACGATAGCATGGTTCGCTCCCAGCAATTCCCAGGGGGGCCTTCACCGCCCTTACTGCCTCACCGCCACCTCCGCCCCGCCGCGCTCCTCGGACACATAGGCCGCATAGATGACGTTCATCGTGTCGATGGCCAGGTCCAGGTCGCAGATCGGTTGGCGTCCCTCGGCGGCGCACGTCACAAAGTCTTGCGCCTCGTCCTGGTATCCCATCGTGTAATCCTCGTTGGCCGACGTCGGCATCCAGCCCTCGTTCGTCGTGATCTTCTCGACGAAGTACAGGTCGGCCATCTGCTCGTGCTTCGGATTGTACGCATCGAGCATGCTCACCGGATTCAACCGGCACCGCGCGCGGTGGTTGTTGGCGAACACCTCCACGTAGTCGTAAATGCCGCCCAGCGTCGTTTCGCCCGTCACTACGTCACCCACCGTCCCGTCCTCGAACACCACGTGCATCCAGCCGTAGTCCTCGATGTCGTGGTAGTCCGTCCGCAGGAACCCCGCATCGCGATACCCCCGGATTCGCGTCAGTTCGTGCGTCCGTCCGCTCACGGCCGCCGGCCGGATGGGCTTGCCTCCGCGGGCCTCGCCCTCCACGCGCTTCAGGTACAGCAGCGCCGTCAGCGGATGGCACCCCTTGCCGACCAGCGATCCGCCCCCCGCGCGGTTCCAGATGCCGTAATCCGGCGAATGCGACCCGCTGTGCGACTCCTCGCCCAGCATCCGCAGCACCTGCGCGCCGCTCTCGCGGATCACCTCCGCCTCTTTCTGCACGGCCGGGGCGTACACGAAGTTCTCCGCGTAGCCGAACACCACGCCTGCCGACTCCACCGCCTCGCGAATCCGCGCCATGCTCTCCCGCACCGCCGCCAGCATCGGCTCCTTGGCGGCGCGGTTGCCGCGGAACGCCTTGTCGCCCGACGGGCCGAAGTAGCCCGTCAGCGGCTTCTCGCACACGACATGCTTGCCGGCCCGTGCCGCCGCCACGATGTTCGCCTCGTGCGCCAGCGGCGGCGAACACACGTCCAGCAGGTCCACCTGCTCGATCAGCGCCTCGACCGTGTCAAACGCCCTCACGCCGTACTCGGCGGCGAACGCTTCGCGGCTCTCCTGGCGGCGGCTGGTCACGCCCACCACGTCCACCTTCACACCGTGGACCCGGCGAAGGCACTCGATGTGGTATCTCCCCGCCATCCCCACCCCGACGATGCCCACACGCACACACTTCATCCCGGTACCCTCTCTTTCTCGTCAATCCGACCGTCCCGCGGCCGCCCGACCGCCGCGGCCCGCCGTGCGACGCATTATGGGACACACGCCTGCGGCCTGCAAGCACCAACATCCTGCCGCCGACAGGGTAGGGTGGGTCCCCCGGACCCACGCGGATGCTGTTGACTCCTTGGCGGGGACAGCCTATGCAACGTGGGAATCGGAGTTGGAGCACAGCCAGCGACTGGGTAGAATCATCCTGATGCCATGAGAGTTGAGACCATTGACTTCCAGGAGGGTCGTGTGAAACGCCGCTATGCGACTGCGATCCTGTTTTCTGTGATCCTTGCCGGGGTCGGGCTGACTCTTTGGTTTGTTCGCCGCACACACGACGTGCCGGCTGCGCTGGGCGTGACGGAGACCATCAATGAGATGGCCGCCCGCACACAGAGCCCTGATGGTAAGGACATGGGTTGGTTCAGCGAGCGGCTCAAGGACACGCGAATCCTGACCGACGATTTGCACCTGTCCGCCCAGGCCAAGGCCCTGGTCGGAACGCTTTCCCCTGATTCGGGCCAGCCACGTCGAGTCTGTGATCTTGCCAGAGGCATCCTTCTGTCCCAAGGGTTCTCCGGCCTTGAGGAGGAACTGGCTGAACTCTGGCAGATGTTCTCTGGTCGCGGTTGGTCCAGCCAGGGGCAGTGGTCCCCCCAAGACTATCATGATGCCGAGCCTTTGCTGAAAGCCTTTGCGAGAATGAGTTTCGAACACGCAACCCGCGACGGTGTTATCCCCGAGTTGCAGGTCTGCGTGGTTGCCTCGGAAGGGTGGTCGATTAGAATCCCACAGGTTGCAGAAGCCCATCGCACGACGAAGATAACCGTTATTCTTGACTACCTGGACCACCGCGACCCAGCACTGATGAAGCTTAGCGGAGGCAAGATGGTGCTTGAATTGAGGCCAGAGGATGTCATGGAGTTTCTGCAAGCCGTCTGCGATTCACGCCGCCCAGCCGCAGTCAGGCCCTGAATATCGCGCGCCAAACAGGGGTAGGGTGGGTCCCCCGGACCCACGCGGGTTCTTTTTCTTCGAATTCCTGAAACCTTCGCCGTCACCGCTGCGTCCAATATCAGTAGCATTGGATGGTTTGCGGTTCTTCGGGCAAGGGGCACACGCTGCCGCACCGCCGTGGGCGTCTGGGTGACTGAGTGAAAAGGGCACTGTTTGCAGGAGCGGCACTGACGCTGCTGACGGCTATGGCCGTCTGCGCCGACGAGCCCGCCGAAGGCGCGGCTCGCGAGGCCATCGTGCGCCGGCTCCTCGACCGCTCCCAGTTCCTCGAAGACGCACACTTCCAGGTTCCCCTCGATTTCTATCGCCAGTGGCTGCGCCGCGTGGCCGAGGAAGCCGGCCAGCTCCCCCAGCCGCCGGTGGACTGCATCCGCGAACTGTCCGAGTGCCGGCTCTCCGTGCCATCCGAAGGCCAACCGACGCTTACACTTACGTTGCGCCTCGACGTGCTTCGCCCCAAGGGGTGCCGCAACCTTCCGCTGCTGTCGGCCGCGATGCCGTGGCGACAAACGCTTGTCAATGGCAAGCCTGCGGATCTGGTGCCGTTGGACGGGTGGCTGTGCTTCTCGCCGGACGCGCCGGGACGCGTGGAAGTGGTTGCCGAGACCACACTTCCGTCGGCCGACAGCGACGGACGACGGTGGAGCGTCGCCGTGCAGCCTGCCGTACGGAATCTCCTGCAATTCGATTCGCCGCAAGCCTGGGAGGTCAGCGCCGCCGGAGCCGTCGGCCGCCTGACGGGCTCCGCGGCCGCAGGCACCCACGGACGCTTGCCCCTGGTGCCCGGCTCGGCGGTCGATGTCCTCTGCGAACGCCCAAGGCCCGCATACGAGCGCCCGCCCCGATACGAGCTTCGCGGTGACGCCGCCTGGAACTTCGACGCCTCCTCCCAGCAACTCGTCGCCGACCTCGTCGTGACCGTCGCCGACGGCGCCAGCGACCAGTTCGACCTGCTCCTGCCTCCGACCGCCGACCGGGTGACCGTGACCGGCCCCGACATTCGCGACGTTCGCGTGGCCGGCGGCGCTGCCCACGTGGTGCTGCGACAGAAACTCTCCGGCGCCACGCGGCTACAGGTTCGCTGCGAGATGACGACCCGCCAGGGGGGACTCCAGAACCTTGCCCAGCCGGCCATTCGCGACGGCCATTGGACCGGCGGCACGCTGGTTCTGACCAGCACCGCCGGCGGTTGCGAAGTGGTTCCCGAGTCCGTCGCCGGCTTGGAGCCGCTGGCCCTGGCCGACATCGGCCCCGACGCCTCGGCCATTCTCCCCGGCAAGGCGATCCTGGCCTATCGCATCGCCGGGCGCAGCTTCAACGCCGACGTGGACGTGGTGGACCTTGCCGCCTACGCCCTGCGCGAAACCCTGGCCGATACCGCTCACTGGCAACTCGCCCTCCGCGGCGACGGCACGGTCATGTGCAAGGCCTCCATCCAGGTCCGTAACCGCACGAGGCAGTTTCTCGAAGTCGCCCTGCCGCCCGGCGCCGTCGTCCTGGCTGTGCGCGTGAACGAGCAGCCGCGCCCCATGTCGCTCGTCCCCGGCCGGCCCGACGTCTATCTGTTGCCCCTGGAACGTTCCACCGTCAGTGTGGAAGGGCTCATCAGCTTTCCGGTCGAGATCGTCTGCCTCTATCGCATCGACCGCCTCGCACAGGGCCGCGGGCGAACGCAGATGACGCTGCCCGTGCCGCAGATCGACCTGCCCATCGCCTACGCCTGGGCCGAGGTCTACACGCCCGAGAATCTCTCCCGTCCGCACTGGTCCGGTCCGCTCGAGCGCGTGGACGAATACGCCGACAAGACCGCCTCGGCCACCCTCGGCTACGGCCGCGGCGAGAAGGCAAAGGCATTCGACCCGACCGGCATGGGGCCGAGACCGTTCGCCGTGGCTGACCTGGAACCCATCGTGGCCGAAGCCGCCGTTGGGTACGAGCCCGACCCCGCCCGGCAGCAGCTTCTGGCCAGAAACTACTACCGCGCCGGCAAGGACTTCTATGACCGCGGCGAGTATGCCCAGGCCGCCGAGGCCTTTCGCAACGTCTCCGCCATGGCGCCCGAGTCGGTCGAGGCCGCCAACGCTCGGCTCTACCTGGCCAATCCGATGGTTTCCGGCGCCGCCGACGTGTCGAAGGCCTCCCAGAAGGCGGCCCTGAAGCAGATCAAGGAGGACGTGGCTGCAAGCAACCTGGGGTATGTTGAGCAGCAGCGGCAATTCCTCGAACAGGGGCGCCGCCTGTCCGCATCGGGCAAGAAGACCGAGGCCGCCGAGCAGTTCCGTGCGGCCAAGGCCCTGGGCAGCCAGCTTGTGGCTCGCGGCGAGTCTCAGCGCGAGCAGGAAGCCCTCCTGCGGGACGCCACCGAGCAGTTGGCCGAGGCCGACCGCCGGGCTGCCGCCGAAATGGCCGACCAGTGGGCTCGTGTCGAGCAACTGAAGTCCGAGGGACGCTACAAGGACGCTCTCGATGCGGTACGCGGATTGAGCAGGAGCGCCCAGGTCCAAGGTCCTGGCATGGGCATCGCCAACGGTGTCCTCTGGGATAGCGACGTCGGCTGGGGCGACAGAATCAGAAAGGAGCTTGAGGAACTGACCCTCAAAGTGGCCAAGGCACAGAGCGGAGGCCAGGACGAGAAGGATCGGCTCTGGCAACTGTCCATGCGATACATGAATTCGCGAGAGTACGACAAGTCGGCCCAGGCACTCGACAGACTTCTGGACATCGATCCTCAGAACGAGAGAGCCCGCCGTCTCCGCGATGACGCAGCCTACCTTCATGCTCTCGACAAGTCTCTCGAAAAACGCACAGAGGGCAGGAGAGCTTCGGGTTCCTCCGCAAGTGCCGCCCCCCGGTCTCGTCAGGATGCCGAGGAATCGGCCGCTCCGTTTACGGAGATCTACCGGTACCCCGACGAGAAGCAATGGGAGCGGTTGGCTGAACGGCGGCGGGAGGGTATTGGCATCGCCAAGGATAGCTGGCTTTTCGATGAGGACATCCCCGGCGGGCCGGTGCCGCCGAAGCCCACGGGGACTGTCCCAGAGGTAGGTCGCTACGACGAGGATTCCGACGCTCCCGCTCCCGACTTCGGCGCCACGGCTCCGCGAATGCAACTCACGGCATCCAAAGGACGGCAGCCGCGCTCCACGAGGTCCTATCGCGTCGAGGGCGACGCGGAGCAGGCGGCGCGGCTCGTCACCGACCTGATCGGCGCGGCTGCCGTCGCGGCCGATGCGCCCGCACAAGCGCCAGGGCAGGCCGGGCAGACCACGGTTCGTGTTTACGGCGACAGGCTGATCGTCTCCGGCGCAGAAGCCGAGCAGCGGCAGGTCAAGACGCTCCTGGACAACCTCCGGGCCTCCCAGGCGCCCCAGGTCGAGATCAGCAGCAACATCATCACTCAGCGGGCCAAAGGCGTCATCGTCCAGCCCGAGAAGCCTGCCGCCACCTCTTCCGGCGATGGCATCTTCTTCGACGAGCGTGGCCCGACGGCCGGCGACATCCCGACCACAGGCTCGCTTTTCGCCACCGAGAGCCGCACGCCGGCTGCCGCCTTTGACGACAACGACAAGCAGTTCCAGGAGTTCATTGGTCGCAACTACGACTGGGCCCTCAAGGGCAACGCGCCGCTCCCGCCAACGGACAGCGGCCACCAGCCCGCCAGGAGTTCGTCCTTTGCGTTCAAAATGCCCAACCAGCCTGTGCCGGACCCCGGCACGCGCCGTCACAACGAGTCGTGGGATGAAGGGGCAACCGACGAGATCATCAACTTCGATGTCGTCGGCGTCGGGGGTGGCGGGTACTCCACGGGCGGCATCGCGGGCGGCGGCACGTCGTTCTTCGGCGTCGGCTCGACCGCCACGTCCGTCGCCTTCGTCGTGGACACCAGCGGTTCCATGACCGACAGCATCTTCTACGTCAAATGCGAGTTGAAGCACGCGATCGCGCGGCTCACGCCCAATCAGCAGTTCTCCATCGTACCCACGGCTTCCGGCAGTCCTTTCGCCGGCGGCGAGGCCGTTCCCGCCACCGAGTCCAACAAACAGGCCGCGTACGACTACATTGACGCCCTGGTGCCGCTCGGGCAAAGCGACGAAGCTCACGCTTTTCGCAACGCCTGGATCTCCAAGCCGCAGGCGGTATTCCTTCTGAGCGATGGCGAAATGAGCCGCGACGCCGTCGAGACGCTTGACCGCCTGAACGCCGACCATGCCACGACGGTCAACACTGTGTGCTTCCTCTACACCGCGGGCGAGGCCACCCTGATGGACATCGCCCATCGCCACGGCGGCACGTACAAGTACATCGGCGAGGATGACCTCGACTTCATGGAGGAGGGGCCGCCCGCCGTGGCGGAGGCGCCCGTGCCGCCGCCCGAAGACCTCTCGGGCCTCCTTGCCGCCAAGGCTGCCTCGAACCTCGGCCAGATAGTGCCTGTCAACAGCATCAACCTCAACGTTCCTGCCGCCGAGGCCGCGGGTCTCGGCATTGCCTTGTCCGAGGGGGCCAATGGCGTCGTCCTGGGCACCATCGACGAGGCCCAGTTGCGGACGCTGCTGGAGCTGGACGCCCGCCGGAGCGTCGAGGGCCGCCTCGTGGACAACAACGAGCGGCTCCAGGAAACCATCGTCGGAACGGATGCCCGTTTCGCCAACGACTGGACCGGCAACGTCGCCTTCGGCGGCGAGAGCTTCAACCGCCTCGACATCAACGGTAACGCGGTCGATCTGCCGCACGGGAAGTACGTCCTGATCGACAACGGCCGTTTCCTCACGGCCGTCCGGGCCGGGCGCATGAGGCACTGGACCGAGAAGGTCGAACTGGACGACCTCCGCTTTGCCGAGGTGCCGCAGACCATCGAGGTGCCCCGCGTGGGACGCCTCGTCAAGTTCGAGAAACGGCTGGTCAAGCCCACCGACCGGCTCGTCATCCACTGCGACTACGTTTGGAAAGGAGCGACGGAATGAGATCAACGACCCTTATCGCGGCAGCGGGGCTGCTGGCGGCGGCCATGCCCCTGGCGGTCATGGCGCAGGACCAGGCCAACGACGTCCCCGCCGGACGCACCGACGGCAGCAAAGTGGTCCTCACCTGGGAGGAGTTCATCAAGATCACCGGCTACGACCCCGACAAGAAGGGGCAGCAGGTGATTACCATTCCCTGGGACGAGGTCCGCTCGCTGCTGGGCGTGGACATCCGCCTCGAGGGCGGCACCACGGTCGATCTGCCATGGGAACAGTTCAAGTCGCTGCTGAACTGGTCGATCCGCGAGAAGGATGAGGGCGGCGCGCCGCCGACCGACTACGTCATCACGCGGAGCGAGTACTCAGGCACGTTGACCGACGACGGAGCGCAGCTCGTGCTCAAGGCCGACATCAACGTGCTCCGCAAGAAGGGCTGGAAGCGCATTCCGCTGCTGCCGATCTCGGTTGCCCTGGTTGGCGAGGCGACATTGCCGCAGGGGGCGTGCCTCAACGCCACCGGCGGCGTTTATGAGCTGCTTACCGACCAGAGCGGGTCGATGACCGTGACCGTTCCTTTCGCCGTCACCGTCCAGAAGGAGGCCGGCGTCAACCACGTCAGCTTCCAGCGCGTCGAGGGCGGATCGAGCCTTCTGGACCTTGAAATCGACAGCCAGGGCGTGGACGTCAAGGTTGCCGGCGCTCAGTCGCTGGTCAGCAGGCCCTCCGACGGCAAGACCAAGACCGCGGCCGCGGTGCCGGCGGGAACGCCCCTGGCCATTTCGTGGGAGCGGGCGCTGCCGAAGGCCGAGGACGTGCCGCCGAAGCTTTACGCCGAGACGCACACCCTGGTGGCCGTGGCCGACGGCGTGCTGCTGTGCCAGGAAACCGTCAACGTGAACATCCTGCACGCCGGCATTCGCGAACTGAAGCTCGCGGTCCCGACCGGGGCTCGCATTCTCACGGTCACAGGGCCCAACGTCCAGGACTGGCGTGAAACCGGCCAGGGCGAACTCCAGGTGGTTCTCGGACGCGAGGTCCTCGGGTCCTACACGCTGCGGCTCGCCTACGAACTGGCGACGACCGACGGGGCGACCGTGCCCGTCGTCCGCGCCACGGGCGTGGAGCGCGAGAAGGGATTCGTCGGCGTGATCGCCATGGCCAACGTCGAAATCGCCGCCGGCGAACTCCAGGGCGCCACCAGCATCGACGCCCGGCAATTGCCCGCCGACATCGTCGCCATGACCAACCAGCCCGTGCTGCTGGCGTTCCGTTACGCCGCCGATGCGTTCACCATCCCGCTCGTAATTCGCCGGCACGACGAGGTCTCGGTGCTGATGACCCTGGTCGACAGCGCCGCCTTCACGTCGATGCAGCTCAACGACGGCCGCCGCATGACCAAGGTCGTCTACAGCGTCCGCAACAACCGCAACCAGTTCCTCCGCCTGTCGATGCCCGAGAAGGCCGACCTCTGGTCGGTTTCCGTCGCCGGCAACACGGTCTCGCCGGCCAGGGACACCCAGGGCCAGGTGCTCGTGCCGCTGGTGCGCAGCTCGGCCGACAGCCGCGAACTGACGGCGTTCCCCGTCGAAATCGTTTACGTCGAGACTCCCGAGACGACGGCCCCGGCCAAGGGAACGCTCCGCGTGACGCTGCCGACCTGTGCCGTGCCGGTCATGCATGTCATGTTCACCTACTACCTGCCCGCCGAGGGACGCTACACGGTCGGCTGGGGCAAGAGCGGCTTCTCCGGGCCGCTGGCGATCGTGGACGACTTCACGACCCTGTCGGTCGATCGCGGCGTCCACGTGGTGGCCGTCAATCCGGCCGCCGAGGCTCAGCAGTTGCAGCAGGCAGCCGACCAGCGGGCCGACCGGCAAGCCGTCGCGGCCGGGGCCACCCCGATCCGCGTCCGGCTGCCCATCGGCGGCAAGCAGTTCAAGCTCGAGAAGATCCTTGCCATGCCGCACGACCAGCTCTATTTCGAGGTCGAGTACAGCGGCTGGGAGGCGGCCAGGTAGGCTCCGTCGGTCCGCGTCGCAGCGGAAGTGGATGCCCAGGGCGCCTCGCCGGATTCCCCGGTCGGCGCCCTGGTTCTGCGCTGCCGGACGCTCGATGTCGGCGCGAGGGTCCGCACGGACCCGGGAACGATCGGCCCCGGGAACCATCTTGCTTTTTGCGGCCAGTTTGGGCACACTTGGGAACTGCTGAATGGCATATCACAGACGCCGCGTCCATTTCTCAGGGAGCATTCGCCATGTGGGGTATTGACGACGTGTGGGTGTTGCTGGGCTATCTGCTCTCCATCGGCAGCACGGTTCTGTGCATTGTCTACGGCCTGATCGCCTGGAACCGCGGGCGCGAGGACGTAGAAAGCCAGGACGTGCGCTGGGCTGCTGAGGAGAAGAAGGTCGAGCAGCAGCTCTGATCCGCCAGTGCTCCGGCGGGTCGCCCGCCGGATGTCGAATACGGAGGACGATCCATGCCGGTTGCGCAGGCCGTGGGGATTCCCGAAATCCTCGTCACGTTGCTTTACCTGTTGGTGGTCGGTTACCTTGGGTGGCTCGGATACCGCGGGACGAAGACGGCCGCCGACTACATGGTCGCCGGCCGCAAGGCCCATCCGTTCGTCATGGCCATGAGCTACGGCGCCACGTTCATCTCCACCAGCGCCATCGTCGGCTTCGGCGGCGTGGCCGGCATGTTCGGCATGAGTCTCATGTGGCTCGTGTTCCTGAACATCTTCATGGGCGTCTTCATCGCCTTCGTCGTCTTCGGCGAGCGGACCCGGCGCATGGGGCACCGCCTCGAAGCCCACACGTTTCCCGAACTCCTCGGCCGCCGATTCCAGAGCCGCGCCGTCCAGATTCTTTCCGGCCTGGTGATCTTTCTTTTCGTGCCGCTCTATGCCGGAGCCGTGCTCATCGGCGGCAGCGAGTTTCTCCACACGCAGTTCAACCTCGACTACGGAGCATCGCTGCTGATCCTGAGCGTGATCGTCGCCGCCTACGTCATTGCCGGCGGTCTCAAGGGCGTCATGTACACCGACGC
Source organism: Phycisphaerae bacterium (assembly GCA_012729015.1). Lineage (GTDB taxonomy): Bacteria > Planctomycetota > Phycisphaerae > FEN-1346 > JAACEH01 > JAAYDY01. Next base: position 61,581 of record JAAYDY010000079.1, on the reverse strand, counting down.
CCTCCAGGGAACGATTATGGTCGTCGGCATGATCGTGCTCCTGGTGGCCACCTACGTCATTCTGGGAGGCGTCGAGAAGGGCCACGGCGATCTGAAGGCTATGGGCGATCAGGCGTTCGTCGGGTTCAAGATGATCGGCCAGCGCGGGTGGACCGCCTGGCCCGAGGCCGGCTGGGGCGATCGCAAGTACGACCTGTGGTGGATCGTCGGCAGCACCCTTCTGCTCGGCGTCGGCATCGGCGTCCTGGCGCAGCCGCAACTGGTCGTCCGGTTCATGACCGTCAAGTCCAAACGCGAACTGAACCGGGCCGTCATCCTGGGCGGCATCTTCATGCTGGTCATGCCGGGCGTGGCCTATACCGTCGGGGCGCTGAGCAACGTCTACTTCTTCCAGCACGAGGAGGTCCGCGGCCGCCTGGTCTCGGTCTCCGAAGACGCCGCCGTGATCACCAAGAAGGAGCGCGGCGTCGAGAAGGTGTCCCACTGCCGCCTGCTGCACATCGACACGTCGCGCGACGGCAAAGCCGACACGCACCTTATCGAGTACGGTCTTGGCAACGATGCGGCCATCATGCCGCGGGCCGAGGTCGCTTCGCTGCCCGACGGCGACGTCTCCGTGCGGCCCAGGGCCACCGGCTTCACGCGGGCCGTCGTCCAGGCCGGCGACCGGTGGATGCTCAATTCCGACAGCATCATTCCGATCTACGTCAGTCGCGCCATGCCCAAATGGTTCGGCCTGCTTTTCCTGCTGACGCTCCTGGCCGCGGCGATGAGCACCCTGTCGAGCCAGTTCCACACCCTGGGCACCAGCCTCGGACGCGACGTCTGGCAGCAGCTCCTGCCCGGCGGCGGCGACCAGGCCGCCCGGACCGTTCCCGTGGTCCGCATCGGCATCATCGTCGGCATCGTTCTGGCCGCCATCGTGGCCTACTTCGCCCGCGGTGGCTACATCGTCGCCCGCGCCACCTCCATCTTCTTCGGCCTCTGCGCCTCGGCGTTCCTGCCGGCCTTTGTCGGCGGCCTCTTCTTCCGGCGCATGACCCGACCGGCCGCCATCGCCTCGATGATCGTCGGCTTCGCAGCCACCGCGCTCTGGCTCCTGCTCGTCAAGGCGCAGGAAGCCGCCGCCATCGGCCTGGTCTTCAAGCTCACCGGAGGCAAGGCCAGCATCCTGGCCGACTTCCCCAACTGGCCCGTCGTTGATCCGATCCTGGTTGCCCTGCCGCTATCGATCCTGACGGCCGTCGTCGTCAGTCTGATGACCAGGCCGCCGGACAACGAGCATCTGGACCGGTGTTTCGGCCCCAGACCGTAAGGCCGTGCGTCAGAAGCAACGCCAATTCCGGGGCGCCACACCTCGTGGCGACCGCCCGGCCGGCGGCGAGAGGGCGACGTGTGCTGCCAGGATTCTCTGCAACTTCGCCCTCTCCCGAACGTTGAATCTCGGATCAGGTCTTCCGGCGCCGCTCCTCTCCGACCCTCAGCCCCGCCGCGCCGGGCGGCCTTCGCGCAGACGGCCGGAGGAAGACGAGATCATGGCACAGGCGGCGCTGGCAGGAATGGTGGGACTGGTTCTCCTTGTCGGGCAGGGTCTGCCACCGGGGGCCGGGTCGGAGCCGGGAGCGGCAAAACCGCCCGCTGCCGCCGCGGCCGTCAGAACCAAGGCTCAGGCGGACGCCCTGATTGACGCGACTGGGAGGTCGTCACCCGAGTGGTGGGACTCGGTTGAGTTGAAGTATCCCGACACGCTGGACCTCAGTTGGCCCGACGGCAAGCCCGGCGACTCCTGGCAGCCGCAGAGGCAGATCGGCGCCTACCTGGTCAGTGTCATCAGCCCCAACCCCGGCAGGTGGCGCGAGGGCATCAAGCTCCTTCATCATGTGCTGGCAATCAACAAGGACAACCCCGTTGCGCAGAGGAAGGCCATCCAGTCCCTGGGCAACGCCTACTACGACTACGAAGGGGATTATGCGCGGGCGGCCTTCTGGCTCAGCCGGGGCAACGATTTCGGCCGGGTCAAACTGGCCTCGTGCTACTGGAAACTCGGCGCCCGGTCCGCCGCCGAGGCGATCCTCCGCAAGATCGGCGCCGACACCACCCGTGACAGCAGCGTCATCCGCCTGTGGTCCGAGATGGGCGACTTGAAGACTGCCTTGTCGCTGGCCGAGAAGAAGGCGCAGAGTCATTGGGCCGATGCGGCCTATCTGGCTGCCGGCGATGTCTGCCGACGGCACGGCAAGTACGACGAGGCGATGACGTATTACCAGAAGGCCGTGGCCGTCAAGCAGGGCGGTCGCGACATCAAACGCAACCAGGAACGCGCCCAGGCCGCTGTCGAGTCGGTTCAGGTCTTCCGGCGGCTGGACCTGTCGAGGGTCGCTGACGGCACGTACTCCGGCAGCGCCCAGGGGTATCGCGGCCCGGTCGAAGTGCAGGTCGTCGTCAAGGCCGGCCGCATCGAGTCGTGCACGGTCACGCGGCACAAGGAGGACATGTGCTTCGTCGCCCCAACGGCGGTGCCCGAGCAGATTGTCGCTCGCCAGGGCGTCAAGGATGTCGATGCCGTGACCAGTGCGACCATCACTTCGACGGCCATCATCAACGCCACGGCCAAGGCCTTGGCTGCCGGCACGAAGCCGTAGAAACTATCTCAGAACCCGTGGCCCGGCCGCCCTCGGCCGGGGGACCGGGAGAAGGCCGCACAGCCGAGGGCGGCTGTGCCACAAGAGGCAGTTCTGAGATAGTTCCTTAGCACCCGGACATGCCCGCGGAGGCAAGCGACCTCGGGGCCAACATATTCTTGCGGCGACAGCTATGCGACTGAACCATTTTCGCAAGCCACCTCCAGCGAAGCCGTCGGGACGAGCGGACGACCGCCGACGCGTGCCGTCCGCCTGGGCTGCCGCCCCGCTGACGCGACTCGCCCAGGCCGTCTGTCTGGCACTCTTCCTGGCGCTGTTCTTCCATGTTCTCCGGCCCGACGACTCGCCCCAGGTGGCCCCAGTGCGGCAGGATCGCCGCCTCATCGGCATTGATGTCGCGCTCCGGCTCGATCCACTGGTTGGCATCGCGGCCTCGCTTGCGTCGAGAACGGCGACGTCCGCACTCGTCGTGGCCGGCTGCGTCCTGTTGGCCGGCGTGGCTGTCCCGCGGCTCTTCTGCGGCTACGTCTGCCCGCTCGGCACGATCGTCGACCTCTGGGACTGGGCCGTCGCCCGGCGCCTGCGTCGTTTCCATCTCCACCGGCGAGGGCCGTGGGTCCACCTGCGGTATGGCCTCCTGGCCGCCGTCCTGGCGGCCGCCGCCGGCGGCGCGATGGTTGCAGGCTACGTCTCGCCGATTCCTCTGCTGACTCGCGGGCTGCTGGTTACCCTCGCGCCGCTCCAGATCGGCCTCCTGCGGCACTGGGGCGCTGTGCCGCCGATGCAGTGGGAGCACTTCCTGGCCGCCATTCCTCTGGCCGGGGTCATGGCCCTGAGCCTCCTGGGGCCGAGGTTCTGGTGCCGATGCGTCTGTCCCGCGGGAGCCCTCTTCTCGCTGGCCGCGAGACTCCGAGTGACCGAGCGCAAGGTCGCCCCCGCCTGTGTTCGGTGCGGCCGGTGCCGCGTCGTCTGCTCGATGGATGCCGTGGCCGACGACTTCACCACGCGGGACGCCGACTGCACATTCTGCCAGGTCTGTGGCGGCGTCTGCCCCGTCGGAGCGATCCAGTTCACGCCGCGCTGGGACCGTTCCACCGAGTGGCTGCACGGCGACGCGACGGTTCCGGCCACGGTCGGCCTGTCGCGGCGCGCATTGCTGACCGGGGCGGTTGGGGGGATCGCCGGCGTGCTCCTGACACGCTATATCGGTCCAGCGGATCGAGCCGGCGAGGGCTGGATGCCTGTCCGCCCACCCGGCAGTGTTCCCGAAGAGCAGTTCCTCCGTCAGTGTGTCCGCTGTGGTGAGTGCATGAAGGCCTGTCCCAGCCAGTGTCTTCAGCCGCTGGGACTCCAGACGGGGCTGGCCGGCCTCTGGACGCCGCACGTCGTGGCCGACTGGGCCGGCTGCCACGAGAATTGCAGCAACTGCGGTCAGGTCTGTCCGACCGGGGCGATTCGGCCGCTGGACCTGGAGGAGAAGCGTGCAGTCCGCATCGGTCTCGCCGTGGTGAACGAGGCGGCCTGCCTGTCCCACTCGGGCAGGGAACCCTGCCGGCTGTGCTATCTCCAGTGCCGGGCCGCAGGGCACGATGCCATCGAGTTCATTCGTCTCCACGTTCAGTTGGACGAGGACGGGATGCCCGACGACCAGACCGGCATCGACGCTCCTGTCGTCGTCGCCGACCGGTGCGTCGGCTGCGGGCAGTGCCAGGCGCGATGCCACGCGGTGAACGTGGTGGCCCGGGGGGCGCTGGCCAAGGCGGCCATCGTGACGCGGGCAGGCCAGGGACGCGACGACCGCCTGCCGAGCGGCTCGTACCTGGAATTGCGCGAGGCCGAACGCCGCCGCAGACGCCAGAAGCGGTCGCAAGGGTCCCCGGTGCGGGACGACTACCTTCCCGATTTCCTCGAATGATCGCAGGCTGTCAGTTCAGGTACCCGTCATCCGTCGGCGCATGACGCCTGATGCATTCGGCCGAGGAACTGGGCGTGGCGGCTGTATCGGTCGATGGGGCCCGAGCAGGTCGGCTGGGCAGGCCGTCGGCAAGAGCGCGGGCGAAGACCTTTAGAAGATAGGCGATATCGGCTCTGCTCATCACGGTCACCTCTGTTGTCTCGGACGCTGCCTGCGCAGACTTATTCATGCCCCCCACGAAGGACAAGCCTACGGATGCCCGCTACGGAAGCAAATGCAGGAACGCAACGTGTTGCCAGAAAATGGGTAATGAACGGTTGATGCCCGGTCAGGGGTCGCCGGCAGCGAGGTTTTTCGCACGTCGTAACGCCGCAGCCACGGCACATCGTGTCGGCAGGGGACTTGACACAGGCGGTAACACGAGGTAATACACCGGGTGGCGTTTGTTGGGACATGGTCCGGGGGGCCGGGAGAGAGCCATGACGCGTAGGAAAGCCGAGATTGTGACCTTCAAGGCCGATGCGGCCCTGACCGAGGCGATGAAGGGATTGCCCAATCGGTCGGAGTTCATCCGGGCCGCCGTGCTGGCCGCCCTCGACAACGTCTGTCCGCTCTGCAACGGAACCGGCCTGCTGACGGCGGGCCAGAAACGCCACTGGAACGACTTCGCGCTCGACCACACCGTTCAGAAGTGCAGCGAGTGCAGCGAAACGTACCTGGTCTGTCGCTCTCACGCATCCGACACGCACCGCCGCTGACCGCGGCGGCAGACCGTCACGCCCGGCCCTTGCCGGAGGAAATGAGCCATGCCACGTTCTACCGCCATCCTGATTGCCATGATCGCAGGCTTGGCCGCGGTTGGGTGTCAAGCCACCGCGCCGGCCGACGACGAGTCGTCGCGACCGTCGCCGGCCAGGTTGCGCGTGTTTGTCAGCATCCTGCCGCAAGCCTACTTCCTGGAGCGCCTCGGCGGCGAGCGCGTGGAGGTTGACGTGCTGGTCGGTCCCGGCCAGTCGCCGGAGACGTATGAAGTAACGCCGAAGCAGGTCGCGCGGCTCACGGAAGCCAGGGCCTTTTTCCGGATCGGCGTGCCCTTCGAGGAGTCGCTGCTGAAGAAGATCGCCTCCACGGTGCGTCAACTCGAGATCGTCGATACGCGGCAGGGCATTCCCCTGCGCGTGATGGAGCATTCGCACCACCACGGCGAGCACGACGATCACGACCAGGACGACGCCGACGCGGAGGCCCCCAATGGCGGCGCTGCGGCCGGGGACCATGGTCACAGTCATGGCAGCGAGGCCGGCCGCCAGACCGATCGCGAGGCTCCCTCGTCGGAAGCCGCCAAGGGGGACGATCCGCACATCTGGCTCAGCCCCCGCCTGGTCAGGATTCAGGCGAAGACCATCTGCGACGCCCTCGTCCGCCTTGATCCGGAGCACGGCAGCGAGTACCTTGAGAACCTGAAACGGTTCGAGGACGACCTCGACGGCGTGGATCGCAAGCTGACGACGGTTCTTGAGCCGCTACGGGGCCGCGAGTTCTTCGTTTTCCATCCGGCCTACGGCTACTTCGCCGACGCCTACGGCCTGCGTCAGACGCCCGTCGAGATCGAGGGCAAGGAGCCCGGACCGAAGCAGCTGATCGGGCTGATCGAGAAGGCCCGCAAGGCCGGCGTCAAGGTCATCTTCGTGCAGCCGCAGTTCTCGACAACGGCTGCCGAGACCGTGGCCCGCAGCATCGGCGGGGCGGTGGTGCCGATGGACCCGCTGGCCCGCGATTACCTGGCGAACCTGACCGCGATGGCGGAGAAGATTCGCCTCGCCCTGAATCCGTCGGAGGCATCCAAGGACGAGAACGACCATGACCACGCCCACCGATGAGCCGATCATCCGGATGACCGACGTGTCCTTCAGCTACAACGGGCAACCGGTGCTGGAGGACGTGAACCTGGCGATCACGCCGCGCGACTTCGTGACGGTTCTGGGGCCCAACGGCGGCGGCAAGACGACGCTGCTGAAACTGATGCTCGGGTTGCTTCGTCCGACGCGCGGCACGGTGCGCATGTTCGGCCAGGAGCCGCAGGCGGCCCGGGTCCGCATCGGCTACATGCCGCAACATGCCCAGGTGGACCCGAGCTTCCCGGTGCGGGTGCTCGACGTGGTGCTCATGGGGCGGCTTCGCAAGGGCCGCCGGTGGGGGCCGTTCGGTCGCGACGACCGCCGGGCCGCCATGAAGGCCCTGGCTGACGTCGAGATGGAGCCGCTGGCACGGCGGTCCTTCGCCGAACTCTCGGGAGGGCAGAGGCAGCGTGTCCTGATTGCCCGCGCCCTGGTGGGCGAACCCGAACTGCTCCTGTTCGACGAACCGACGGCCAACCTCGACGTCGTCATCGAAGGCGAAATCCACCATCTGCTCTGCCGGCTCAACCGGCACATCGCCGTCGTCACCGTGTCGCACGACGTGGGCTTCGTAACGCACTGCGTCAGGACCGTGGTCTGCGTCAACCGCCGCGTCTGGGTTCATCCGACCGAGGAGCTCACCGGTGACCGCATCGCCGAGGTCTACGGCGGCAGCCTGCGCATGGTCCGTCACGGCAACCACGAGTCCGCATCCGGAGGGGCCGCATGTCCGAGTTCGTAGAGGCCGTCAGGAACTATCCGCTGATGCAGCACGCCGTGCTGGCGGCCCTGCTGGCCAGCGTCGCCGGCGGCGTGGTCGGCACCTACGTCGTCGTGCGTCGGATCACGTACCTGGCCGGCGGCATCGCTCATTGCGTCCTCGGCGGCATGGGCGCCGCCGTGTGGCTCCGCCATCGCCACGGTCTGGACTTCATCGAGCCGATGCACGGGGCCATCGTCGCGGGGATCCTGGCCGCCCTGGTCATCGGCCTTATCAGCCTCCGCGCCAGGCAACGCGAAGACACCGTCATCGGGGCACTCTGGGCCGTCGGCATGGCCGCCGGCCTCCTGTTCCTCTGGGCCACGCCCGGATACGGCGTCAACCTGATGAGCTACCTGTTCGGCAACATTCTGATGGTGCGGGCCGGCGACCTCGTTTTCATCGCCGTCCTGGACGCGGTCGTGGCAGCCGTGGCCGTGCTGTTCTATCACGAACTCATGGCCGTCTGCTTCGACGAGGAGTTCGCCCGCCTTCGCGGCGTCAACGTCGAACTGTTCTACCTGCTCCTGCTCTGCCTGACGGCTCTGACGGTGGTCCTCCTGGTCACCGTGGTCGGCATCGTCATGACGATTGCGCTGCTGACGCTGCCGGCGGCCATTGCCGGCCAGTTCGCCAGGACCCTCTGGCAGAACATGCTGCTGGCCATCCTGATCGGCGCCGTCGGGTGCATCGGCGGACTGGCCCTCAGCTACGGTCCCGACCTGCCCGCCGGGGCCACCATCATCGCCCTGATCGGCGCCGTCTACCTCTTCGTCGTCGTGGGCAGAACGATCCTGCGACGCCTCCGCCGCTGACGCCCGGCGCCCGTGGCTGATGATCAGTGCCCCCTGCGAGGTGTTGGGCCGGTGGCCGGGCGGAGGGTGGGGACGAGCGGCTCTGTGAGTGTGCCACGGCGGGTCTTGCCCGCCGTGCCGATGTGGGGAGATTCTGCAGAACGTCGAGTGCCGTGTGGACCAACATGGATGCTTCGCACCGAAAGACACGCCGCACCTTCAACGAGCCGGGGCACGCTCACCATCTGACTTTCTCCTGCTATCAGCGGTTGCCTCTGCTGGTCAGGGACCGGACGCGTCTCTGGGTCATCGAGGCGATCAGGACGGTTCGGACTCGCCACAACGTCAGCCTGTTGGCCTACGTCATCATGCCCGAGCACGTTCACCTGCTGGTCTGGCCGCGGCAGAAGGGTTATCGTGTAGAGCGACTGCTCTACGATCTGAAGCGGCCCGTTTCGATAAAGGCCAGACGGTTTCTGGAGGACAACGACGGCGGCGACCTGTTGTCGCGGCTGACCGTCGTCCGCGGTCGCACGCGCACATTCCGGTTCTGGCAAGCCGGCGGCGGCTTCGATCGTAACCTCGTCGATCGGCGAAGCCTGCGGTGCGTGGCCGAGTACATTCACGGCAATCCTGTTCGTCGAGGCCTGGTGACCTCTCCGCAAGACTGGCCATGGTCCAGCGCCGCCTTCTGGAATGGTCGCACAGACGTTCCTCTGGACATGGACTCCATGGACGTTTGAGGGCGACCTGAAGCATCGCACGGCGGGCAAGACCCGCCGTGGCACATGAGTTCGGACGGGAGATGGGCTGGGCACCGGGGGACTGCGGACCCGCCGTGACACACGGGTTCGGACGAGTTGCCGCACGCGGGCGGCAAAAGCTGCCGGCAAAAGCTGTTGACCTCGCCCCGGGTTTCCGATATATATCTCGGGAGTCGAAGCGAAAGGATTGCGATGAACCGTAGCCGGAACCAGGTGCTCAGGATCGCTGCCGCAGCCGTGCGACTGCATGGCCTGCGACTGTGCGCCCTGGGTCTGCTCCTTCGGGAGTGTCCGGCGGGAGGTTCTGCGTAGTCCGAGTCAACGATCATCAGGACACGCGAGCCCGCTGCCGGAGAACCGGCGGCGGGTTTTCTTTTGGCTGGAAAAGGGCTTTCCGGCCGCTAGAATACGGGGTCTCAGAGACAGGAGGACGCACGATGGCAGGCAAACAGGAGCGGCTCGTCATTTTCGACACGACGCTGCGCGACGGCGAACAGAGTCCGGGGGCCAGCATGAACCTGGCCCAGAAGCTCGAAGTGGCCCGGGCCCTGGACCTGCTTGGCGTCGACGTCATCGAAGCGGGCTTCCCGATCACCAGTCCCGACGACTTCGAGGCCGTACAGACCATCGGCCGCGAGGTCACGCGCCCCACGATCTGCGGGCTGGCCCGGTGCGTCGAGAAAGACATCGTTGCGGCCGGCCAGGCGCTGAAGACCGCCCGCCGGGGACGGATTCACGTGTTCCTGGCCACCAGCGCCATTCACCGCAAGTTCAAGTTGCACAAGGCCCAGAGCGAGATCGTCAAGATGACCATCGCCGGGGTCAAGGCTGCGCGGCAGTGGACCGACGACGTGCAGTTCAGCCCAGAGGACGCCGCACGCACCGAGCCGGACTTCCTGGCCGAGGTGGTCGAGGCGGTCATTGACGCCGGGGCCTCGACGGTCAACATTCCCGACACGGTCGGCTACACGCTGCCGTGGCGGTTCGACGAGTTGATCGGCGGCCTGTTCCGCGACGTCGGCAACATCGGCAAGGCGGTCATCGCCATCCATTGCCACAACGACCTCGGCCTGGCCGTGGCCAACAGCCTGTCGGCCGTCCGCCAGGGCGCCAGGCAGATCGAGTGCACGATCAACGGCATCGGCGAGCGCGCCGGCAACTGTTCGCTCGAAGAGGTCGTCATGGCGATCAAGACCCGCTGCGACGAGTTCCCGAACGTTTCGTGCGGCATCGCCACGCGGCGGCTCTACCCGACCAGCCGCCTCGTCAGCCGCATCACCGGGTTGGCTGTGCAGCGGAACAAGGCCATCGTCGGCGAGAACGCCTTCGCCCACGAGGCCGGCATCCATCAGGACGGCATCCTGAAGGAGCGCACCACCTACGAGATCATGCGGCCCGAGGACGTCGGGTTCAAGCAGAGCAGCCTGGTCCTGGGCAAGCACAGCGGTCGCCATGCCCTGGCCGAGCGGATGAAGCAGTTGGGCTTCAAGCTCACGGCACCGCAACTCGATCAGCTCTTCGAGCGGTTCAAGGTGCTGGCCGACCGGAAGAAGGAGATCTTCGACGAGGACCTGGAAGCCCTGGCGGAGACCGAGCTGTCGAGCTCTCATGAGTTCTGGCGGCTGGGCAGCCTGCACGTGTCCAGCGGGACCAGCTCGATTCCGACGGCGACGCTGGAACTGGTGAACGAGAAAGGCGAGACGAGCCGCGACGCCTCGACGGGCGACGGGCCGGTGGACGCCATTTTCCGGGCGGTCGAGCGGCTGACGGGCGTGACGATGCGTCTGGAGGATTACCAGATTCGCGCGGTGACCGGCGGCAAGGAGGCCCAGGGCGAGGTCCGCGTGGGCGTGCGCTACCGCAGCTTCGTCCTCAGTGGTCGCGGCATCAGCACGGACGTTCTGGAAGCCAGTGCGCGGGCCTACATCGACGCGACGAACCGGGCCCTGGCCAGGCAGAGCCGCGGCAAAGCAGCACGGAAACCCGCCGCCGCGAAGGCGGCACGGAAGAAGACCAAGTGACGTGGGACGATCATTCAACAGAAAGAGCATGACCATGGCGAAAAGCAAGAGCGACAAACCGGCTGCGGCCGGCATCAAGAAGGCGGTCCTGGCCTATAGCGGCGGCCTCGATACGAGCGTCATCCTGCCTTGGCTGCGTGAGAACTACGGCTGCGAGGTCATCTGCTATGCAGCCGATCTGGGGCAGGGGGTCGAGCTGGAGGGCGTCCGGGAGAAGGCGAAGCTGTGCGGCGCCAAGGCCATTGTGGTCGAGGATCTGCGCAAGACGTTCGTCGAGGATTACCTATGGCGGATGCTGAAGGCCGGGGCGGTCTACGAGCACGAGTACCTGTTGGGGACGAGCATCGCGCGGCCGCTGATTGCCGCGCGGCAGGTGGCGGCGGCACGGCAGTTCGGGGCCGACGCCCTGGCCCACGGCGCCACGGGCAAGGGCAACGACCAGGTCCGTTTTGAGCTGACGTACCAGGCCCTGGCCCCCGACCTGAAGGTGATCGTGCCGTGGCGCGATCCGCGGTGGACCCTGACGAGCCGCGAGGCGGCCATCGACTATGCCAAGGTCCACAACGTCCCGATCCGCCAGACGAAGAAGCGTATCTACAGCGAGGACGGCAACCTGTGGCACCTGAGCCACGAAGGCGCCGAGCTGGAAGACCCGTGGAACGAGCCGAAGGATCAGGTGTTCACGATCTCCAGCACTATCGAGAAGGCGCCGGCGAAGGCGGCCTACGTGGCGATTGAGTTCGTCCGAGGCGTGCCCGTGGCCGTGGACGGCAAGAAGCTCGACGGCGTGGCGATCATGCAGAAGCTCAACGCCCTGGGCGGCAAGCACGGCGTCGGCCATGCCGACATGGTCGAGAACCGGCTCGTGGGCATCAAGAGCCGCGGCGTCTACGAGACCCCCGGCGGCGCGATTCTGTACAAGGCTCACCGGATGCTCGAGTCGATCTGCCTGGAACGGGACATGATGCACTACAAGCAGCAGGTGGCGTTGCGGTACACGGAACTGGTGTACTACGGCCAGTGGTTCCACCCGCTGCGCGAGGCCCTGGACGCGTTCATCGACAAGACGCAGCAGACCGTGACCGGGACCGCCCGGGTGAAGCTCTACAAGGGCAGCATCGTGCCGGCGGGCGTCAAGAGCCCGCACTCGCTCTACAGCGAGGGGTTGGCCAGTTTCACCATGGGCCAGGAGTACAACCCGGCCGACGCCGGCGGCTTCATCCGCTGCTTCGGCCTGCCCATGAAGGTCTACGCCCAGGCCCAGGGAGTGGGGAAGAAGGCGAAGAAGGCCAAGAAGTAGGCGGACTGTCGCCCCTGCGGGGCTCAGGGCATGTTGTCGCCTGGTTCCGAGGGCTTACGCCCTCGGCTACTGACTGTCGCCCTTCGGGCTGAGGGGGGCTTTGGCTGGGGTTCCGAGGGTTGGCGCCCTCGGCTCCTGACTGCCGCCCCTACGGGGCTCGGGTAATCAGCCCGAAGGGCGATAGTCAATAGCCGGTGGCGTAAGCCACCGGAGGGGAGACGCACCCGAGAAGGAGCCCCGAAGGGGCGGCAGTAGAGCGAGAGGCGCACCATGTCCTACACTTGCTTGCTCTACCACGTGGTGTTTGCCACCAAGGACCGGCGTCCGTGGCTTTCGTCCGAGTATCTGCCGCGCATTCAGGAATACATGGGCGGCACGCTGCGCAATCTCAAGGGCAAGCTCCTGGCCGCTGGCGGCGTGGCCGACCACGTTCATCTGGCCATGTCGCTGAATCCTTCGGTGGCGGTGGCCGATGCGGTTCGCACCGTGAAGTGCAACAGCACGGGCTGGATTCGCGATACGTTTCCTGGATTGACATCCTTTGCGTGGCAGGACGGCTATGCGGCGTTTTCGGTGTCGATGTCGGCGTTGCCTCAGGTTCATCGCTATCTCGCCGGGCAGGCGGCGCACCACGCGAAGCGGAGTTTCGCGGACGAGTTACGTGCGCTTCTGGTGAAGCATGGAATCGAGTTTGACGGGTCGCGGTTGATGTGAGAGACTGTCGCCCCTGCGGGGCTCAGGGCATGTTGTCGCCTAGTACCGAGGGCCTACGCCCTCGGCTACTGACTGTCGCCCTTCGGGCTGAGGGGGGCTTTGGCTGGGGTTCCGAGGGCTGACGCCCTCGGCTATTGACTGTCGCCCTGCGGGCTGGTCTTGACTGCAGGCCGATGCATGGGCCATGCCTCTGGGATGGATGCTGTTCAGCCCGAAAGGCGACAGCTAAGAGCCGGTGGCGCAAGCCACCGGAAGGGAGGCACCTCCGAAACCGAGCCCTGAAGGGGCGGCAGTAAGGGGCACGGAGCACCAGAGGTCAAGGGAACTCATGATGAACATCGTTCTGACCGGGTATCGGTGTACGGGCAAAACGACCGTCGGGCGGATTCTCTCGGAGAAGCTCGGTTGGCCGCTGGTCGATACCGATGCGCTGGTCCAGGAGCGGGCCGGCAAGTCGATTGACGGGATCGTGGCCGCGGGGGGCTGGGAGGCGTTTCGCGACGCCGAGTCGGCCGTCGTCCGCGACGTGTCGGCCGGCAGCGGACAGGTCATCAGCGCCGGCGGCGGCGCGATCCTGCGCGAGGAGAATCGTCGGGCGATGAAATCCGGTGGCAAGGTCATCCTCCTGAGGGCCGACGCCGAGACGATCTGGGCTCGCATGCAGGGCGACGCCCACACGGGCGCCCAGCGGCCGGACCTGACGGACAAGGGGGGGCTGGCGGAGATTCAGGGCCTGCTGGCCGAGCGCCGGCCGCTGTACGAGAAGGCGGCCGATCTTGCCATTTCGAGCGACCGCTATGGGCCCGACGAGGTGGCCTGCCGCATCCTGACCTGGCTGAAGGTTCACGACCTGGTCTGAGGCGGGCTTTTGGCTTGTCGCCGGTCGCCCGGGCGAGTACATTCGCAGACGAAGCACGTGGCCGCACCTGCGGAGGACGTCACCCCACATGTCGCCGATTGTTCTGGGCATCTGGCTGTTCGCCGTCGGCGCGTGCGTGGGAAGCTTTCTGAATGTCTGCATCTATCGCCTTCCGGCCGGCCTGTCGATTGTCTGGCCGCCGTCGCATTGCACGAAGTGCCTCAAGCCGATCGCGTGGTACGACAACCTGCCGATCCTGAGCTACTTCCTGCTCAGGGGCCGGTGCCGGCGGTGCGGCGCGACGTACTCCGTGCAGTATGCCCTGGTCGAGTTGATGACCGGGCTGCTGGCCGTCGGCTTCTATGTGGCCTACTTCGTGTTCCAGGTCCGCGGGACCGATTCTGCCCGCTGGAGCGTGTACCTGGTCCACATGGCCCTGGTGGCCGCGCTGATCGTGTCGAGCCTGATCGACCTGAAGTACAAGGAGATCTACACGGTCGTCACGAATGTCGGGATGGTGCTCGGCCTGGCGGCCGGGGCCCTGTTCCCGGCCCTTCACGGCGGAGCCAATCCCGTGGCCGCCGGCGGCTCGGTGCTGCCGAACTGGTTCGGCGGCGGGTGGCTCGACGGCCTGATCCGTGCGGCCGCGGGTCTTGTCGTCGGTGGAGGCATGATCTGGCTGACTGCCCTGGGCGGACGGCTCGCGTTTCGTCGCGAGGCCATGGGTTTCGGCGACGTGCTGCTGATGGGCCTGATCGGATCGGTTCTCGGCCCCGAGGCGGCGGTCCTGACCTACTTCCTGGCGCCGTTCTTCGGCCTCATCTACGGCGTCTGGAACCTGGCGTTGCACAAGGACCACGAGTTGCCCTACGGCCCGTTTCTGTCGATGGCCGCCGTGATCGTCATGCTGACCCAGTCGCGATTGATGAACCACTTCTGGCCCGGGCTCCAGAGCATCTGGCTTTCGCTGTCGGGGGGAGGGCTCTGACATGAAAGGCTTGTGGCAGCGGATCTGGTTGTATCTGCGGGTGACGGTCCTTGTGCTCGTCATCGCCTTCGTGGTCCAGTTTCTGCTGATCAACACGATGGGCAGCGGGCCCGTCAGGGCGCGCATCGTCTTCTGGGAGCACGACGGCCACAATCTGGGCGCCCTCCTCGTGGCGGCAGCCCTCGGGGCCCTGGGCTGGCCGCTTGTGCGGCTCGGGCGACTCACGTGGCGCGACCTGCGGGCCGAGAAACGGCGCCGTCACGACCTCGCGGCCGAGACCGACTGGCAGCAGGCCAAGGCCAGAATGGAATCGCATCCGGTGACGTACGGGACGGCGAAGTCGTCCCCCGGGCCGGAACAGGCCACGGCGACGGGCAGCGCCGCCGACGTGTGGGCCGGCGAAGGCGCCGACGACCAGGAGGACGGTGACCGCCGGGCCCAGGAGCGGCGCGACCCGTGAGCGGTCTGACGATGGGTGTTCTGCTGCATGATGGCGGCAACGTGTCCTCTATGCGGGAAAGGAGAATCACAATGGCGGCACGAGGCGGATGGAAGGTGGCAATGGGGCTGGCTGCCGTGGTGCTGCTTGCGGCCGGGATGACCGGTTGCCAGGAAGAGCAGCTCAAGGCCCAGGTCGTCGATCTCCAGGTGCGTCTGCGCGATTCAGAGGCTCAGAACACCGCTCTTCGCGAGGAACTGGGCGACGCCCAGGCCAAGAGCGCCCATTATCAGTCGCAAGTGGCCGCGGCGCAGGCCGAAGCGGACAGCGCCCGGCGGCAACTGGCCGCTGTGTCGGCCGGCGGCGCACCGGCGGGAGGAACCGCCGGCGACGCCGTGACGGCCGCCCCCGTCGCCCCGGTCGCCGAGCAGACGTTCACCGTGCCGGACCCGTTCACCGCGGGCAAGGCCACGCTGAAACCGGCTGCAGTCAGCGAGCTCAGTCGGATCGCCACGGCGATCAAACGCGATTATGCCGGCCGTATGGTCCGGGTGGAGGGGCATACCGACGGGGATCCGATCCGCAAGAGCGGTTGGAAAGACAACTGGGAGTTGTCGTGTGAGCGTGCGGCGACCGTGGTGCGGCAGCTCGTGACGCTCGGCATTCCGGCCGAGAACGTGCACGTGGCCGGCTACGGGGAGCATCGGCCCGTGGCGGACAACAAGACTGCCGCCGGCAAGTCGAAAAACCGCCGCATTGAGATCGTGGTGATGTCGCGATAGGGTTGGGGTCGTTCATGGCTGAGACGTTGATTGTGGATTACGGGATGGGCAATCTGCGTAGTGTGCAGAAGGCCCTGGAGCGTGTCGGCTCGCGGGCGCGCATCGTGCACGACGCCGACGAGGTGACGCGGGCCGACCGGATTGTCCTGCCCGGGGTGGGCGCATTTCGCGACGCCATCGCCGCCCTTCGGCAGAAGGGCCTCGACGACGCCGTCAGAGACTTCATCGCCACGGGGCGACCGTTCCTGGGCATCTGCCTGGGGCTCCAGCTCCTGTTCGACGAGGGGCTCGAGGACGGCCGCCACGAGGGACTGGGCATCGTCGCCGGTCGGTGCGTTCCGCTGACCGCCGACCGGACCGGGCCCGACGGCCGCCTGCTCAAAGTGCCGCACATGGGCTGGAACCAGCTCGACGTCGTCCGCCCTTCGCCGATTCTGCAAGGCCTGACGCCGCCGATCGAGGTGTACTTCGTTCACTCGTACGTCGTCGAGCCGCAGGACCCCGCCGTCGTGGCGACGCGGACGACCTACGGCGAGGCATTTGTCAGCAGCATCTGGCGCGACAACGTCGTGGCCACGCAGTTCCACCCGGAGAAGAGCCAGCGCGCCGGGCTGCGGATGCTGGAGAATTTCGTCACTCTGAAGTAGGAAGCGTCCATTCACATGGAAATCTGGCCGGCCATCGACATCCGCGGCGGACAGTGCGTCCGTCTCAGGGAAGGGGACTTCGCTCGCGAGACGGTGTTCGACGCCGATCCTGTGGCCGTGGCCCTGCGGTTCAAGGAGCAGGGGGGGCGCCGGGTCCACGTCGTGGACCTGGACGGGGCGCGCGACGGGCTGCCTGTCAACCGCGAGTTGGTGCTGCGGATTGTGGCCGAAAGCGGGCTGGCCGTGGAGCTTGGCGGCGGCGTCCGGGACGAGCAGACGCTGGCGGATTACCTCGCGCAGGGGGTCTCGCGGGTGGTTCTGGGCACCCGCGCGGTCGAAGAGCCGGACTGGCTTGCGGCCGTGGCCGGGGAACACCCCGGGCGGGTCGTCCTGGGGTTGGACGCCAGAAATGGCCGCCTGGCGAGCCGAGGATGGCTTGCAACCACCGCCCAGGATGTGATACAGTATGCGACTCGTCTGGGCGATCTGCCGCTTGCGGCAATTGTGTACACCGACATCGCCCGGGACGGCGTCATGAAGGGGCCGAACGTCGAAGCGGTGGGTCGGCTCGCCGCGGCCACGCGGATTCCCGTCGTGGCGTCCGGCGGCGTGACGCGGATCGAGGACGTGCATGCCCTGGCCGGCTTGCCGATCGCCGGCATGATCATCGGCCGGGCCTTGTACGAAGGGACGGTTGACCTGAAAGCGGCTATTGCGGCTGCGCACGACAACTAGACGACAGATGGGCCCCGTGCCGCAGTCCGGCCAGGGCCGACGGCGTTTCGCCATCCGGTTGGACAGGTGGTCTTTGGAGGAAGTCATGGCTAGTCTGAAGACGCAGGACATCCGCAACATTGCCCTCATCGGGCACGGCCACAGCGGCAAGACGCTCCTGGCCGAATCGCTGCTGCACAAGGCCGGCCTGGTGACGCGGCTCGGGACGCCCGACGACGGCACCAGCACGAGCGACTTCGACGAGGAGGAGAAGCAGCGCAAGACGTCCATCGACGCCAGCGTCCTGCACGTGTCGTGGAAGGACCGCCACATCAACCTCATCGACACGCCCGGCTACGCCGACTTCATCGGCCAGGTGGCCATCGCCCTCTCGGCCGTCGAGACGGCCGTCCTGGTCATCAATGCCTCGTCGGGCATCGAGATCGGCGCGCGTCGCGTCTTCGAGATGGCCAAGGACCGCGGTCTGGCCATTGCCATTGTCGTCAACAAGTGCGACGCCGAGAACATCGACTTGCTCTCGCTCGTCGAACAGTTGCAGGAGTCGTTCGGCAACCATTGCCGGATCGTGACGGCTCCGATCGGTGAGAGCCAGAGCTTCAAGGGCGTTGTCAACGTTCTGGAGAAACAGGAAGGCGACGCGCTGGTGGACCTGGCCACCGCGCACCAGGAACTGGTCGAGAGCATCGTCGAGGCCGACGAATCGCTGATGGAGCGGTTCTTCGCCGACGAGGCGATTTCGCCCGAAGAGATCCAGGCCACGTTCGCCAAGGCCATGGCCGGCGGGTCGCTGATTCCGGTGTTCTTCACCTGCGCCCGTAGCGAGATCGGTTCGGAGGATCTGCTCAACGCCGTGGCGGCATATTTCCCGAACCCGACGCTCGGCGTCAAGGCCAAGGCCGTCAAGGGCGAGGGCGAGGCCGCCCAGCAGGTCGAGATCGAGGCCGATCCGGCTGGCAAGGTAATCGCCAAGATATTCAAGCTGACCAGTGACCCGTTTGTCGGCAAGCTCGGGTTTATGAGAATCTATCGCGGCACGCTGCCGGTGGACGGCATGGCCCGCATCGGCGACGAACGCAAGGACACCCGGTTCGCCCAGTTGCTGCGCGTCCAGGGCAAGGATCACAAGCCCATCACCGAGGCCGTGGCCGGCGACATCGTGGCCACGACCAAGATCGACGAGCTGGCGATCGGCCGCACGGTCTGGCAGGGCGAGGCGGTGGCCCTGGTCAAGGATGCGTTCCCGGTGCCGATGTACAGTCTGGCGGTGGAGCCCAAGAGCCGCGGCGACGAGCAGAAGATCTCGTCCGCGCTGAGTCGCTTCACAGAACAGGACCCCACGCTGAAGGCCGTGCGCGACCGGCAGACGAACGAGTTGGTCGTCAGCGGTCTGGGCGACATGCACCTGAACACGGTGCTGAGCCGCATGAAACGGATGTTCCAGGTCGAGGTGACCACGAAGCCGCCGAAGATTCCTTACCGCGAGACCATCAGCGCCAAGGCCGAAGGTCACTATCGGCACAAGAAGCAGACGGGCGGCGCCGGCCAGTTCGGCGAGGTGTATCTGCGCATCGAGCCGAAGGAACGCGACACCGGGTTCGAGTTCGTGAACGACATCTTCGGCGGCTCGATTCCCGGACAGTTCCTGCCGGCCATCGAGAAGGGCATCCGCGAGTGTCTGGACGAAGGCGTGGTCGCTGGATACCCGTTCCAGGACGTCCTGGTGTCGGTCTACGACGGCAAGTACCACCCGGTGGACTCGAAGGAAATCGCCTTCAAGATCGCCGGGCGCAACGCCTTCAAGGATGCCGTCGCGAAGGCCAAGCCGGTTCTTCTGGAGCCGATCGTGAACCTCGAAATCGTCATCCCGGCGTCGTTCATGGGGGACATTACCGGGGATCTCAACAGTCGGCGAGGACGCATCATCGGCATGGACGCCGCCCCCGGCAACATGCAGGTAATCAAGGCCTCGGCGCCGCTGGCCGAGGTGGCCACGTACAACACGCAGCTTCGCAGCATCACCGGCGGCCAGGGTTCCTACAGCATGGAGCTCAGCCACTACGAGCAAGTGCCCGGCAATGTCCAGAAGCAGATCGTGGACGCCTACGCGGCCCAGAAGAAGGACAGCGAGGACTGAGCATCGCCCGGCGGCGACTCGCTGCCGGCCTGACGACGATGTTCCGGCGCGGCTCCCGGCGAGCGGGGGCCGCGCTGGATCGCTTCGGGGCGACGGCGCGGCCGCCGCCTCCTCTCGGGAGGGAAGAGCCATGGCACGCAAGAAGTCCACGGACGCTCCGACCGGCGCACCGCCTCCGGCCAAGGGACAGTGCGGCGAGGTGGTCTGCCGCGTTCGCGACAAGCGCATCACGGCTGCCCAACTGACCGCGGCCGGCGACCACGACGGCCGGTACCAATCCTTGCCGCGCATCGTCAAGAACGTGGTGGCGTCATGCCGCCAGTTGCCCGAGATCAACCACTTCGACAGTACCCTGCTTCCCGAGAGCGACGTGATCGTCCGCATCATCGACGTGGCTCGCGAGGTCTTCTTTCCGGGCTACTTCGGCGAGAAATCCTTCGGTTCCAATAACGTCGCCTACCACATCGGCGACCGCTTGCACGACCTGTACCTGATGTTGTCGGAGCAGATCTATCGGAGCGTGCGTCACCAGTGCCGCCGCGAAGGCAACGAGTGCCCGCACTGCCGCGGCCTGGCCGAGGCCAACGCCCAGGATGTGCTGCGACGGATTCCTGCCATCCGCAAGCTCCTGGCCCTGGACGTCAAGGCGGCCTTCGCGGGCGACCCCGCCGCCAGAGAATTCAGCGAAATCATCCTCAGCTACCCGGGGCTGTTGGCCATCTCGGTCTACCGTCTGGCCCACGAGCTGTGGCAGCTCGGCGTGCCCCTGCTGCCGCGCATGATGACCGAGCATGCCCACGCCCTCTCGGGCATCGATATCCATCCCGGGGCGACCATCGGCCGCTCGTTCTTTATCGACCACGGCACCGGCGTCGTCGTCGGCGAGACCACCGTCATCGGCGATGGCGTGAAGCTCTACCAGGGCGTCACCCTCGGAGCCCTGAGCTTTCCGAAGGACAGTTGCGGTCAGTTGATCCGCGGCCAGAAACGCCATCCGACGATTGAGGCCGACGTCACGATCTATGCCCAGGCCACCATCCTCGGTGGCAACACCGTCGTCGGACGCGGCAGCACCATCGGCGGCAACGTCTGGCTGACCGAGAGCGTGCCGGCGCACTCCTACGTGACCGTCGAACAGCCGCGGCTCGTCGTGCGGCCCAAGCGACGGGACAAGAGCCAGGCCAAGAGCTGAGCTGTTTGCTTCGTGCCGCGTATCGCTGACGAGGCAGGCCGCGTCGGGCGGCGCAGGCAGAGTGTCCCATCACAGGCCGCACAGGTTGCCTCTCTTCACATCTGAAGTCATTCGTGCCATGGGTTTTTCCGACAAAACCCCCGTCAGTTTGCCTCCGGTTCCATTGCGGGCTATACTTCTGCGAGGGGTGGCTCCGGAGCACGCACATCCGTTCTGACGCTGCGATCCGCGGCCTTCGCTCAATACTGTGGAAGAGGCAGTTCCGTGAGACAGCGGAGGCTGTCCGCGGTTGGTGTGTCGCCGAAGGAAGGATCCGAGCGATGTTGTCGAAAGGGGTGGTTGGGGCGGCGCTGTTGCTGGCGGTGGCCATGCTGGCTGGCTGCGGGGAACAGCAATCCGCGGGTCAGGAGCAACGGCTTGCCAGGCAGGGACATGCGGTCCACCTGTTCGGGCCGACGCCGCTGGCGCTGGGCGAAGAGGACATGGGCTACTTCGCTTGCAGCGGGACACAGCAACCGGTGCAGAGCCAGTTCGACTATCATGCGACGTTCGTGCGCGAGCGGACCTGGGAAGTCGAGGACAACCGCAGTCCCTACCACAGCTACCACCGCCGCACAACCTGGGCCGAGGATGTGCGGGCGTCCTATCGCTAGCGGCTGAGCTACAGAGAACACACAGGAAGGGACTTGCGACTCTCTTATCGCAAGTCCCTTCGTTTGTTGCGCCCCTCAGCCAGTGCTCGACTGCAACCGACTTGCCGCACACTGCTCACGCCGTCGGCGGGTTGCCGCAGCAGGTCGCTGGGGCCTTGTAGGCTGGGAAGTAGACGAACAGCCGGCTCGACCGCTCGCTCTCGCCGAAGTACAGTTCGCCCTGGGCGCCAGTTGCCGCCGAGTCGAAGTTGAACCCGTACCGCTTCTCTTCGATGCACGACAGGGGCAGGCCCAGGTTTCGCAGTTCGCCGGTCGCGGGCTCGTAGACGAACATGCTGGCCACGTCGTCGTCCTGTCCTGCCATGCCGAAGATGCGTCCGTCGGGCGCCGCCGTCAGGGCGCGGATGCGGATGCGCGCCGTCGGTTTGCCGAGCAGTCGCGTTTCGAGGGTTTTCGGGTCGATCCAGTAGAGCAGGCCGTCGGCCTTGTCGCCCACGTACAGGCGACCGCTGGCGGCATCGTAAACCCACGAGTCGATGCGGGCGTACAGGGAGCGCCCAGGATACGATGGCACCTGCACGGTGGTCGTTTCCAGCAGGTCGGTCTGCGGATCGTATCGAACAAGGTGCCCCGAAGCGCCGGCGGTCAGCACCAGTCCGTCAGGTGTCGCCATCAGGTTCTCGGAGAACAGCCACGTGTCGTCCACCGGTCGCCGGACGTCGAGCGACGCGGCCGCCAGATCGTAGACGAAGAACGTGCCCGTGCGGTCGCTGAGACCGTAGAGACGTTGCCGCAGACGGTCGATCGCCAGCGCCGCGATGCCTTCGCCGGGAACCGGCACGCAGAGACGCTCCACCTGGCCCATGCCTCGCGGCCATTCCTGGACCGCGTCGGCATAGAACCCCGGAGCGGCGATGCGGTACAGCGCGCCGCCTTCCCAGTCCGGCGACGGGCGACCCGTGCATCGCGTGCCGCACAGGACGGTCTGCTCTTTCTCCCACACCAGCGACCGGCGGATGTCGGTCTCGCCGTCCAGGACCGCCAGCAGGGCCACGGCATCGAACGGTGGACGCGGGTTGTAGACGAATACGTGGGCCGTCTCGCCGCTGGTGGCCCCGTACACTTCGCCCGCCGGTCCGACGGTCAACGACGTGATGGCCGACGAGCCGTCGGGAATCTCCTTGTACTGGCTCGTGTATCGCAGCCGGCGACAGACGAAGTAGCCTTCACCGACATAGGTGCTGGACCGGCTCCACAGGCGGCGGCGGACCGCCGGGTCGTTCAGTGCCGGACTCACCGGCGGCTGGACGTATTTCATCGGGTCGGGATCGGTGCCGATAGGTTGCATGGCAGTAGTCCTCTTATCCCCAGCGTCTCAGCGGCACGGCGGCCGTGGGCCGGTCCGGGCTCGTCGGGGGCTGGTATTCGTAGAGTCGTGACGGATGGTTGATGACGTCGCCCATGAGGATGCGCCCGCCGGACGTGATGCCGCTGCGGGCCACGTAGGCTGCGCGGAAATCGCCGAACTTCAGCAATCCGATCTTCTCGGTGCGGCCCGTGGCCGGGTCCATCCGCATCAGCAGGCACCGGCGGTCGCTCACGACGTCCCAGACCTCGCGGACCATGTCGCTGACGCAGTAGTACAGCCAGCCGTCCTGCCCGAAGACCAGACCGCCCACGTGGTCGCTGAAGAACGTGGCGGTTTCCTTGTACGGCTGGCCCGGCAGGGCAGGGCCCAGGTCCGCCATTTCCCCGACGCCGCCCGACGGATCCATGCGATACCGGAACAGCCGTGCCGGGAGGTTCCACGGGATGCCGTACACCACGTCCGGATCGCGGGGGTCCTCGACCACGTCGTAGACGACGTTGTGCCAGCCGTCGCTGTGGGCGGCGCACGGCAATCGAATCTCCAGCCTCTCCAGCCGCTGGCGGTCGGCGTTGAAGCGAAGCACATTCCCGAAATCGTCCGTCGTGTAGGCGTTGAAACGGCTGTCAAGCCAGATGGCCTGCGGATTGACGCTGCCCGTGCGGCCATAGTCCGTGTGGCAACGCCGCTCCAGGTCGTACACGAAGTAGTGGCTTCGCGGGAACGCCACGCCATGAATCAGTCCGCGACGATGGTCCAGCGCCATGCACCGCGACCCTTCCCACGGATAGCACATGTCTGTCCAGAGGATGCGATCGCTTCGCGTGTCGAAGGCGAACAGAAACGAGCCGAGGAACGAGCGGTGCGGCTCGTGCCACGATCCGAACCACGAGTAGCCCGGCTCGCCTCGCGGCCCGCCCGACAGGTGCGTTGCTCCGTACAGGATGCCCGTGTCGGGATCCGCCAGGAAGCAGTAATGCACCTTGCACTGCGTCGCCCGCCCGTTGTGAGCCGGTTCGCCCACGGCGTCGCCAATGTCGAACAGGTACTCGAGCTTGCCCTTGCCCAGCTCTTCGGCCGGCGTGTAGCGAAGCAGGTAGGCCGACACGCCGCCCGTGTGCTCGGTGCAGGCGGCCGCATAGATGCGGTCGTCCGGCCCCGTCAGGAGCGACCAGCACGTGTCGCTCAGCGGCAACTTGTCGAAGACAATCATCGCGGCGTTGACGGCCGGCTCTTCCGCGGCGCCGGCGTCTGCCGCCGTGGCCTTCACGGTACGAGTCATCCCAGCGACTCCTTTCCGCCGCCCTCGGCGGCGACCGAACGCCCCCCGGCGTCCGTCCCATGAAGCCGTTCAATGTGCGCCAGGTTCCGGTTGAAAGCAATGGGAAATCCAGGATCACATCCCCGAATTCCCGAAATCCCGAATCAGGGTCTCGGATCGGCCGTCGGGTCAGATGTGGCGGACCAGAACCAGCTTCCCGGACTTCTCCAGCTTGTCGCGAAGAAGCGGGATGATCGTCGTGCGCGGCAGGATGCCCTGCTGGCGGAAACTGATCGTCCCGTTGGCCGGATTGGCCGCCACCCCAACGGTGATGTTCACGCGGTCGGCCGACCAGAGCAATCCGCACAGGTCCGTCACGCCGCTGTCTTCCTCGTGACGGTCCGGGCTCTCGTCGATCACGTTGTACACCTGGGTCAGCGTGACGGCTCCCTCGGTCACCAGGTCGATGCCCTCGATGCAGTAGCGCGGCGGAGCGACCAGGCTGCGCGGGTCCTGCTCGATGTCCACCTTGCGGCCCAGGCATCGGGCGACGATGGCGGCCGTGGTCGCGCCGCAGACGACCTTCAGCCCTTCGGCGGCCAGAAACGCCGCAATCGCCTCCGCGTCATGGCGCCGGTCGCTCGGCGGGCCCGTCAGGATGTTGATCGTGTTGCCGAGTCGGCACGACACCAGCACCGCCGTGCAGTCGTCCCCGCGGTCGGGTCCCCAGTGTTGCCTCGCCTCGTCATGCACGGCGCACGGCACGTCCGCGAGCCGTCGCCCAGCAACCAGCCCGTCGCGTGCGAACTGTGCCGCCGCCTCCAGACCCCAGCCGTTGGCCAGCCCGCGGCCCAGGCCCGATTGCGTGATGCCGTCGCTGACCAGCAGCAGCCCCTCGCCCGGCTCCAGGTAGCACGAGGCCTCGCCCACCAGGGCCGTGCCCAGGGTGACCGTGCGCTGGGGCAGCGGCGCGGCGTGGCGGCCGCTCAGGAGCACCGTCCCCGGCATCTCGTAGCCGAGAACCGTGGCCTGCCCGTCGTTGAGGACGCGGGCCACGGCAAAGGCGGCGAACGGCCGCGACGGGTCGCGGTTGCCTTCCATTGTGCGGACCAGTTCGCCGACCGCGTGGCGCAGTGACGCGCCGCCCTCGATGAGCGCCATGAGGCGGCTGGCGCACAGTGTGGCGGCGATGTGCGCCCGGACGCCCGAGCCGATGCCATCGGCCAGTACAGCCGTCGTCGCGGTCGCATCGCGACGCCACGACAAGACGTCGCCGCACACGTCGCCCGGCCGCTTGGGGCTCTGCGCCGTGAGGATGTCTACGTGCTTGTACGCCATATCCAGGCCGAACCCTTCTCTGCCGGCCTCCGCGCACCGTCCTGCGTCAGTCGCATCAGATTCTCCACCAGGTGCTGCCCCTGGGCCGTGCTCTCGCCCAGGAACTCGGCGATCTTCTGCGCCATGGCGATTTGGTGCTCCAGCAGCTCCTGCGCCTGCATCGCCGTCGTAGCCCGCAGAGCGTCCAGCTTTCGCTCGTTGTCCAGGCTGCGCGTGATGTTGACGAAGATGCCCACGTACTGGCGGTCCTCCGGCAGGGCGTACAGAATCTGGTGGCACACCATGTTGTACCGCTCGTGCCGCACGGTCACCTCGATGAGGCGTTCGGCGCCGGCTGCCAGGCGTTCGAACGGTTCCGGGTCCATCAGGTACGAAATCCGTTTGCCGCAAACGGCTTCGCTGCTCATGAAAAACCGTCGGAACGCCGGGTTCATGCTCAGGATGTTCAACTGTTCGTCCAGAATGACGATGCCGTTGGGGCTGGTCTCGATGATCCGGTCGGTGCGTCGCTCCGCCTGGCGCTTCATGTAAGGCAGGCACATCTCCGGCTCGGCCATGCCGCGCACCACCGCCACGGCCTTGGCCCGGCAGGTCGCGTAGCCGCACGCGCCGCAATTGAGCTGGTCTTCGGGGCGGCCCTTGCCCGTCATCTCCAGCACGCGGCGGATGTCGTCCTCGCTCACGGTCGCTTCGTCCGCGGGCGGACCGGCCTCAAATGTGGGTTGCAGTCGGCGCACGTGCGACACCGTGGCGTCGGCGGCGTCGGCTGCGGCGCCAGGCGACTCGCTGGCGTAGGCCAGCACGCGCTCTCGCCGCTCGTACACCCCGACATCGCTGGGCATGGCCGGCCCATTCACGCAACCCACCGGGCAGAAGAGCGGTTCAAGGACCACCGGCGTCCTGCGCTCGCTCAGCCCGTCGAGCGCCTCGCGGAACTCCTCGAAGCCGCTTGTGGCCAGACGCGTCCGGTCGAGCAGGTCCGATCGGCTGGTCCCGGTTCGGGCCTCGCCGCCCACGAGGGGGAAGAACCGCGCGTCGCCACTCGGACGGTCGTCGAAATCGCTTTCCTCGCAGCGGCTCAGGCTGATGCCGCGCGAGTCCAGCCACTCCGTCAGTTCGGTGAACGTGAGCACGCAATCGACCAGACCGTCGAACTGCTCGCGCTCGGCCTCGGCCTTCTTGGCCACGCACGGGCCGATGAACACCACGCGGGCCGTTCTGCCCAGCCGCTCCTTGATGAGCGATGCGTGCGCCACCATCGGGCTCGGCGCCGGCGTCAGGGCCGACACCAACTCCGGACGGTACCGCTCCACATACCGCACTGCCGCCGGACAGGCCGTGCAAATGTGGGACCGGTTCGGCGCCGCCGCCACGATCTCCTCGGTCCGTTGCGCCACCGCGTAGGCCCCAACGGCCGTCTCGGCGACGTAGGCGAAGCCCAGTTGCCGCAGGGCCGACGGAAGGCGACGCTGTTGCCAGGGATTGAAGAACGCCGCGAAGCTCGGGGCCACGCTGGCAGCCACCGGCCCTGCGCCGTCTTGCACGAGCTGCGATGCCACGGACACGTCGTTGCGGAACGTCTTAGCCCCTTGAGGGCATTCCCGGATGCAGGTGCCGCACGAGATGCAGCGTTCCTCGACCACGAAAGCCTGGCCGTCGTGCATGCGGATGGCCTTCACCGGGCACACGCGCAGGCATCGGTAGCAGTCCCGGCAGCGGGCCTTGTTCGTGAACACCACTTGTCCGCGTTTTGCGGCTGCGTCCATCGGGCACCTCACCCGGTCGGCTGGGCCAGCTTGCGTTCCATGGCCTCGATGGCCGCCTCGACCGTGCATCGTTCAATCACCGTGTCTCCGACCGTGACCGTTGGGCCGCGATCGCACCGCTCAAAGCAGAACGTCGCCCGCACGTCCACCTGTTCCCGCAGGCCGCGACGTTCGATCTCCTGCACCAGGCGGTGCAGCAGCGTCTGCGAGCCGCGAACGTAGCAACTGGTGCCCACGCAGACGCTGACCCGGAGCTTGGCCCCGGTGGCATCGCCTGTCACCCGCAGGCCGTCCCCGTCGATGCGGCGCCGGCCGTGGTAGTGCGTGTGCAGCAGGCGATGGGCCTTCTCGCCGCCGATCTCGCCCAAGTGCTTCGCATAGCATTCGGCCACCAGGTGGTTGTCCTGCGACGTGTGCAGTTGAAGGGCCTTGTCCGCCTCGTAAAGCCCCTGCGTACGAAGCCGCCGCGCGTCAATGTTGCCGCTGACGGGCTGTCCCGCGCCGCCGATACATCCGCCCGGGCAGGCCATCACTTCGACGAGGTCATACTCGCAGCGCCCGGCGCGAACCTGCTCGGCCACCAGGCGTGCGTTCTTCAGCCCGTGAACAATCGCCAGTCGCAGCGTCCGATCGCCGACCGTGACCGTGGCCTCGCGCAGTCCCTTATGTCCGCGCACGGCGTGGAAGTCCGGCGCGGTCAGCTTCGTTCCCGACACCTTCTCACAGGCGTACCGGAGCACCGCCTCGGTCACGCCGCCGGAGTTGCCGAAGATGACTCCCGCGCCGCTCTTGAAGCCCATCGGCAGGTCGAGGCTCTCCGGCGGAAGGTCCCGGAACCGAAGCCCCGACTCCTCGATCATGCGGCCCAACTCCTGCGTCGTGAGCACGAAGTCCACGTCGCGGATGCCGTCATGGACGAACTCGGGCCGCGTCGCCTCGAACTTCTTCGCCGTGCACGGCATGATGCTGACGACGCAGAGATTCCTGCGTTCCACATTGAGCCGCAGAGGGAGCGTTTCCTTGGCCACCGACCCCAGCATCTGCTGTGGGGAACGGCAACTGGACAGATGCCCCAACAGGTCGGGGAAGTACTGCTCGGCGAACTTGACCCAGGCCGGGCAGCAACTGGTGAACTGGGGCATCTTGCCGCCGCTGCCCACGCGGCGCAGGAACTCGGTGGCCTCTTCTACGACGGTCATGTCCGCGGCGAAGCTCGTGTCGTAGACCTGGTCGAACCCCATGCCCTTCATGGCGGCGACCATCTGACCGGTGGTCACCTCGCCCGGGGCCAGGCCGAACATCTCGCCCAGCGCGACGCGCACGGCCGGGGCAATCTGCGCCACCACGACGGTGTCCTTGTCGTCCAGGGCCTTCCACACGTCGGCGATGTCGCTCCGCGGCGTCAGCGCGCCGGTCGGGCACACTGCCGCACACTGACCGCAGTACACGCACTCGACCTTGTTCAGATCCTTGCCGAAGGCCGGTTGCACGCTGACGGCCGCGCCGCGGTAGGCGAAATCGATGGCGCCGACGCCCTGGACCTCGTGGCACATGCGGACGCAATCGCCGCACAGAATGCACTTGTTCGGATCGCGAACCAGGGACGGCGTCGTCCGGTCCAGCGGTTGCGGGCGATGGGTCGGCTTGAACCGCACCTTCTCCACGCCCAGACGCCTGGCCAGGTTCTGAAGCTGGCACGTGGCGCTCTTGCTGCACGTCGGGCAGCTCGATTCGTGGTTTGCCAACAGCAGTTCCACGGCGATGCGGCGAATCTCCCGCACCTCCTCGGTCTGCGTGTAAACGACCATTCCCGGCTCCGGCGGCGTCGAGCACGAGGCCACGATCCCGCGGCCCTCCACCTGCACCAGGCACAGCCGGCACGCGCCGTACACGCTCAGCTCGCTGTGATAGCAGAACGTCGGCAGGTCGATGTTCGCCTTGCGGATCACCTCCAGCAGGTTCCGTTCGCCGTTGATCGGGGCCTCGCGACCATCCACTGTCAGGCTTCTCGTCGTCATCTCAGCTCACTCCTACAATCGCGTCGAACTTGCACGCCTTCGCGCACGCGCCGCACTTGATGCACTTGTCCGGATCGATGCGGTGCGGCTTCTTGGCCTCACCCTGAATCGCACCCACGGGACACTTGCGGGCACAGGCCGTGCAGCCCTTGCACCGGGCCGCCACGATCTCCGGCCGCGCCAGGGCTTTGCACCGCCCCGTCGGACATCGCTTCTGGAACACGTGGGCCTCGTACTCCGCCCGGAAGTGCCGCAAGGTGGACAGTACTGGGCTCGGCGCCGTCTTGCCGAGGCCGCACAGAGACCCTTTCTGCACGGCCACGGCCAGCTTCTCCAGCAGTTCCAGCGTGCCCGCGTCGGCCCGGCCCTCGATGATGTCGTCCAGCAACGCAAGCATCTGCTTGGTTCCTTCGCGGCAAAGCACGCACTTGCCGCACGACTCGTTCTGCGTGAACTGCATGAAGAACCGGGCCACGCTGACCATGCACGTCTGCTTGTTCATCACCACGAGACCGCCCGAGCCGACCATCGCCCCGACGCCCTTGAGCGAATCGAAGTCCAGGGGCAGATCCAGATGCTCCTCCGTCAGGCACCCGCCCGAGGGGCCGCCGATCTGAACCGCCTTGAAGCACTCGCCGGTCACGCGGCCCGCATCGTCCGTCACGCCGCCGCCGATGCCCAGCACCACCTCACGCAGCGTTGTGCCGAAAGGCACCTCGATCAGTCCCGTGTTGGCCACGTGGCCGGTCAGGGCGAACGTCTTGGTTCCAGGCGACGTCTCCGTGCCCAGCCGGCGGAACTCGGCCGCGCCCATCCGCAGCACCAGCGGCACGGTGGCCAACGTCTCCACGTTGTTGATCACCGTGGGCTTGCCCCACAGGCCGCTCTGGGCAGGGAAGGGGGGCTTCGGACGCGGCATCCCGCGTTCTCCCTCGATCGAAGCCATCAGCGCCGTCTCTTCGCCGCAGACGAATGCTCCGGCCCCTTCCATCACGTGCAGCCGCAGCGGTTGGCCCGAACCGAACACGTCGTCGCCCAGCAGGCCGATCTCCTCGGCTGCCGCCACCGCCGCCCGAACGCGACTGACTGCCAGCGGGTACTCCGCCCGGACATACAGATACCCCTCGTCGGCGCCGATGGCCCGGGCCGCGATCATCATGCCCTCCAGAACGCTGTGTGGGTTGCCCTCCATCACGCTGCGGTCCATGAACGCACCGGGGTCGCCCTCGTCGCCGTTGCAAATGACGTACTTCTTCGAGCTGGCCTGGACCCGCGTCAACTCCCATTTTCGGCCCGTCGGGAACCCGCCGCCGCCGCGGCCACGCAGGCCGCTGAACGTGACTTCCTCGCACACGGCCTGCGGCGTCATTTCCACCCACGCCTTCCGGGCCGCCTCGTAGCCGCCCTGGCTGATGTACTCTCGCACATCCTCCGGATTGATCAGGCCGCACTGCTTCAGCACCGTCCGGGACTGCCGCGTATAGAACGGAATGTCGCCCGACCCGCGGCACACCTGGCCGCCCAGCGGGTCGTGGTACAGCAACCTCTCCACCGCCTCGCCACGGACCAGCGTTCGCTCGATGATCTCCCGAACGTCCTCCGGTCGGGTGCGAACGTAGAGAATGTTCTCCGGCAACACCGTCACCAGTGGTCCCATCTGGCAGAAACCCTGACATCCGCTTTTGCTGACGTGGACGGCGCCGTCGGCGTCGCCCTCGCGGTTCAGTTCCACCGTCACCTTGAGCCCCGCCGCCTCCAGTTCCTGCACGAACGCCGCATGCACCTCCAAGGCACCGTTGGCCACGCAGCCGGTGCCGGCACACACCACCACGCGCCGCGCCGTCCGCTTCGCCATCTGGTCGTAGTCCGCCGCAATCTCGTTCAGGTTCATCGCCACGCGAGTCATGCCTGCCGTCCTTCCTCGTCCGCTATGATCTTCTCCACCAGGGCCACGGCCGTTTCGGGCGTCATCTGGCCATGCACCTTGTCGTCAATCACCACCACTGGGGCCAATCCGCAGGCGCCCAGGCACGAGACCGTTTCGACCGTGAAAAGCATGTCGGCCGTCGTTGTTGCTGTGCCTTCCAGGCCGAGCCGTCGTCGAATGGCCTCCAGGATCGGTATCGATTGCTTTACGTGGCAGGCGGTGCCGTCGCAGAGCCTCACGATGTGTTTGCCTTTGGGCTTCAGGGCGAAGTGGGCGTAGAACGTGGCCACGCCGAACACCCGGGCAGGGGATAGCCCCAACGCCGTAGCCACGAACGTCAACACTTCCTCGGGCAGGTACCGGTATTCCTCCTGCACGGCCTGGAGAATCGGTATGAGCCGCGATGGCTGCCGTTGGTGATGGTCCAGAATCTCGCACACGCGGTGAAACTTCCGGGCGGCGCCCGGTGCATCGGTGACGGTACTCATCGGGTTCATCCTTCCTGCGGCACGTCCGCCTTGAGAGACTCGGCCAGTTTGTTCGAGAGCACGGCCAGGCTGGCCGACAGTTGCACGTTCTCGACGATGATCGCCGGCGGCAGATGGAGCTTGACCGGCGTGAAGTTCCAGACGGCACGGATGCCGCCGAAGACCAGCAGGTCGGCCAGATCCTGAGCCGAGTCGGCGGGCACCGTGAGAATGCCGATCAGGATGTGCATCCGCTGCGCCAGCTCCGCCATGCTGTCCACGGACTGCACTTCCCGACCGTGAACCTGCGTGCCGATCTTCTCCGGCGACTTGTCAAAGGCGGCGACGATGTTCAGCCCGTATTCGCGAAAGCCGCCGTAACCGAGCAGGGCGGTGCCCAGGTGGCCCACCCCGACGAGAAAGGCATCGGTGGAGTTCTTCCATCCAAGGAACGTTTCGATGGCGTCGATCAACTCGGGGACGAGGTAGCCGACGCGGGGCTTGCCGACGATGCCGGTCACCTGAATATCCTTGCGGACCTGGGTGGGATCGAGGCCGAGTTCGGTGGCAATGTGCGTACAGGACACCACCGGGCGACCACGGGCGGCCAGAATCTTCAGGAACCGGTGGTATGCCGGCAACCGCCGCAACGTGGGTTCCGGAAAGGCTCGGACGTTGTCATCCATGGGCAATCCTCCTGTACCGAGAGCAAGCGGGCTGATAATCGAGAAAGCCATACCGAGACAGCCTTCTCGATAAGAGTTTACTGAGTTTGCCCGGCGTGTCAACCGGAAAATGCGGAATTACTTCGCGATTGCACAAAGTGCTGTAAGTGAGTTGGTTACGGATCTACGAGGGCGGATGGGTGTCAGATTTTCTGGCCGGTCTGGGGGAATTCGGCGCGAATTGTACCCTCCCCGGTCCATGCCACACGGGCATCGATAGCGAAGGCAGAGCGGAGGTTCTGTGACGTAAAGACCTCGGCAGGCGTACCCTGTGCCTCGATGCGCCCTGCCGCCATCAGTACGGCCATATCGACGTACATCGGGGCCAGCAGCAGGTCGTGGCAGACCATGAGGACGGCCTGGCCCTCGCCCGCAAGGCGGCGGACGAGTTGGTACAGCTCCAACTGGTGAGCGATGTCCAGGTGCGAGGCTGGCTCGTCGAGCAGCAGCACGCGGCCCTGCTGGGCCAGGGCACGGGCAATGACTACGCGTTGGCGTTCGCCGCCGCTGAGTTCGGCAAACCAACGGTCCGCCATGTCCAGCGCGCCGACTCGCGCCAGGCAATCACGAACCACGGTGCGGTCCTCGGCGGTCTGTTCGCCCCATGGGCCGCCGCGGGCATAGCGGCCCAGGAGGGCCACCTCGGAAGCCGTCAAGGGCACCTCGGCCGGGGTGTCCTGCGGCACGACGGCCACCTGGAGGGCAATCTGTCGCGGTGTCATGCGTTCCACCGGGCAGCCGTCCAGCAGCACGCTCCCGGCCTGCGGCCGCAGGGCACCGTTCAGGCACCGAAGGAGGGTGCTCTTGCCCGAGCCGTTGGGGCCCCAGAGGGCCGTCACGCGACCGGGCGTCACGTCGAGGGTCACATCGCGCAGCACCGGTCTGCTCGCGCTGAAGCCGAATTGGAGTCCTTCCGCTCGCAGGTTCATGGCGTCGCCCCCTGGCGGCTGCGTCTGAGGAGAAGCCAGAGAAACACCGGGGCGCCGACCAGTGCGGTGAGAATGCCCACCGGAATCTCCGCTGGGGCGGTAGCCGTCCGCGCCAGGGTGTCGGCGGCCAGCAACAGCAGCGCTCCGCCCAGGGCCGAGGCCGGCACCAGCCCGCGGTGTCCGGCGCCGCACAGCAGACGCAGCAGGTGCGGCACGATGAGCCCGACGAAGCCGATGACGCCCGTGAGGCTCACGGCCACGGACGTGGTGACCGCGACAATCACCAGGAGCCAGAGCTGAAGCCGGCGCACGGCGACGCCGAGGTCTCGGGCCGACCGCTCGCCCACCAGGGCCACGTCCATGGCCGGGGCGAGGGCGAGAAGGGCTACCCCCGCGGCACATGCCACGGGCGTCATCACCAGGGCATCGCGCCAATTCGATTGCCACAGGCCGCCCATGAGCCAGAACACGAGCGTCTGAAGCCGCTCTCCGGCCAGGTACAAGGCGGCCGACGTCAGGGCCGAGCAGAAGGCGCTGACGGCGATGCCGGCCAGGAGCAGCGAGTGGCCGAAGTGGCCTCCGCGCCGGGCGAATCCGTAAACGGCCAGCGTGGCCGCCAGTCCGCCGAGGACGCTCATGACGGGCATGGCTGCGAAGCCGACCGCCGGGGCTGCCAGAAGCAGGCCCAGCACCGCGCCGCACGCGGCGCCGCTGGAAACGCCCACCACGTAGGGGCTGGCCAGCGGATTGCGGAAGAGTGTCTGAGAAGCGAGCCCGGCGAGCCCCATGGCCGCGCCCGCGGCCAGGGCCATCACGATCCGCGGCAGGCGTATCGCCAGGAGAATCCGCGACGTTGCGTCGTTGCCGGCGTCGCCTGAAATCGCCTGCCGGATCGCGCGCAAGACCTCTCCCGGTGGTACGGCGGCGTCGCCGACGGAGAGCGCGAGCAGTGCCGTCACCGCTACGAGAACGAACAGGGCGGCAACGAGCAGCGACGGCTGAATGGGATGTGGACGCATGGGCATGGCAGCGGCCTACGCGATTCGCTGAACCTGGAACCGGTCGTCGCGGGCCGACAGGTCCAGGGCCTCCTGGCTTGTCAGGTGCGACGCGGCTACATGAGTCAGGTGCTTCCGGCAGAGTCGCACGGCTTCGTCCATCTGCTCACTGCTCGGTCGCGCGTACGGCTGTCCAGGCACGGGAATATAGCCCATCACGTGGAACGGGATGTCGCAGCTGAGCTCGGCGAGCCATGCGGCCACGGCCTCGACCTGGTCGAGGTCCACCAGGCCCGGCACATAGACGACGTTGGCCTTCATTTCCAGGCCCGCGCGAAACGCCGCCGCGAAGTTATCGAAAATCGGTTGTCGCGGGCGGCCCGTGTAGGCCAGGTGCACCGCCTCGTCCCAGGCCTTCAGGCCGACGTTTGCGCCGTTCAGGTTCGCCAGTGGCAACTTGCTGCCGTTGGTGTGGCCCAGGTAGGTCCGAGCCTTCAGTTCATCTCGGGCGAAGGCCAGAAGCTCGGGCAGTTCTGCGGCCACAGTCGGCTCGCCGCCCATGAAGTACACTTTCTCGGGGGCGACGCTGCGCAGTGCCGCCCGAATCTCCTCGACGGCCAGGAATCGCTCGGGCCGCGGATGAGCGTGCCCCGGCCTGCCGTCGGCGCCGCTTCGCAGTTTGTAGCTGCATATCGGGCAGCGAAACGTGCAGCCGTAGTTGTGGACCGTCGCGAAACGGTAGGTCGGATGGTACGTGATCCTATGGAAGGCCATGACAACTCCTTTGGTCTGAGGCCGTCTCGTTCAACAAAGCACGAAGGTGCGCTGCGGCTTCGGGCAGGGCAGGGCCGGCCACCAGCCATCGCCGCTCCAGGGACACGACACGGCCCTGGCGGATCGCCCGGAGTCCGGCAAGGCCCGGCCGCGCCGCCACGGTTGCCGCATCGCCGAACCCCTCGATCAGCAGCACCACATCCGGGTCGCACTCCACCAGCCGCTCGGCCGACAGCAGAACGCTGCCCGTCGTTGCGGCGGCCACGTTGTCGCCTCCGGCCAGGCGGATCAGATCGTCGGAATACGTCTCACGGCCCACCGTTTTGTACGCCCCGTACATCTCGAAGTACACGCGCGGGCGCTCCGCGCGGCCCTCGGGTGCCCCGGCCACAGCGCTTTCCAGGAACCCTTCGACCCGCGACGCCTCCCGTTCCGCGTGCTCCATGCAGCCGAGGCACTCGCCCACCAGCCGGATCATGGCCGGCGTCTCTGCTGCACGGGCCGACCGTATCCGCACCACAGGTACCGACAGGCGCTCCAGCATGGCCGCTGCGTCGTCCTGGTACCACCAGAGGAAGGCGAGGTCGATACCGCGTGACAGGACGACTTCCTGGGACACGGCGCTGCCCTTGCCGATCACCTCGACCTGCTCTGTCCCCGCGATCGCGCGCCCATAGGCGTCGATGGCAACGAGCCGATCCGCGGCGCCCATCCGCACCATGGTGTCCGTCGCCGAGGTGCAGAGGCTCAGGATGTGCCGCGGATCAAGGGGGACACCCGTCCTCTGTCCCGTCATGTCTATCACGTCACGCATCTTCGGCGTGCATGAGCCTCCGTGAACCGGAGCGTGATGTGCCAGCCATGTCACGACGGTCAGAAGCCACACGCTAATGGCGCAGGCCGAGAGGATATGCCCCCTGCGGCTCATTGTCTTGTCCTTCGTCGTTTCGTCAGGGCCGCCAGGCCGATGGCCAGAAGGGCCATGGTTGCCGGTTCGGGCACCGCGTGATTCACCGTCAGCAACCCGATATTGGCCCGCAAGATGCTTTCGCCGGCGCCGCCCAGGTCACCGTCGGCCACGCTGTAGCGGATCGTGGAGTCGGCGGCGAGCAGACCCGTCACGTCGAAAGTCGGCACGTCGGGCCCGTAGGCGCCCATGGCGCCGATCGCCACGTCGTTGCCCGAACCGCCCAGGGCCACGCCGTTGAGGTAGGCCTGGTCCCTTTGTCCGGCGGTGCCGTGCGTGTAGCTGGCGATGTATTGGGCCGACGTCACGTTATCCGTGTTGAGGCCGCTGATCGAGAGCCGACGTTCGGCAGGGGCCCCCGACGTGCCCGGCGTGCGGCGAAGCGTGCCGTCGGCCTCGGCCAGGTAGTAATCCAGGTTGCCGGCGATGGACGGATCCGTGTAGATGGTCACCAGCGTAGCCGAGTAGACCCGCCCGTCGAACTGGTCCGCGGGGTCGGTGATGGTGAAGCTCAAGGCGTTGGCCGTACCGTTGGTGTGCAGCAGGGCGCCTATGCTTGTGTCGCCAAGGCCGGCATAGGCCACCTGCCACACGCCCGACCCGGAGCCGTACACGGAAGTCTGGGTTGTGCTGTAGGTGGCGCCGCTGTTGCCCGTGCCGCCGACGGCGACCGTGCCCAGGCTGACGCCGTTGAGAGTGGCGCTGACCTGGGCCGTGTAGGCGTTCGTGCCGCCCCAGATGTCAAGATAGAGTCGTGAGAAGACGATGCCCTGGCAACTGGGCAGGACGAAACTCGTGTCGGTCGGGACCCCCAGGTCCGTGGAACTCCAAAGGCCGTTGGCCTGAAAACTCGCGGCTCCGTGACTCACGCTCTGCTGCGACTGCACCACCTGGAGATCGTACCCGGGCAGCGAGAATCCGCCATAGGCCGGCCCGGCCGCCAAGCCCAGAAGCATCAGAACCATGACTCTGCCCAACCAGCTGCTGCGCGATGTCCTCATCTCTTCTACCCTCCTTGACGTGAACCGCCCTGGAACCGGTCCGCTCGCCCCCCCCTCGCCATTCGAGACAGAACTCATTGCGACGCGTCCCAGTCCTCCCGTGTTGTCTCCTTCAGGGTCTCCGCGTGGCCGTCGCAGAAGACGGCGTTGAAGCCTCCGTCCGAGTGCCGGTAGTCCACGCCCGGCACCGGCTCGCGGAACCTGTTGCCCCCGCCGACGTAGTACCTGCCGGGCGTGCAGTCGGCCAGCAGGATCGTCTCCGCCGGCCGCTTCACGGCGATGGTCGAAACGCCGTACCAGAAGCAGTGGGCGTCGTCCTTGAAGCGGAAGCAGTTGATGCCGTAGCTCATCGTGATCTGGTCGTCCCAGGGCAGGGGCACGCGGGCGTCGTCGCTCGGGCAGCAGTAGGTCTCAGCCTTCTTGTCGACATACGGCTCAAGCAGATCCATCCAGCGGCAGGTGTCGCCGGCCCACGCCCGCGGATACGCGCCCCGATGATCGCCCGTGTACAGCCTGACGGCCGTGGCCAGGCTGCGGAGGTTGGTCAGGCATGCCGCCTGCCGCGCCGCGGCCAGGCCGGCGGCGCATACCGGAAGCAGCAGCGACATCAACAGCGCCACAATGGCCACGACGATGAGCAACTCCACCATCGTGAACCCGGACCGACGCTGGCGAAGCCCGAGATGGCAGACGGATTGATCCATGCCTCCCCCGAGGGCGTATTACGATTGTAGCAAAGATACTACGAAGCGCATACGAATGCAAGGGTATTCCTAACGCCTCCCCAGGCTGACGCCGCCCCTGTTGGGTGCATTAACGTTTTGGTGGCCGTACCGTGGCATGGGCATCCTGCCCATGAGTCGCAGGGGCATCTTGCCCCTGCTTCCCCAAGACGTTGATGCGCCCGCCCCTGTTCCGAGCCTTGACGTCTCTGTCGGGGCAGACTACCATGTCCCTGTGGTCCCACGGAAAGGAATGCTCATGCCCGAGCTGGTGCGCGTCAGTCTGTCCATCCCCAAGTCGCTCTTCGACCGCCTCGAAGAGATGGTGGCCGCCAGCGGCTACGGAAACCGCTCGGAATTCGTCCGCGACCTCGTACGGGATCATCTGGTGGCCCAGGAATGGGAGAGCAACGAGGTGCTCCTCGGAACTATTTCTCTGCTCTACGACCATCACACGCGCGGGCTGACCGAGCGGCTGATTCATCAGCAGCACCATTTCGCAGGCAAGGTTCTGGCGACGACCCACGTGCATCTGGACGAGCACCTCTGTGCCGAGATGATCATGGTGCGCGGCCGGAGCAAGGACATCAAGGCCCTGGCGGACCGGCTGCAACGCGAGAAAGGCGTTCTGCACGCCAAGTTGGCTGCCGGCTCCACCGGGCGGAGGTTGACGTGAGGGGGGGGGCTGCGGAAGCAGGCCGATCCTCCGGCGTCTCAGTGAGGAGGTCGTGGCATGGCCCGCCACGGCCATCGACGTTCGGGGCCTGGCCAAGTGGTTCGGGCGGGTCGCAGGCCGCGCGGCTGCTGCTGGCCCCCATTGGGCTGGAGGTCCTCATGCTGGCAAGGCCACCGGGGCCATTGTGTTCGGCGTGGTCAATGCCTTCGTGCCGCTCGCCCTGGATTTCGGCCTGCTGACGGCATTCTGCGCGGTACTGTTCGCAGTGAGCCAGCGCAGCGTCCGGCGCCATGAGGAATGGGGCCGCCGCGACAAGGCAGGCCGCGGCGGCCCCCATGATCCCGGTCTACAGCGATACGTCTGCGACGTCAGGGCGTCGTGTAGTGGATGTCCAGGACGGCCCCGGACGTGTTGTCGTCAAAGTCCCAGGAGCATGCCCGCTTGTAATCCGTGCCGGACGGGTTCGCCCCTCGCAGGCCGAGATAGCTGCCCGAACCGTAGCCCGCCCGGTCGACGAAGGCCTGCACGAGCGTCTTGATGTCGGGCGACTGGTACCATTGGCCGTTGGTCCACGTGCTGGTCGCCCAGTCCACGTACCCTGCGGTCACCGACCAGGAGTACGGATTGGAGGAGAAACCGGGACAGTCGTCTGAATCCACCAGTTGCATGCGGATCGTCGGGCTTGTGCCGTAATCGCCGTAGGCCCGCACCCAGAGGTGCGCCTTGGTGATCGTGCTCCCGGCCGGAACGTCGATGGCCCACCGCAGGAAGCTGCGGTATCCCGTCTCCGTATGCGGCCAATAGGTGTATGCGATCGCGTAGTAGTTGTTGTTCGTCTGGGCCAGGGTGTCGTCGGCCGAGGCCGCAATCTGGTACTGCACGTGCGTGCCGTATGGGCTCGTCACGGTCACAACAACGTCATCAGACGAAGTGCCCCCGTCGCTGTCGGTCACGACCAGGGTGACTGTGTGGGTGCCGACGGCCAGGTCAACGCTGGCCGTCTCGCCCGTGGCGATTTCCATTGCGTCCTCCGACCAGACGTAGCTGACAATCGTCCCGTCCGAATCCGACGAATCCGTTCCGTCCAACGTCACGGTCTCATAATCGTTGCCGTCCGTGTCATTGACGTTCTGGTCCTCACCGGCATCGGCTACGGGAGGATCATTGACGACGATCTGCACGATGTCGCTGTCGGTGTTGCTCTCATTGTCGGTCACTGTCAGCGTGATGGTATGCATGCCAACCGCCAGGGACACGTTGGCCGTCTCGCCGTTGGCGATGGTCGTGGCGCCCTCCTTCCAGACGTAGCTGACGATAGTCCCGTCGTAATCGACCGAGCCGCCGCCGTCCAGCGTCACCGTCTTGTAACCGCTGAGGTCCGTGTCATGGACGATCTCGCTGTCGCCGGCAGAGGCCAGCGGGGACCAGCTGCCGCTCAGGCTGACCATGTAGATGTGGACGTCCAGCGGGGCGAAGGTGTCGTCGAAACAGCCGCTCTGCGAGGTGATGGTCCGCCCCTCGCCGTAGGCCACAACCATCTGCCCGGACTGGAGCCCTTCGATGTTGAAACGGACCGTCTCGCCTTGTCCCGACTCGATCAGGTGGGCCGCGAAGATGAACAGCACCCCGTCGCACTCACGGGTCATGATGTCCACCCGCTCATTGCCCAGTTCCTGCTCGCTCACAGCCACGCTGACCTCCTGCGGCCCCAGGATCACCGGCGCCAGCTCGTTGGCCAGTTCAATCGCGTCGGCCATGACCTGCTTGTTGGCGGCCGAGGTCGGCTGGAAGTAGTGGAACCAGCCGATGCCCTTGGCCCCATGGATGATGGTCAACCAGATCAGGTTGTGGAGTTGCGTGTCGGTGATTGCCGGCGTCCACGTGTAGCCGTCCGGCGGCGGGTCCGACCAGATATCGCAGGTCTCAATCCAACTGATGCAGGGAATCAGGTTGTAGTTCCACTCGATCAGCCGGTCCACGGCCAAGGCGTAGTTCTCCAGGCTGGACCATGTGTACTTCGTGGCGTACTCGTAGGGGTAGTAGTCGAAGCCCATCACGTCGGCGACGACGGTTCTGTCGGCGAACGGCTCGTTGTCGCCCATGGCCGACGTCTTGCGATCGCTGTACATGAAGCAGTAGCTCTGAATGCGATGCTGGTTATAGCCGCCGTCAGGACCCCCGAACCCGTACCCGATCAACGTGGTCATGTGAGGATGTTCCGTGTCCAGCGAATGACAGACCTGGGTCCACTCGTGGACCTCGGTCGCGGGGATGTACCCGTATTCGGGCCCCATGTCCGGCTCGTCTTTCCAGCACCACATGAACAGCGCCGGCTTGTCCTTGGTGGCTTCGACGTAGTCTTCGATGGCATCGATGTCCGCCTCGCCGGCATAGACAATCGTTCCTGGCGGGTCTTCCCACTTGTAGGCCGTGTGGCCACCGGGCCAGAAGTTCCCGTTCAGCGGCCCCGAGGCGGGAAGGCCCTGCGCCGCCATGTCGTCGAGGTATCCCGACCAGCCGCCGACATTGAGCGCCCGGTTCCATCCCTGGCCGAATACCGAGTTGACGGAGCCTTGGAAGGTCTCAAGGCCGCTTCGATAGTTGTCGCCCAGGTCCATGCCGAGGCCGAAGAACGGGAAGAAGGGCTCGCCGTAGCAGCAGATGGCGTTGTTTTCGTCGATGGAGTACTTGCCGATGCCGTTGTGAAGCTTCGTCCACGTGCGGCTGGCTGAGGCCTGGACCTGGCTGGCAGCGTCAAGAATCTCAATGAGCAAGGTGTGCTGACCCGACTGGAGACTGCGGTAGTCGGTCGTGACCACTTCCTCGGCCGCCAGCGGCCCGCTCTTCGTGCAGAACACGTTGCCGTCCAGCTTGGCTCGCAGGCTGTAGCTGGGCTGCGCATTAAAGATCTGGCAATAGACCTTCTGTCCGATGCGCACTTCCGGATCGGCCATCCACAGGTCGATCATCGTGGCTCCACCCTCGTAGGTCACTTCCAGCACCGGACCGCTCGTGTGGTCGCCGCAGTCCCACTGGTATGCCGACTTATACGGGCCGGCCGTCCAAATGCCCCTGATCCCGATGTAGTTGGTGAACTCGTATCCGGGCCGGTCGATGAACTCCTGGATGATGGACGAGATGTCCGGCGAGGAGTACCATTCGTCGGCCGTCCAGTCAGCGGGTACCTGCCAGTCCACGTAGTTGGTCGTCACGTCATAAGCGAACGGATTGACGTCGAACTCCGGGCAGTCGTCGATGTCGACCAGTTGCAGCCGAACCGTCGATGCGCTCGCGCCGCCCTTCTGGCCGGTGGACCGCAGCTTCAGGCAGGCCGACGTGATGGTCGCACCCGGCGGCACGTTGAGACTGAAGCGCGTGAACGGCAGCCTGGCCGTCGTCGTATACGGCCAGTAGGCTATCGTCGCCGTGTAGTTCGATGACGTGCTCGTGGCATAGGTGTCGTCCTTCGACACCTCAGTCTGGTGCATGGCGGTCTGCGGCACATAGGTCGGATTGACGACAACCGTCACAGTGTCCTCGTCGGTGTCGCTGTCATCGTCGGTCACGACGAGCGTGATTGTGTGCGTGCCGACCGACAGACTCACGTTCGCCGTCTGGCCCGTCGCAATCTGGCTGGCGCCTTCCTGCCAGACATAGCTGGCAATGGTGCCGTCGCTGTCGCTCGACCCAGAACCGTCCAGCGTGACCGTCTCGTAGCCATCGTTGCCCGTGTCTGTGACGGTCTGCTCCTCGCCGGCATCGGCCACCGGCGGCTCGTTGTATGCCGTGTAGGTCACCACGAGCTTTGCCCCGCAGACGTTGCCCGAGTAGTCCCACGAACAGACTCGCTTCTGCGCCGTGCCCGACGGGGTGAGACTGCGCAAACCCAGGTAATTGCCCGGGGAGTATCCCGGCCGATCGATGAACGCCTGGACGAGGTCCTTGATGTCGGCCGAATCGTACCACTGGCTGTTGGTCCAGGCTCCGGCGGCCCAATCGACATAGCCGGCCGTCACCGACAGGCTGTACGGATTGCTGCTGAAGGACGGACAGTTGTCATAATCCAGCAACTGCATCCGTGCCGTTGTCGTCGTGCTGAAATCCGAGTACGCCCTGACACTCACGTGCGCTTCGGTGATGGTACTGCCGGCTGGAATGTCGACAGCCCACCGCAGGTAGCCCCAGTAGCCCGTGTCCTTGTCGGGCCAGTAGACGTACCCGATGCCGCAGTAGTTGTTATACGACGTGGCCACCGTGTCATCGGCCGAGGCGGCCACCTGATACGTTGCCGTGTCGGCATGGACGCCGCCCGCAAGAGCGGCCAGCATCCAGGCGCACACCGCTGTAGCTGTGACGCTGCTCTTCATCGTGATCCTCCCAAAAGTGACAACGAAGTGAAAAGGCGATATGCCGTACGCGCCCATCATTGTCACGCGCGTGCCATTTCACATCCATACCATTTGCTGTTCAAGGCGAGCGGGGCGGCAGCGATATTGCGGACTTCTGGAAGTGAAGCGCCCGTAGGCGCTTAGGCGCCGGCGAGTGCTCTCACGGCGGCCGCGGATACGGGGCCCGCGAACAGAATTCCTTGACGCCGAGCACGGCGTTCCGTATTTTTTCAACCAGTGTTTTTTGGTCCACGCCGCCTGCACACTGATGTCTGGAGGCGCACGTCTATGCGAGGACGACCGGAGATTGTTGGGGACATTGCAGCGGATTTGCTGCGGCGGTTGAGCGCAGGAGCCTGGGCTGCCGGCGGCACGCTTCCCCCGAGCCGGGAACTGTGCTGCACCCTGGGCGCGTCGCGGTCAACCGTCCTGAAGGCCCTGCACCGACTCTCGGATTACCACATCATCCGTCTGCGGGGCCGCAAGCCCGTGTTGGTGCTGCCCGGGGCGGCAACCCGGTCACGCAGGCTTCTTCGGCCACCGAGGCGAAACGCCTCGCGGCAACAACTCGGTCTGCGACTCGCCATACTCATGCCTGAGGAGTACTTGCCGCTGGCCACCTCCGTGAGCCTGTTTCACGTGGCCTTTGTGCGGAACCTGATGCAACTGGCCGCCGCGCACGGGGGGGAGGCCACGGTCGTGCCGCTGCCGCTACGAAATCAGCTTGCGTCCACACGGTCCCTTGCGGACCACGGCTATCAGGCTGCGGTATGCCTGGGTTTCCAACCCAGTTACGCTCCGGCCCTTTTCCTGTTGCGGGACCAGAAGTTTCCGGTCGTGCTCCTCAACCGCCGCTTCCCGTGGCTCCAGGTGCCCGCCGTCCTGGTGGATGGAGACCGGCCCACACGTCAACTCATCGACGTGCTTGTGCGACACGGCCACCGCGACCTTTGTATGGTCAGTCACTTCTCCGCCGAGGACTCACCATGCAGCAGGAATATGGTCGGGACGTGGACCGAGCACCTCGAACAGTGCGGGTTGCTCCAGGACTGTACCGTTCCGCTGCGCATTCTGCCCTGGGTGCCGGCTCTCGCACAGAACAGGAATCTGTTCACGGACATCCTTCGGCAACGCAAGCGACCGACGGCGGTGGTGTTGACGTCGGCGTACTGGGTGGAACGCTTCCTTGGCGATCCGCCGTTTGCCCGCCTGAGGATCCCGGAGGACATGAGTCTGGCCATGTTCAGCCCCGGAGAGAGCGAACTGCGCACCCCCGGAGGCATCCCCCTGACGACGCTCGAGATCAACCATCGCAGGGCGGCCGAGTGCGTCCTGGAGCTTGCCGCCAAGATGCTGGACGGCAACCCCAGGCCGGCAAGCATTCGCATCCCTCTGGACCTGCGACTCACCGACAGCATCGGACCTGCCCCGAGGCGTTGAGGAGGGCGGCATTGAGATCCTTGCCCCCGGCGCCGCCGGTTACACGCTCGAAGGCACGCCGCCTGGGCGAACCGATGCGCTGGGCCAGATCCCTGTGCCGACCGCGAGTCGTTTCGAGGCCTGCTCTCCCAATGGCACGCTGTGGCGTTGCAGTATCAGCGGCTCCGTTCTGTTCGTCGTCGCGCCAGGAGCAGGGCGAGACCTCCCAACAAGACGACGGCGGTCGCCGGTTCGGGCACTGCCCCCACCGCATAGTATGAGAACGACTCGACACCCTGTGCGTAGATCAGGTGGTTCAGTGTGTCGAGCCCGGACGTGACGTCCAGCCATGCCTTCCCATCGAAGTGCAGGACGCGCAGGTCGGCCTCCACCATGCCCAGCCGGGCGGCATAGAGGTTGTCGTACCGGAACGCCAGGTCGGCCGATTGCAGGCTGCTCC
This sequence comes from Phycisphaerae bacterium, assembly GCA_012729015.1. Classification (GTDB taxonomy): domain Bacteria; phylum Planctomycetota; class Phycisphaerae; order FEN-1346; family JAACEH01; genus JAAYDY01. Next base: position 17,142 of record JAAYDY010000079.1, on the reverse strand, counting down.
CGTCGGGCAGGAGGAAATCCCAGACGCCGACGAACCGCACATCGGCCGCAGGCAGCGTGCTGTCGTTGGGCGACAACAGGGTCACGGTGCAACCCGTCTCGTTGGCGATGTTCAGGCCGTAGACGGTCATCTGCACGCTGTTGACCAGGGCCGGCAGGCCCATGGCGGGATCATCGCCGAAGGCGTAGACGCCGTCGCCGGTCAGGGTGACGGTTGGCAGCGTCAAGGCGCCCTGATTCCGGGCAAACCAACCCCAATGGCCAGTGTTCGACTCGGCACGGGTGACGGCGGCCACCTGCGACAGGTCCAGCATGCGGTCCTCGCCGAATCCGTCGGCGATGACGCGTCCGGCGTTGTACAGCTCGCCCCACACCTCGACGTACCCGTACCCGCTGACGATGGTCCTGTGTCCGTGGCTGGACTCGAGCCGCACCGTATCGCCGTACCACTCGCCGTCGCGCATCGAGACGGCCGAGTTGAGCATCGTGACCTGGTAGCCGTGGTCGAGGTATCCCCCGTCGGAAAGATCGACGGCGATGTCGGTGAAGGTCCAGTCGTTGTTGGCGACGAGGCCGCCCCCCTGGCCGACGCGGATGGACTGCGTCTGAAGCTCGCCGCCGGACAGGAACAGGTTGCCCCGCGAATGCGTTCCGACGTGTCCCTCAATGTTGATCGTCGGGGCCGCCAGCAGGCCGTCCTTGAGCTCGTAGTTGCCGAAGGCCTGGTGCCCAAGGTCCACGCCCTGTGGCCCGAGGTCAAGCGAGGTGGCAATCTGGTGGACGCCGCCGCCCTGGCGGAAATCGCCCCAGCCGGTCGTCCCGACGCACGTACGCTGGGTCAGGAGGTCGCCGTCGTCGAGCGTGTAGCGGTTCTGGTCCTCGACGGCCCAGGACTCGCCGACCGAAAGATCGCCCTGGACGACGTGGGAGCCGCCGGTCTGGTAGAACTGGCCATAGCTCTGGATGCCGATCCGCGTGGCGTTGGTGTTCAACTGTCCAGTGCCGCTGAGGTTGGCCTGGCCCTGCGTGTTCTGCAGGTAGCTCACGATGAACTCGCCCGCGTTCACCGTGCCGCCGGTCTGGTCATACAGGCCGCCATGATACACGTACGGCAGCGGGCTGCCCATCGCCACGACCACCCGATCGCTGGTCAGCGTGCCGCCCTGGATGCTGACAGTCCCGGAGTTAATCGTCAGGCGGTCGATCGTGGCCTTGCCCTGGCCGCTCTGCACGTACTCGCTCAGCGCCAGGACCGACAATTCACCGACGGTGGCTTGGCCGACCCCCACGCTCAGGCGTGTGGGGTTGTCGAAATCTTCCGCCGCGTTGACCAGCGTCAGCGTATTGTCGCCCATCGCCAGTGTGCCGCCGATGGCCCGGATCTGGCCGCTGAAGACCCAGTCCACATCGACATTCATCTCGCACTGCGCGCGGAGCCGAACCATCTCAGTGAACAGGTCGCCGCCGGTCCAGTTGAAGACGCCTTTGCCATCGCCGCCGAACTCGATGCTGGGCGTCCGCAGGCTTCCGCCGGACAGATTGTATACGCCGTCACCTCGGCTGTAGACCCCGAGGGATACCTGCTGGCTGGCCTCGACGGTTCCGCCCGACTGTTCCATCCGGCCGGGCGCGCGGTTGCCGATCGCGAAGTGCCCGGTGGTCATCTCCCCGCCGGTCATCGTGTAGAGCCCCAGGTTGCTCCCGTTCGGGCCGATGATCAACTCGCGATTGGCGTACAGGGCGCCGCCGCTCTGCTGGAGCTTCGCCGTCATCAGCATTGTGCCGTCGTCGCCCAAGTGTACGTCGTCGGCCACGATGTTGCCCCCGCTAAGGACTGTCGTGCTGTCGCCGACCAGGTTCAGATCGCAATCCGTGTCCATGATCAGATTGCCGCCGACGACCTCCAGGACGCTCGACATCGCCCAGTCGCGGCTGCCGGCGATCCGGCCGTTGGCCGAGACGACGATCCGATCGGCATCGAGGATGCTGGTGGGACCAATCGAGAGGTAGCCCTTGCCGCCGTTGCGGCCGACGAGAATCTCACCCGCCTCCAGCGTGCCGCCGTCCAGGATGTAACGCCCGTCGCCTGAGGGGCCATAGCCGATGAACAGACTCCCGGCGACCTTGTTCGTGCCGCCCCAGTGCGATACCGTGCCCTCGCCCAGAACGCCGACGGCTTCGTCGCCGGCCACGACCATGCCGCCCGAGAGCGTATATCGTCCCACGCTGCCGGGCATGAAGCCGACGTACAGCGACTCGGCAACGCTGGTGACGCCCTTGGACTGAGCGACATCGCCCTCGCTGTTGTAACCGACGTACAGATAGTCGGCGATGAGGCCGGTCTGGAGCTTGTCGAGCGTGATGCGGCCGATGGTGTCCTGCCCGTAGCCGAGGTACATGTGTCCGGCGGTGATCTTCGCTCCCTGGGACATCTGAACCTCGGTGAAGTGGTGGGCGAGGTTGTAGCCGACCATGACATCCTCGGCCTGGAGGTTCTGATTGATTCCCAGGGTGAAGGTGGTGTCGTCGTCGCGGCCGTTGTGGCCGATCTGCAGCGCCTGGACCGAGACGTCGTCCAGGGCGACGCCGGCGGCGTCATTGAGGAACGCCTGGTTGAGCCGGAGCGTGCCCTGGCCTTCGGTGTAAAGTCTGCCGCGCGTGTGCAGGTCCAAGGTGTCGGCGATCAACGTGCCTCCGCTGACTCTGAGGAATCGCACCGCGGACCCCTCGGCCAGTGCAACGTCCACAACGCCTTCGGTCACGTCGAGCGTTCCGCCGATCAGGGTGAAGCCGGCGTGGCCGAGGTCGCCTACCACCACGCCTGAGGTTCGCAGCGTGCCTCCGCTCAGCCTGTAATTGCCCGTGCTGCCCGCGTGCTCGCCGAGCTTGAGACCCAGGCCGAACTCGGCCAGCCCCGCGCTCTGATCGACCAGCCCGGTTCCGTCGCGACCGATCACCGCGCGGGCGGCCCACAGGCTGCCGCCGTCAAGGGTGTACGTACCGTCGCCGGTCGGCTCGTCGCCCAGGAGCAGGCGAATGCCTGCGTTGTGGCTTCCGCCCGTCTGGGAGAACTCGCCGTTTCCCGCGAGTCCGACCGTCGTGGCTGCGGTTTCGAGCGTCGCAGCGCCGCCAAGGGTGTAGTTGCCCTGGCTGCCTGACTGTCCACCCAGCGAGAGCGCATACTGGATCGCGACCTCCGCGTCATTCCCCTGGAGCACGGTTGCCGTCCCGCCCATGCCGATCATCGCACCGCCGGTGACGTCGAGGACTCCGCCGACCATCAGGTACGTCGCGTTCGAACCCGCTTCCTCCGCCATCACCAGTTGGCCCGCCTCGTGCAGGCCGCCCTGCTGGGCGAACTGTGCCGTCCCCCGCACGCCGAGGATCTCGTTGGCCACATCCAGCTTTCCGGCCTGGAGAAGATAATCGGCGTTGCTGCCAGAGCCGTACCCCATGCGCAGCGTTCCGGTGACGCTGTGCAGGCCCATGCTGTTGGTGTTCTGCGTGACATCGACGGATCCGTTGTAGCCGAGGTATTCATCGCCGGCCACGGTGAGCTTGCCATAGCCTGAGAGGTCGATGTAGTTGTTGGTGGATGACGCCTGCTTGCCGACGATGAGGTTGCCCTGGGCCTGGAACTGGCCGAACTGCGAAATCGAGAGCGTGCCCGAGCCGCCGTCGCCGATGATCGTCTCGGCCCCGCCGGGGCCCGTCTGCAACAGCCCGGCGCTGAGCAGGTACGAGCCCTGCGAGCCGGCCTTGCATCCGAGTGTCATGGAGTCGCCGTACAGGTGGACGCCGCCGGTCTGCCGGAACACGCCGACCCCGTCGTAGCCGATTCGCTCAGACACGGTGGTGAGCGACCCGTTGGTCAGGCGGTACTCGCCCTCGGGCGTGCTGGTGAAGTTGCCCTGTGTGACGTTCAGGCCGCCTTGGACCAGCGGGTCCCAACCGAGGGACAATGTGCCCACCTGGAGGATTCCGCCGGACTGCACCACCAGACCGGGGGTCTGTGTGCCGACGTAGAAGAAGTTGATATCGCCGTAGCCGCCGGCCATGTTGAACTGGCCGTCGCAGACGGCGTTGCTGCTGATGTCGACGGAGGAACCGTCGATCGTCATGTGGGCGCCGTGCTTGACGTGCAGCGAGCCGAGGCTCAACGTCGTGCCCGCCTCGGCCGTGAGTCCCGATCCGTCGTTGATGATCAGACGTCCGGCCCGGGCCTCGGTCTGCTCGTTCAGGCCCGTGCCGAACGGCGTCAGGCGGACGTGGGCCGGGACTTCCGGGTCCAGCGACCCGATCACGGCCACGCTCGTTGAGCCGGGCATGCCGTTCACCCAGGCGTCCTCAAACCAGGACCGCTCCGGCCCGCCGAATACGCCGGTGGTCTTGTGGCCCAGCGAGGTGACCTTGTAGACCATGTCCTCCGGCCAGAGCCCCAGATTGTCCCAGTCGATCTGGAACCAGTCGTTTTCATACCTGTAGGAGATCTCGTAGAACTCGGTGTTGCCCCGGTCGCTGTCGGAGTCGGCGATCAGAAGCGTGTGGGTGGTCTCGTCCATGCCATAGACCGTGAACTCATGAGCTCCTGCATCGTCTGCCCACGACACGCTGAAAGTCACGGGGATGCCCAACTCCAGATGCGACCGGATGTACGGAAACGGGCTGTCACTCCACCAGTCTCTGTTCCCCCAGTAATTGGCCGTGATGCTCGAATCGTCAAAACCCCAGTCTTCAAGCATCTCGTCCGGTTGCCCGCCATCTGTCCAGAAGTGCAGGTCGTCGCCCTGGGTGTCCCAGTAGTCTACGCCGTTCTCGTACATGCTCGGGTGATAGCGCCCGGTGTCGCCGTCGACGTAGCTCATGATGTTTGAAGCCGCCGCCGCCCAGCAACTGTTGTCGTTGGCCGCGCGCCAGACGGACCAGTCCTCGCCGTCGTCGCGGTAGAAGTTGCCGTTGGTGTCCCAGGGCAGGCTGGAAAAAGTCGGATCGGCAGACGTGAAGGCGTCATCGCCGTCGATGTCGTGCCAGTACACCAGTTCGTACTCGCCCGGAACCCCCGTCTCGACAGCGTGGACCCTGTACTGGGTCCAAGTCTCCCCCGGATCGATTCTGTAGTTGCGGTTCGTGTCGCTGGGGAGGTAGTCGCTCCAGGCCAGGGCCGGAACCCACTCGTCTATGACGAGATACTGACCGACCGAGTTCGGGCCCAGGAGTGAACTCCAGTAATTGCTCGTTCGCCCGATCCCGTAGTCGTTGTACTTGTCCTGATCGTACCACGGCCCCGGCACGTACAGGCCCTGGGCCGAAGCCGTCCCCCCAATCAGCAGGAGAACGCTCATTACGCCCACCAACCACCGAGCCGCCGCGCGGCATCCGCGCTCTGCATCAATCCCCATCGCAACCCCTCCTCGTGACCCCGTGCCCGAGACGCTGTCGGCGCACAAAAAAACCGGAGATTCCCGGCCCGCGGCTGCCCCTGTGTACGGGCGGCAACGGGTCGAAGATCCCCGGTTAGCGATACACGCCGGCCCCCCGGCCAGCGTACCCTCACTTGAAAGATAGCACGGAATGCAAAAAAAGGCAAAAGGAAAAAGTCCGGACCGGAAAAGAGCAAACGGGGGCAATAGGCCATCTGTTGCCGTGCTTGTGTATCGGGGGGGGCAGCCTTCTGAGGATGGGGCTTGAGGTGAGGACAACTTGTTGGGGGAGAAGCCTCTGCAATCCGCAGCCTCAGGCCGAGGCCGCCTGCGGTCGTCTGCTTTCGCTGGACTGCTTCAATGCTTTCATGGTACTCTGGGTTGACGGATGCTCGGAGGATGCTGCCCATGAAGCCGCCGATGAGGCGTTGGTCGCGGCCAGAGATGCCGCTGCTGGTTATTATCAGCCACCGCAAGAGCGACTTCTACCGACCGGACGCCAGGCACCAGGAACACGAGATGAACGTGGCCCTGAGCGGGGAGGCCGTCTACCGTCTGTGTGGCGCGGAGCCGGTGACGTTGGCGGCCGGAGAGATTCTGCTGATGCCGGCAGGAACGATTCACGCCGTCGAGGTCAGACGCGAGTTCCGCATGGCGGCCATTCACATTCACCCGGGGGTGTTTGGGGCGGTAGTGGCTCGCCGGGGGCGAGAGCGACAGATGCTGGAGCGGCTGAAGACATGGCACGAGCCGCCGCCGTGGCGGAAGACGATCGCGCCGGACGCCTACGGCGTGCTGGAGCGGTTGGCAGAGGAGGCGGTGGTGGAACAGAACCGCGACGCGGCGGCACGTCGCTCGTTGATGGACGCCCTGGCGAAGCAGGCAGCGGTGCTGTTTCTGCGGCTGATGCTGCTGGAAGGGGCCGACGAAGCGTCGGACCAGGCGACGCGCACCATTCTGGCGGTGCGCAGTTGGATCGACCGGCATTTTGCCGAGGAGTGCAGTGTGGACGGTCTGGCGAAGAGGGCCCACCTGGCGCCGACCTACTTCGCCGCCCGGTTCCGGCAGGTGGTGGGCACGCCGCCAATGACGTATGTCAACGAGCGGCGCCTCGAACAGGCCCGGCTGTTGCTGGAACGGACGAGCCACCCGGTGAAAGTGGTGACCTGGAGCGTCGGCTACGCGGACGTGAGCCACTTCAGTCGGGAGTTCAAGCGGGCGACCGGCCTGACGCCGGCGGCATACCGCCAGAAGACCCAACGGCCTCAGGACGCGAAATAGCCGCTTCCCGTTGTCCGTGTTTGCTCCCACCGTAAGATGCGCATAGCACATCACAAGAACCGCCAATTGTCGTCCGGCGGGTCGTCGCGTATGCTCTATGCATCGAGCACCGGCGGCCGCGCGTGGGACGCCGTGCCGTTGCACCCGATGAATGGAGAGTCCTGACATGGGCAGTCAACTGGCAGTTCTGGGCGGCCGGCCGGTGCGCCGCGAGCCGTGGCCCGTCTGGCCGCAGTACAGTCCGGCCGTCAAGGCGGCGATTGCGCGAGTCGCCGAAAGCAATGTGTATTGTGCGCACACAGGTCGGGAGGTCGGGCGATTTGAGGAAGCTTTCGCCGCCTATCACGGTGTCGGCCATGCCGTGGGCGTGGCCAACGGCACCGTGGCCCTCCAGGCAGCCCTGGCGGCGGCCGGCATCGGCTGCGGTGACGAGGTGATTGTGCCGTCATACACCTTCGTGGCTACCGGCATGGTCGTTGTGGAGAATAACGCCATTCCGGTGTTCGTCGACTGCGAGAGGACGAGTCAGGGACTCGACCCGGAGGACGTGCGACGGAAGCTCTCGCCGCGCACGCGGGCCATTATGCCCGTCCACGTCAACGGCTACCCGTGCGACATGGACGCCATCATGGGCATCGCCCGCGAACGCGGCCTGGTGGTGATTGAAGACTGCGCTCACGCGCATGGCGCCGAGTACAAGGGGCGCAAGGTCGGCACAATCGGCCATTTCGGGTGCTTCAGCTTCCAGTTGAAGAAGAACCTGTCGGTGGGCGAGGGGGGCATGGTCATTACCAGCGACCTGGAAGCCGCCCATTGCCTGCGTCAGATGCGAGGTTTCGCCTGGACGGCCGTCACGCGGAACTGGCGAATGGGTGAGTTCTACGGCACCATTGGAGCCGAGCAGATCAAGACGCTCGATGAGGGCAACGCGAAGCGGCGGGCCAATGTGGCGACGCTGCTGGAGGCCCTGGGCGCGGTCGACGGCATCGCCCCGCTGCCGGGCCTGCCGGACACCAGGCCGGTCTACTACAATCTGATTCTCCAGTACGACGAGGCGGTCTTCGGTGTGCCGCGGCGGGCGTTCGTCAAGGCCCTCACCGCCGAGGGCATTCCGGTGCTCGTCTTCTACATGCCCATCCAGCGCTGGCCGACGTTTCCGAAGGCCGATTTCTTCGGCCGCGGATGCCCGTTCTCCTGCCCGCTGCACGAAGGCGGGCCGGTGGACTATCGAGGCGTCTCGACGCCAGTAGCCGACGCCGTCTGCGACCGCATCAACATCGAAATCAAGGTTCAGCCGACCAACGGGGAAACCGAGATGAAGCAGGTGGCCGAGGCCATCCGCAAGATCGCGGCTCACAAGGACGAACTCAGAGAGGTCGAACGGGGCATCGAGGAGGGAAAGATCCAATGACGACCAGGCATCCATTGTCCCTGTTGGCGGGAGTGATTCTGGCGCTGGCTCTTGTGGCGGGGCTCGCCGGGCGGGTGACGGCAGCGACGTACTACGTCGATGCGGGCAACCCCAAGGCCGACGACTCCCATGGCGGGTCGGAGGCCGCGCCCTGGAAGACTCTGGCGCGCGCGGTCACGGGTCTGGCCTCCGGGGACGTAGTTATCGTCAAGCCAGGGCAGTACGACGAGGTGGTCACGGTGAAGGTGTCGGGGACCGAAAGCGGCCTGATTACGCTGCGGGCCGAACCGTCGCGCAAGGCCCGGGTCAGGGGCTTCGTCCTGCTGGGCGACTACCTCAGCATCGAGGGTTTTGAGGTCGCCGGCGGCAACGATCAGGGCCACGGCATCTTCGCCGGCGAGGGTTACCGCAAGACGGCCCGCACCGGCTGCCGGATACTCGACAATTTCATCCATGACCTGGCCGGTACCGCTATCTTCACGGGCGAGAAGGCCTTGGTCAAAGACAACCTGATGAGGAACGTCTTCCGCGGCGTCTTCGCCAACAGCGGCACGCTGGTCGAAGGCAACGAGATTGACACGCTGACGCCGGTGATGGAGGAGAAGGATGGCCAGAAGAAGCCCAAGAAAACGCAGTACACCTTCTTCTCCGGCGACGACATCACCTTCCGTGGCAACTACCTTCACGGGGCGCCGGAGGAGCACCTGATCAGCGGCATGGGTGTGTGCTTCTTCGCCAGCTGGGACGCCTGGATCTTTCCGTCCAGCCACCGCATCCTGATCGAGAACAACCGCTGCTTCAATGCTACGCACGCCAGCGAGCCGATGGGCACGGAGAAGAAGGATTCCTCGCACATCACCTACCGGAACAATCTGTTCGTCAACACGGTCTACGTCGGCGTCATGCCCAAGGGTTTCACGCATGTCACGGTGGAAAACAACACGTTCATCAACTGTGGGGCGTACCCCGTCTGGCTCCAGGGCCCGCAGTGCGAAACGGCGGTGGTCCGCAACAACCTGATCGCCTACATCGGCCGCGACCGCGTGGTGAACGAGTTCGGGTGGAAAGAACCCGACGCGGGCATCCGCTTCGACACTCAGGGTGCCAGGCCGCAGTGCGACTACAACATGCTCTTCGGCACCGAGAACCGCAAGTATGGCCAGCGCGACGTCATCGCTGAGCCGCAGTTCGTTGACCCCGATCGCGGGGATTTCCGCCTGAGGCCGAACTCGCCGGGCATCGATGCCGGCGTGACCATCGAAGCCGTCGGCACAGACCTCCGCGGCGTCAAGCGGCCGCAGGGCAGGGCCTATGACGTGGGTTGCTATGAGACCGAAGCGGCTTCGCCGGCAGCCGACGCCAGCGGCAAGGAGGACGCAAAGTGACTTCCGGGTCGCTTCACTGGGGCATCATCGGTTGCGGCGATGTGGTCATGAAGAAGAGTGGCCCATCGATTCTCCAGGCCGGTGGCAGCCGCATTGTCGCTGTCATGCGCCGCGAGGCCGCCAAGGCTTGCCCCTTCGCCGAGGCCCACGGCATTGCCCTGTGTACCGACGACGCGGCGGCCGTCCTGAATCATCCCGAGGTCGATATTGTCTACGTGGCCACGCCGCCGTCGTCGCACCGCCAGTATGTCGTGGCGGCCGCCGAGGCCGGCAAGCACGTGCTGGTCGAGAAGCCCATGGGCCTGTCGGCCACCGAAGACAGGGAGATGATTGCAGTCTGTGAGGCGGCGGGCGTCGAGTTGTTCGTCGCCTACTATCGCCGCTTCCACCCGCACGTGCTGAAAATGAAGGAACTGATCGACTCGGGGCGCATCGGCCGCCCCGTGTCGGCTGCGATCGAGTATGCGCAGCCGCCCGCTCCCGGGACCTCGTGGGGCGGCGGCTGGCGCGTGCAGCCGGACGTGAGCGGCGGAGGACTGTTCGTCGACGTCGTATCACACCGCATCGACCTGATGGTCTACCTCCTGGGCGAGCCGGCCGAGGTCTGCGGCCTGACGGCGAAGGTCAATCCCGAGAGCCGCGTGGAGCAGACCGTCAGTCTGGCCGTCCGCTTCGCCGGGGACACGCTCTGTTCTGTCTCCGGCAGTTTTGCCTCGCTGCGTTGGGCCGACCGCTTCGTCATTGCCGGCACCGAGGGAGCCATCGAAGCGGCAAGTCTGGACAGCCACGCCTTCACGCTGCGAGCCGGCAAGGTCGAGCAAGAGTACCGCTTTGACAGAGACCGTGCGCCTCATCTGGGGCTGGTGCGTCACATTGAACGAGTGCTGGATGGGCAGGAGGGCAATGCCTCCTGCGGCAGACAAGGAATGTTGGCGGACAGAGTCCTCGATGAGGGATTGCGACGGGGGCAATGACGCGAGAGGACCGCACCCGTGAGCAGGCGGCAGTTGGTCAAAGGGGCCGCGGCTGTCGCGATAGTGGCGTTGCAGCGGCGCGACATCGTCCGTACGAGCCGTACGGTGGCGTGACGATCACGGACGAGACGGGCCAGGCCGTGCGCGTCGTCGGCTACGGCACCCCGTACGCGTTCACGGCCGGTACTGGGTCCCTCCCTGACCACAAGGTTGAGGACTGTCCTTGCACGAAGCTCCCGTGCGGCCATCGTGCGGGACTCGTGCCTGGCAGGCACTGCTCGACTCGGGGAAGTGAACACGATCATCGCCTTGGCCAGCCGCTTCCGCGTGGATCACTCCTGTGTCGCACGCACCCACAAGCCAGCCAGCGCCGAAGATCGTCGAAGGCTGCGAACCCGATGCCCCCTCACCAGTGCCAGATCGACGGCACCCTCAACAATCCCTCCTGGCGGCACCCGCTCCTGGTCATTCAGATGGCCGGCTCAAGCTGCTGGCCGGTGTACCATGGGCGTCCCGGCCAGGCAGGTGGTGCCTCTGGACCCATTGTATGGGCTTTGAAATCCATATACTGTCACGATGACGCAAGGAGGTCGAGGCCTATGAAGCATCGCGGCAGGTCACGATGACGGCCTGACCGAGTGGTGACAATTCAAACACTTCGCGATGACTCCCCCGGTTCTGGGCCGCAAGTCCTGCCGGGGGAGAGTACCTATCGTATTGGGAGTCGTACTGAAAAACGGTTGCTTTCGAAGCAGTGGCCGTTTAAGTCGGTAGCACGGCCAGTGAGGTTAGGCGTTATAAGGAGGCGGGCATTATTGAGTGTCAACAACTGACTTGCGGAGTGGAGTCCGATGCCATCGCCAGCTGCTTGGATTGCCTTGGCTTCCTCCCCTCTGAATCCCTCATCTGTAATACGGGGAACCTCGTCAGGCCTAATCCTTATGCTCATCATTTCGAAACTGACATCGACATGCCCATTGTCGGCTAGGAAGCAGACGGATAGTTCCGAATGAGGCATTGCATACTTGGCGGCGTTGTCGATGATGTGGTAAAGGGCAACGTGAAAAGTCTCGTAGTCGAACCTGACCTTGAGGGTGGAGTCCTCAACACGAACGCGTATGTCTCGGTCTGTGAAGTCGGCGAAGAAGACATGCAGTACATTAAGTACAACCCTGCGAATGTCGTGGGGAGATATGGTCAGTGATGCAGAAGGATTGTCTAGACGTCGAAAGACGGAAAACACGCCTTTCATGGCGAGGCTGTTCTTGGCAAGTCGGAGAAACAGCTTGGCGGCTTGAGTCGAGTCGGAAGAAATGAGGTCTGACAGGACGCGTATCTGCTGATGCACGTTGCCTATCATCGTGTCTTGGGGAATGAAGGCGTATAGCTCTTGAATGCTTCGAGCGTTGAGGCTGACAAGGTTGTGTGTAAGTTGGCGGTTGCGCCGATGGAGATTAGAAGCCAGTTGATTGCGGGTGGCTACAAGGGAAGGGAGAACGGTTAGGTAAGCGACGAGCTTGTTCTTGAAGATTCTGCTGCTGGCAAGATCATCGTGGGCGTTGGAGCACAGAAAGACGGTGCCGCCGCCTTGGTTGGAGCACTTGCCGATGCGACACGAGGTGCCATCGTTAGGACATGTAGTGGAGGAACTGCGCGCGGATGATGCAAGACAAGAAGAGCAAGCTGTAGTGATATTGCCAGCAAGAGGCGCGCCAGACGGATCAGCTAGGAAATATCGCACGTTTGAGCACTCCAGTAGTCACGAGCGAGCCTTTCGGCCAATTGCTGAAACTCATAGGGGTCAGCATCCTTGGCGAGTGAGGCATCCGCAGCACGCAAGGCCTCGTGAAAACGATCACCATCGCGTTGTGCTGAGTAGATCACAACCTTCTTGTGCCTATACCGTTGCTTAATGGCCTTGGCCAACCCCAGCCCTTGCGCGTGGAAGTCCAGCTTCAGGCCAACGCCCTGAATGTCAACGAAGACGATGTGAGCGGTTCTCAGGCGAGGGTCATCGATGTTGGAGATGTCGCTCAAGCGGTCGGTATGGATCCAGCCACAGCGTGCCAAGATGTCAACGACCTTGAACTTGGTGTCGTCGTCGATGAACAGAATATGGGTTTGAGTCTTGATGTGATCCAAGGCAAGTTCGGAAGGGGGCGGTGCTCCGGTTGGCACCTGTACGGAGTCGGCCGCATTGGGGGCTGAGGAGTAGGACCGTGAGCGGCGGGACCAGAAGTACTTGAGAACCAGGACAATACCACTAAGAAAGACAATGCCAATTCCGCTGAAGACCCATTCCTTGTTATTCCAGAGCCATTCTGTCATCGTGTCGGCCCTCAAGTGTCAAGAGACTGATATGGTGCGGCACCCCCAGGTATGGAGTCAACAGTACTGTAAGAAGAGAAGCGCAGGAACTCGACGGCAACGGCAAGCATTTCTGGGACGAGCGACGCATAGTGCCGCCTGCAAATCTCCGGCGAATTCCCCATCAGCGTTGATATCTTATACAAAGATTCCCCCTTCATTGCAAGCTGAGAACCGAACGTATGCCGATAGTCCAAACAGGCCCAAATAAGGCCCAGTTTCAACTGGGCACGGCGTAGGTCGCTGCTGAAGTTGTCGGGGTCGTAGTGTTTGCCCTGGGGGCTGGGAAAGAACCAGCCGGCATCGGACGCGGGGACCTCGTAGCAGTCCAGGTAGGCCCGTAGCGCGCTGCTGATGGGCACGGCGCGGTTGACCTTGGTCTTGGGCTGCCAGAACGAACCGCCGACCTCCTTGGCCCGAATCCGGATCATGCCGAAGGGGCCGGTCGTGTAGTCGATGTCCTCGACCTGGAGCCAGAGGGCTTCCTCGCGGCGAAGTCCGGCGTAGATGTACAGGGCAACCATGGCCTGAAGCTGAGGATAGGGGGCCAGGGCGTCAAGCTGCTCATCGATCTGCTTCAGGGTGAGGAATCGAATCTTCGGGGCCGGTTCCTTGTAGCGCTCCACGGCTGCGGCCGGGTTACGGTCACCGGGCAAGCGGATGCCGCGCTGCTCCATGGCCCAGTTGAAAAGCCGGGTAAGTATCTCGCGGTGCCGGTTGGCCGTCTTGGGGGCCAGTCCACGAGCCCGGACCAGGGCGGCGACGAACTCCGAGATTTGGGCGGTGGTGATCTGCTCCAAGCAGTTGGCCTCCGATGGTCGGGACGTTGCAGCGAAGGTCCACAGAGGGCAACAGGCGACGTTTGCGGGCCTTCTGGCTGACCTTGCGGCTCGTGATTTCGAGGGCGGGGCAGATGGGGCCGAAGGCTTCGCGCAGGTAGTAGATGTCGGTGCGGGCGCTGCGGTAGGTCTTGACGGTCTGGATGTGCTGGACGTAGGCTGCGACGACCTCGGCAACGGGCGTGCGTGTGGGCAGCGGGTTGTCGTCGCCTCGGGCCATGCGGGATTCGAGCTGACGAATCTTCTCCAGGGCGATCTGCCTGGAGTCGGTGCCGAGTGAGCGGCGTTTCTCTTTGCCGCCGATGCGATAGACCGCGTAGAATTTCTTGCCGCGCTTGATGAGTCCTGCCATGAGTGAAGCCTCCTTCTGCGACCTTCGGTGTCTGTGTAGGTGTCGCTTCGGAGGTCCCCTTGAGCCTGCTGCTGTACAGATTGCTGTACACGAGGTCGCAAAAGGGCAAACAAAAAGGGACCTGCGATTGCCGCAAGTCCCTGTGTCACATATGGTAGCGGGGGCACGATATGTGACTGACCAATCGACAGCGGTCAAGTCCTTGTTTTGGCTAAGATTAGGCTTGGCCGCATGATCTATAGGACGCAGAAGGAGGACGTGGCCGGCCAGTCGGATTGGTCGGCCACGCCAAGAGTATGATCTGCTCATGAGCCACAGGGATGCGACGCATTGTGCGCCACCTCCAGATGACTTCACGAGGCTGAAGCGATAGTGATCTCGTCTGCGCTGTTGCAGAATCACCGCCATCGGCGTCACGGCCGGTGGCGTGTTCGTTTGCGCCGGGCGGGTTGATGAACCATTCGTCTGGGCACCGGGTCGGGCAGCGCTCCGACCCGTGGCAGGCGTACCGGCTCTTCCACGTCAGTGTCACCCAATCCGGTTCGCCAAACGGTGTTGGATTCGGGTGACTCCCACCATCGCAACCTCTCCTTCCCGAAGCAGCTCGGCCAAAAGTGTCACGTCGACTCATGAGCTGCTCCCACTGCTTGTTTTGAAGGCCATGTCTCTGCCTTCAACAACTTCCTCGCTCTCTTTGCCATATGTTACGCCGCGAGTAACAACTGTGACGCAATTTGTAACGCCATGTCCTGTGGCGATGAGCCGCGTGGCTTGCGGCGTTGGGTCTTAATGCTCAGGGCAACTCCCGCAAGTGGCAAGACTCGAAACAGGCGGACTCGACGGTTGCCTGTCTGCGGCATGACAGGTCCAAGCCGGGAGGAACGGAGGTTGAGGACAACGGACCCAGCTATGGCATGTGGAGGCCCAGTTTTCGTGAGCACATTGACTCAGTGGCATGGCAACAACACAGGCGTGCCGTGGCGCGGTTCCTCTGCTGGCCACGGACGGGCATATGGAGGTACATGAGATGGTGGGCAAGGTCACATTTGGCAAGTCGAACGGCTCGGAGAACACGCAGCGGCGTCCGGACTCCTATTCGCGGATCTACGTGTACGCGAGGCACAGTCGTGACGACACGCAGAATCCGCGCAGCAGCGATGATCAAATCGCCAAGGTCCGGGTGTGGCTGGCAGAGCACGGCTATCCGGAACCCGTCGGCGAGTTCAAGGACGAAGGGATTTCGGGCGAGATGGTCAGCCGATCCGGCATTGACCAGCTCAAGGACGCCATCCGGACAGGCCAATGCGACATGGTGGTCGTCGAGGATGTCAGTAGGCTATACCGCAACACGGCGGCGCTGCTCAGCCTCGTTAATCTTGCCGCAGCCAGTAAGGTGCGCATCGTGGCCATCAACGACGCTCTGGATACAAGTGCGGCGCGGAACGACTACCTTCTGAAGCTGGTTTTCAGCGGGTACCACCACGAGCGGCATAATAGCGATCTGAGCGAACGCATCAATCGCGGCAAGCGGTCCGGGTGGGAGGCCGGCTATGCGATGGGCCGCGTGATTCCGGGCTACACGCGTAGGCCGGCGAACGAGGGCAGCCAGCGGCGGGCAGGCCCTTTCGTCGACGAGAAGGAGGAGAAGTGGGGGCCGACGATTGTCGAGGCGTTCGAGCGAGCCCGGCGAGGCAGTTCGAAGAAGAGCATTGCCGCGTTCCTGACCGAGGCGGGTTTCCCGCGGTTCGCCAACGCCAGGAGCAAGGTGCATAATGAGAACAGCATCACGTCGTTGATCACGAACACGATTTACATGGGCATCGAGCGCTATCGACGTGTACACCCGGAGGCGGATCTCCGGACCGGCAAGCGCAGGACAGTCGCGACTCCCGCGGACGAGATCTGGACGCGGGAGATGCCGCACCTGGCGTTCGTCTCGGCGACACTCTGGGAGGCCGCGAACAAGACGATGGCCAGCCGCGCGCCGCAACCGAAGGGCACGGACAACATCATGCACGGCATCCCCTACACCGCGCGTTGCCTCCTCAGCGGTCACCTGCGTTGCAGCATCTGTGGCTCCAAGATGGTCGGCCAGGGCCTGGGGCGTAGGTATGGCGACACCGTGCAACGCGGCTATCGGTGCAGTAGTGCGATCGACGGCAAATGTTGGAACAAGGGCATCTGCAATCGCGAGCGGACCGATCGCCGGATTATTGCCGCGGTCCTCGATACCCTGGTGTCCGCCGAAGGCGCAGGGGGCCTGCTGGCGGAGCTGACGGCGCAGATGACGCGGGACGGCGGAGAGCTCGGCGCCAGGGCCGCCGCCCTGCGAGCCGAACGGGCGCGTGTCGAGTCCGATCGCGACAAGTACGCCGAGGCCGTTGTCGTCAGCGACAACCTCGCGACGTTTGTCGAGAAGGTGAGGCGGTGCGAGAAGCGGCTGAGCCAATTGGAGTGGGAGATCAAGTACGTCGATCAACAGCTCAGTTCATCGGCCAAGCCGGTCAAGCCGGCCGAGATGGTGGAGGCTGCTCGCTCGGTGGCGAAGACGCTGACCGAGGGTCGGACCGACGAGGTCCGCCAGGCCCTGGGTGGATTGATCACGCCGATTCGCGTGGTGCTGTTCCAGCGCCAGGACAACCGGGTCGTGGTGCCGCGGGCGCGATTCCGCGTCAACTACGTCGGCCTGCTTCCCACGCAGTGGCAGGCCCTCATCGAGCACTCACCGATCGACCTGAAGGACGCGGGACTGCTCAGCCAGGAGTTGGACGTAGCCCTGTACAAGAAGGAGCCGCTGCCGGTCCGCTACGCCTGGCGGGCCAAGGAGTTGCGCGACCAGGGGATGAAGGGAGAGGGTTGGGCCAAGGCGCTCGGAATCACCCTGAGTTCGGCGTACCATGCCCTGGAACTCGCCGAGTTCATGCTGGCCAATGGCCTGACCGACATCTACAAGGAGGTGACGGAACACCCGGGCAAGATTGCCCGCTGGGGCTCCGTCTGAGCAGGGGCCGCCCAGGGCACGCCCCGGGTTGCTTGTCTCCGGTCCGAACAGTTGCCTGCGGGTGAGCCGGGAGTGTCCGTAGCGCGGTGATTGGGGCGAGTTCCGGCCTCGGC
>JAAYDY010000078.1 GCA_012729015.1 Phycisphaerae bacterium | reverse complement strand
CCACGCGGAAAGGCAAGGAAACTTGCCCATGCCTGACGGGGCAGGCATGGCACCCAGCTCTGACTCGCCGCAGGCACACGCCTCTGCCACATGCAAGCACGTACCTCATCGAATTGTCGGACAGCCTGACGGGGCAGGCATGGCACCCCGGCCACCCGTCACAGTCCGCGTGGGTCCGGTGGACCCACCCTACCCACTCGCGGCCGCTTACATGGTCGCGCCGTGCTGTTTGAGGATCTCGATGACGGCTTCGCGGCGGCCGCGTGTGGCGGCTCCCAGCGGCGTGATGCCGTTGGAGTCGCGCGCGTTGACGGCCGCGCCTTTCTCGATCAGCAGGCGAACGCCCTCGGCGTTGCCCGCGCCGGAGGCTTTCAACAGGCTCGATGCCCCGGCTTCGTCCACGGCGTTGACGTCGGCGCCCTTCTCAATGAGCAGGGCCGCCGTGGGCGTCATGCTCGACCAGGTGGCGGCGTACTGGAGCGGCGTCCAGCCCTTCTTGTCCTTCGGGTCCACGGCGGCGCCGCGCTCCAGCAGCAGGGCGGCCGTTTCGGCCTGCTCCTTGGCGACGGCCAGGTGGAGCGGCGTCAGTTCGTACTTGTCGCGTGCGTTGACATCGAGGCCGCGGTCGATCAGGAGGCCGGCCATCTCGCTGCGGCCGTACATGCCCGCGGTGTGCAGGGCGGTGCGTCCCGCCAGGTCGCACACGCGCAGGTCGGCCCCGCCGGCGAGGAGTTTGTCGAACGCGGGGCGTGCGCCGCGAAGTACTGCCAGGTGCAGCGGCGCGCCGCCGCGCTGGACCACCTGATTCAGGTCCGCCTTCTTCGCGATCAGGAAATCCAGCATCGGCCACTGGTCGGTGAGCACCGCGTGATGCACGAGCGAGTTTCCGCTGCGGTCGCGTGCATTGAGCTCGGCCGGGTCGGCGCCGCGGGCCAGCAGCAGCTCCGCCACGTCGAGCTTGCCGCGCTGGACGGCCGAGAAGAACGGGGACCTGCCTCCGCTGTCTCGGACATCGACGGCCGCGCCGCGGCCCAGGAGGAGTTCGGCCACGGCGACGCTCGACGCCACGTGCAGGCTGGTCCGCTCGGCGTTGTCGCGCAGGGTGGCCACGGCCCCCTTGTCGAGGAGCAGCGCCGCCGTGGGCGCGCGGTCGTGAACGGATGCGAGCATCAGGGGGGTTCGGCCCATGCGGTCGCGCGGATCGATCTTGGCGCCGGCCTCGATGAGCATGGCGGCCACGGTCGTGTGGCCGGCCTCGGCGGCCTTGTGCAGGCGCGTCTGGAGATTCACCGAGGCCTCGTTGACGTCGCCGTAGGCGTCGAGGAAGCGCCGCGTGCGGATCCAGGCGGCGCGCTCGGCCTCGTCCAGGCCGTCGGGCGGAAGCTGGACCTGCGGCACGTCGTCCGCGGGCGTCATCTCGCCCATGGGCGGCTCGGTGCCGGGCGACGGGGTGGTGGTCGGCGTCTCGTCGCCGGCGACGGGGGCCGGAGCGGTCGGGTCGCGCGGCGGGACGCAGCCGCACCATCCTGTACACATCACGATAGTCAGGAGCAGGCTTGCCAGGGGGGTCTGTTTCATGGGAACGTCTCCTCAACAGAAGCGCGGCGGCCCCCGGCCCCTTGGTGGGCCCGAGACCGTGTGTACGTCGGTCGGAGGAAGCCCCGCCCCCGCCCGGTCAATCCAACGGGTGCTGCGCGCAGATGGCCTGAATGTCGTCCTTGGCCTTCAGGAACTTCGGGTCCGACTCGCCGTCGCTGGTCAGCACGGCGTCGAGCAGCCGCGCCACGCGGCGCATGTCGTCTTCCTTCAGTCCTCGGGTGGTCAGCGCCGGCGAGCCGACGCGGATGCCGCTGGTTTCCTGGGCCGGGAGCTTGTCGAAGGGGATCAGGTTCTTGTTGACGATGATGCCGGCCTTCTCGAGGGCGACCTCGGCCTGGCGTCCGGTAATGCCCTTGGGCGTCAGGTCCACCAGGAACAGGTGGTTGTCGGTGCCGCCGGTGACCAGGCGATAGCCCAGGCGGCACATCTCGTCGGCCATGGCGGCGGCGTTGGCGACGATCTGCCGCTGGTAGCCCTTGAACTCCGGGCGCAACGCCTCGGCGAAGGCGGCGGCCTTGCCGGCGATGACGTGCTCGAGCGGGCCGCCCTGCATGCCGGGGAAGACCGCCGAATCGACTTTCTTCGCCCATCGGGCCTTGCACAGGATGCTTCCGGCCCGCGGGCCGCGCAGCGTCTTGTGGGTCGTGGTCGTCACGAAATCGCACACCGGCACCGGGTCCGGGTGGAGCTTCGCCGCCACCAGCCCCGCGATGTGGGCCATGTCGGTCATCATCAGGGACCCGACTTCGGCGCCGATCTCCGCGAACCGGTCGAAGTCGATCTTCCGCGGGTAGGCGCTGGCGCCCATCAGGATCATCTTCGGCTTGTGCTCGCGCACCAGGCGCGACACCTCGTCGAAATCAATCATCTCGGTCTTCGGGCTCACGCCGTAATGGATGCACTTGTACAGCTTGCCCGAGAAGTTCAGCTTGTACCCGTGCGTCAGGTGGCCGCCGGTGGCCAGATCCATCGCCATCAGCGTGTCGCCCTGCTCCAGTGCGGCGAAGTACACAGCCATGTTGGCCTGGCTGCCGCTGTGGGGCTGCACGTTCACGTGCTCGGCCCCGAAGAGCTGCTTGGCGCGGTCGATCGCGAGTTGTTCCACCTTGTCGACGATCTGGCAGCCGCCGTAGTACCGGCGTCCGGGGTACCCCTCGGCGTACTTGTTCGTCAGGAGGCTTCCGGTGGCCTCCATGACGGCGCGGCTCACGTGGTTCTCGGAGGCGATCAGCTCCAGCGTGTGTTGCTGCCGGTCCCATTCCAGGTCCAGCAACTCGGCCAGGTACGGATCGGTCTTGCGCAACGTGTCGTAGCGGGCGCTCGACCTGTCGTTAACGGCTGCTTCTTGCGGATTCATCCAACACTCCTTCTCTCTATGGGGTCCGGCGTCCACCACGGCGCCGGTTTTCTGCGAACGACTCGTCACCACACGACCAGCGAATCCAGAATCGCCGTCGCCTCGGGCAGCCACTGTGCCTGGGCGTCGGCCGCCGGCCCCATGGCCGTGATGATGTACTGCTTGCCGCCGTGCAGCATGGCGTACTGCACGAATCGCTTCTTCGGCCCGCCGGGGGCCCCGGCCGCCGTGTCGGCGTCGCCGCGGCCGATCCGCTCGAACGTCGCGTCGATCAGGCAGGCTTTCTGCCCGCTCGGATGATCCACCACCGCCGCCCGCAACTCGTCGTAGCCGACGGCGCGGCGGGCGAACAGGGCCTGGTTCTCGCGAAGGTAGTCCGACAGGCCAGTCGTTCCCGGCGCCGTGTCCACGGTCACGTTGATGGTCGCCTGGCCCACGCCCTCGGGCAAGCCGCGCACGAACATGGCCGCATCCTTGCCGCCCGCGGGAAGCGCCTTCGCCGGCATCCGCTCCCACGACGGCAGCAGATTCAGCGCGAAGTGCTTCTGGCGGTCGGTATAGGACATGCCGTCCACGCGATCGGGCGCCCCGGAGCCGCAACCGGCCCATGCCCAGCACAGCGACACCACCAACGGACCCACAACGAGTCGGCGACGCATCATGGCGACGTTCTCACCACACGCGAAAACTGTTTCGAATCTCGTCCATGGCCGCGCGATGAGTCTCCTGCTCGGCCACGGGCACGCTCAGCATCAGGGCCCAGACCTGTTTGCCCAGAGCCACGACGGTCAGCTCCTGGCTCACGGCGGTCGGGCCTTCATACGTCGTCCGGACCAGGCGCACGGCCTGTGCCCCCGGCGGCAGGCCGCTCACCTCGGCCGCCACCACGGCCGGCGACGTCTCGCCCAGCCCGAATCGCAACTCCTGCTTCATCAGCGCCAGCACCTCGGCGACGGCGCCGCTGGTGGCGTCGCCCAGAACCACCGGCCGGGCTTCGCGGCGGCTGAAGACGTGGGCCACGGCGCGGCGGTTGGCCTCGCCGGGCTCGGCCGACAACTCCACCAGCAGGTCGCCCGGCAACTCCTCGACCGTCCACCCGCGGGGGACCGCCACCGCGAAGTTCATCCCGCAGTGCGTGTAAGTGGCGCCGCCGGAATCGGATACGGCGGTTTCCGAAGCGCCGCCGCAACCGGCCAGGGCAGTCGCCAATGTGACCGTCGTCACAAATACCACGCCGTACCACCGTTGTCCAGTCATCGTCGGATCCGTCACGGGCATACAGGGTGTCGCTCCGGGCTGCCGGCGGCAGAACGCGTCGCCGCCGGGCCACGAGAATCGAGGCATCGTGGCCGCTATCGTAGTGTGCCGCACGGGATAATGCAAAGGTTTTGGCGGGTTTTGGCGGTGACCACCCGTGTGGCGGCTGCGTTCCGTCCCCATGGGATTCTTGCCTTGACCGCCGGATCGTGCTAACCTGTTGGCATCCAGGATGCAAGGGGCCCGATAACAGATCCCCGCAGATGTGGGGCATTGCGGTTGAGCGGCCTACGGGTTCTGTGCGTTTCAACTCGTGCGTGACGCCTGATTCGGAAAGGAGACGGCCACGATGGGACTGGGTGCACAGGAAATGCCATTTGCCCTGGCGGAGTACAAGGCCGTTCGGGACGAGATTGTGCACCTGAAGAACTGCCAGGTGCGCCTTGTCGAGATCGGGCTCGTGATCATAGGGGCCGTTGGCACCGTGTTGGGGTTCCACACGCTTTCGGCGGAGACAAGCGCCGAAGGGGGAACCCCTGAGTGCGCCACAACGTTCTGGATCGTTCTGGTCATCCCTGCCGTTTTTCCGGTGCTGGGCTGGCTCATCGTTCACAAGTGCAGGAGCGCCTTTCGAGCGATCGCCTGGTGCCGAGTGATCGAGGAATTCGTCAACGACGCGCCTGCCGTGAAGGGCATGACCTATCGCGGATACGAATCATGCTACGCCCAGTTGCGGAATTGCAGTTGGCTTGTTGAGCGAGAGACGAAGTCTCCGGGCTGGATCAGAATCCTGAAGGAGTGGATTCTTCCATCAAAAGGAAAGGTCCAGGTATCAACGACATTGGCGATGAGCCCCGATGCGGCAACGCGTGTTGAACAGCCAGGGTACATCGGGACGTACTATTCGGTGATCCTCTCGATCCTGATGGTGTTCGCTCTGTTGGGGTGGGTGGCCTTCGTGGCCCTCATGTTCATCACGGGATGCGTACCTCCAAGCGTAGGGCTCGGCTGGGTGGCCAGCGTCGTTGCGGTGACCATGGGGATCTACTTCTCGCTGTCGTTCCGGTACCTGATGCACCACTGTGTGAGAGAGCTTGGCGGACAACCGTTCTCCATCCAGGCACACTACGAGATGTTCAAGCAGGTGCTTTCACAGAAGACACCACCATCTTCAGTTCAGGGCGGATCGCGGCCGGCGGCTGAGGCTGTCTGACCGGTCGACCCACCACCGAGCCTGCACGGGGTTGGTGCATCAGGCGCCCGCCCCGGGCCTCCACACCGCATGAGCCGCACCGGGCGTGCATCAGCACACGCCGCGTGGGTCCGGGGGAGCCACGCTACCCGCTCAGCGAACACTAAGCCCTGGCATGTCACACACAACGGCGTTCAGGACCGCATCGCCTTGTGTCATGGCAACTCGTCGAAGGCGAGTGTCATGCGGCAGCAGAACCCATGCTGTGCCGTCCGCATCCAGAACAACCAGCATCCCATTGCCGGCCAGTGCTACACCGTGTGGCCTCAGGCGTCTGTTGCCACTCCATCGTCGCACCTCCTCCTGCGATCCCTCCTCGCCAAGCCGCAACACGCGCCACTGCGAGGCCCCGTCTCTGCACAGTCTCACGGCCCCCCCGCGTGCCGATGGCCCTATGGCATCTCCGTGACTCCTCGCCCACAAGCCAACGGGCTGTCTGTTATCCACGAACACGAGGCTGCGCTCTTCTTCGTTGGCGAGTGCCAGCCGGTCTTCGATCAGGTGCAGAGGCAACGTCATGGGATCCAGCACGGCGTGCAGATCGCTCCATCCAAGCATCTCGTGACTGTAGCAGTCGCCGCCTGCATCGTATGTGGCAATCGCTTTTGGAAGATATCCTTGCCCCGTGCTCTCCAGGGCAAGTATATGCACCCCGCGCGAACTCCACACGGCACTGCCGGGCAGAAGGTGACGAAACGGCCAAGGCACACGGATCGGTTCTCTCGAAGCCTGTCCCCATGGTGCGTAGATCAGCAGCCCCGTCCAAAACAGAGGATGGCCCCACACGCAATCTGGAACCCAGCGAACGACCACAAACTGCGAACCGTCAGGGCTGCCCGCCGCGCCGCCGTCAAATGATGACTGCCCGGTCAGTGGTGACGCCACGAGGCTCTCAAAGCGCACTGCGCCCGCCACCTCGTCCCACATCAGCAGGGACACTATCCCAAGCCTCACGTATACGACCACATCGCCACACGCCGCAATCGACCCCCGCAGTGGCTGCGCTGTGCGGCCCAGTATGTGGCGCATCGCGCACCTGATGCGATCCCAGAGGCTTCTGGAAAGGCCGTTGAAGGCGCAGATAGGCGTAATCTGCTCAGTCCCCATCCTTCACTCCCGTTGCGCCGCGGGGCGTCCCTTCCCGGCGGCCAGAACAGCACTTGCGACTCCTCGCATGAGAAGGATTTCCGGATCACGCTGCATTTCCACATCATGACACGCCGCGTGGGTCCGGGGGACCCACCCTACCCACTTCCGCGTGGCTGCAAGCAGCCACCCTACGCGCTTGCCCATGCCTGACGGGGCAGGCATGGCACCCGGCTTCCGCGTGGCTGCAAGCAGCCACCCTACGCGCTGCGTCAAGCGGTCACCCTACGCGAGAGCCATCACGCACCGGCCACGGCGATGTCCCGGCTTCACTGGCCCCGGCGCTCGGCGGCGCGCTGGCGCAGGTAGGCTTCGATGAATTCCTGAAGGTCGCCGTCGAGCACGTCCTGGACCTTGCCGGTTTCGTGGTCGGTGCGATGGTCCTTGACCAGGGTATAGGGTTGAAGGACGTAGGAGCGGATCTGGTTGCCCCAGGCGATTTCGCCTTTGGGTCCATAGAGGCCCTGGAGCTCCTTGTTCCGCTTCTCTTCCTCCAGGCGCAGGAGCTTCGCCTTGAGCATCATCATGCAGACGTGGCGGTTCTGGTGCTGCGACCGCTCGTTCTGGCACTGCACCACGATGTTCGTCGGCAGGTGGGTGATGCGCACCGCGCTGGAGGTTTTGTTCACGTGCTGGCCGCCGGCGCCGCCGGCCCGGAACGTGTCCACGCGCAGTTCCTCCGGGTCGATCTCGACCTGGACGTCGTCAGTCATCTCGGGGATGCAGTCGATGCTGGCAAACGACGTGTGCCGCCGCGCGGCCGAATCGAACGGGCTGATCCGCACGAGGCGGTGGACGCCCACCTCGGCCCCCAGGTACCCGCAGGCGTACGGGCCCACGATGTGCAGGGTCACGCTGTTGTAGCCGGCGTCCTCGCCTTCCACGGCGTCCACGACCGTCACGGTGTAGCCTTGCCGCTCGGCGTACCGGGTGTACATGCGCATGAGCATCGACGCCCAGTCGCGCGACTCGGTGCCGCCGCTGCCGGCGTGAATCGCCAGGTAGCAGTTGCCTGCGTCGAACTTGCCTGTCATCAGCGTCAGCAGCTCGAACTGGTCGAACTTCGCCTGGATCTCGGTCAGCTCCGACGACAGATCCTCCAGGGCCGAGGCGTCGCCTTCCTCGCGGGCCAGCTCGCACATGGTCGCCGCATCGTCCAGCCGGACGCCCAGCTCCTGGAGCGGGTTGACGGCCGCATTGAGCTCCTTGAGCTGGCCGACGATGCGCTGGGCCGATTCCTGGTTGTCCCAGAAGCCGGGGGCGGACATCTTCTGCTCGATTTCCTGGCGAGCCGCTAGCTTGGCGGGCAAGTCAAAGACTGTCCTTGAGGAGTTGCAGTTTCCCCCTCAAGGCCTCGATGGCATGTTCGACTTCCGACGTGGTCAGCATGAGCGCCGCACTCCTCCAAGGTTCTTCAACGCCGCGATTATACCGAGGCCGGGCTGACTGTCAACGCCACTGGATGGCGCGGAGATCGGCGGCGGTGACGGGGTCGATGCCGGGGCGCGTGGCCTGGAGGGCGGCGGCGAGGACGGCTTCGCGCATGGCGTCGTCGTCGGCTTGTGGGTCGAGGGCCAGGTGGGCGCACAGGACGGCCATGAACTGGTCGCCGCAACCGGTGGTGTCGGCGACGCGGGGCACGCGGCAGGCGGGGTAGAACGTGGTGCGTGGCGTGGCGGCGGTTTCGGTGGCGCCGGCGGCCGGTGGCGTCGCGCGGGTCTGGGTGCGGACGAGCCACGCGCCGCGGGCCCCGGCGGTGATGATCGTGCAGGGGATGCCGTAGCGTGAGCGGAGCACCTCGGCGGCGCGGGTGGCGGAGGCGTCGTCGGTGACGTCGATGCCGGTGAGGAGTCGGGCCTCGTGCTCGTTGGGTTTGACGATGTCCACCAGGGGAAGCACCTGGGCGGCGTCTTCGGCGTCGGCGAGTCCGCCGGGATCGAGGACGACGGTCATGCCGGCGTCGCGAGCTTTGCGTGCGGCGTGGGCGGCGGTGGCGGGCGGGATTTCCAGGGCGAGCGGCAGGACGGCGGCGCCGCGGCGTCGGCGAGCGGCGTCAAAGAGCGGCTCGGCGGCATCGATGTCGGCGGGGGCGAAGTCGGCGTTCAGGCCGGGCGCGAGGTAGATGGTGTTCTGGCCGTCGGGGGAGACGAGAATCTGGGCGATGCCGGCGGGCGTGCCTGCGTAGGGGAGCTGTTGCACGAAGTCGGTGACGACGCCCGCGCGGCGCAGGGCTTCGAGCGGCACCTGGGCGAGCAGGGCGTGGACCGTGGGCACGAGGTCGTCGCGGGTTGCGATGGCGGCGTCGGCCCCGGTGGGCGTCCTCGCGTGCTTATCAGTGGGCCGGGGTTGCGCGTCGCGCGGCGTCGCGGCGACCTCGCTGCGTGGCGGGGGCGGGGCGAGCGTGCGACCGAGGAACGCGACGCGGCCGGGGCCGAGGTAGGCGGCCATCATCTGGGCGACGTTGCGGCTCTTGCCGCCGGGGCCGATCGCGAAGCGTCCGCCCGAGGACAATTCGCCCGGCGCGACGGTCCGCGCGCCCGAGAGGATGAGGTCCGTGTTCGATCCGCCGGGGACGATGGCGAGGATGTCGGCGTAGTCGGCCATGGCGCGTTCAGGGTATCGCCACGGCGCGCCGCGGGCAACAGGAAACGGCTTGCTGCGCGGGGCGAGGGGTTGGCGGAGTGATCGCAACGGGAGCGCACACCGCGTGGGTCCGGGGGACCCACCCTACGGGCTGAGACGGTTTCCACGAAGAGGCCCGTAGATGGCTGTCTGAACGACTACCTACTGAGACGGGATGCACCCTCAGGGTTTGGGGGGCCTCGTTTTTCCTTTATGGGTGCGGGGGCAGGGGCTATAATTCCCTCTTTTCCGGCTGGAATGCGAGACCCAAAGGAGCGAGTGGAGCCATGGCGTTTGAGCGTGCGCAGCGGTTGCAGGTGTTGCCTCCGTACCTGTTTGCGGAGATCGACCGGAAGAAGAAGGCGGCGCTTGCCGCGGGTCGGCCGATCCTGAACCTGGGCATCGGCGACCCCGACCAGCCGACGCCGCAGTTCATCATCGATGCGCTGAACGAGGCCGTGCGCGACCCGGCGACGCACCAGTACGCCTTGGACGAGGGCGATCCGACGTTGCGGCAGACCATCGCCGACTGGTTCAAGGGCCGCTTCGGCATGTCGCTGAACCCGAAGACCGAGGTGCTGCCGACGATTGGCTCGAAGGAAGCCATCGCGCATCTGCCGCTGGCGGTGGTGAACCCCGGCGACGTGGTGCTGGTGCCTGATCCGGGGTACCCGGTGTACCGGGCGAGCACGATTTTCGCGGGCGCGGAGCCGTACATCATGCCGCTGACGGCGGCCAACGGGTTCCTGCCCGATCTGGAGGCGATCCCGGCGGAGATTCGGCGTCGTGCGCGGCTGATGTTCATCAATTACCCGAACAACCCGACGTCGGCGTGCGCGACGCGGGAGTTCTTCGTGCGGGCGGTGGAGTTCGCCCGGCGGCACGACGTGGTGCTGGCCCAGGACGCGGCCTACACGGAACTGTACTTCGAAGAGGCGCCGATGAGCATCCTGGAGGTGCCGGGCGCGTCGGACGTGGCTATCGAGCTGCACAGCTTCTCGAAGACCTTTAACATGACGGGCTGGCGGCTCGGGTGGGCGTGCGGCAACGCCGAGATCGTGGGGTCGCTGCAGAAGCTCAAGAGCAACCTCGACAGCGGCATCTTCACGGCGGTGCAGAAGGCGGGCGTGGCGGCCCTGAAGGGATACCAACGGCCCGAGGTCGCGGGGCTGCGGGAGATGTACCGCCAGCGGCGCGACGCCCTGGTGAGCGGCTTGCGGAGCGTGGGCTTGGAGCCGAACGTGCCGAATGCGACGTTCTACGTCTGGGTGAAGTGTCCCGAGGGCAAGAGCAGCCTGGAGATGGCGGGGCTGTTGCTGGAGAAGTGCGATATCGTGGCGACGCCGGGCGTCGGGTTCGGCCAGTGCGGCGACGGGTATTTCCGATTCGCCCTGACGCAGACCACGGACCGGATCGCGGAGGCGGTCGAGCGAATCCGGAAGCTTGGGCTGTAGCGTCCGAGTGGCGCGGCACTCGTCCATGCCTGACGGGGCAGGCATGGCACCCGGCGAGCGGAGAGAACGTGGCGAGTTCATAGGGTTTGTTGGCGTTCGACCCTCACCGCCCCTCGACTGCGCTCGGGGCACCTCCCCCTGGAAGGGGGAGGGGTTGGACGACGGCCACGGACAAAAGGGCCGTGCCACGGGACGATAACGTCCATGCCTGACGGGGCAGGCATGGCACCCGGCCACGCTACGGGTTGGGTGTCGGGTCTGTTGACCCGACCTACGCGTTCCTGAGCGTGACCCCCCGGACGGGCGAGGGACAACCTCGGGGAGGCCCTGGCCGTGGCGAAGGTGTTCATCGGCATCGGCAGCAACGAGGGCGAC
Source organism: Phycisphaerae bacterium (assembly GCA_012729015.1). GTDB lineage: Bacteria > Planctomycetota > Phycisphaerae > FEN-1346 > JAACEH01 > JAAYDY01. The sequence continues at coordinate 14,704 of JAAYDY010000078.1, read as the reverse complement.
CGCCGCGCGACGATCGAGCGGGCGGTGGCCTTGTTGCGGTTGCGGTCGGGGATCGAGGTTCGGGCCGTCAGTTCGCTGGCGGAGACCGATCCGGTCGGCGGGCCGCCGGGGCAGGGGCGGTTTCTGAATGCCGCGGCCGAGCTGGCCACGGCGCTGGAGCCCGAGGCGCTGCTGGACGTGTTGCAGGGCATCGAGCATCAGTTGGGCCGGCGGCGCACGGTGCGCTGGGGCCCGCGCACGCTGGACCTGGACGTGCTGCTGTGGGACGACCGGGTGATTGCGAACGGTCGGCTCCGGGTGCCGCACCCGCGGCTGCGCGAGCGGCGGTTCGTGCTGGAGCCTCTGGCCGAGATCGCGCCGGGGGCGGTGGACCCGGTGACGGGGCGGACGGTCGGCGAGCTGTTGAGCGAGTTGCCCTCGGACGAGGGCGGAGACGCGACGTGACGGACGTGGCGACGACCAAACAGGAGATTCGTTCCCGCGTGGCGGCAGCCCGTTCGGCGGGCCGGTCCGTGGGCCTGGTGCCGACGATGGGCGCGCTGCACGTCGGGCACCGCGCGCTGTTGGACCGGAGCGTGGCCGAGAACGGCTTCACGGTGTGCAGCGTATTCGTGAACCCGACGCAGTTCGGGCCGAGCGAGGATTTCGAGCGTTACCCGCGGCAACTGGAGCAGGACCGCCTGCTGTGCGAGGCGGCCGGGGCGGACGTGGTGTTCGCGCCGTCGCCGCAGGAGATGTATGCGTCGGATCATACGACGTGGGTGAACGAGGAGCGGCTGACCGAGGGGATGTGCGGCGCGCGGCGGCCCGGGCACTTCCGCGGCGTGACGACCGTGTGCATGAAACTGTTCCACGTGGTGGTTCCGGATCGGGCGTACTTCGGGTGCAAGGATTATCAGCAACTGAAGGTCATCCAGCGAATGGTGCGCGACCTGGACCTGCCGCTGGAGATCGTGCCGGTGGAGACGGTTCGGGACGCCGACGGGCTGGCGGTGTCGAGCCGCAACCAGTATCTCAGCGCGGACGACCGCGTGGCGAGCCTGGCGTTGCGTCGGGGGCTGCTGGCGGGTCGCGAGGCGGTGCGCGGCGGCGAGCGCAGCGCGCGGGCGGTGGCCGAGACGGTGCGCGGGGAGATCGTGGGCCAGGGTCGGCTCCAGGTGGATTACATCGAGGTGGTGGACGCCGAGACGCTGGAGCCGTCGGCGCCGCTGTCCGGGCGCGTGGTCGTGGCCGCGGCGGTCTATTGCGGCGACACGCGGCTGATTGATAACATCGTGATCGACGTAGAGTCGAAGGAGTGACGCGAGATGTGGATCAAAGTGCTCAGAAGCAAGATTCATCGGGCGACCGTGACCGAGAAGAACCTCAACTACAGCGGCAGCATCACGATTGACCCGGACCTGCTGGAGAAGGTGGGCCTGGTGGCGGGCCAGTGTGTGCTGGTGGCCAACGTGAACAACGGGACGCGACACGAGACGTACATCCAGATCGGCAAGCGCGGGACAGGCCAGGTGCGGCTGAACGGCGCGGCGGCGCGGCTGGGCGAGCTGGGCGACCTGGTGATTGTGATGGGCTACGCGTACATGACGCCCGAGGAAGCGGCCGGGCACGAGCCGCGCATCGCGCTGGTGGACGAGAAGAATGCGTTCGTGAAGTACATCTAGTTTTGCAGCGCCGCGGAGAAGCATGAGACCGATCCTCTTCGAGATTCCGCTGCCCGAGTGGATGCCGTGGGACGCGCTGCCGGTGCGCGGGTACGGGGCGATGCTGGCGTTGGGGTTCCTGCTGGCCATTCTGATGGCCGCATGGCGTGCCCGGCGCGAGAGCGAGAACCCCGACCACATGTACAACATGGGCATGCTCGCGCTGGTGGGCGGCATCCTGGGGGCCCGGGTGATGGACGTGATGGCCCACAGCGCGGACTACCCCGGCTGGACGCGCGGGTTGAACGTGTTCGAAGGGCTCCACTGGACGTATGCGGCCATCGGCCTGGCCGTGGGCGCGGTGCTGTCGCTGGTGGAGCTGTTGCCGGGATCGCAGGGGCGCGGCCGCCAACGCTGGATCGCCGCCGGCGCCTGGGGCGCCGTGGCCGCTCTCGTCGCGGGGCGCGCCGGGTTCATCCTGGCCGCCCGTTACGCCGCCGAGGCCAAGGGCCTCACGGGCGCCTTGTTGCCGTACCACGGATTCGTCGAGGCCATGAAGATCACCAGCGGCGGACTGACCGTGATGGGCGGGTTGCTCCTGGCCACGGCGATGGTGGTGCCGTACATCCTCTGGATGCGGTACCGCTGGGGCGTCAACCCGCTGAAGATCTGCGACATCGTCGCGCCGAGCCTGGCGCTGGGGCTGGCCTTCGGTCGCATGGGGTGTCTGCTGAACGGGTGCTGCTTCGGCGCGCCGAGCGATCTGCCGTGGTGCCACACGTGGCCCGCGCACAGCATTCCCTACGGCCACTACCTGGCGCAGGGATTCAAGGTCATGCCGCCGATTCATCCGGCCCAGGTCTACGCGATCGTCAACGCCCTGCTCCTGCTGGCCGTCCTGCATCTGGCCGGTCGGTGGAAGCGCCGCCATGGGGTGCTGCTGGGCGCGTTCTTCGGCCTCTACGGCTTGAGCCGCTTCCTGCTCGAAATGATCCGCGCCGGCGAACCCACGACGTCGCTGGGCGGCCTGACCGTCTGGCAGGTGACGTCGCTGGCGATTGCGGCCGCGGCCGGCGTGTACCTGCTGATTCTGCCGAAGCTTCCCATGTCGGACCTGCTCTGGAATCCTCCGCTGCGCAACGGCCCCTCCGCGACGAAGAAACCCAGGCCCTGAGAGGACGCCCCGTGGCCCGGCGACAGGTGCTGCAACTTCTTCCCGAGCTGGACCCCGGCGGCGCGGAGCGTGTCGTTCTGACGCTCGCGCGACACTTGCCCCACGACCGCTTCGACGTGTCGGTAGCGGCGCTGGACGGCCGCGGGCCGCTGGCCGAGTCGTTCCGCGCGGCTGGGTGTGCGGTGCACGACCTGGGCGGCCGCGGGCGGGTGGCCGCCGGCGGCGCGATGGGCCTGCGACGGTTGCTGCGAACGCTGCGGCCGGACATTGTTCACTCGCATTTGCTGCGCGCTCACCTGGCTGTGGCGTGGGCTCCGTGCCGGGCGCACGCCGGCGCGATCGTGATGACCGAGCACCAGGCGGACCCGCGCGGCTGGGCGGTGCGATTGCTTCGCCATGCGTCCCGGCGCGCCGCTGCCCTGACGGCCGTCAGCGAGGGCGTGCGGCGGCGCCTGGTGGCATGCGGCGTGCCGGCCGAGCGCGTCGTCACGGTGCCCAACGGTATCGAGATCGAGCCGTTCGCGACGGCCGAGCCGCTGCCCGCCGGCGCCATGGGTCTGCCGCACGGAGTGCACGCGGCGCTCTTCGTGGGTCGCCTTGCGCACCAGAAGGGGCTGGACGTGCTGTTGCGCGCGATGGCGTTGCCGGGCGCGGCCGATGCGTCGTGTCATCTGCTCGTCGCCGGCGAAGGGCCGGAGCGTCCGGCGCTGGAGTCGCTCGGCGAGCGGCTGGGCGTGGCGTCGCGTGTACACTGGCTCGGCCGCCGCGACGACGTGGCGGCCCTGATGAAGGCGGCCGCGGTGGTGGTGCTGCCCAGCCGCTGGGAAGGCTTGGCGCTGACGTTGCTGGAGGCGATGGCCGCGGGCCGCCCCGTCGTGGCGACGCGCGTCGAGGGGCAGGCCGACGCGATCGACCACGAGCGGACGGGGCTGCTGGTGGAGCCCGAATCGCCTGAGGCGCTGGCCGCGGCGCTGCGGCGCGTGCTCGAGGACCGCGCGGCCGCCGACGCCATGGGCCGCGAGGCGGCGGCGCACGTGGCGGCGCACTTCACGGCCGCGGGCATGGCGGCTCGCTATGCCGCCGTGTACGATGGGTGTTGACCAGGCAGAGGCGCGTGCCTGCGGCGAGGGCGTAGGGTGGGTCCCCCGGACCCACGCGGTTCCTGCGAACCTCTCTCCCTGCAAGCAGGGAGAGGTGCCCCGAGCACAGTCGAGGGGCGGTGAGGGTCGATCGGAAACGCAGGGCGGCTGCTTACGCAAGAGATGTATTGAGCGGGAGGGAAGACAATGAGCGCGGGCGAGCTTGCCGGGGGGCATTGCGACGGACATCGGCCGGTGCGTCTGGTGGCGCTGGAGACCTCCGGTCGCGTCGGGAGCATTGCCCTGACCGACGACGGGTGCGTGGCTGCCGAGCGGACGCTGGCCGAAGGGATGCGCCATGGGCGCGAGATCGTGCCGCTGGTGGCCGCGACGGTGGCGGCGGTCGGCTGGTCGCCGCGCGACGTGGACGTGCTGGCGCTGAGCATCGGGCCGGGCAGCTTCACGGGACTGCGCATCGGCGTGACGATCGCACGGACGTGGGCGTCGCAGCAACCGTCGCTGGCGGTGGTCGCCGTGCCGACGCTGGAGGCCATCGCGTCGAACGCGCCGGAGGCCGAGCGGCTGATCGGCGTGGTCTGCTACGCGCAGCGCGACGGCGTGTACTGGGCGGCGTATCGTCGCGACGACGACGGCGCGCTCCGCCGCACGGCAGCCGAGAGCGTGGGCTCGCCGCAGGAGGCCGCCGCCGGGATTCCGCAGGATGCGCTGCTGATCGGCGACGGGCTGGGACGGTGCGGCGAGGCGTTCGCCGGGCGTCGGTGGGCCGAGGCGCCGCTCTGGACGCCGCGCGCGGCGGTGGTGGCGTCGCTGGGCTTGCGGCTGCATCGGGCCGGGCAGCACGTCGCGCCGGAACTGCTCGAGCCGCTCTACGTGCGCCGTCCGGCCCCCGTCGAGACCGCCGAGCGCCGCCGCCAGGGCGGACGGTGACGAACCAGCCCGCCGGATTCGTTGACCCGACCTGAACGTGCCATCCTCCGTGCCAGATCTACCGCATCAGGCTTTGGCGGCCGGTGAGGAATAAATAGTATACTGTCCCCGGATAGTTCCCGGATAGTTGGTGAGGAATAAATAGTATACTGTCCCCGGATAGTTACACCGCATCAGGCTTTGGCGGCCGGCGAGGAATAAATAGTATACTGTCCCCGCATAGTCGTCCCCCGCATAGTCGTCCCCGCATAGTCCCCCGCATAGTCCCCGCATAGTCTGTCCCCGCATAGTCGTCCCCGCATAGTCCCGCATAGTTGTTCGCGGATGGTGTGGCGTGTGGCCGGATCAGGGGCGGAGGGGGGCGAGGAGGTCGGCCATGTGGAGGCAGGCGTTCTCGATGAGCAGGGCGTTGTGAACGTTGCGGTCGACGTAGGTCTGGTACTCGATCATGCGTCGCAGGCCGCGTTCGAGGGCGTCCGGGGCGAGGCGCTGAGCGATGCGTTGCACGAGCGGCGTCGCGTCGGCGTTGATCAGATCGGCCTCGGGGCCGGCGGTGGCGGCGACCAGGGCGTCGCGCAGCAGGCTGCCCATCAGGTCGAGCGCCCGCTTCAGATGGGTTCGGCGCAGTTCGTTCTCTTCGACCTTCTTGCCGGTGGTCTGCTGCTCGCCGGCCTGACGCGAAGCCCATTCCATCACGGCGTCGGCGATGACGAGAGCCTCGGCGCGGCCGGCGGCGGGCAGCGCCGCCAGCACGTCGCGGCGCAGGGCCAGGAAATCGCTTCGTGCCAGGGCGGCGGCGCGCTGGATGCTGCCTTCGCTGAACCGGGCCAGCACGGCCGCCTCGTCGGCGCCCAGGCCCGTGTCGCGCGCAAGCAGGTCGGCCACAAACCGGTGCGGCAGCGACCGGAAGCGGACCAGTTGCCCGCGGCTGCGGATCGTCGGCAGCAGGGTGTCCAGCGACGTCACCAGCAGCACCAGGTACGACCCCTGCGGCGATTCCTCGAACGTCTTCAGGAATGCGTTGGCGGCCGAGGCGTTCATCTCTTCGGCGTCCTCGATCACCGTGACGCGGCACGCGGCCTGCATGGGCTTCAGTTGCACCGACTCGTTGATCGTCAGGCCTTGCGGCGAGTCGTCGCGCCGGGTGACGAGGCTGATCGGCAGCTCGGCGCGGTCGGCGGGCTTGGCGAACCAGTTGAGGTCGGGATGGGTGCCGGCGTCGCAGAGGAGGCACTGCGGACACGAGCCGCAGGCCGCGACGGTCGGGTGCTTGCCGCGGCCGGTCTTGGGTCGCTCGCACAGGAGCGTCCGGGCCAGGAGTCGCGCCGCCAGGGCCTTGCCGACGCCGGCGGGGCCGCAGAAGATGAAGGCGTGCGGCACGCGCTCGGCGGCCAGGGCGGCCTCGAGCGCCGCCGCGGCGGACGGCTGATGCTGAAGCTCAGCAAACGACACGCTTGACCACCCTCCAGATGCGACGCGCCACCGTCTCCACGGGGCCGCGCGCGCTGACGAGCACGTGGCGCCGCGGCTCGGCGCGGGCCAACTCGCGGAACCCGCGGGCGACTGCCTCGTGAAAGGCCTCGCCCTTGAGCTCCATGCGGTCGTGGGCGCGTTTGATGCGCGCGAAGCCCTCGCGGGCCGGCAGGTCGAGCAGAACGACCAGATCGGGCCAGACGTCCTGGCAGGCGATGCGGCCGACGCGGAGAATCTGCTTCGGGTCCAGGCCGCCGGCGTAGCCCTGGTACGCGACGGTGCTCGACAGGAATCGGTCGCTGACGATGGTGAGGCCCGACTCGACGGCCGGTCGCACGACGCGGGCCACCATCTCGGCGCGGCTGGCCATGTAGAGGAACATCTCGGTGCGTGCGTCCACGTCGGGCAGCGACGGGTCGAGCAGGATGCCGCGGATGCGTTCGCTGACGACGGTGCCGCCGGGGTCGCGGACGCCGGAGGCCTCGATGCCCTCGCGCCGCAGGCGCTGCGTGAGCAACTCGACCTGCGTCGATTTGCCCGAGCCATCGGGCCCGTCAAGCACGATGAAGAAGCCTCGTTTGCGGCGGCGCGGAGCCATGGTCACTCGCTCGTTTCCAGAAGGCAGATCACGTCGCCGACGGTGACGCGGTCGCCTTCAGCGCATTTGTGCGCCGTGACGGTGCCGGCGGCCGGACTGGGCACGTCGAACGTGGCCTTGTCGGTGAGCATCTGGAGCAGGCTGTCGCCTTCGCCGACGGCGTCGCCGGGATCGACGTACCAGAAACTGACTTCGGCGTGGTCGCCGGCGTCGTCGCCGAGGGACGGCAAGGTGACTTCGATTTCGGCCATGGTGTGTTCCTTGTGCAGGGCGGATCCTGCGGACCCGCGCGGACTCTGTTGGAGGGCGGGTGCAAACCACCCGTCCTGCGAGTCAGATCGACTCGAAAAGCGACTGCGCATTATAGCTGGAGCGGACGAACGGGCCAGAGGCAACCGCCAGGAATCCGCGGCGGCGGGCTTCGGCCTCGTGGTCGGCGAATTCCTCCGGAGGCACGAACCGATCCACCGGGTAATGGCCGCCGCTGGGGGCCAGGTACTGGCCGATGGTCAGAATCTCGCAGCCGGCGGCGCGCAGGTCGTCGAACACGGCGTGCAGCTCGTCGGCCCGCTCGCCGCAACCGACCATGAGGCCGCTCTTGGTGAAGATGCGACGGCTGCGCGACGCGGCCATCTGGCGGGCCCAGCGGAGCACGTCGAGGCTGCGGCCGTAGTCGGCCTGCGGGCGCAGGGCAGGGTACATCCGGGGCACGGTCTCGACATTGTGGTTGAAGACGGCGGGCTCGGCCTCGATGACGGTGGCCAGGGCGTCGCGGTCGCCCTGAAAATCGGGCGTGAGCACCTCGATGACGGCTTCGGGCAAGCGGCTGCGCACCGCGCGGATCACCCGCGCGAAGTGTCCCGCGCCACCGTCGGGCAGATCGTCGCGCGTCACGCTCGTCACGACCACGTGCCGCAACTTCATCCGCGCCGACGCCTCGGCCACGGCCTCCGGCTCGTCATCGCGCACGGCGTCGGGCGCGGCGTGATCCACGGCGCAGAACCGGCAGTTCCGCGTGCAGCGGGAGCCCAGGATCATGAACGTCGCCGTGTGCCGCGCGAAACACTCCGGCAGGTTCGGACAGTGGGCCGAGCGGCAGACCGTCTCGAGGCCCAGCTCGTCGAGGATGGCCCGCGTCTGGGCCACGGCGCCTCCGTGCGGCAAGCGTTTCTTCAGCCAGGGCGGCAACCGCCGCCGCGGGGCGGGTGCACTGTCGGGTGCGGGTTCAGTCATGGTGACCTCGTCAACCGGCCGAGGGCGTAGGGTGGGTCCACCGGACCCACGCGGACCCTGGCCTCTGTTCCATCAAGCAGCTGTAGGGTGGGTCCACCGGACCCACGCGAGTTCTCCCCTCACGCGGGAGGCGTTCACAGATCGTCGGGCGCCAGCTCCGTGGCGCCGTCGAAGCCGAACACCCGGACGAATTCGCCCACGAGCGCGTCGGCTGTCTCCGCCAGCGGCACGTCGCGGCCCAGGAGCCTGGCCAGACTCGTCACGCCGCGCTCGCGAATGCCGCACGGAACGATCAGGCCGAAGTAATCCAGGTCGGTGCTGACGTTCAGCGCCAGGCCGTGGTACGACACCCAGCGCGTGATGGCCACGCCGATGGCGCAGACCTTGTCGTTGCCGACCCAGACGCCGGTGTACCGCTCGTCGCGGCGGCCGTCGAGCCCCAGGCCGCCCAACAGCCCGAGCACCGTCTGTTCCACGTCGCGCAGGTACCGGTGCACATCGCGGCCGTGGCGGTTCAGGTCCAGCACGGGATAGGCCACCAACTGGCCCGGCCCGTGGTAGGTCACGTCGCCGCCGCGCGACGACTCGTAGTACTCGATGCCCAGGGCGGCCAGACGCTCGGGCGTGGCGAGCAAATGCTCGTCCTTGCCGCTGCGGCCCAGGGTGATCACCGGCGGATCGTGCTCGACCAGGAGCAGGTACTCGACGTGCCGTCCGTCCTCGCGGCCGCGACGGACGCGCTCGACGGCTCGCCTCTGCGTGTCGAGGGCCGGCCCGTAGGCCATGCGGCCGAGCCGCACTACCGCGAGGTTGTCGCCCTGGAGTTCCACGACACGACCTTCCACTCACACGACAACGCCACATCATGGCCGTGACATCCGGCGCGGGCGCCCCACACGCGCGACACCCCGTGGACGAAACGCGCGCCGCAGGGCCAGGATGGCCCTGCGACTCACGGGCAAGATGCCCGTGCCACGGCGAGACGAGGCTACGCCACCGTGTGCACGGGTTTGCCGAGCCACAGCTCCGCCGCTTCGAGCACGCCCTCGGAGAACGTCGGATGCGCGTGGATCGTGTCGGCCACTTCGTCGATCGTCAACTCGTTCCGCATGGCGATGGCCAGCTCGTGGACGACGTCCGTGGCGTGCTGCCCGACGCAGACGGCGCCGAGGATCTCGCCCGTCCTGGCGTCGGCGACCAGCTTGATCATGCCGTCGGTTTCGCCGTAGGCCTGGGCCATGCCGGAGGCCCGCAGGGGGAACTTCACGACGCGAATGTTGAGACCCTTGTCCTTGGCCTGCGCCTCGCTGAGGCCCACGGTCGCAATCTCCGGGTGCGTGTAGACGCCCGCCGGAATCACGCTCAGGTCGTCCGAGGCGCGGTGCCCGCAGGCCGTCTCGGCGGCCACGGTGCCCATGCGGCTGGCGACGTGGGCATACTGAATCCGCGTCGCGCAGTCGCCGATGGCGTACACGCCCGGCACGTTCGTTTTGCACTGCGAATCCACCGGAATCAGACCGCCCTCGGTCTTCACGCCCGCGGCCTCCAGGCCCAGACCCTGGGTCATCGGCATCCGGCCCACGGCAATCAGGGCCATGCCCGCCCGCACCTCGTCGCCGCCTTCCAGCTTCGCCGTCACGACGTCGCCCGAGACGGTCATCTCGGTGATCTTCGTCTTGACCTTGACGGTCACGCCGCGCTTCTTCAGGCTTCGGGTGATCTCGCGGCCCACGTCGGGGTCGATCCCCGGGCACAGCGTGTCGAGCATCTCGACCAGCGTGACCTTGCGCCCCAGCTCGCTGTAGACCGTGGCGAACTCGCAGCCGATGACGCCGCCGCCGACGATCAGAATCTCCTCCGGAAGGTAATCGCTCGTGGTCGCCTCGTCGGTCGTCACGACGTGGCGGCCGTCGAACGGGAACATCTTCGGCCGCACCGGCGCCGAGCCTGTGGCGATGATAATGCTGTCGGCCTGGACGGTCTGTTTGCCGCCCTGGCCGTCGTCGATCTCCACGGCTCCGTCGCCCAGGAGCTTGCCCGTGCCCATCAGCGTGTCCACCTTGCGGGCCTTCAGCAGCTGCTGCACGCCGCCGGTCAGCCCGGCCACGACCTTGCGCGTGCGGGCCATCACGTCGGCGTAGTCGAACGACGGCTGCCCGCCGGTCGAGAGGCCGTACTCCTGGGCGCGGCACATGTGGTAGAAGATCTCGCTGGTGTGCAGCAGGGCCTTGGTCGGGATGCACCCGACGTTCAGGCACGTGCCGCCGAAGTACCGTTTCTCGATCAGGCAGACCTTCGCGCCCAGCACCGCGGCGCGCAACGCCGCCACATAGCCCCCCGGCCCGGCCCCCAACACCGCCACATCGTACCTTGCCACGATCGTTTCTCCTTCCACGGTTCAGCCTGCGGCGGCCGCCATGGCGACCGCCTGTCCGACAGTCAGACCCCTCAGTGTACAGGCATCGTTCCTCCAAGTCAACGCCGCCACCAGGGGGGCGACATGAGGGGAGGTTTGTTCCGTTCGAACCTCACCGCCCCGAGCGGCGCTCGGGGCACCTCTCCCTGCGAGCAGGGAGAGGGGTTGAAGGGGCGTGCTTCGCACGCGGCGATTGACGGGACGCGTGGCTGCGAGCAGCCACCCTACGCGCGGGAAGGGGGAGGGGTTGGTGCCGGGGCTTCCTGGCAACGGTGCAGGAGTGCGGAAACGCGGGCGAGAAACCGCCGGAATTTGACTCGCGTCAAGGACTCGCCCGTCGCGATGGCCTATAGTTGTTTCAGAGCGTTGGTTGGGGAACAGGCCCGGCGGTCCGGCTGGAGAAGGAGGCGACCATGGCGGTGCGGAATATCGTGAGCATCGACGAGTCGAAGTGCGACGGGTGCGGGCTGTGCGTGCCGAACTGCGCCGAGGGGGCGCTGGCCGTGGTGAACGGCAAGGCGCGGCTCGTCAAGGAGAGCTACTGCGACGGTCTCGGGGCGTGCCTCGGCGAGTGTCCGCGCGGGGCGATCAGCATCCAGCGTCGCGAGGCCGACGAGTTTGACGAGGCGGCAGCCCTGGCGGCCAAGGCGGCGGCCGAGGGCCAGCCGGCTTCCGCGTGCGCGGCATCCGATGCTCCGTCGCCGGCGGCCCATCCGGCATCGCCTCCCAGCGCGCCGGGCGGCGGATGCCCCGGTATGCGCGTCATGCAATTCGGCGCCGCGCGCGGCGGTCCGTCCGCCGTGCCCGCGGCGGCCCGGTTCGCCGCACACGGTCCGCGGCCCGCGCCGCACGCTGGGCCGTCGACTGGAGCAGCCGACGCCGGGGCCGCCGGACCACTCGGCCATTGGCCGGTGCAGTTGTCGCTGCTGCCCCTGGAAGCGCCGTTCCTGAACGATTGCGAGCTGGTGCTTGCCGCCGACTGCACGGCGTTTGCGGCGCCGCACGTGATCGCCGGTCTGCTCAACGGGCGGGCGGTGGCCGTCGGGTGCCCCAAGCTGGACGATGCGGCCGCACACACCGAGAAACTGACCGAAATCCTTCGGCGCAACGCCGTGCGCGGACTGGTGCTGGTTCACATGGAGGTGCCGTGCTGCGGGGGCATTGTGGCCATGGCGCGCGAGGCCGCGCGGCGCAGCGGCCGCACACTGCCCGTGCGCGACCTGATGATCGGTTGCCAGGGCAACGTGCTGAGCGACCGGCTGGAGGTCGTCGGGTGATGGGAGCCCGATGGGCGCAAAAAAAGGCCGCTGGCATGACCGTAGTCGGCTGCACAGCGGCTTGGTGAAAGTGGGCATATAAGCTATCGGAAACTGCTCACAGAAACTTTACGGCTTTCCGAAGAAAAATCGGTCGCCGCGCGCACTATTTGACTTCGGCCCGCATCGGCCGCTCTTCGATCAGGTACGGCACGAACACCATGCCGACTTTCCGGGCCAGTCCGTCCATGACGGCCTTCTCGGCGTCGCCGCGCGAGGACGCTGTGATGCCCGAGGCGCTGCCCGCTTCGATTGTCTGGCTGCGCCCCATAGCCGGGTACGCCTGCTGCCCTTTCTCCACGTCGATCACACACAGGTCAATCGCCACGCGGCCGGTGTATTGGTCGCTCCCGGCCGTGGGCGTGATGTCGTACTCGGTCACCACGATCTGCACGACCTCGTCCACGTGAAACGCCTTGCCGATGTCCACGACGGTCATGGCGGCGTAGGTCGGCTCGTTCTGCGCGAAGCTCTCGACGTCGAGCGGATTGACGATCGTGCGGGCGGCCTTGCGGTCCGATAACTCCTGGGCCACCGCACGCGCCATGACGTACGGCAGCCGCGGGCTCCGGGCCAGCAGCGACTGCGAGGCCGGATCCACCAGGATCAGCACGTTCTTGCCGTCGAGCCGGTACGCCGGCGTCGTTTTCGGCGGCGGGGTGAAAATCTTCGCCGTCTGGGTCATCATGTAATCCAGCGCCGAGCATCCCGCCAGCGACGTCGCGACGACGCCGACTGCCGCCATCGTCCATACACGCGATCGGATCATTCCCGCGGCCCTCCCGGCTCGTCGTGATCGTAGAACTTCCACGTCGCCTCCCGGGCGAACTGCGACAGGGTCTCGGCCATGATCCTGCTGCCGCTGATCTGCGTGGTGCCCAGCGGGTTGTCCTTCGGCACGACCACCGAGAGGCTGCTCTCGTACAGCACGCCGTCGCCGCCGGTGGCCGCCACGTCCACCACCTGCATGTGGGCCTTCAGGCGGCCCCGGTACAGATTCGCGCTGTGCTCCTCCATCAGCGTCAGGCGGTTGACCTCGATGTAGAGCACCTTGTCGGCGCCGAACTCGCGGCCGATGTCGCGGACGCTCTTGTTCTGCCAGTCCAGGTTCGTCTGCTGGTACCGGACCACCTGCTGCGGGTTCACGACGCCGCCGACGCGGCCCTTGAGGTTCGCATAGATCTCCTGGAACAGGTAATTCGAGATCTCCAGCCCGGCCCCGGGATGCTCCAACTGAATGTCCGACCCGAGGTACGGGAAGATCAGCAGCACGTCGGCCCGCAGATCGTACTCGCCCTTGACGTGAACCAGCCCTTCGCGTTCGACGAAGGGCCACAGGAACAGGTGTCCCACGCCGCACCCGCTCAGGCCGGCCGCCGCCACGGTCACTACGACCGCCAGCGACGCCCAGGCTGTCCAACCACTCCGTGATACTCGCATATCCATCATCTCCCATCATCCGGATCGCGTGCGAGGAGCCCATCCCGACCGCCGGCCCCATGACCCGCGGTCCAGGGCATTCGTCCATGCCTGACGGGGCAGGCACCCGGCGGGTTTGCCCCGTTCGACCCTCACCGCCCCTCGCTGAAATCTCGGGGCACCTCTCCCTGCAAGCAGGGAGAGGGGTTAGCGGTCGGCATGCCTGATGGGGCGGACATGGCACCCGCCGGACACAACACCGGCCAGGCAGGGCGTCTGCGGTGCGGAAAACTCCTCACATGCGTTCCCAGGTCCAACAGCGTTCTTGTCCAGCGGCCGCAACAGACTATGGAATGAATGATAACTGGCTCGCCGGCAGGACATTGCTCGCCGTATGCCTGTGCATGCCCCGCTGCGGGTCGGCCGACGCGTCAGGGGGCGTAACCTCCGGTCACCTGTCCGTAAAGAATCTTGTAGATCCAGCTTCCCAGAGCCAGAAACACCAGCGCATAGAGCCACACGGGCGCGTTGATGCGCAGCAGCACGAGGTTCCACGTGCGTCCGGCCAGGCACGTGACCGTGAGGCCGAGGGCACCGCCGGCGACGAGTGTAAACAGTACGGCCCCAAAGGGTTGCACGATGAAGGCCTGTAGCACGTGGCCGCGGATCATGTGGGCGAAGGCCGTCGTCAGGCCGCAGCCGGGGCACGGTTGGCCGGTCGTCTGGTGGAAACCGCACGGGGCCAGGCCCAGTTGCTCGTGGGTGCCCAGGCCGTCGGGCGACGGTTCGAGGTAGATCGACAGGGCGACGACGAGCCAGCACGCGCCGGCCAGAACGGCCTGAATCAGCCGGTCGGCCAGCGAGGCCCGGGGCCACCAGGTGGACCGTTCGGCGCCGATCAGCGCCTCGGCCGGCACCGGATGCGGCGGGCGAAGAGTGTTGCCAGGTGTTGCTGTGGCCGTGTGGATGTCGCTCACCGCCCGATGGCCCCCGTCGATTCCAAGGGTGGCCATGCTACCACGAGGGCCGCCGGGCGGCAAACCCAAAATGGCTCTCGCGGCGCGCCGGGGGTGCCCAGCGTGTAGAGTAGCTGCTTGCAGCCACGCGGGAGGGCAGGGAGACTTGCCCATGCCTGACGGGGTGGCACCCGGCGGGTTTGCCCCGTTCGACCCTCACCGCCCCTCGCTGAAAGCTCGGGGCACCTCTCCCTGCAAGCAGGGCGAGGGGTGGAGGAGCGTGCTGCGCACGCGGCGCTTGACGGGAACGCGTGGGTCCGGGGGACCCACCCTATCCATGAAAGGCTGCCTCCGGTCAAGGGGAATTCCTCGCCGCGGAGGGCCGTTTTGTCTGCTGGGCGCCGTCGGTCGGGGCAGAGCCTCTCCGCCGAGCTGCCGCCTGACGCGGT
>JAAYDY010000077.1 GCA_012729015.1 Phycisphaerae bacterium | reverse complement strand
GGCTGCTTGCAGCCACGCGGAAGCGCAAGGGAACTCGCCCATGCCTGACGGGGCAGGCATGGCACCCAGCAACAACGAACCACGCAACGAATTGTCGGACAGGCTCGACGGGGCAGGCATGGCACCAAACCATGCAAGGTGACGCGCGAGGCAAGCGTCGGGCATGGCCGCCCCTCGACGGAGCTCGGGAACTACGTCAAGCGGCCATGGCACCGGACCCGAGGCTTGCGGCATGTCGCGCCGAGTCTGCGTCGCTGTCGGCGGATCGGTCACCTGGCCAGCACGCTCCTGGCGCGGCGGCGGACGTAGGCTCGCTCGTCTGTCAGGTAGGGCTCGGCCAGGGACGGATCAGGCCGCCCCAAGCGGGCCAGGGCCTCGGCGGCCGTCAGGTCCAGTTGCCAGCGGGCGTCCTCGACCACCTTGCCGCGGCCGGCCATGCTGACCTGAAGGCTCCGGGTGGTATCCAGATTGGTTCGAGCCAGGGCGGCGCGGATGACCCCTTCGGCCGACGGATCGCCGATGCGTCCGAGGGCCCTCACGGCGGCGACGACCGCGCCGAGCGTCGCCTCGGGGTCGGCCAGCACGTCGCACAGGGCCGGCACGGCGTCGCGGCTGCCGACGCGGCCCAGCAGCACGATCGACGACATCCATTGCGGCCCCGCCTTGTTGCTCTTGAGGGTCTCCTGCCGCCGCTGGCGCACCGCCTCGATCAGTTCGCCCGCCCCCGCGCCGTCGCCGGCCAGGGCCAGCGTCGCCGCCGACCAGAATCGCTGGGCCGGCACGTCGCTGCCCAGTTTCTCGCGCAGCGCCGGCACGGCGTCCGGATGGTTCTCGGCCAGTTGCCACGCGGCGTCGAACGGTTTGTCTTCGCCCAACTGCTCCACCAGCTTCTCGGTGGCCGCCTCCGGCAGCGCCGGCAACGGGCGGTCCGACTCGCGCAGTGCGCCGCAGTCGGTGAGAATACGCTGAAGCTCCGCCACGTCGATGGTCCGCGGCGTCAGGCCTTGCCGCGCCGCCAGCGCCGCCGCGATGCCCGCCGCCTCGCCGATCCGCTGCATGTCCCGCTGCATCCGCAACTGGTGATGCGCGTCCTGCGTCAGCGACAGCGCGCGGCACGCCACGAGCAACCCCTCGATGCCGCGCGGCAGCAGGCACCGGTACGGTATCTCGCAGCCGATAGGCTTGCGCCACTGGCCCAGCAGCCAGACCCACATCGCGCCGCCGTCGGACTCGTTCTCGTAGTCCATGGCGTGGTTGTCGTAGTGGCTGAAGCCGTAGCCGATCACGTCGGGGAACTGCCGCCCCGCGGCCTGGTCGGCCAGGGTCAACTGGTAGTCGCCGACGATCTGCCGTCCCTGGCGCAGCCCCAGGTGCGGCGCAACGTAGGTCCAGCGTGTGTCGTCGGTCCAGGCGTCGAGCCGCAGGTGATTCAGGCCCAGGCCGCGTCCGCGCGTCAGGTCGGTCACGTCGTCGGGGTCCACGTATCCGGCGTCGAAGTTCACGAGGATCATGTTGAGGCAACCCAGGGGCTTGCCGTCGGCGTCCTTGGCCGGCGCGACGGCGCCGGCGCTCTGGCTGAAGGCGTGCAGCAGCCCATCGCCCTCGCGTCCGTAGACGAACTCGGCTCCGGCCATGGCGGCCACGTCGCCGTCACCCGTCGAATCGACAAACGCCGCGGCCTCGCAGAAACGCACCGCCTCGGGACCGGCCGCCACGACCGCCGTCACGCGAATCGGCGACTCAGTGCCCGTGGTGCCGCGTCGCACCAGGGCCTTCGACCGCCAGTCGGTGGGCTCGTACCGCTCGGCGATGACGCCCGTGGCCGTGGTGCCCAGGGCCAGCCGCACGCCCGCCTCGCGGGCCAGTTCCAGCAGCGCCACCTTCTTGGCGTCCGGGTGGAAGGTGCGGTTGTCCCAGGCCCGCACCTGGTGCCGCCCCATGAACAGCGGCGCGAGCTCCTGTGTGCGGCGGTCCACCTCGTCCTGGAGTCCGCCCGTGCGTCCGTGGTAGTACATGTGAATGCCGCCGCCGGTGCCGATGCCGCCCAGGTAGGTCAGCGGCTCCACCAGGAGCGTGTCGGCGCCGTGCCGTGCCGCGGCAATGGCCGCCAGGGCTCCGGCCGTGCCGCCGCCCAGGACCACCACGTCGGCCCGCTCGTGCGGCGGCGGGGGAAGCAGCGACCCCGCCTCGTCCAGCGGCGCGTCGTCCCGCGGCACATAGGCCCGCACCGCGTCGGCCCCGGCCGACTCTCCCAGGGCGATGAGCGCCGCCGGGCTGCACGCCTCGGCGTCGCCGTCGGCTCCCGTCGCGGCGGCCGTCACCAGCCCCGGCCGCGATGCCGGCGCGGCTCCAGGGTCCGCCACGACCAGCGGCTCAAGGGGCAGCGTTTCCACGCTCATGCTCGTGACCAGGGCGTCGCGTGCCGCTGCCACGCGGTCGCGAACGGCATGGAGAATCTGCGGCACGGCCAGGTGCGCGTCAATGATGGAATCCGTGGGCATCGTGGCCTCGACGGCGGCCTCGCCCGTCCACAGCGACGGACGCACGACCACGGCCGTCGCCGGTCCGCACGGTCCCAGGTCCACGGCCTCGCCCAGCGGCCCGTCCAGGGCATTCATCAGGATCGTCACGCGCGCGGGCGCAGACTCCACGCGCCGAAACGGCAATCCGGCATCGCGGGCCAGCACCAGCGTGTCCGTGGCGTCCACGACCAGGTCCGCGCGCAGCGCGTGCTGGCCGGACTTGCAGCCGACGAGCACGCCGGTGATGCGCCCGTCGTCGGCCTGCACCGGGCACAGCGGCGCGGCAAAGAGCAGCAGTTCGACGCCGGCCTCCTGGGCCATCTGGTGCATCATCAACTCGGCCGCGGGCGGGCAGAGGATCCCGTCGCGTGCGGCGCCCTGGGCGGCAAGCCGGCTCAGGAGTTCGGCGGCCAGTCCGCCGGCCGGCGGCGCGGCACGATCCCAGAGGCGGACGGCATGGGCCAGGGCGATCTGCCACCCGAGCTGGGCCCGTCGGGAGACCAGCAGAACCTTGCGTCCTGCGCGTGCGGCGGTCAGGGCGGCCGCCCAGCCGCACAACCCGCCGCCGGCCACCAGGATCTCGTGCTTACGGTCGAAAACGTCGTACGCCATGTCCGACTCTCCTATGTCATCCCTGCTTTTTGAGGATCCGAAGGCGGTATGATACCGTTTTCGGCTGTCTGGGCACAAGGCCGGTCGGCGGCCAAAAATGACTTAGTTTTCGTTGACAAGGTCTCGCCAAGGGCTGCACGTGAGCTATAATACCGGGTCGATTGGCGGAGTCGCTGCCGCCGTGGCAGCGTCCCACCGGCAACGGTCACGTTGACAACGGTCAGAAGACAACGCGGGTAGGAAACCAGGCATGGGCAGTGAAGCAGGCGGCAACAACACGTTCCGCAGCGATGCGGACCATCGGCTGGATGCTCAGTTGGAGCAGGAGATCCAGGATGCTCTGGGCGGCAAGAGCATCGACGAGGTGATGGACGAGGCCGAGGCGTCGCGCGATGCGTCGGCGTCGGCCGGTGGCGTGCCGGGGCTGAAGCGCGGCAAGGTCATCGGCGTCACCGGCAGCGACATCTTCGTCGATCTCGGCGGTCGCAGCCAGGGCGTCATCACGAGCGACCAGTTCGAGCCGGACAAGCTGCCGCAGGTCGGCGACACGATCGAGGTGCTGATCGAGCGTTACGACGAGCGCGAGGGGATGCTGATCCTGTCGCGTCAGGGCGTGGCGCAGAAGACGGCCTGGGCCACGATGGCCATGGGCGACATTGTGGAAGCCCGCGTCACGGGCGTCAACAAGGGCGGCCTGGAGTGCGACTTGAAGGGCATTCGGGCGTTCATGCCGGCCAGCCAGGTGGACATCGTCCGCATCGAGGACGTCAGCACGATGATCGGGCAGCGTCTGACGGCCGAGATCGTCGAGCTGGACCGCAACGACAAGAACGTCGTGCTGTCGCGGCGCAAGATGCTTGAGCGCCAGGCGGCCGAATCGCGCGAACAGACCATGGCCGAACTGGCCGAGGGCCAGGTCCGCACCGGCACGGTCCGCAACATCATGCCGTTCGGTGCGTTTCTGGACATCGGCGGCGTGGACGGCCTGCTGCACGTCAGCGACATGAGCTACTCGCGCGTGGACGATCCGAAGGACGTCGTGAAGCTGGGCCAGAAACTCAATGTGCAGGTTCTGAAGATCGAGCAGGGCGGCAAGCGCATCAGCCTGGGCCTGAAACAGTTGCTGGCCGACCCGTGGGAGAACGTGGTCGACAAGTACAAAGCCGGGCAGGCCGTCAAGGGCAAGGTGACCAACCTGGCGAAGTTCGGGGCATTCGTCGAGGTGGAGCCGGGCCTGGAGGCCCTGATTCCCATCGGCGAGATGACCTGGAAGAAGCGGATCAACCACCCGTCGGAGATTCTGTCGAAGGGCCAGGCCGTGGAGGTCAGTGTCCTGGAGGTGGATCCGACGCGGAAGCGCATGAGTGTGAGCCTGAAGGCGTTCGAGCCCGATCCGTGGTCCGAGGTGGAACGGAAGTACCCGATCGGCGCCGCCGTGGAGGGCACCGTGACGCGGCTGGCGGATTTCGGGGCGTTCATCGAGCTGGAGCCGGGCGTGGACGGGCTGGCCCACATCAGCGAGCTGTCGAGCAAGCCGATTCAGCGTCCGAGCGACGCCGTGCGGCAGGGGCAGAAGGTGCAGGCCCGCGTGCTGCACGTCAGCGCGTCGGACCGCCGCATCTCGCTGACGCTCAAGGGCGAGGACGCCCCCGAGGCCGAGGCGGCCCCCAGCGGCGAGGCGGCCAAGCCGGCCAAAAAGCGGCAGGGCCCGCTTCGCGGCGGGTTGGAATAGCAGAGGCTGTGCAATGAACCTGGCAGCCGGCGTCCTGTCCCGGGCGCCGGCTGCTGCCCAGATGCGATAAGACGCGAAGGGTATCGGACATGGCAAAGAAGGACTTCCCCCGCGATTTCGTTTTTGGCACGGCGACAGCCAGCTACCAGATTGAAGGCGCAGCCCAGGAAGACGGTCGCGGCGAGAGCATCTGGGACCGGTTCAGCCACACGCCCGGCAAGGTCCGCGACGGTCACACCGGCGACGTGGCGTGCGACCACTATCACCGCGTGGACGAGGACATCGCGTTGATGAAGGCCCTGGGCGTAGGGGCCTACCGGTTCAGCATCGCCTGGCCGCGCGTCTACCCGACCGGCGAAGGCAAGGTGAATCCCGCGGGCCTCGACTGGTACTCGCGCCTGGTCGATAAGCTCCTGGCGGCCGGGATCACGCCTTACGCGACGATGTACCACTGGGATCTGCCGCAGGCGCTGGAAGACAAGTACGGCGGCTGGCGCAGCCGCAAAACACCGCAGGCCTTCGCCCGCTACGCCGACACGATCGTCCAGACCCTGGGCGACCGCGTGCGGCACTGGATGACGCTGAACGAGATGCCGTGCATCATCTTCCTGGGGCACAGGACCGGCATGCACGCGCCGGGCGCGCAGGAGCCGCCGAAGGTCATCAACCAGATACAGCACCATTGCCTTCTCGCTCACGGCCACGGCGTGCGTGCCGTGCGTGAGCACGGCCGTGGGGCCGAGGTGGGGTTGGTCCACAACGCGCCGACCTACGTTCCGGTTTACGAAACGCCCGAGCACATCGAGGCCGCGCGGCGAGCGTTCCTGGGCTCGAACGTCATGCTCAGTGCGATGGCCCACGGCGAGTATCCCGAGTGGTGGCTGAAGGAGATTGGCGCCGACCGGCCGAAGGTGACCGCCGGCGACCTGGAGTTGATCGCCGGGGCCACGGACTTCATCGGCTACAACATCTATGGCGGCACGCTTGTTGAGGCCGCCGACAACGACAAGGGCTTCCGCGTTATCGAGTTTCCGTCGAGCTACCCGCAGGCCCTGGCCGCGTGGATCAAGTTCGTGCCGCAGGCGCTCTACTGGGGCGTCCGCTGGTTGCACGAGGAGTTCGGCCACCGGAAAGTCTTCATCAGCGAAAACGGCTGCGCAATGGTCGACGAGGTGGCCGAGGGCAAGGTGCTCGACACCGACCGTCTGCAATACTACCGCCTGTATCTTCAGGCGGCGGCGCGGGCGGTGGCCGAGGGGCTGCCCCTGGCGGGCTACTTCGCCTGGTCGCTCATGGACAACTTCGAGTGGGCCGAAGGGTACAATCACCGCTTCGGCCTGCACCACGTGGATTTCCAGACGCAGCGGCGCACGCGAAAGCTCAGCGGCGACTACTATGCCGCCGTGATCAAGGCCCGCCGCGTGCTGTAGTCGGCGTCGCGGATGCAGCGGCCGCTCCTCGGCCGTGTTCGGGCATTGGGCCACGCGGCCATGTCGCCGGGCTTTCTGCAGGGGCGGCTCGCGAGCCGTCCGGGATACGCTGAGTCCTGGCGAGAACACGAGGACCCCCGGTCATGGCAAAGAAGGGTTTCCCGAAGGATTTCCTTTTCGGTGCGGCGACGGCAAGCTACCAGATCGAGGGCGCAGCCCGCGAAGACGGTCGCGGCGAAAGCATCTGGGACCGCTTCAGCCACACGCCCGGCAAGGTGCTCGACGGGCACACGGGCGACGTGGCGTGCGACCACTATCACCGGGTGGACGGCGACATCGAGCTGATGAAGGCCATGGGTGTGGGGGCCTACCGGTTCAGCATCGCCTGGCCGCGCATCGTTCCCGACGGCGAGGGCGAGGTGAACCCGAAGGGGCTCGACTGGTACTCGCGTCTGGTGGACAAGCTCCTGGCCGCGGGCATCCGCCCGTTCGCGACGATGTACCACTGGGATCTGCCGCAGCGGCTGGAGGAGAAGTACGGCGGCTGGCGAAGCCGCAAGACGCCCGAGGCGTTCGGCCGCTACGCGGCAGTTGTCGTCCGAGCGCTGGGCGACCGCGTGGGCGACTGGATGACGCTGAACGAGATGCCGGCGACGATCCTGGCGGGGTACCAGGTGGGGTTCCACGCGCCGGGGGCCCAGGAGCCGCCGCGCGTCGTCAACCAGGTGCAGCACCATTGCCTGCTGGCTCACGGCTACGGCGTGCGTGCGGTCCGCGAGCACGGCCGCCCCGGAAGCGAAGTCGGCACGGCCCACAACGCGCGGGTCTACGTCCCCGTGTACGAGACCGACGAGCACATCGCCGCCACGGCCGAGGCGTTCAGGGACCACAACGGGCCGATGCTCGATTCGATGGTCTTCGGGCGCTATCCCGAGAAATGGCTGCGGGCCATCGGCGACGACGCGCCGAAGGTCGATGCCGGCGACATGGAGCTGATCGGCTCGCCGTGCGACTTCATCGGGCTGAACTGCTACCGCGGCATCTACATCCGCGCCGCCCAGGGCGCCTCCGCCGGCGACACCTCCGGCGTCGGTCCCGTCGAGAACGTCGGCGCCAAGCGGCCCATCGCCCAGGCCACGCCCTCGACGGCCGACCTCGTCACCGGCAACTACGAGCTGCTGCCGTTCCCGTCGAGCTACCCGCGCGGCAAAGCCGACTGGGTGCTGTTTGTGCCGCAGGCCATCTATTGGGGCGTGCGTCTGCTCCACGAGCTCTGGGGGTACAAGAAGACCTACATCACCGAGAACGGGACCGTGGGGGAGGACGCCCTGACCGCGGACGGGCGCATCCTTGACCTCGACCGGCTCCAGTACTACCGGCTCTACATGCAGTCGGCCGCACGGGCCGTGGCCGAGGGGTATCCGTTGAAGGGCTACTTCGCGTGGTCGCTGATGGACAACTTCGAGTGGTCCAAGGGCTACCACGAACGCTTCGGCATTCACTACGTGAACTACGAGACGCTGGAGCGCACACGCAAGCTCAGCGGCGACTTCTACGCCGCCGTGACGCAGGCCCGCCGCGTACTGTAAGGAGGCAGGAGGATGGACTCGGCCGCAGATCGCAAGTACACGTTTGGCCCGGTGCCGTCGCGCCGCCTGGGGCTGAGCCTGGGCGTGGATCTGGTTCCCCGCAAGGTTTGCACGCAGGACTGCATCTACTGCCAGGTCGGCCGCACGACCGATTGCACGGTGCGTCGTGGCGATTTCGTGCCCGTGGACGAGGTGGTGGCCGAGATCGCCCGTGTTCTGCCGCACGTGCCGCGGCCCGACTACATCACGATGAGTGGCTCGGGCGAACCGACGCTGAACGTGCGTCTGGGCGACGTGATCGACGGCGTCCGTCGCGTCACGGACGTGCCTGTGGCGGTTATCACGAACGGGACGCTGCTGACCGACGCCGACGTGCGTCGCGACTGCGCCAAGGCGGACCTCGTGGTGCCGTCGCTCGATGCGGCCGACGAGGCGACATTCCAGGCGGTCAACCGGCCGGCCCGCGGCCTGACGCTGGAGGGCCTTGTCGCGGGCCTTGTGGCGTTTCGCAGCGAGTTCCGGGGGCAGTTGTGGCTCGAAGTGTTCCTGGCGGCCGGATGCAACGATTCCGACGAGCAGGTGGCCGCCATGGGGCGGCTGATCGAACGGATCCGCCCGGACCGCATCGACCTGAACACGGCCACGCGGCCGACGGCCGACGCCGACGTCCGGGCCGTGAGCCCCGAGCGGCTGGCGGCGATTGCCGCCATGCTCGGCTCCAAGGCCTGTGTGGTGGCCTCGTTCAAGGCGTCGCGGACCACCGAAGCCATGACCGTCAACGAGAACCAGGCCCTGGCTATGATCCGTCGCCGTCCGGTCACCATCGACGACATCGCCGCCGGTCTGGGCGCCCATGCCAACGAAGTGGCCAAGGTCGTGGGCCACCTGCTGGAATCGGGCCTCATCCGCCGCAGCGACCGCGGCGGCCTGGCCTACTACGAAGCCGCCGAGAAACCCTGATCCGGTTCTCTCGCCACCGGGTTGCCGCCGCCGGGTTCAAGGAACTGTCCGCCGTCGCGCTTCCGTAGCACACAGGGGCAATGTAATGAACCGAATCGTCGTGGGACTGCTTATCGTGGCCTCCGTGGCGGTTTGTCCTGCCATGGCCGGAGACGTCGTGGGTTGGCGCACCGACTGGACCGGCAAGTATCCCGACGCCGATCCGCCGCTGGCGTGGTCCGACACCCAGGGCGTCGTCTGGAAAACCCCCATGCCCGGCCCGGGCAACAGCACGCCCGTCCTCGTCGGCGACAAGCTGATCGTTTGCAGCGAACCGTCCTCGGTTGTCTGCCTGAACTTGTCCGACGGGAAGATCCTGTGGCAGAAGGCCAACCCGCTGATGGAGGCTTTCAGTCCCGACGAACAGGCCAAGGCCAAGGCCGAGATGGAGCGCATCGGCGTGCCCGCCGTGCAGGAGGCGATCAAGGGGCTCGAGCGCGAACTCAACCAGGTTCGGCGCGACCTGCGGCAGAATCGCGACGACGAAACGCTCAAGGCCAAAGACCGCGACATCCAGCAGAAGATCGCCGCCGAGAAGAAGAAGCTCGAGCCGGTGGCCCGGTACATGGACCCGCCGACGCAGTCCGTCAACGGCTACACGTCGGCCACCCCCGTCAGTGACGGCAAGCACGTCTGGGCGGTCTTCGGCACCGGCGTTGTGGTCTGCTACGACCTGGACGGCAACCGCAAGTGGATCACATTCGTTGAGCAACCCAGGGAGCCCAACGGCTGGGGCTTCTGTGCCTCGCCCGTCCTGGCCGGCGACAAACTGATGGTGGCCATTGACTCACTGGTGGCCCTCGATGCGGCCACCGGCAAACTCGTTTACCGCGTGCCGGCGAAGGCCCGCTGGGGCACGCCCACGCTGACCGCCATCGGCGGCACGGAGGTCCTCGTGACGGCCGGCGGCGAGTTCTTCCGCGTCGGCGATGGCAAGAAACTCCTGGACCGCACCGTGGCCCTGGAGTACAACCAGCCCGTGATCGAGGCCGGCGTGGTCTACTTCATCCAGAGCGGCGGTAAGGCCTACAAGCTACCCGGGCGGCTCTCCGGCGACAGGCTGGATGCCTCGCCGCTGTGGACCACCGAGCCGAAGAAGGACCGCTATTACGCTTCGCCCGTGGTTCACGACGGCCTTGTCTACGGCGTCACCCAGGCGAGCGTCTTCAGCGCCATTGATGCCGCAACGGGGAAGGTCGTGTACGAGCAGAACCTCAACCTCGGCCGCGAGCAAGCCTATCCCAGCATCGCCCTGGCGGGCAAACACCTGTTCGTCAGCGGCTCCAGCGGCCAGACGGCCGTTATCGAGGCTGGCCGCGAGTTCAAGGAAGTCGGCCGCAACAAGCTCGAACCGTTCCGCTCGACGCCCGTATTCCAGGGCACGCGGATGTACGTGCGCGGCCTGAAGCACATGTACTGCATCGGAAAGTGACCGCCGGGAATGGACACGCTGATCGTCATCCTCGCCGTCGTCGCGGCCGCAGGCGCCGTCGGCTACGCGATGTGGCGCTGGCTCTCGGGTCGCGGCGGCTGCTCCTGCGGCTCCGAGGCGCAGGGCCCCTGTCGCACTTGCGCGAACCCGTGCGACAAGGAGCGCCGCCCATGAACGTTCACGAAGTCGACGACCGCCGGGCCATGGGCTATCTGGCCACCAAGCCGACCATTGTCGTCACGACGCTGCACGCCTCGGGCATCGTCAATGCAGGCGTCTTCGGGGCTTACACCAACCTCTCGGCCGAGCACATCGGCATCGCCGTTCACAAGGAGAGCCACACCTACGCCAACATGCGCAGGGCAGGGGAGTTTGTCGTCAACGTGCCGGGCGCCGACCTCGTCAAGGCCATCGCCGTTCTGGCCGACGACATTCCGCCGGAGCGCAGCGAACTGGACGAGGCCGGCCTGACCGCGCGGCCCGGACGCCAGGTGGCCGCGCCGTCAATTGCCGAATGCGTCGCCGCCGTGGAGTTCCGTTTCGAGCAGGAAGTGCCCGTTGCCGGCCACTCGTTCATGATCGGCCGCTGCGTCGGCGGCTGGATTCGCAAGGACTGCCTCGACGACGACGGCAAGATCAACATCTTCGCCGCCCGCGTCTTCAAGGACTTCAAGTACCCCAAGCCTCTCTACGTCCTGCCCGGCGAGGTCATCGAAGGGTGACCGACGACGGCCGACGCGAACTGTTCTGTCATGGACTGAGGCGGTTCGGTCAGGAGGAGGTGCGCTGTGAGTATGGAGCGGTGGATTCGCCTGATTGCTGGAGTGTTTATCCTGACCAGCCTGTTGCTGGCCTGGCTCGTCAGTCGTCATTTCCTATGGTTCACGGCCTTTGTCGGCGCCAATCTCCTGCAATCGTCGCTCACCAAGTGGTGTCTCATGGAAGGCATTCTGGCTCGCGTGGGTGTCAGGCGCTGTGGCGAGGCCGGGCCGACCGCACCTCGAGTGCCTTGACCGCGGAGGTGCGTTGTCTCCGGGCTTGAACTTGTTGCCCCGATCCGATAGCATATCCTCATGCTCATGTCTATGGCCTGCTGCGCGAAGCCTGTAGCGGTCGAAGGTCTGTAGCCAGCCTTGTCCCGTGTCGGAGGTAGTCACCATGACGGCCGAGGAGAAACGGATCTATGTGGACCTGGCGCGGCTCAATGCCGAGAGTGCTCAGGGTCGCATCCAGGTGCAGTGGAAGATTGTCCTGAGCCTGTGGGCCGCGATGGGGCTGGTGCTGTGGTACGTCGTGGACAAGAACGTGGACGTCCCGGCCTGGTTTGCACTGCCGGCGATTGCCCTCTACTGGGTCACCGCCGTGCTGGTCATCACGCCGGCCTTCCAGACGCCGCACGAGACGGACAAGGCCTGGCAGCACCACTTCATGGCCATTGCCCAGGGTCGTCCTTCAGAAGCCCCCAAACTCCGAAGGCCCCGGTGGGACATCAGGACACTCAAACTCCCGTGGCCCATCGCCCAGGTTCTCATCACAACGATCCTGGCAGCCGCCCTGGTCTTTGCCGTCCTGCGATAGCCGCATCATGGCCTATCGTCGCCCCCCCCACCGCGCGGCCGATGCGATCCAGGGCCTCGCGGAGCAGGCTCCGCGGGCAACCGAAGTTCAGCCGCACGTAACCCGGCGCGCCGAATTCCTTGCCGTCCATCAGCCCGACGCCGGCCTCCTCGAACAGCGCCGCTGGGTTGTCCGCGCACAGCGCCCTCGCGTCGATCCACGCCAGGTACGTCGCTTCCACGTGCGTCATGGCCAGCGGCGGCGTATCGGCGATGGCCCGCTCAACCAGGTCGCGGTTGCCGCGCAGGTAGTCCACCAGCGCCAGCCGCCACGGCTCGGCGTCGCGCCACGCGGCCAGCGACGCCGCATAGCCGAAGGGGTTGCCGCCCGAGACCAGGCCGGCGAACGCGCCGCGGAACCGCCGCCGCAGGCCCTCGTCGGCGATCACCGCCACGGCGCACCGCAGTCCCGGCACATTGAACGTCTTGCTGGCCGACAGGAGCGTGATGGTCCGTGCCGCGGCGTCGGCCGACAGCATCGCCGTCGGCACGTGACGCAGATCCGCGTCGAGCGTCAACTCGGCGTGCACCTCGTCGCTACAGACGACCAGGTCGTGCCTGCGGCAGAGGTCCATCAGGCCGCGAAGCTCCTCGGCCGTGTAGAGCCGCCCGACGGGGTTGTGCGGATTGCAGAGCAGCACCGCCCGGGTCCGCGGCGTGATGGCTCGGGCCACGGCGTCCAGGTCCATCGCCCACCGCCCGTTGCGCAGCGACAGGGGCACGTCCAGGCGCTGGCGGCCCGAGCGCTTCGGCGCCGCCAGAAACGGCGGATAGATCGGCGGCATGACCAGCACCTGGTCGCCTTCGTCGCCGGCCGCACGGCACGCCAGGTGCAGCCCCGCCCCGAGGTCCGGTAGCCACACCAGATGCTCGGCCTCGACGGTCCAGCCGTAACGCTCGCGGAGCCGTCCGAGCAGGCACGCGGTCAGTCCGTCCGGCGCGTGGGCGTAGCCGAACACGCCGTGATCCACCACGCGGTGAAGCGCTGCAAGTATCTCCGGCGCACAGCGGAAGTCCATGTCCGCGACCCACATCGGGATCACGTCGCGGCCCTTGTACCGGTCCCACTTGACGCTGTCGCTGTGGCGACGATCGACCACGGCGTCGAAGTCATAACTCATGACGGGCTCCTGACGAATCGGCTTCCGCCGCAACGGCGGCCATCCGGTGACAGGAGTCTAGCCCAGGGCAGGGCGGTTGTCCACTATGCGGCCCGGGAAGCGCCGGATTCGCCGGTTTCCGGGAATGGTTGTGCCACGGCGGAGCCGAAGGTCCGCCGTGCCGCCACGTCCCGGGGAGACAACCACCCGGTGCGTTGCCTCGGCCTGATCGCTATACGCTCTGCCGCGGGACGACAACGCCCACGCCTGACGGGGCGGGATGGCACCCGGCACCGCCAACCGTAGGGGCGGCTCGGGAGCCGCCCGCGCGGTGGCTTGTCCCTCGCGGGTCGCTCGCGAGCGACCCCTACAGCGATGCCCGCCATGGCCCACAAACATGACGCACCCGAACTTGCAAGGCCCCACCACGGTTGCCCCGGCGCGCCGGCCCTGATACGATGGCGCGTGAATTGCACGTGATGCCGTGAAGGCACGCCGCGAGGGCCACCGATGAGCGACGACGCATCCCATGGCATGGAGCAGACGCTCCGCCGCGAACTCCGCACGGGCGACATTCGCCTGCGCGCCGCGGGGGTCGCGCCCGCCCAGCTCCGCGCCGTGCGGCGCACGCTGCGAGCCACGAACCGCCTCGAAACCATGGCTGTCCAGGTCTATCGCGCCCAATGGTCGCCCGAGCCGACCGAACTGAACCGGCAACTCATCGCCGCTATGGACAACGAACTGACGCACCAGGCCGACAGCCTGTCGCGGCTCATGGAGTACGGCGGCCGGCCGATGCTGATGCGGGGGCCGTTCTATGTCGTCGGCTGGGTGCTCGGGCGGGTTTCGCGCATGCTCGGGCTGCGGGCGATGTTGCGGCTCGGGGCATGGGTCGAGGCCAAGGCCATCGACCACTACGCCCACCTGACGGCGGCCGTGGACTGGGATCCCGCTACGCACGACCTGCTCGTGGGCATGTGGAACGACGAGAAGTGCCACCTCCGCCGCTGGACGCACCTGCTGGAGCACCCGGAGGAGGCCCTGGCGCCGCCCCGCGAGCCGCCGGCGCCACAATAGCGTGGACTGCCAGAAGGATCATGGCCACGCAAAGCGCGGCCATGCCACCAGTCACATTGCCATTGTGGGCTATTAATGCTACGGGGCCTTTTCACCGTGGCACGGGCATCCTGCCCGTGCGTCGCAGGGCCATCCTGGCCCTGCAAGGCGTGGTTCGTCCACGGGCAAGATGCCAATACTGTCCGGGACGTTGGGGGGGTGGGGCGAGGGGGACGGCGTGTGGGGCGTCAGGGAGTCATGGGATG
>JAAYDY010000076.1 GCA_012729015.1 Phycisphaerae bacterium | reverse complement strand
TGACGCGCAAGGATTTCATGGGCGCGTTCGAGATCTGCTTCTACGGCTGGAAAGAAGGCGCGGGCCACAACTACTACGGGCCGAACAACGCGACGGACCTCTGGCACGTCAAGAAGGTCAACCCGCAGTCGATGGTTCACTTGACCGAGAAGCCCGTCGAGTTGGCGGTGCGCTCGATCCAGTACTCATCGCTGCCTGGCCAGAACGTGCTCGACCTCTTCGGCGGCAGCGGCTCGACGCTCATCGGCTGCGAGCAGACCGGACGACGTGCGTTCCTGATGGAACTCGACCAGGCCTACTGCGACGTGATCGTGCAGCGCTGGGAGCAGTTCTCGGGACGGAAGGCGGAGCGAGTTTCGGCGGCTGCCCGGACTGAGACAACCCCGACCGAGGTCGGGGCTGTCGCGGAGGTGCAGGCATGAACGTGCGCTTACTTCTGGCGGGCGGCTTTGGCGGCCTGCTCGCGGATGTACTGGCTGTCCTTGAGGGCGAACTTGCCGCGCTCGGTCTTCACGAATCGGCCCTCGTCGCCCTTGGTCGTGATCTCGCGCAGGATCGAGGAGTAGAGCGTGCTGGCGGGCGTCTTGCCTTTGCCGGGCGTCCAGAGCTCGCGCTTCACCACCAGGTCGACGATGTCCTTGCATCGCATCGGGTCGCCGGTGCCCAGCGAGAGGATGTGGACGGCGGCGTCCATCAGGCTCATGGCCTTGCCGGTCGTCGCGGTATCGCCGCCCAGTTGGCCCCCCGTCGCGCCACGTTCGCCCGTGTCGCGTCCGGGTTCGGCCTTGGCGTCCTTGGTCGCCTTCTCGACCTTGGCCACCCCGTGGGCCGCGTCGCCCAGACGTTTCCGCAGGCGCTGGGCGC
Organism: Phycisphaerae bacterium; assembly: GCA_012729015.1. GTDB lineage: Bacteria > Planctomycetota > Phycisphaerae > FEN-1346 > JAACEH01 > JAAYDY01. Next base: position 3,773 of record JAAYDY010000076.1, on the reverse strand, counting down.
TCTTGATGCGGATGGTCTTGCCGGTCTTTTCGCTCGTGCCTTCCCAGCCGCCGCTGGGGTGCTCACGGGTGAGCTTCACCGGGACGAGGTTGTCGGCGACCTTCACCAGGTACGTCGCGCCAATCTGTACGTCGCTGTTCTTCATGGTCGTTGCTCCTTCGGCCGTGTTCGGGCTGGCCAGGCCCATGTTGGGGTCTTACAAACCGAGTTCTTCTGCGAGGCGGCTCTGCTGGTCCCAGCCGCCGAGGGCCTGGGCCAGTTGTTCGGCGAACCAGCGGACCTCGCGGTCTACGTTCTCGTCGTTGGTGCGGGCGGGCTGCAGCCAGGAAGCAATGGCGGCGACGGCCTCGGGCGAGAGGTTGTCGCGCAGGGCGTCGATCAGCAGTTCCTCGGGCTTGGGGTCTTCGGGAACGGTGACCCGGACAACGCTGCCGTCGGGTCGTGTGTGCTTGTAGGTCTTGGGCTTGCTCATGGCGTTCTCCTTTTGGGCTGGTCAGTCCGCGAAACGCTGCAGTTCGCGGAAGTAGCCGTCTACGTCGCTGTTGGTGCCGACCACCCCGTCGCAGCGGCGCTGGACCTCTGTGGCGATCCAGAACAGTTCGGTGTCGTCGGTGCCCTTGGCGTCGATCTCCCAGGTCTTCCAAGCCTGCTCGCCTTTGCCGGGGTCGGCGATGATGCTGTCGATGCGGATGGTGGCGCTGCCGCGCTGGCGTTCGATGGCGACGTGCCCGGCTCGTCCTTCGAGTTCGATTCGTTTGGTTCGCATGGCTATCTCCTTGTGGCTATTGGCTTTACGTTCGTCTCAACACCCACATTAAGCCATGCGTTCGCCAGGACATCAAGGCGATTAACCCATTGTCTGAAAAGAACTTACAGATTTTCGTAAGCACGCCACGGGGCTAGATATATGACCGCAGAAACGCCCAGAATTACGGCCCTGACGCCTGCCCAGGCGGCGAAAATCCTCGCCGCCGCCGGGAACCGGCGGATCACCGAGGCGATGGTGCGCGCCGACCTCGAGGCCGGTGCGCCCACCAACGCCGACGGCACGGTGAACCTCGTCCACTACGCCGCCTGGCTGGCGCGGGAGGCGGCGCATGGCGATTGACGTTCGGCAACTGCGGCCGTCGATGTTGACGCGGATGCTGAACTCCACGCCGTTGGGCGAGGTCTTGAGCGAGCGGCAGCTGCGCCGTCACCGGAACCGGGCGGGCTACCGCATCGGCGACGAGAAGCACGTCGACCTGCTGCGTTATGCCGCGTGGCTGGTCTGGTCGCGGCACAATCCCGAGCCGGAGAAGGAGCCCCTCGATTACGAGGCGATGAAGGAGGCCGCCCGCGCCCGCAACGCGGAACTGTCAGCCATCGGACGTGACATCGGCGACATCCCCGAGGTGGTCGATCCGCAGCGCAAGGCGCGGGCCGCGACCGACTTTCGGTTCTTCTGCGAGGCGTACTTCCCGCAGACCTTCAGCCTGCCCTGGTCGGACGACCACCTGAAGGTGATCGCCAAGATCGAAACCGCCGTGTTGCGCGGCGGCGTGTTTGCGATGGCCATGCCGCGCGGCAGCGGCAAGACCACGTTGGCCGAGACCGCCTGCATCTGGGCGATGCTCACCGGGGCGCGGGAGTTCGTCTGCCTCATCGGCTCGGACGCCGGGCACGCTCGCAACATGCTCGAAAGCATCAAGGTCGAGTTCGAGACCAACGACCACCTGCTGGACGATTACCCTGAGGCAGTCTTCCCGATTCACGCCCTGGAGCGCATCCACAACCGCGCCAAGGGCCAGCTCTGCAACGGCAAGGCAACGCGGATCGTCTGGACGGCCGACGAGATCGTGCTGCCGACCATCGAGAACAGCAAGGCGTCGGGCGCGATTATCCGCGTGGCGGGTATCGAGAGCCGGATTCGCGGCATGAAGTTCAAGCGGGCCGATGGCCGCGCGGTGCGCCCGTCATTGGTGGTGCTCGACGACCCACAGACCGACGAGTCGGCGCGGAGCGAGCAGCAGGTCCGTGCCAGGATGGAGACACTCAACGGCGCGATCCTGAACCTGGCCGGTCCAGGCCAGAAGATCAGTGGCATCATGCCCTGCACGGTGATCCGCCCCGGCGACATGGCCGACCAGATTCTCGACCGCGACAAGCACCCGGCCTGGCAAGGCGAACGCACGAAGTTGGTCTATACGTTCCCCTCCAACGAGAAGCTCTGGGACAAGTACGCCCAGATTCGGGCCGACAGCTTCCGCAACGACGGCGACGGCCGCGAGGCCACGGAGTTCTACCGCAAGCACCGCAAGGAGATGGACGCGGGCGCGGTGATCGCCTGGCCGCAGCGTCACAACGAGGATGAACTGTCGGCGATCCAGCACGCGATGAACCTGCGCCTGCAGGATGAACGGGCGTTCTGGGCCGAATACCAGAACCAGCCGCTGCCGCAGGACGAAGGCGATTCCGATCAACTCACCGCCGACGCGATTGCCGCCAAGACCAACGGGCACCCCCGCAGTGTGATCCCGATCGGAGCCAGCCACCTGACGATGTTCATCGACGTGCAGGGCAAGTTGCTCTTCCACACCGTCGTCGCCTGGGAGGATGATTTCACCGGGTACGTCGTCGATTACGGCACGTATCCCGACCAGCAGCGCCCCGTCTTCACCTTGCGCGAGGTGCAGAAGACGCTCGCTCGCGTGGCCCCGGGTGCTGGATTGGAGGGTTCGATCTACGCCGGTCTGGAGAAACTCACCGGCGAGTACCTCACCCGACGCTGGCGGCGGGACGACGGGGCCGAGATGCGGATCGAGCGGTGTTTGATCGACGCCAACTGGGGCCAGTCCACCGACGTGGTCTACCAGTTCTGCCGCCAGAGCGTCCACGCCGGATTGATCATGCCCAGTCACGGGCGGTACGTCGGCGCGTCGAGCATCCCGTTCAGCGAGTACAAACGCAAGACCGGCGAGCGCGTCGGGCACCACTGGCGCATCCCCAACGTCCAGGGCCGACGCCAGGTGCGGCACGTCGTGATCGACACCAACTACTGGAAGAGCTTCGTCCATGCCCGGCTGGCCGTGGCGATGGGCGATCCCGGCAGCCTGTCATTGTTCGGGCGCAAGCCCGGCGAGCATCAACTCCTGGCCGAGCATCTCACGGCGGAATACCGCGTGAAGACCGAAGCCCGGGGTCGTGTCGTGGACGAATGGAAGATTCGCGCGGGTGGGCCGGACAACCACTGGTTCGACTGTCTGGTCGGCTGCGCTGTGGCGGCCTCCGTCCAGGGCGCGGTGTTGCCGGGGACGGACGTCAAGGCCGCGCCGGTTCGCCAGCGTGTGCGGCTGTCTGAGTTGCAAAGGAGCAGGCGGTAGATGGTCAAGCCAACCGACAGCCGAGAATCTGCTTTGCCAAAGCGTGGCCTGGAATGCCCCGACTGTGGGTGCATGCACTTCCGCGTGCTCTACACCCGGCGCGCCTGGGGTGGTCGCTTGCTTCGCCGCCGCACGTGCCGCCATTGCGGGCGGCGTGTGACGACCTATGAACAGACCGCCGCGACGGCTCGATAGGCCCAATCGCCGCCGCCATGTTCTACATGCGTAACGATCTGCTGATTCACCTCTGACTCACCGCCAGTTCTCGATTCCACCGGGTAAGTAACTGAAGGCGACCACATGCACGGCTCGCCATCGGAGACTTACGTGGCCGAGAACCTCGACAACACGATCCGCGACAACGCCGCCGGGCCGAAGAAGGCGACCGGCGATTCGGGCAGCGTCGAGCAG
>JAAYDY010000075.1 GCA_012729015.1 Phycisphaerae bacterium | reverse complement strand
TGACGAAGGCCCTTCGGCGGCACTTGTGCGGTGCCGACCGCATTGGGCTTGCCCCAGCACTGATCAGCGCCCGTCGGCGCTCCAGTCGATTCTGGTAACGTCAATAGGCTCCTTGTTCAACGGGCTGCTATGCCGCGGCGCAACACTCACCTGCCCCTGCAAACTGATTCGTGGCCAGCGTAGTAATTACCCGAATTATTGAGAATGGGCACTTTCCTGGAGATCTGTAGTGCGTAAACGAACCGTTTTTCTATGGACTTCCGCGGCAGTCATTGTCGTGGCCCTTGCGCTCTTCACAGCTCGTCATTGGACGCCGTCGGCGCGGTTCCGACGCGCGCTGAATGCGGCCGAAGAAGCTGGCATACCTGTAAGGGCGCACGCAGACGGTCCAGTCACGAACGACCCTCAGGCAACCGCTCGCATGGCGTCCGCGATCGCGTTGGCCACACGAGCCGCCGAGAATGCCGACGTTAGCTGGGAAGGCAGTCCTCTTGGTAAGAGCAGCAGTGCCATGGTTGAGCTGCGACGCCTCATGCTGGACTCTCTGGAATCAGAGGGCAATGCATTCGCTGAGCAGGCCTTTTTCAGCAGTGCAGAGGCGATGGCCCGCCAGTCCTATCGATGGTACCAACTGCGAAATGCTGTGAAGGATCTTGCGTTTGCAGATGTTCGCACTGGGGAGTTGCGTATTGCTCATCTCTGGCCACTTCTGCTTCTGGAGATCGGGAGAGCATATGACAACTGCGAATCGCCGGATGTCTTTTGCGTCGGGCGCTGCAATGCGGCCGCGGACGCCAAGGAACTGGCGGAGGCGTTGCTGATGCATACGCGGCTGACAGAGCCCCAGTTGCTGTCCCTGCAAGAGGCATTCAGGCGAGAGCATAGGGATCTTTCAGCGCGAGATGCCTTTGAACGTTTCACACAGCAAGTGGCCCGGACTACACAGACAGGGATTCTGGGCATCGGAGGCTGGAACAAGATCCGTGCCAGGGCGGCATCGGTCGAAGCTGCGGTGAACGCGTTTGACCTTTCCTTGCAGCCGCCTTGGGTGCAATATCGCTTCACGGAGCAGTGGTCGATGGATGACACCAAACGTTTGAGCGAGGCCGCGCTTCAGGGTAAAACTGGGGGCGTTCGGTTTGTCCAGGTCAGCTATGCCGAGTGGTTTGCGGGCGTCATCCGGCGATGTGTTGAGACGAAAGCGGCTCTGTGCCTCGCGCAGGTAGCCTGCTGCGTTGAGAGGTACAAACTGAAGCTCAACAGATGGCCGGAGGAATTGGGGCAGCTTGTGCCCGGATGGCTGGATGAGTTGCCGGTCGATCCCACCACAGGTGCGCAACTTAAGTACGCAACGGGCGACTTCGGCGCCGTCTTGTGGGCGGGGACCGAGCCGGACATTAGTTCTTGGGGAATAGGCGGCCTGCGCGATTTGGCGAATATGGAAATGGAATCGTGGTGGGCCTTTGTGCTTTTTGACGAGAGGTGCACTCAAGGCCGCCCGTCAGGAGACGGAGACTGACTGTCAGCGCCGTCCGCATGCGTTGGTGTACTGGTTCAGCGTGAAATGGACAAATGCGTTTCCGGAGTTAGTGTGTGGCTCGCCGCAGGCGACCACGCCGCGCCTACTCGGGGCAGATAAGGCGCAGCTTCGGAAAGTAGGTGCGGTAGCGGCCCACGTCGCGTGTCAGCAGCGGCATGCCTTCGACGGCCGCGTGCGCGCCGACAAAGAAGTCGGGCAGTGTGGACTGGCGCACACCCCCTCGGCGCCGGTAATCCAGGAGGCACTTGCCAGCCAGGAACGCCGCTTCGTAGGGGATAAGCAGCCGCTCGACGAGGTCGGCCGGCAGGGCGGCCTCGAGTTCTTCGATGCGTTCGAAGCGGACGGACACGTCGGCGTAGATCACCGGGTTGATGCAAAGGACGTTCTCCTCTGCGCAGCGTTCGAGCGCCTCGCTCGACCAGGCGAACCAGCGTTCGTCCTCGCTCATCACATCGAGCAGGGCGTTGGAGTCCGCCAGCACGCGGCTCATTGCTCGCCCCTCGTCAGAGCCATGATCTCGTCCGTGCTCATGCGCACCGTGCCTTTGCCGTTCATGGCCTGGTTGAGCTTGCCTCCGCGTCGGCGAGATGCGGCCGCCTTTCTGATGACGACCTTGCCGCGCTCCATCTCGAACTCGACCTCGGTGTCCGGCAGCAGGCCGGCTTTCTCGCGGATCTCGACGGGGATGGTGACCTGGCCCTTGGACGTGATCCTCATGGCGACGCTCCTGCGCTGGAAGTGTGGAGTTTTTACGTCTCTCACTCTTACCACAGAAGGTCTGTTCCGTCAGAAGGCCATGGTTCCTTCGCCGCCGGGCCCGGCGGTCGGGCGCGGTGGAATCCGCCGCATTACACCACAGAGTCTGTTTGCCGTGTCAAAGTTGAGATAAAGAGCATCGAGGACGTACGGCCCTACGAGCACAACCCGCGCCAGAACGAGAAGGCCGTGGAGGCCGTGCCGGTGTTCTGGTTGGTGCCGACCCGGCCGCCGTTGGCGTGCTCGCGGTCGATGCGCACCGGGCCGCCCGCCGCTTACGCCATGGAAGGGGCCTGCGTCGTGGTCACGCTCCCGTCGTCCAGATCGCCGAGGCTCTGCACGTGGGCCTCGAAGCTATCGACCGAAGATGACCGACGGGTCCTTCGCGGCCTCGTAGCACTCGTCGGGCTTGCAGCCGCCGCGGCACACCCAGCGCAACGCCTCGAGCGTGATGCGCCGGCCGATCAGGTCATACATCTCTCGCGCGTTCATCACCTGCCCGTCGGACATGCCGAGCACTTCCAGAAACTCCTGGTCCTTGCGGCGATTCATCGCCTCCATGCCCTCGGAGCGTGCACATTCGGTGCCGTTCCAGTAGGGACAGGGGATGCAGATGTCGTCCGGGCCGACGACCACGCGGATCAGGCGGCCGGGCTCCTTGCGGATCAGCTCCAGCAGGGGGGAGAGCGTGGGGTGCTTGCTCCCCGTGAGCGCACCGCGCGACACGCACATCAGGTGATGGGTCCTCACGGCCAGCGGCTTCTCGTCCATGGTCTCACTGCCTCCCGGCCTTCTTGCTTGATGTGTTGCTCACGGCCGTCAGCGCGAAGAGCAGCACGGCCGCGTCGTGCGACCCGCATGCGCGCAGGCGCACGCGGCGGATTGCCTCGCCCGGATGGGGGTTCAGCCATTCGTAACCGTAGATGGTGACGTCCTGGCCGTCGGCCGTCTTGTCCTGCACGAAAGGATCGGCGATGTAGGTGGCCATGTAACCGCTGTGGCGGAACATGGGGTGGTGCAGGGGCTCTGCATGCCGCCGGTTCCACGCGGCAATGTTTCCGCCGTACTGGATGGGCACCGCCGCGCGGCTGCCGTCGGCATACTCGACGACGTACTCGCCGATCGTGCCCATGCGGGACGACGCGCCGCGTGAGACGTTCCCCTGGGCGGCGTGGAGAAAGAGCAGACTGTCCGCCTTGCGGTTGACCGCCACGGTCACCTCCTGCGGCAACCTCGGGTGGCGGGCGGCCTTGCTCTGAACGCCCAGGGCATCGCCGATGCGAAACGGCACGCCGCGCAGCTCCCGACGTCCCGGGTCCAGTCGGAGTCCCGCGGCACCGTTCGCGCGGCCCTGCGACCCAAGCGGGATCGGCGAGAACGAGCCGCCCCTGACCTGCGACGGGAACGTGCGGCCGCGCAGGCGCGAGCGCACGTGCGGGATCAGCCCGGTGATAATCCGATCCCACGTCAGCCGGAGTTCCTCGCGGTAGCCCGCCGTCCACATCATGTTGGCGGAGTACATGAAGTCGTAGAGCTTGCCCCTTGCGCCGAGGGTGTGTTCGTCGCCCCGCGTCCAGGTCGAGACCTCGGCGCCGATCACGCCCGTCCTCGCTCGCCGGGACTCGTAGCGGGGGTAGTGGCTCGAGTACATGTTGCCCATGACCACCTGGAAACCGTGGTCGAGCAGGCGGGTCTCGATGTCCCTGTCGAGGTGGAAATACCAGATGAAGTCGAGCATGACGATGTCCTTGGGGATCCGGTCGATGGCCGGCGGCGTCCTGTAGCGCGTGCAGTCGTGGAGCATGTCGCTCCAGATCATCATGCCGTATCCCCTGGACTTCAGGTACTCATGGAGCCTGTTGACGTGGAGGGCGAAGAGCTCGGCGGGGTCCTTGTCGCGGCACCGCTCGCAGACGCCGATTTCATAGACTTCGTCGTGCCCCATGTGCACGTACTTCGACGGCCGGATCACGTCGACGATCTCGTCGATCAGGTCGAAGACGACCTCGTACGCCTTCTCGCTCAGAGCGCAGTAGCAGTGCGCGTGCACACTCGAGGGGCGCTTGTCCTCCTTCCGCGGGTCGACCTCGCCTCCTTCCTTCGTCTCGGCGGGCGCCCGCTCGCCGATCTCCGGGTAGGTGGCGGTGAGGTACTGCACGTGGCTGAGCGACTGGATCTCGGGGATGACCTCGAAGCCGTATTCGCGCGCGTAGGCCACCAGGTCGCGCACTTCGTCCTTCGTGAGGCACGAGCCCCCGGCCACCATGCTGCCGTGGGGAAGAGGCGGCCCTTCGCCCCGCGCAGCCCGGGCCTGCACGTCGGCGGTCGTCCGGTTGATCTCCGGGTGCCTGTCGAACTGCATGCCCGAGGTGATCTGCAGGAAGATCGTGTTGTAGCGCATCGGAGCGAGCAGGTTGCGGATGAGGCGTTTCGTGAAGTCGATGTCCTCGCGGGCGGGCAGGCCGATGTGGATGCCGCGCAGCTCCATCGCCGGCTCGTCGTTGACCGTGCAGGCCGGGATGGCCGGCGGCGAGACCTGTCGCAGGAGCGAGAGGATCGTCTCCACGCCGTAGATGAGCCCGCGGCGGTCCGATGCGACCAGGCGAGCCGTCCTCCTCGCAACGTCCACGCGGTAGCCTTCCGGCCTCGGGCCGTGCCCCTTGTGCTGCCTCAGGGCCTTCATCTCCCTGGCCAGGCCCAGGACGACGCAACCGGCCGGCCCCTTCGCGCGCGAATGCTCGCGCACGTCGAGACGAACGCCGAAGTCCTCGGCGACCTTCGCGGCCAGCAACTCGGCAGCGAAACGGCTTTCGTCCGACGCACCTTCGGCGATCGCTATGCCCTTCACGTCCCGAAGGGCCAGCGATCCGCGGGGGGAACCGAACTCGACGTGCTTCGGCAGAGGGTAGACGACTGGCGTGTCGAAGGCACAGCCGAGCACGTCGACCTGCCGGAGGACGATGTTGCGGTAGCAGCCATGCAGGCGGACGAGCAGTGCCGACGCCGTCATGCCGACCGGCACGTCGATCCGCTCGCCGGTAATCTCGCCAGAGACGCCCGCCGAGATGCGCCCGGCCGGCCGGAACGCCTGACCATCCTCCGACACGAGCACCTCAACGCCCGCCACTCCCGAGCCCCTGGCGGCGTCCTGCGTGAGAAAAACACGGTCGATGAACGCCGTCCTCTTCAGGTTGACCTGGATGTCGACCCCGACGTCCAGGACAGTCTGGGACTTCCATCCGACCACCTGGTCGGAGCGGAACAGGCCGCCCTTGGCGAACGGGACCTTTCCGCGAACCCCGGGCTGGTCAGGCGCCAGGTCGGGGAGTAAGGGCTCACACGTGCCGCGCTGAAGGCAGGTGTACGTCCCCGGGAGTTCCGTCAGGCTTCCGATGGCGATGCCTTGCCGATGGATGGACATCCTGATCCTCGCTCTCTTCCGGCGTCCTTCCGGGGCAGTCCTGCACGCCGAGCCCCAGTTCGCCTCTCCAGGCTACCGTTCTCAGCGCAACGTTGCCAGCGCGCGGCACCGGGCGGCGCCGTTCTCCGCATCGAAGGTCGCGGTCGCACCGTGGAGGAATGGAAGCTCCCCGCCCATCGGCCGGACCACCACTGGCTCGACTGCGTAGTCGGCTGCGCGGCAGCGGCGTCGCTGCAGGGCGTAGAACACATCGGGTCGGCAGTGGAATCTGCCGGAGAGCGAAAGCGGCTGAAACTGTCCAGGCTCCAGCAGGCCCGGAAGTAGCACGTCGATGAGACTTGATTGCAGTTGCCTGCACGGGATAGAATCCTACCATTGTCATACGCGAATAGTAATGTCCGGTCTTCGGCGGATAGAAATGTCCGCTTTCCTTCGGGTGGAAGGAGAGCGGATGGAGGGAGACCGGATCGAGATGAGCCAGAAGGAGCGGGATCGGCTCAAGG